>JAZODR010000056.1:0-39870 GCA_045597125.1 Eubacteriales bacterium | reverse complement strand
CCAAACGACGACAGGTTTCTTTTGGAACTTGTCGTTTTTTTCTGAGGTAAAAAAATAACAGGAGCCAATTTGGCTCCTGTTATTTTTTTACGGAAAGTTTTTCAATTCCATAGTATTTGAATAACAAAAGATGCTCTTTTGTTATTTGTTCACCGCAAATGGCAATAGGAATTGCAGGTGGACAGGTTATGCTGGGCTGGGAAAGAATTCGACCTAAACATTGATCAATAGGAAGTGTTTCATAGGCGGAAAGTAGTGCTTCTCTAGGTGAAATTATTTTAGAATAGTTTGGTATCTGAGGAGGGAACTCTAATATTTCTTTTCTTGGTGCTATATCAGTAAGTATTTTGCAGATTTTTTTTAAGGAGGCTATTCCTTGCTCGGGGCTTACCATTAGCACGACAAAATCTGGGTCGGCAAATTCAGCGATTAGATTTTTGTTTTTTAGAAGACGGGAAAAATCTAAACCTGTATATCCATATGATTTTGTCAAAATTGTAATTTTTAAAGGTTCATTGCCAATCAGTTGAAAGCCTGACCGCCTTAATTCCTTTTTCACATCAACCACTGCAGCGCAAAATTCAAAAAGCTTTTTATTGTATTCAACTAAGTATGCATTGCATAAATCCAGAGATTGCAAAACCAAATAGGAAGGACTTGTCGATGCAAAAAGCGCCATGGCAGAGGAGGAATAATCTTGTAAAATTTTCGGGGCATTTTTTGAAATGTGCAGATAAGCGCCTCCTGTTAAAACAGGAAAGGTTTTGTGGGCGGAATCACAGACAAGGTCTGCGCCTAAGTCTAATGGATGACAGGGCTGCGCTAAAAAATGCAAGTAAGCACCGTGGGCATTGTCAACAATCAGAAGAATTCCATTTTTATGGCAGATATCTGCAATGGCTTTAATATCTATCATATTCCCCAAATAATCGGGAGAGGTGAGATATACCGCGCACGGAAGGTTTTTTTGACTTGAAAGAAAATGCAGAAGATCCTTATCAGACATTTTGCTTCCAAATAGGGAGAGAGGCGAATTCTCAATCCAAATTGGATCAAGATCCATTAAAGCGCATCCTGTAATGAAGGATTTGTGCGCATTTCTACAAGCGGCAATTATGGGCTTTTTACCATTTTCATCAGCATATTGACGAACCATTGCCAGCATCGCTCGAATACAAAGGGTTGCACCTTCGGTAGAATACAGGGTTTTTGCGCTGTCAAAAAGGAAAGAGGCATTTTCTTGGCTTTCCTTCAAAATTCCTTTTTCGTGATAAAGAACATCGGCGCCGTCAATTTCGGTAATATCTGATTGTTCAATCCCAAGAGGACCTATTCCTTTGTGACCCGGCATATGAAGCCTTGTTGGGTCTTTTTTTAAATAGTTTTGTACGAAATCGTAAATTGGTGTTTTCATACTTCTTCCAAGGTTTTGGAAACCTCGAGCATAATGGCACATTCCATTCTTTTGCGGAATAGCTCGCAACCATATTCATATATTCCGTTGATGCTTCCGGTGGCGTGGTAAGCGTTTGCGGCACATCCACCCGAGCAATATAATTTTGCCCAGCAATTTTCACACTCAGGTCTGGAATATACGTTACAAGCTAAAAATTCATTTTGAATTTTCGTGTTAGATACGCCTTCCCATACGTTTCCAAGAAGAAATTTCTCGTCACCAACAAACTGATGACATGGGTATAGATCGCCCCATGGAGTTACAGCCATATATTCGGTTCCTGAGCCACACCCGGAAACGCGCTTGTAGATGCAGGGGCCGCCTTTTAAGTCAATCATATAGTGATAAAATGTGAAGGGCATGCCTGCTTTTCTTCTTGCTTGCATCAATTCAGCAAGTTTTTCGTATTGCTCCAGAACAACGGGGAGATCTTCTTTTGTTAAAGCAGAAGCATCATCGGGGGCGCACACCACCGGTTCCATGCTCAGCTCGGTAAAGCCGAGACGAAGCATCTCCTCGATATCTTTTAGAAAATCGGGATTGTGATGGGTAAATGTTCCGCGTATATAATAATTTTTTCTGTTCCTAGCAGAAACTAATTTTTGAAATTTGGGAACAATTTTTTCCCAACTACCATTGCCGTTATAATCTACACGGAAACGGTCATGCACTTCTTTTCTTCCGTCAAGACTGAGAACTACATTGCTCATTTCATGATTTGCAAACTCAATTACGTCATCGTCAATAAGTACTCCGTTGGTAGTCAAGGTGAAACGGAAATTTTTATTAGCCTCTTTTTCTCGCTTTCTTGCATACGCAACAAGTTCTTTCACAACGCCAAAATTCATCAAAGGCTCTCCGCCAAAGAAGTCAACTTCAAGATTTTTTCGGCCTTTGGAATTTTCAATTAAAAAATCCAGCGCACGTTTACCAACTTCAAGACTCATAAGCCCGCGTTCGCCTTGGTACTTTCCTTGACTTGCAAAGCAATAGGAGCAATTTAAATTGCATGTGTGTGCAATGTGTAGGCAAAGTGCCTTCACAACTCCGCTGGTTTTCTCCTTCAAGGTGTTTGCCATAGGGGAGAAGGAGTCGGTAGAAAATAATTTTCCTTGCTCTTTTAACTGAGAAATTTGTTCATAGCATTCCTCGAGTTCAGCAAGCGTTGCCATTTCATTATTTTTATATTTCTCGAAAAGTTTCTGAATTAGGTTTAATTTCTCTTCTGATTCAAATTGTTCTATCATGTCATAGGCGATTTCATCTACTACGTGAACAGAACCTGAAAATATGTCCAAAACAATATTTAAACCGCCGAGCTTATAACAATGTATCATAAAAACTCCTGTTCATAAAAAATGCCGCCCTAGGCGGCATTTTCTGTTAAAAAAAATTACTTGCTTTCCTTGTTTTCGCACTGCTGATTTGCAATACCGCAACTGGTTTTGCAAGCAGATTGGCAAGAGGTCTGGCACTCGCCGCAACCGCCTTTCTTTGCACTTTCGCAAAGATTCTTGGTTTCAAGAGTCTTAATATGCTTCATAATTGTATCCTCCAAGGTTTTTATTAATTTAATTATATCACGGCCAGATAATAAAGTCAATGATAGTTTTGCTTTTTTTCTTGTTTTTTACCTCTTATTGTGTTAAACTTTTTTTGGAGGAATTATGAAGTATCAAAACATTATAGTTGGTGAATTTGTTTCCAGACCGAACCGTTTCATTGCCAAGGTGAAAATTGACGGTTGCATTGAAACAGTACACGTAAAAAACACAGGAAGATGCTCGGAATTGCTGGTTGATGCAGCCAAGGTCTATTTGGAACAAAGTTTTAATCCAAATCGAAAAACAAAATACGATTTGATTGCTGTTGAAAAGAAGCGTGAAAACGACGCACTGCTAATCAACATGGATTCTCAGATTCCAAATGACGTGGTATTTGAATGGCTGACAACTTGTGGGATGTTTTCCGAACTCGCTCACATTCGCAGAGAAGTAATTTTTGGTTCGTCAAGGTTTGATCTGTATATATCGGATGGAAATAGAAAAGCCTTTGTCGAGGTGAAGGGGGTTACACTAGAGCATGATGGCGTTGCAATGTTTCCCGATGCACCGACACAGCGAGGAGTCAAGCATATTCGAGAATTAATTTTTGCGCTTGACCAAGGATATGAAGCTTATCTTATTTTTCTGATACAAATGAAAGGGGTTTATAAATTTTGTCCCAACGAAAAAATGCATCCTGAATTTGCCAATGCTTTGAAAGATGCGCAGTCTGCCGGTGTGAAAATTATGGCAATGGATTGTATGATTACCCCGGATTGTATTTGTTGTGACAAAGAGATACCGATAGAAATTTAAAATAGAAAAAAGTTTTACTTGCTTACCTTCATTCATAAAATTAGATGAAATGAGGTGAGCATATGATACACAATTTGATTGAATATTTCAATGGAATTTTGTGGGGACGCGTGATGCTTCCGTTAATGATCGGGGTAGGAGTTTTTCTGACTTTAAGATTGAATTTTCCTCAAATTAGAAAATTTGGAGAAATGTTTCGTTTAACTGTTGGCAAGCTATTTATTAAAAAGAATCGTGAAGAAAGAAATGCATTATCGCCTTGGGAATCAGCATCTACCGCATTGGCTTCCACTATTGGGACAGGCAGTATTATGGGTGTTGCCTTTGCGATAAAAGCAGGCGGTCCCGGAACTGTGTTTTGGATGTGGGTCAGTGCATTTCTCGGTATGACGATTAAATATGCGGAGGTAGTACTCTCTGTATATTACCGAAAAAAAAGCGCCGGTAGTTTTTGTTACGGCGGCCCGATGCTTTATCTGCGAGACGGTATTGGTTCTAAAATTTTGTCTGTTTGTTTTACAATACTTTGTTTAGGTGTTTCGTTTTGCATGGGAAATAGTATTCAGGCAAACGCCATAGCCTCCTCCTTAAAGCATCAAGTGAATATTCATCCATATTACACCGCAATTTTTTTGGCCATTCTTGTTGGTTCTGTTATCTTTGGTGGTGGAAAAAGAATTGCATCTTTTAACGCAAGGCTTGTTCCACTGATGTCGATTGTTTATATTGGATGTTGCATCGCGGTGCTCGTTTTACGGATTCGCACTTTGCCTTCTATTTTTTCCGAGACTTTTCGCGAGGCGTTTACTTTACCTGCAGCTACGGGAGGTGTTTCTTCTTATGGTCTCTTTCTTGCTATGAAAAACGGTTTTGCAAAAGGAATCTTTTCAAACGAGGCGGGACTTGGAAGCGCACCCATCGCACATGGTTCATCTGAATCAAGTAATGCGGCGGAAGAGGGAGCATGGGGAATGTTTGAGGTGTTTTTCACAACCATTATAATTTGCACCTTAACGGCTCTGGTTGTTTTAAGTAGTGATTTTTGGACTCTCCAAGATCTCATCCCTACCGATCTTGCTGTTTTTTCTTTTGAAAATGCACTTCCGAATTTGGGTGGTTTTTGTGTTTGCGCTTCGACGGTATTGTTTTCTTTATCTACGATTCTTGGCTGGGCTTTTTATGGAGAAATTTGTCTGCGTTTTCTCTTCAAAAATAGTGAAAAGTGGTTTCTTCTCTATAGAATTCTTTACGTTTTGATCGTTTTTTTTGGTTCTTTGGGAAGAATGGAGATAATTTGGACTCTTGCCGAGGGAATGAATGCTTTGATGGCGATTCCGAATTTGATCGGTGTAGTTTTCTTGTCCAATCAAGTTAAAAATAACTTTGAATAAATAAAACCCTTGTCCAAAATTGAACAAGGGTTCGAATTCAATTATCTCATCATTTCATTGGAGATGATGTCAAGTACCTTGTCGTGGCAGCCTCCACAACCGGTAGAGCAGTGGGTAACATCTTTTACATGTTCGAAGGCCTTCAGAACGTCTGAAAACTTTTCATGCTCATGAAGGGCAGTTACAATATCGTGATAACTTACTTTCATGCAGTTGCAAACAGTTACGTTTTCCATTTTTTGCTCCTTATTTTCTAAAGTATCTGTTCAAAAGTCCTTCAAATGCTCTGCCGTGACGAGCTTCATCTTTTGCCATTTCATGTACAGTGTCGTGAATCGCGTCCAGACCCTGAGCCTTTGCCATCTTAGCAAGTTCAAATTTGCCTGCGCAAGCGCCGTTTTCAGCAGCAACTCTCATCTCAAGATTTTTCTTGGAGGAGCTGGTTACAACCTCACCCAGCATTTCTGCAAAGCGGGAAGCATGATCAGCTTCTTCAAGCGCTGCAGTCTTCCAGTATTCGCCGATTTCGGGATAACCTTCGCGGAAGGCCACGCGGCTCATTGCAAGGTACATACCAACTTCAGTGCATTCGCCAATAAAGTTTGCTCGCAGACCCTCAACAATTGCGGGATCTACTCCTTCGATGATACCTACTTCGTGCTCGGTAGCCCAAGCGGCAGTTTTATCTTCTACGACTTCTACAAATTTTTCTGCGGGCTGTTTGCAAACGGGGCAAACCTCAGGCGCTCTTTCTCCAATAACGATTTCTCCGCATACGGTGCATTTCCACTTATTCATAATTTTTATCTCCTTAAAATATATTCAAATCTCTTAATAGGATTTGTTCTTGATAAGAGTATAGCACTATCGGAAAAGTTTGTCAATACTTTTTTTAATTTTTTTGTCTTGAATGTAGATGTTTTTTATGTTATACTTTCAATAAGAAAAAATGAGGAGAAAATGATGCACATTCCTTTATCAGATACTGCACAAGTCTTCGTTCTTTCCTTTGAGGAAGCGCTACAGGGAAGGGATAAAAAAAATTATGATTCGTCAAAATGGATCTATGTTCCTGATTTTTATTCTGAGTATCGATACATTCTCGGAACAAAAGGAAAGAACCCGTTGATTTGTATAGGTATCAATCCTTCTACTGCCGAGCCTGATCATTTGGATAATACGCTATTGTCCGTTCAGCGCATCGCTCTTCATAATGGTTTTGATTCCTTCATTATGTTTAATGTATATGCGCAGCGCGCCACTGATCCGGACCATATGGAGAAGGAATTGAATCCTTTTTTGCACGAAGAGAATATGAAGGCTTTTGAATATGTTCTTGAGAATTGTTCAGAAGCTCCCACTATTTGGGCGGCGTGGGGAACGATTATTGAAAAGAGACCCTATCTTGTTTCTTGCGTACGAGATATGATTGAAATTGGTAAGGATTTTAATGCACGTTGGGTTTGTGTAGGGAAGCGGTCAAAAAAAAGCGGACACCCCCATCATCCATTATATTTAAAGAAAGATTCAAAAATTGATCTTTTTAATATTGAATCTTATTTGGAAGGTTTAAAATGTCAAAAAAAATTTTTAGTTTCTTAATGTTGCTTCTTTTAACTGTGTTCTCTACTTCCTGCGCGACGGTAACAATTCCTAATTCTGCAGAAACAAAGGAAAAGATGGAGGCACTGGGATATTCAGTGCTTGTTGACGTTCAGTATGGTGAAAAGGTTGAGGTTTATAAAATTGACCAAATAACCATTTTGACTGCAGATAAAGGCGATGATTTTATTCAAATTTATTACTTTACCAACGAAGAAGATACTGAAACTTTTTACAAGGATAGAGCGCGTTCTTTGACACGGGGAGTTGAGGTGGCAAGAAAGAATAAATATTCCATTTATCGCGGTACACAAGGCGCTGTAGATGATTTTTTGAAAGCGCAATGATTATTGACAAAACATGAAAGCTCTATTATAATCTTTTTGTCAATTTTTGCCTGCATAGTTAAATGGATATAACGGCCCCCTCCTAAGGGGTTGTTGTGGGTTCGATTCCCGCTGCGGGTGCCAAAAAAGATGACTCATTTGAGTCATCTTTTTTTATTGAGAAAACATGGCCTAATCGATTTTCTTATTGACGAATTTTGATATTTATGTTAGAATGTTAGAAGTAATTTTATGGGGTTTTTATGGAAAATTTGTTTAAGATTCAATTGAACAGTAAAAAGAATTATAGCTTTGGCGCTTTAAATTCCGGGTTTTCTCTTTTTGATTCTCTTTATATTGAGAATTTGAGTGACCTGGCTTTTTCTGCTTTGAAATTACAAGTCATTTCCAGCCCGAACATTATTTTTTCTGCTGAGCAAAGTATTGACTTTATTGCTCCAAACGGTTATCGTTTTCTTTCATGTGACTTTATTAGTTTAGATGCTTCTTATCTGGCCTCCGAAAAACAGATAAAAGATATATGTATTTCGGTTGTTTTGCGTGATGATCAAGACCGAGTTCTTGCGCAGAAAGATTTTTCCAGCAAAATTTTGCCGTACTTTTATTTTTCCGGTTGGTCCGATATGCCTGAAAGTGCGGCGTTTTTTGTTACTCCTGCACAGTCGGAATTGGAGCGAATCAAAGTAACTTCCAGTGCGTCCGATCCTCTCGATTATGCTGCGCAGCTTTATGACAATATTAAAGATCTCAGAATTACATTTGTTCAGGAAGATTATTCCGGCACATTACCTTTGCCTGTTCGTTTGTGTGAACGAGTCATCAAGGAACGATCCGGTAATGCTTTTGAACTTGCGCTTCTTTTTGCTTCTGCTCTGGAGCAAGGCGGTTTTTGTCCTCTTCTTGTATCTTGCGGCAAAGGAAAAATGTATTGCGGGTTTACTCTCCGCCCCGATGATTTTCCGCTTTTTTCCGTTACTTCTGGAGGGTATAACTGTCCGGAAGGAACGTATCTGATTGATAGTAGTGTTATTGCCTTCGGCAGTAGTCTTCCCTTCGATACCGCGCTGTTTAATGCTAAAAACGTTCTTCAATTCAATGATGAAAAGCTTGTTTTTCTTAACGTTAAAAAAGCAAGGAAGCATCATATTTTACCTTTGCCTCCCCGTATTTCCGAAAAGGGGAACTATATTCTTTCGTCTAAAAGTGATGTGGATTTTCATCACGATTTTTCTGATTACGATTATCTTTGGAAAAATTTCGCAGATGATCCTCGCGTAAAAGCAATTCTTTTAGGTGGAAAATTTCCTGTTGAAGGGAAGAAAGCATCTATTCCTTTCCAAGTAGATTTGGATGTAAATCAAAATAAGATTTTAGGTAAAATTCTCACAAACGACTTCTCTCTGATTCGCGCCCAAAGCGGAACGGGCGTTTCTTCTCTTTTTGCCAGAGCATGCGCAATCAAATTAAAGAGTCATCGCAACGTCCTATATATTACAGATCCTAATTATCATCCCGATGATTTTGCCCGTATCGCCGCAAAATCGTTTGATTCCAGCTTTGTATGGAATATTTTAAAGGATTCTGATTTCCTCTGCAGGAAAGACGATTTAAAAGTCTCCAGTTGTGTTGATGAATCAATTTTTGAAGACCGAGAGAGAATTCTTTCTTCGCTGGAAAGCTTGAATTCCTATTATTCATCGGTTGAAGGTGGAAAAAGCATTGTATCCTCTTTTTTGTTGGCATCCGATCGCTATGAGCAGTTGCGAGATTCCAATGATGTGATCATTTTCTCTCCGGAGCAAGTTGGCGCTTTGTCCGATGATATGGTACAGAATTGGTTTTCCTCTGTCAATGAGATTATTAAATCTTTAAATGAGATTGGTTCTGTCCATCAAAATCCCTTACAATTGGTTAAAAATAAGAATTTTTCCTATGAATTTAAATCCAAGTTAATTCGTCATTTGGAGGATTTTTTGCGTTGCCTGGAACAGATTATTTCTGTTCGCGATCAAGTGCTGCCACTCTTTGATTCCATTGGAGCCCTTGGAACTGCTCCCGCATTAAAATCCTTCTGCGATCTGTTTCGCCTTTTTGCCGATTTTGAAAAGGTGCCGGAGTCGTTTTTTGCAAATCCTGCTGAGATTGAATCCAATTTCAGACAAGCGACTACCTTGATACAGGCCCATGAAGAAAACGAAAATATTTATAAAACCATATCTGTAAGCTTTTTTGATAGTGTTTTTGAATTAGACGTATCCGATCTTTATACACGCTATCACGCTTTGCTAGGTGATAAAGGTTTCAAAGCGATTTCGCAAAAGCATAGCATTTTAAAGAATATAAAGCGTTATCTGAAACCAAACTGTGACGTGGAAAATATTGAATATATTCTTTCAAGACTTTATACCTATCAACGAAACAAAGTGTTGATGGAAGCGTCTGAACAGAGAGTTTTTTCGTTATTTTCAGTTACCGGTGTTGACTCTGCGGGATACTGGAAACAGCTTTCTGTTTCCGCCGACTTGTGCTATCAATGCTATGCAGTTCATCAGTCATCATTTGACCCGGAACGTTTGCCCGCTTTTGTTAGCGACTTTTTAAGGGCGAAATCAATTTATGAGATTTCAGATAAGGTAAATATTTTAAGAGATTTATGTGATGAGTTTTTTGTTTTGAAGCGGGACCTTGAAAAACTCCTTCTAAATGAGATTGATTTCTACTTTTCAACTGTCGCTTCCGAGGATTATTTTACAAGACTATATCAAAATATGCTTGATATTTTATCCTCGGCAGATCATTTAAAAAATTGGTGTAATTGGTTAAATATTAAAGATCGCGCTATTTCCTTCGGTCTGAAAAGCGTTATAATTGCGATTGAAAATGGTAAAATTGCCAATGACGAAATCAAGCGCAGTTTTCTTCGAGCATTTTTCAAAGCGGTTTGTGAGCATAATTTTATTGCTCATCCCGAATTGATATCCGAGAATTTTTCCGTAGAAGATGCGGTAAAATCGTTTAAGGATTCATACGCTTCTTGTCGAATGAAGGAAAAGGATGAACTGGATTCGGTTTTGTCCATTGCTCGTTTTGATGCATTACGTGAAATTTCCGGTGATACCTTTTCCCCTTCTTTTTTGATTGATGACAAGAACCTTTTTGCGTCCGTATTTCCCTGTGTTATTTCTGATTTAAATGAGGCAAAAAAACTGTTTTCCGGCAAACATAATTTGTTTGATTTGATTCTTGTTGAATCCAGATCTTCGATTCCTCTAAATGATTTGATATGGCTTTTTTACTCCGGAAAACAAGTAGCTTTTGCAGGCAATTTTGCCAAGAATGCGCAACAAAAATCTCAAAATTTTGATTTGTCTGCTCCTTCTTTTGATTATCTATGGAGCATTTGCGAAGAAAAATACAGACTGTCTGCATCTTATTTTTCCGTGCCCGCTTTGACGAATTTTAAAAATGCTTTTTATTCCAATATTCGCTCTGATTTTCGTTATTATAGCATTCCATGCACTAGATATTCAAGTGTTGCTGAATGGCGCATTTTGCCCGGTTCATTTGGCGGGGAATATCCAGGCGCGAATTATTACGAGGCTCAAAGTGCAGTTGAGGAATTGGTTTCTTTTGCTATGTCGGAATCCAGAAAGAGCATTGGTATTGTTGCGGCAACCATAGAGCAGAAAAAATTGATTTTGCGCTTATTTGCTCAAAAGTTACGCCATCAGGAAGAGGTAGCAAGTTATTTTACCGATTACAGTCGTTTTTATATTTCTTCTGCAGAAGAAGCTTTATATCCTTGCGATTACCTTGTTTTTTCCGCAACCTTTGCCGCGGATCGCAGTGTTCCCGGAGCAAAACTTCCTGATGCTTTTGCGGTCTTTGGCGGAAATGATCCTTTTCACGCAATTGGTTCCGTTCTTTCCTCTGCGAAAGAAAAACTGTTGGTACTTTCCAGTTTCCGAGAGGATGAATTAAATACAACGCCCAGCCTTTTACCTTCCGGCTTTGTTTTTCGCTCTTTGTTTGCGGCATTATCTGCTCCCAAGATTAACAATTCATATCAGGTGATTGGTCCGTCTGATGAGGTAAGCATTGTAAAGCGTTTGAGATTGGATCTTGAGTCCCGAGGTTACCAAACTGTATCCGGACTTCAAAGCGGCAGATATTATATTGATTTGGCTGTTGTTGATAAAGACGGCAGTTTTTTGCTTGGAATTCTAACGGATCATTCCATTTTAAGCCAAAGGGCGAATGTTGCTGCGGTTGAGTGTGCAAATTCTGATTATTTTACAAAACACGGTTGGACTTTGTATCGCTTGCGTTCTGTACCTTGCTTTGATTCTTATGATCAGGAATTGCAAAACGTACTCCAGTTTTTGCATAGTGACGTTTCGGAAAGTTCGATTTTTTAGTCTATTTTTTTAAATTGATTCATATGCTTTCAAAAAAGGAGGATATTATGAATCAATCCAAACAAAAACCTAAAAACTTTCTGAAAAATCTTATATTTTGCCTCATTTTTTCCTTTTTTTCATTAATTGGCGTCTTTTTCTTGCTTTCCTATCTCTTATATCGAATTCCGGATTTTGAGAATTATTATGCCGCATTCCCAATTGTCCTTCTTTTTTTAGAGGGGGTACTTATTGCTTTATTTTGCAGAAGATTCTCTGAAAATTCTCCGTTATTTACGCTTTTGTCTTCTGCTTTAATTTCTTTTTTAAGCATTATTTTAGGAATGATTTTGTCCCCAAAATGGTCATTTTCTCCTCGTTTACTTGCCGTTCATTTTCTTTTTATATTTGGAACGGTGCTGCTGCAAATCATTTTTAAGAGAAAACAACCGACTAAGAAAAAAAACAAATTTCCTTTTACGAAATAGGAGGAATCAAGTTCGTTTATGATCAAGGATTCAAAAAAGATAACTGTTTTATGCGTTATTATATTTTCAGCCATTCTCTTGTTTGCTTTAAGCATCTATCTTTTGCTTCCTAAAGAAAAACCTTCTTTGATTGAGAAGGAATATTACCCTGTAAATTATGATGAGAATATTTTTCTGAATCGCGCTTATATGGGGTTTCAACGGGATTTACTTTACAGTGTGGGCGGAGTTGAACAGCTTTTTTCTTATGAAAAAGACTATGATACAGCGGAAGCTGAATGTAAATTTTTCTTGAAATACTTTCGCGACGTGATTTGCGGAGACTATGAATCATATAAAAATTTATTTGTGGATGGTTATTTTGATGAGGATCCAAAATTCACAATGCAAATGATTTATGATCCGTACGTTCAGTACCATTCTGCATCAACAGAAGAGCTTGATGGTAAAGAGATCAATATTATAAATTTTCAAGTGTCCTACCGAATTTTTAAAAACAATAAGAGTTTTCGTTCTGATGTTGATTCCAATGAAGCGATTCCCCAGATTTTTCAATTGATTAAAACAGAAGACGGCTCATATAAAATCTATCGCATTCTTAGTATTGAGGTAGAAGATGGGAATTGATGCGCTTTTTTTAGAAAAGACAATTGGAATCCCAACGCTTTTTTTTGAAGAAATTAATTCTACCAATCTTTATTGTAAAGAACGTATTAAAAATGGAACACCCTTTGAGGGACTGGTGATTGCATCTCGCCAAACCAACGGACAGGGAAGACTGGGAAAGTCTTTCTATTCTCCGAAAGATAGCGGCTTGTATTTGACTTTTTGCTTGAAGCAAGATTTTTTTCTGCAAAACAATCTAACTCCTCGGATCGCTTTGGCAGTCTGCCATTCCATTGAACAGGTCTTTGGCATATCTTGTGGTATAAAATGGGTCAACGATATCTATGTTGGATTGCGTAAAGCAGGCGGTGTTTTGTGCCAAGCAATTGATGGCTATTTTTTGATTGGCATCGGAATTAATCTTACGAAACCCGATTACATTCCTTCGGAGCTTGAATCTCGTTTAGGTTGGATTGCCGATTCTGCTAATGAAAAGCAAAAAAATGATCTTATACAAGCGCTGTATTGCAATATACTTCGTTACGACAGAATTTCCAATAATGATGCTTATATGGATTACTGTAATCGTTGTATTCATATTGGAAAGCAAGTAGAAATTGAGCATTACCATTCTTCTGTTTTTGGTAAATGCTTGGGAATTGATGAAAAATTTAATTTACTTGTGGAAGTAAACGGAAAAGTTCAATCTTTCTCTTCGGGTTATATGGTTTTACACATATAAAAAAATGCAGGCTAAAAGCCTGCATTTTTTGTTAAGACATTATTGAAAAAATGACCGGTGACACTATAAAGAGTAGTGCCAAAATAAAAACTAAAATTCTTACTAACCAGACCTTTATTTTCTTTTTCATCGTTATCACCTTTCTGAAAAAATTGTATCTAAATATTTATCAAGCATTTTTGTATACTGTTTGTAAAGTGCATTAAAATTTGTTCCATTTGAGGCAGAACGGTAAAGCAGAGTTTGTGTGGAAGCGGTGTATGAAGAATCAATCTGCCCAAAAAATTCAACAGGATCATAGTAGGGGTTTTCAATTGCAATTTTCATCATTTCTGCATCTTTTGGCGAAGAAAAATATAAATTCAGGTAAGTTTGCAAGGCAAATTTCTGATTTATCCCTTTAGACGTTGCAAAGAGTGCTGATGTGATAATTCCAGAGAAATTTTGATCCACGGTGCCTTTTGCAAAACCGGCTAAGATATAACCTTGATCTGTGTAGGAATAGTAATGATTTTGATTGATATTCATTTTTGGAATCGGTACAATACCCCAATCAATTCCGCGAGCGACAATTTGAGAAGCGGTACTTAGCGGTGCTATTAGGAAAAGCCCCTCGCCGTTTGTAAAAGATGAAATTGCACTTTGCTGAACATTTGATGAGGAAAATGTTCCGCTTCTGAAGAAAATATTTCTGAATTGTGTAATGAAATTCTCGGTATTTTCGTTGTTATAAATCAGTTCCGGACGAGTTCCGTATTCATTTTTAAAAAAATCCATTCCGCTAGCAGCCCAAAAAACTTTTACTAAATCGTCCGGGCTTATTGCGGAGAAAATTCCGTAAATGTTTGTGCCGTTCTCTCTGGCAAGCGAATATACCTCTTCTGAATAAAGAAGAAAATTTTCCATATCCCATTGATTGGTTTCAACCAATGAATACAGATCCGGTAAGGGAGATTGAGATAAAAGGGTTTTGTTAAAGAACACCACGTGAATGTCTTCGGGTTTGTAAACAAAATCGCCTGCAATACCGTAGGAGATATTTCCAAGGGTCGTCGCATTCAGTGATTTTTCGTAGTAAAAATCCGCATTGACATCCAAATAGGGAATAGAGCGTACATTGATTAGTGAATTAGATGAGGCCAAAGATTGAAAGCCGGTTGATTCCATCAAAATCAAATCGCAATAATCTGTCCCTGCCAATGCTTCTGTTCTAATGCGGTCAGCAATGGTTACAAGTCCGCTTTCTTCGGTAAATGTAAGCTTGATATTATACTTTTTTTCTATCGAGGCATTGCGCAAATAATGCTCTTTGCCTAGTAAACTCTCCCCGTTGTCATCAAGAAGTATTTCGGTATTGTCTGTTGCAATCCTAAAGTTTCGTCCATGAAAATCTCTATCAATTCGTTTTGACAATATTTGATCGTAGAAATTCATTTCATTGCCGTTTGTTATATTTTCTTTAGTTTCGATGATGGAGGGAAGCTCAGCGTTCGTAGCAGGAACTGAGGAGGAACAAGAGCTAAGAAGTAAGGCTGCTGATAAAAATAGATTAAGGAGAGTTTGTTTTTTTATTATTTTCATATAACACCACTTTCTTTTTTTATTCTAGCAAAAGAATACTTGAAAGTCAAGTAAATGTGTACTATAATGGATATGTAGTGAAACGATAAATGAGGTTAATATGAAAAAAATAGAAATTGCAGCGGTGAAAATCAAAAATTCAATCCAAAAGCTTTTTCCGGGCGAATATGAAAAGCGTTTTTCAGCAGGGATCATCGCTGCGGCGGGAAGCGGAACCCGTCTGGGCGGTGCACCGAAACAATTGAGAGAATTGAATAAAAAGCCTTGCCTTTTATATTCTTTGACCGCATTTCAAAAATGCAGAGACATTGATGAAATTATTGTTGTAGTGCGTAACGATCAAAAAGAGGAAATTGCCGCGCTATGTGCGGATCACGGAATTTCAAAATTAAAATGCATTGTTGCAGGAGGTAAAACCCGTCAAGAATCTGTTTCATTGGGTTTTTCTCATGTTTCCAAAAACTGCAATATTGTAGCGATTCACGATGCCGCACGACCTTTAATATTACCCTCTCATATTTCTATGCTATTGGAGCAAGCCAATCGTTATGGCGCTGCTACTGCCGCAAAAAAGGTTTCTGATACAATGAAACGAGCGGGCAAAGACGGCGTTATTTTAGAAACGGTTTCTCGAGAAGATCTTTATGCAGTGCAAACTCCTCAGGTTTTTAAAGCGGATTTGTATCGCGTTGCAATCACACTTGCTGAAAAAGATAACTTCTCTGCTACGGATGACTGCTCTCTTGCTGAGCATGCCGGTTTTCCTGTAAAACTTTGTGATATCAATGGGCCGAATTTCAAACTGACGACAGAAGAAGATCTTTATACAATATGTACGATTCTAAAGGAGAGAGAAAATGGCTGATATCAGAATTGGTAACGGATATGATGTTCACCGCCTTGTAAAAGGGAGAAAATTATTTTTGGGATGTGTTGAGATCCCTCATTCTTCAGGTCTTCTGGGTCATTCTGACGCCGATGTGCTTTGCCATGCCATTGCAGATGCTATGCTGGGAGCCTGTGGTCTCGGGGATATTGGTATACACTTTCCTGATACAGATGAGATCTATCGAGGGATGAGTGGAACTTTTCTTTTGAAAAAGACAATGGAACTTTGTAAAAATGAAGGATTTACCATCTCTAATATTGATTCTATTGTTGTTGCTCAAAAGCCAAAAATTGCTTCGTTTATTCCTGAAATGAGAGAAAAAATCTCTTCTGCACTTTTGATTCGAAAGGATCAAATTAATATAAAAGCTACCACCGAGGAGAAACTGGGATTCACTGGCAGGGAAGAGGGGATTTCCTCTCACGCTGTTTGTATTATGCTTCGCTATCTTTGAATTCATAAATAAAAAAGAGCCGTATTCGGCTCTTTTTTATTATTTGAACAGAGTTTTAATAGTGTCATCAATATTTGCAAGTGTTTTTTGATAACCTGCGAGTTTTTCTCGCTCGGCCGCAACTACTTTTTCAGGTGCTTTGCTGACAAATTGCTCGTTAGCTAGCTTCTTCTCAAGACGTTCAATTTCAACCAGCGTTTTCTTCCTTTCTCCGTCCAATCGCTCTTTCTCTTTCTCTAAGTCAATCAATTCAAATAGAGGAATAAAAACGCTTGCTGAATCAGTAACGATGGATACGCATTCTTCTGGGTTATATTCCTTTTCAAATGAGATTTCGCTGGCACCGGCAAGTCTGGTCAAGAAGGCGATGCTTTCGCGAAAATCATTATGAAAATCGCTCTGAATAAATACGGGAACCTTCTTTGATGCAGGAACATTCATTTCGCTTCTGCGATTACGAATGGCAGAAATTACGTCAATGATACGCTTGAGTGCTTCCTCTTCGGCTGTGAAGGAAAGTGCAGAGTTTGCTGTTGGCCATGAAGAAATCATAATGCTTTCACCATCGTGAGGGAATTTTTGCCAAATCTCCTCCGTAATAAAAGGCATGAAGGGATGAAGCAATTGCATTGTAGAGGAGAATACGTAGGCGAGAGTATTTTGCGCCGCGATGCGGGTGCTGCATTGAGGATCAAGAAGTCTGGGTTTAACTAGTTCAATATACCAGTCGCAAAATAGATCCCAAATAAAATCGTACAGTTTTGCAAGGGCAATGCCAAGCTCGTATTTATCCAGGTTATCGCTTACCTCAGATGTAAGGGTATTAAACTTGGAAAGGATCCACTTATCTTCAATTGCAAGACCTTCAACCGTTTCAGGTGCCTCAATTTTCTCAATATCAAGATTCATGAGAATAAATCGAGCAGCGTTCCAGAGTTTGTTAGCAAAATTGCGAGCAGATTCAATTTTCTCATCAGAGAAACGCATATCATTTCCCGGCGAGTTGCCTGTTGCCAAAGCAAAACGAAGTGCATCTGCGCCGTACTGATCAATGATGAGTAGCGGATCAATACCGTTGCCCAAAGATTTGGACATTTTTCTGCCTTGAGCATCACGAACAAGACCGTGAATCAAAACATCGCTAAAAGGCTTTTGATTCATATACTCAAGTCCGGAGAATATCATTCTGGAAACCCAGAAGGTAATAATATCGTAGCCGGTGACCAAGGTATTGGTAGGATAAAAGCGCTTCAAATCCTCTGTTTCATCGGGCCATCCAAGGGTTGAGAAAGGCCAAAGGGCAGAGGAAAACCAGGTATCAAGAGTATCGGAATCCTGACGCATTGTTTTTCCGCACTTAGGGCAAATTGCGGATTCATCTTTTGTAACGACCATTTCACCGCAATCGTCGCAGAAGAAAGCCGGAATTCTGTGTCCCCACCAAAGCTGGCGAGAAATGCACCAATCGCGAATGTTGCGCATCCAATGGAAATAGTTTTTGCTGAATCGCTCGGGAATAAAGCGAATGTCACCGTTTTCAACCGCTTCAATGGCGGGTTTTGCCAAAGGTTCCATTTTTACAAACCATTGCATGGAAACGCGAGGCTCGACGGTAGTGCCACAACGATAGCAAGTGCCAACGTTGTGATTATAATCTTCGGTTTTGATCAAAAAGCCCTGCTCTTCTAAATCCTTTACAATGGCTTTTCTGGCTTGGAAACGATCCATACCCGCATACTTGGGATAATCATCTGTGATTTTGGCATCGGGGGTCATACAGGTGATGATCTCAAGATTGTGTCTTTTGCCCACCTCAAAGTCGTTGGGGTCGTGGGCAGGAGTAATCTTAACAACACCGGTACCAAAATCCATTTCTACATAATCGTCGGCAACAACGGGAATTTCGCGACCAACCAAGGGAAGAACAAGCATCTTTCCAACCAAATCGCGATAGCGGTCGTCGTTTGGATTTACGGCAACGGCTGTATCACCCAAAAGCGTTTCTGGACGGGTTGTGGCAAGTTCTAAATAGCCGGAACCGTCCTTGAAGGGATAGCGAAGATGCCAAAAATGTCCTGCTTGATCTTCATACTCTACTTCGGCATCAGAAATAGATGTAAGACAATGGGGACACCAATTGATAATTCTCTCTCCGCGATAAATCAGACCTTTTTTGTAAAGACGAACAAAGACTTCTTTTACAGCTTTAGAACATCCTTCGTCCATGGTAAAGCGTTCTCTGGACCAATCACAGGAAGAACCCAGTTTTTTAAGCTGAGAAATGATTCTTCCGCCATACTGCTCTTTCCATTTCCATGCGCGTTCCAAGAAACCGTCTCGGCCAATATCGTCCTTGGTTACGCCTTCCTTGCGCATTGCCTCAACAATCTTTGCTTCAGTTGCAATGGAAGCGTGATCCGTTCCGGGAAGCCAAAGGGTGCAGTAACCGCGCATTCTCTTATAACGGATTAAAATATCCTGCAAAGTATTGTCCAATGCATGACCCATATGAAGCTGACCTGTGATATTGGGCGGAGGGATCACGATGGTATAAGAGGGAGCAGAGGAGTCCTCAGATGGCTTAAAATATCCTTTTTCACACCAAGTTTTGTAGAGCCTGTCCTCGAAGCTTTTTGGGTTGTAATTTTTTTCCAATAATTGTGCCATATTAAACCTCAAATTTTTGAATTTAAACTTATTTTTAATCAATTTATTCTACAGTAAATATCAAAAAAAAGCAAGTCTTTTCTTTAATTTCAAGCGAAATTGCATATGATTTTGTTTTTTTATTCATAATAAGATAACATTTACAATTTGGAAGGTGCACGATGAAAACAGAAGAGATTCGCAATTTACTTTCTAACATTAAATTGGATGATCGGTATTTTTCAAAATTTGAGTTAAATAACGCATTAAATGCCAGTCTTAATTCAATCAAAAACAAAGTCAAGCAGATATCATTCAAGCAAAGTAATTCCGAGCGCTGGCTCGCGGATAATTATGATTTTTTTATTGCGGTAAAAAAAAGCATCTGTATAAAACACTGTAAAATAAGAATGGGCTTCAAGGAAGCTTTGATTCAAATTATATCTTCTGATATGTTTTCCGGAAGCAGAGAAGATGTAATTTTGGTCCTTGAAGAGTTAAATAAAATGTTTCCGTTCAAGGAAATCGAAATCAAAAGCATTAGGGATGCTTTTTTGATTTCTAACTTGGAACTGATTTCTCAAAAATCGTTTGAAGATATTGAAAAAATTCCCCATCTTGTACGTTGTTTGCATAGTCTTTTTCAAGTCGATTTTTCCCGCTTTATTGTTCATTTTTCGCCAATAGAAAAGATTCTTCGATTGGATCCCGCAGGATTATATACGAAAATGACATCGTCAACTCGAGCATACTATCGGGAAAAGATTAAAAGTGAAGCAAAATCAAGAAAAATGAAACCGGAATTGGTCGCAAAAGAAAAACTTGATAAGGCGACAAGAGAAGAAAAACATATTGGTGTGTATTTGAAAAAAAGCAAACCGGCTCGTATGTATTTTCCGGCAAATATTATGTTCAGCATCATAGTTTCTTTTGTGATTTTTTTATTTAGCAACAGTTTGATTTTAACTTTGTTTGCAATCCCCATCGTGTATTTCCCGGTAAAATCTTTCGTTGATTTATTTTATTCTTTTATAAGAAAAAGTGAAAGACTTCCGGCGATGAAGTGTGATACAGTCGCCGAGGAGGAAAAAACTTGCATTGCGATTGCAACACTGATTTGCAATGAAAAAGATATAACAGAACAAGTTTCTAAACTAAAGCAATATTGTGTTAATAACAAATGCCAAAATGATAAACTATATTTTGGTCTTCTTTGCGATTTACCTCAATCTAAAAAACCGGTTGAACAAAATGACCAAAAATTAATTTCAAAATTGGCAACAGAAATTGAAAAATTAAATGACGAATCTCCATGCTTTTTCGCTCTTATCCGTAAAAGAGTTTATCACAAAAGTGAGAATGCTTTTGTTGGTTGGGAACGAAAGCGCGGAGCAATTGAGCAGTTCGTTGATGTTCTAATTAAAAATGATATTCCTAAAACACACACTTTCTTTGGAACACGCGAAATTTTTGGTTCAAAATTTATAATTTCTCTTGATTCTGATACTGAGCTTGGGATTGGGCAAGCGAAAAGACTAATCGGAAGAATGATTCATCCGCTGAACAGACCGCGCGTGGTAAAACTTAATAATGGAAAAAAATGTGTAACTTCCGGATATGGAATCCTTCAACCGAAAGTAGCCTCCTCACTCCTGAATCCAATCACCACGCCCTTTGCAAAAATTTTTAGCAACGGTAGCGGCAGTATTCCGTATGCTGATGCAAGTTTTGATAGTATGCAAACTTTGTTTGGCGAAGGTAATTTCTGCGGTAAAGGAATCATTGATGTTGCCACTTATCATGACGTTTTAAGCGGTGTCTTTCCCGAGCAAAAAATTTTAAGTCACGATATGCCGGAAGGTGCTTTGCTCCGTTCAGCCATTGTAGCAGATGAATACTTTTTAGACTCGGACCCGCAAGGATCAATCAGTTCGGATCAACGTCTGCATCGCTGGATTCGCGGGGATGTACAAAACCTTCAACTTTTTTCAATGCTCCCCCAATTGCGCATCATTTTTGCATTGGAAAATCTTTTGCGTTATTGTATCCCGATTTTTCAATTTTTGTTGCTTTTTGTTTCCGCCTTTCATTCAAAAAAACTTGCGGTTTTCAGTTGCGCTCTAATTGTTTTATCTGAGTTTTTTCCGTTTATAAGAGAAATTTTGTCTTTTTTGGTTTCGGGGAATTTTCAGTTATTTGGAAGAAGATTTCAAACAAAAATGCGAAATCGACTGTTAAATTCTTTTTATCAATGTTTGCTTTCAATTCTCTCAATTGCGCATAAAGCATACTTTTATTCCGATGCAATTTTCAGAAGTTTATATCGAATGTTGATCTCTAAGAAAAAACTTTTGGCTTGGCAAACCTATTCTCCTTTTACGCATACAAAAAAAGACCCGTTGCAATTTTATTTACCTTCCATTGCATTGTCCGTTTTGTTGTTGTTTTTTTCTCATACCATAAGTTTGCTTTTGATATCGTTGTCTTTTGTTTTTTATCCATTCATTATGCTGGCGCTTTCGGAAAAATACGTTGAAACTGATCTTCTCTCTAAGCACGATCGTTCAAAACTTCAGAAAATCGCGCAAAAAGAATTTTCATACTTTAAAAATACTGTAAACGAGAGCAGTTCCTATTTGCCGCCCGATAATATTCAATTCGAGCCTGTTGAAAAAATTGCAAACCGCACTTCACCGACGAATATTGGATTATATTTGGCTTCTTTGATAAGTGCTGTGGATTTGAACATTCTCACAGAAAAGGAATGCATCAAACTATTAAGTAAAGCAATGGACTCTATAGATAAAATGGAGCACTTTCAAGGACATTTGTATAATTGGTATGACCTTTCAACTCTGGGCGTAATCGGCGATCGATTTGTATCTACAGTAGATAGCGGAAATTTTATTGCATCTTTGATTATCGTATCGCAAGTTCTGTTTAGCTGGGGAGAAAATGAAGAATACAAAATTCTACGAAATCGAATAGAGTCTGAAATTAAGGGAGCAAATTTTAAAATATTATTTGATCAACACGCGAATTTGTTTTTTGTCGGCGTTTTCCCGGATGATGAAAACAAGTGCACTTCTCATTATGATCTTTATATGAGTGAAGCTAGGACTACGTCGTATCTGGCGATAGCTACAGGTCAAATTAATGCGTCACACTGGTATACAACAAAGCGGCCTGTTCTTGCTATATCGGGTAGAGTTGGCATTGGTTCTTGGACTGGAACTTGCTTCGAATACTTTATGCCAACGTTATTTTTACCGATTGTTGAAAACTCGCTTGAAGATGAAAGTTTGGATTTTGCTCATTTTTGTCAAAAAAAATATTCGGTAAGAACACAATTTGGCAATCTCTACGGAATTAGCGAGAGTGGTTATACTGCTACGGACGAGGCTGAAAATCTTCAATATATGGCATTTGGAGTTCCGTATTTATCAATCAAAGAGCGATATTTTAGCAGTAAAGTCATTTCTCCGTATTCTTCTTTTTTAATGC
Source organism: Eubacteriales bacterium (assembly GCA_045597125.1). Taxonomy (GTDB): domain Bacteria; phylum Bacillota; class Clostridia; order Oscillospirales; family SIG627; genus RGIG5579. Next base: position 17,407 of record JAZODR010000056.1, on the reverse strand, counting down.
TTCCGAAAGCGGGCAAAAAAATATTTGAGAATCTAAAAGTATTGGAAAAAATAGGTGCTATCGGCCCTATGGGATTTTTTGAAGCTGTGGAATTTAATTCGAACTTTATTGATGATTACGATATTGTTCGATCTTATATGGCACATCATAAAGGAATGAGTTTTCTTTCTCTTGCAAATGTTCTTTCCGATTGGAAAAATGCAAATCGCTTTATGTCTCGAACCGGATTCAATGAGAAAAAAGAATTGCTTGCAGAGCGTTTTCCCATCGAGGGTAAAATCTATTCGAAGAAAAATGTTTTAGAAGATAAAGCTAGAAAGTCATCGTCAACAAAAAAACAGGCGTTTCCTTTGATAAAAAACTTGGAGAGAGGGGGAGTTTTATCAGACGGAAAAGTTACACTTGTATCATACAACAACGGAAAAAATCGCGTTCTTTACAAAGGCCTAGATATTTTTCATTCTGAAAAAGGCGGAATTTGTTGCCGAATCTATAGCGAGAAAGATGTCTACTCATTTTATGACAATCAAGAAAATGGAAAATATCATTTTACCAATTGCGGAATAGAAAACATTTTGGTTTCGGGAAAGAAAACTGCAGTTCTCAAAATGTCACCGATTTTTGGAAAAAATTCATTGTTCTTACGGATAGAATTGTCCGGATTTTCAGAACGATGTCGAGTAGAAGTTGAGTTTCACCCCAGACTCTTAAATGAAAATCACTATAATGCGCATCCGGCGTTTCATAATCTTTCGCTGGAATGCTCTTCTGACGGAAAACACCTTTTTCTTCGGAGAAGAGGCGTGAAAGAACACAAAGAAATTCATTTTTATTCTACGCAACACTTTAAAACAAAACTAGCAAAATCTGAAAAAATGGACTACTTTGAAAAAAGAATGTTAATGGAACCGCGCATTAAGTTGCTATTTGATTTTCCATCAGCGGAAACTTGTATTATTCCTATTTTTATATGTTTGGATAATAGCACTTCCGATCCCAGTAAAGACTTGTTTGACGGTTCCTTTGAATTTGTAAAATCTATTCGTCAGATTGCTGAGAAAAAAATAAATCGAATTGATGAAATTTGCAAAATTGATAAAGCATCGGCTGAGTGTTTTAACAAATTGCTGTTATTGATTCAAAACAATAGAAAATATTTCTTCAGTGATCTTCCGTCTCAATCCAAAGAATTCCTATGGAAAAACGGAATTTCAGGAGATAGACCCATTATCTCCATTCATCTTAAAAGTAACGGAAGGCGAGAAATCAAGGCACTCTGTCACTATATCTCTGCCTATAAAAAGTTGATTATAGCGGGAATTAATGAATTTGATCTGGTAATTTTGCATCAAAATTATGATGGGTATTTCAATCCGATTCGAGATGAAATATCAGCTGTTATTTCAAGATATCAATGCGATTATTTAATTGGAAAGCATCCGGGTATTCATGCCGTTATTTGCACAGAGGAAGAAATTCAAACCTGGGCGGGAATATCAGCATTGTTTTTAGGTGATGATAATGATTTATTATCTCAAGTATCGGAAGCAGACATTGAAGTTATTGGCACAGATTACAAAAAGTCCAAGAGTGTTACGCGGGTGGGAACAATGAATCAAGAGGAATTTCTAATTGAAAAGGATTTGTTTGATCCAAACGTTCCTTTCTCCCATATTATTTCAAATTCTCGTCTGGGCTTTGTTTGCAATCAGAATTCGCTTGGATTTACTTGGTTTAGAAATGCAGGACTGAATCGGATATCCAAATGGGATAATCTGCCCACCAAAAAAGATGGTGAGAAAATATATCTGAAAATTGGTAATAAATATTTTGATCTTCTGCAGATTGCCAAAAAAGTCAGTTACAGAAATTCTCTTGTGGTTTATGAAGGGGAAATTTTCGGAAAATCTTATTCCGTCATTGCAACCGTTTTAGACGTATTAGCACTTAAAAATATAACTATATTATTTTCCTCAAAACCGGAAAGAGATGCTCGTTTGATTTATTCTTTTATACCTTGCCTTGGTCAAAAGCCAGACAAAAATATTTTTATAAAACAGGATGATGGCTTTGTGATGCTTTCACCTTGTATTCAAGATGAATATTCAGGAAAGAGCTTGTTTTACGCAGGCGGAAAAGAAATTTCTGTAGGTCGGTTTGAGGATAGACTAATGTTTTCAACAGAATGCTCAGAACAAAATAGTTACTTTTTGGGTGGTTTTTCAAGCGTAGAGCATCTTGAATATTTAAAAAGAGAATTGTGTGTAAAGATTGAAGATAAAATATTGAAAAGCATTGAAAATGTAAAGCAAAAAAATCATTTTGAAACACCACTCGAATTTTGGATGAAATATCAAGTTTATCATTCTCGTTTTTTAGGTAGAACAGGAGTGTATCAATCCAGCGGTGCTTACGGATTTCGAGATCAATTACAGGATAGTCTGGTTTTTCTTAAAGATGAACCGAAAAAAACAAAAATTCATCTATTTCGCTGTGCAGCTCATCAATTTGAAGAAGGCGATGTTCTTCATTGGTGGCATCCCATAAGAAATAAAGAGAGATGTGACCCCGGAATTCGTTCACGTTGCAGCGACGATTATCTTTGGTTAATTTATGGAGTGGATGCATATGTGAGGGAAACAGGGGATTTAGATGTTCTGAAAACCACAATTCCATTTATCATATCCGAGCCGCTCAAGCCGCATGAAAACGAAAGATATATTTCCCCAAAGCGAGGCGAAAACGGAACACTATTGGAACACCTCGAGAGAGCAGCGAAACTGTTTATTGCGCGCGGTTTAGAAGAGCATAATTTGCCACACATTGGAAGCGGTGATTGGAACGACGGGATGAACGAAATAAATGGCGAAAGTGTTTGGCTTGGTTTTTTTGGAGCAATTTGTTTAAGCCGTTTAAAAAAATATGTTTCCACCTCGCTTCAAAAGGAAATTGATGCTCATCTTGCAAAACTAAAAATTGGCCTCGACGCTTCCTTTAACGGTGCTTGGTTCCCCAGAGCTTACCGCAGCGACGGAGAAATTCTTGGTAGCGATATTTCCCTCGAATCTGAATGTAGCATTGATTTAATCACACAGGCGTTTTCAGCATTTTATTTTATTGAGTTTCTTGGGACGGAATTTTCTTTGAACGAAAGAAAAGTTCAAAGCGCTTTGAAAGCAGCGTTTGATATACTGGTAGATCAGAAGCATCGAATTATAAAGCTATTCACCAAACCGTTTGAAACTCTTTCTCCTTCACCCGGATATATTCAAAGATATTGTGCAGGTGTCAGAGAAAACGGCGGTCAGTATACGCATGCTGCAGTTTGGTTTGGTATGGCGTTATTGGATTTCGCTACAACTACAAATGATACTGAGATGTTTAAAAAGGCGGAAATTGTAAGGGATTTACTCAATCCTACAGAGAATATTGATATTGAAAAATTTAGAATATATCAAAGAGAACCATATGTTCTCTGTGGTGATGTATACGATGCAAAAGGATTTCGAGGACATGGAGGTTGGAGCTGGTACACGGGGGCTGCAGGATGGTATTTTCAACTTCTTAAAAAGTGGAGAAACAAAATATAAAAAATGGGCATCTAATGATGCCCATTTTTTATATATCAGAGTTTAGAAAGACTGTAAGCGCAGAAAGCATTTCCTCCGCTGCATAAACTTTTTCATTAATTGTAAGCTCAAATTGACAGGGAAGTGCTAAGGAAAGAATCTCCGATGGAGAAAAAAGTCTTTCGGCGGCGGTAATCGCTTTATCAAATACAACACTTTGGAAGGGAATATGATTATTACGACAGCAAAGTTTGAATAATTCGGAAAGTCTCGGTGATGAAAAATGTTTTCCGTCTTTTATAGCAAGAATCGGATGTTTGTTGGAAAGATTGCAAACGCCAAAACCCAGAAGGATTGCATTTTTTGCATGCAGCCGATTTATAATATTGCTTTCCGCCTTTGTATTTGAGTAAAAGCCTGCAGTAAAACAAATTCCAACATTTGGATTTTTTAATGCTTCGGCGAGTTTCATTAGAATGCAAATACAAGCAAACCTTCCTGAAAATCTTCCGTTAATACATGTTTTCGATATTTTTAGCGATGATGAAATAGCGAGAGCATTTCCAATGTTGATTTCTTTGCTTTTGATTTTATCGTAGTTGGATTCTTCAGAAGAGAATTTATTTCCGTTATAGTCGAAAACTGCTTCGATATCCTTTAAATCGTTGACCTTTTTTGACGTTGGAGAGAGATAAGCAATATCTGCTTGTTTGTAAAGACAAATAAAGCCGGGGGAATCCATTGGTGTAAACACAATCGTATGGGGTGTTGAATTTTGCTGTCTTATCAGAATATGACCACCGGGATAAATCGTGGTGAAAAAGCCCTTCTCTCTAAAATATTCCAGTAAATAATCGGAAAGTACAAATTCAGAACCGTTTACACAAGGAATTTTCGATATTTTTTTGACCAGTTCATTCATTTTCTTTGCAACCCTCCGTTTTGTATTTGTTTGATAATCAGACGAATTGCTTTTTGTGTGTATTCAATATCTTTTTCCCACACGACGCCAACCGGACTGTGTATATAACGGCAGGGAGTGGAAACGGAGATAGCCCAGGCTCCTTTTCCTTCATTTTGAAATGAATAAGCTTCATTCCCTCCGGTGCGCATTCCCTTGGTTTGACAAGGAATAGAATGACGTTCCAAAAGATCAAAAACAGCAGTAATCAAACGAGCATCATAAATACAGCGTCCGTCAGCAAAAGAGATTACGGGTCCTTTTCCTAGTTCACAAATTTTACTTGGACCCTCGATGTTAGGAAGATCATTCGGAGTTGTAACATCCAGTGCAATACCATAATCAAAGGTCTTGTTTTGAGCATAGCAAGAAGCGCCAATCAGTCCTACTTCCTCCTGTACAGAGAAAAGAAACGTGCAGTTTGTGACATATGGATCACAAATTAAATCGCACAATAGAAAACAACCCAATCGGTCATCAATCGCTTTTCCTGAAATTGAAGGATTTTTGGATGAAAGCGAGGCTGTTTTGGTGTCGAAAATGGCAAGATCGCCTTTTTTGATTCGATTTTTTGCATCTTTTTCGCTGTCTGCACCGATATCTATATACAAATCTGCATAGGTAACAGATTCCCTTTGATTCTTGTTCAAATGTATAGGCTTTGCGCCGATAACCCCATAGATATCACGCTCGGGAAAATACACTCTTTTGGCCGGGAGATTGCCGGGAGAAATCCCTCCAACCTGCGTAAAAAGCAATGTGCCGTCCGACTCAAACCCCAAGACGGTGAAAGCTACCTCATCCATATGCGCAGAGATAACAATCTTTCCGCCGTCACCTTTTGTTGCGATTAAATTTCCCAAAGCGTCAATTTTTAAGGTAGAAACATATGGTTTTATTTGGTCTATGATTAACTCTCGAACCTGATACTCCGCACCGGACGGTCCAAAACATTCAGTTAAACGTTTAAGAAAGGAAAAACGTACATTATCCAACGACGTTCACCTCCTCGAAGGGAATAATATTTTGCTTGAGTAGTTCGCACAGAAGCTCACAGGTTAACTCAATATCCCTCTCGGAAACCATCTCAGATTGAGTATGCATATATTTTATCGGAATAGAAATAAGACCGCAAGGAATACCTTCTGCTCGCATTTGTATTGCGGTGGCACTCGTTCCTGTTCCGCCGGGTTCAACAATAATCTGATGTTGCAAAGCTTCTTTTTCCGCGATATCCATAATCCAAGATGCTACGTCTCGCGAAAGAGTATCAGCGATGGATACAGATGGTCCTGCATCCATAAAAATACATTTGTTTTTGTCCAGCCCTTTTGAAAAAGCAAAGCCTGCATCGGTTACAAGTGCAACATCAAATTTAGCAGGGAGTTTCGCGGTTTTAACACCGCGTGAAGTTGTTTCCTCTCCGAGACTGAAAAAGAAATACAGGTTATGGGGTGATTTGACCTTTGACGAAGCCAAAAGCAGTGTTATCACTGCGGCTTTGTTATCTAAAAAGGGGGCGCATATCTTATCTCCGAGTAGTTTAATACAGGGGGCAGAAAAAGAAATCGGAGAACCAATTTTAATGTGTTTTTCTGCTTCTTTTTTTGAAGCAAAACCACAATCTAAATAAATATCAGCGAGGGTGAGTTTCTCTTTTGATTTGTTCTTCAGCAAATGCGGTGGTATGGAAGTAGCAACCGCTTTATATGTTTTGTCAGAATATACGTTGAACTCTGTACCGGGAAGAATACCGGCGTCAACACCGCCGCAAGAAGAAACGGATAAAAAGCCTTCACTTTTGATTTCTTTGACACACAAACCAATGGTGTCAAGATGTGCTTCAATCAAAATGTTTTTTGCATTGTTTTTTTCAGATTTCTTTTGTATCCATAAATTTCCAAATTCATCTGAAAACGCTCCAAATTTTTTGAATAATTCCGGCACTTGCTTCGTGCTGGAAGTGCATTCCATCCCACTGATAAGGTTGATTTTTGAAAGTTCATCCAAAATTTGAAATATTTTACTCATTATAACTCCGATACTAATGCTTTAAATCGTTTGCCTCGCACCTCGAAATTTTTAAACAGATCAAAACTTGCGCTTGCAGGAGAAAGCACGACGGCATCCCCAAAAATCGCGTTTTCCTTTGCAATTTTAGCAGTGACATCGAAATTGGGAGCATCTATGATCTTAAGTTCATTTTCTGAATAAAGTTTAGATGAAAGCACCGCTGCTTTGATTTTTTGGGACGTTGCTCCGCAAAGAATCAGAACTTTTACGTGTTTACAAATCTCATCTCCCAAAAAAGTATAATCCAGATTTTTATCATAGCCGCCTGCAATCATAATTATTTTCTGATCAAAGGCTCTTAAACAAGCTGTGGAGCGAGAAGGGGAAGAATCAATAGAACTGTTATAGTATTTGACGCCGTCAAGTATTCGACAAAGCTCAATTCGATGTTCAACACCGCCAAAAGTTTTTGCTACATGTAGAATATCTTTTTGATTTACAAGCTCTTTCACTGCCGCAATGGCCGCCATATAATTTTCAACGTTATGTTTTCCGGGCAAAAGAATATCCGAGACGGAAAGAATATGCTCATCAATGCTGTTTTTTCGATAAAAAATTTGTTCTCCGTCACAAAAAACGCATTCTTTTACATTTTGTAAATTTTCCGGATAATAGGAAAAATAACAACAATTTCCGTTTGTTTTGCAAGAGGCTGTATAATTGTTATCAAGATTCAAAACACTTCTGGAATTTTCTTCTTGATATTTTAGGATGTTCTTTTTTGCATCCAAATATTCATCCATATTATAATGCCAATCCAAATGGTTTTCGGAAAGATTTGTAATAACTGAAATATCCGGAGAATATCTACAATTCATCAATTGAAAGCTGGAAAGCTCCATAACACTGATGCAATTATTTTTACCAATCTCTTTCAGCTGCGGGAGCATGGATTTTCCAATGTTACCGCCGAGAAATACATCGAATCCGCTTTGTTGTAAAATTTTCGCAGTTAAAGTGGTGGTTGTGGTTTTTCCGTCGCTACCGGTAATGGCTATGGTTTTACAAGGTGAAAATCGCAAAAAAAGTTCAGTTTCACAGGTTAAATAAGATCCGTTTTTAACCGCTTTCAGAAATGGCGGCAGATCCGGTCTAATGCCGGGCGAGCGAATAATGATATCTTCGCTTATATTGGATAAATAATTTTCGCCAAGAATTGCTTTGCCGCCATCGCGAATCACGGAAAGAATCTCGGGATCTTCCGGCTTTTTTTTCAAATCGCGAACTATAACTTCTTTGGCACCGCATTCATACAGATAGGAAATCAGCGGCAAATTGGATACACCAGCACCGATGAGAGACACGGTTTTTCCATGAATAAAATTGCATAAAGCGGAATAGCCTTTGTTCATACTTAAAATCTCCTTGTAAAATCTTATGAGTATTATAACTAATTAAAAATAATTATTCAATATGTTTGACAAAAATATATTTATAGGTTATAATAAATGCATATGACTAGGTGGGGCGATCGCGCTTTGAATTCGAAAGGATCAAAGTGAGGAAAGTCCGGGCTTCGCATGGCAAGGATAACGGATAACGTCCGCCGAAGGTGACTTTAGGGAAAGTGCAACAGAAAGATACCGCCGGTGAACCGGTAAGGATGAAAAGGCGAGGTAAGAGCTCACCGACTCTTATGGTAACATAGGAGTCCTGTAAACCCTATCCGAAGCAACACCGCATACAAAACAGATCGACTTGTCGATCAATGCCCGCCTGGCAGTTTTATAGGTGGCTAGAGGCAGGGAGTAATCTCTGTCCCAGATAGATGATCGCCGGTGCATTTGCATTACAGAACCCGGCTTACAAACCTAGTCATAACAAAGTTTTATTGTGCAAGCACAACAAGGAGGTTCCATGATCGGCTTCGATAAGGAAAAAACAATCACTTACAAGGTATCAAAGGAAGAAGAGGATCTTGTTCGTAAAACTCTTGCTTCCGTTTATGAAGCTTTGATCGAAAAAGGTTACAATCCTTTAAATCAGTTGGTTGGATACATTCTCACCGAGGATCCCACGTATATTACCAACTATAACAACGCGCGCACTTTAATTGCGAAGATTGAGCGTGATGAGCTTTTGCGTCATCTTCTGAAAAGTTATCTGAATATTTAGAAAGGTTATTAACAAATGGCAAAAGAAATTACGGAATACACCGCGTATTGCGGCAAACCATTGGTAAAGAACGGCAATATTATTTGCTACGGAAATCCTGCCAAAAAGGCTGTTTTGGTTCTCACCGTACTTACGACTAAGGATTTTCACGGAAAAGAAATCCCAGATATGATTTTTGTTCAGGTACAGGATACCAAGACCGGTGAAATTTTAAAGCAGTCTGAAAAATATGGACTTTATGAAGCCTTAGACCTTGGTAAAGTATGGCTTGATAAAGAACTGAGAAAATAATTTGGATTTCGTGCAAAATTACTCATTGAGTTCTTTTGCACGTTTTTTGATACTATGATTTATACATTTCTTACAAACGATATTTTGGAAATGAAGAAACCGCATCCTTGCGGGGGAATTCGATTTCGCGTATTATTTGCAGGAAGTGACGTGAAAGTGCGTTGCGAAACTTGCGGTAGGGAAATGATTTTGCGTCGCGTAAAATTGGAAAAAAACATTAAGAAAGTAATTTCGGAAAATCATGATTGAAAAGCTTAGAAATGCCGAACTGCGGTATCAGGAAATTGAAAACATGCTTGGTGACCCTGAGATTGTATCAAACCCTGTAAAATATACCAAGCTTATGAGGGATTATAAGAATTTAACTCCTTTGATTGAAGCATATCGAGCTTTGCTCATTGCATTTGATCGGCAAAAAGAGGCAAATGAAATCCTGTCCACAAAACCCGATGATGAGCTGGTTCTTCTTGCACAAGATGAATTAAATGATGCAAAAGAGGAAGAATCACGTTTGATGGATGAAATTAAAATCTTGCTTTTGCCCAAAGATCCTAATGACGATAAGAATGTTATTGTTGAGATTCGTGCGGGAGCGGGTGGGGAAGAGGCAGCTCTTTTTTCCGGTGTATTGTACAGAATGTATTCTATGTATGCTCAGAACAACGGATGGAAATGTGAATTAATTGATTGTAATGAAACCGAGCTTGGCGGATTCAAGGAAATCTCCTTTATGATTGAGGGCAGTGGCGCATATTCGAAATTAAAATATGAAAGCGGCGTTCATCGCGTTCAGCGTGTGCCGGAAACGGAATCTCAAGGAAGAATACAGACTTCTACAGTGACCGTTGCGGTTTTGCCTGAAGCCGAAGATGTAGAGGTCTCTATTAACCCACAGGATTTAGAAATTGATACCCATCGCGCCAGTGGGGCGGGTGGTCAACACGTTAACAAAACCGATTCTGCAATTCGTATTCTTCATAAACCCACCGGAATTGTTGTTGAATGTCAGGATGAGCGAAGTCAGCTTAAAAACCGCGAAAAGGCTATGAAAGTGCTTCGGTCAAAAATTCATAAAATGGAAATGGAGAAACAAGCGGCTGAAATTTCCAGCGCCAGAAAAAGTCAGATAGGAACAGGTGATCGTAGTGAACGTATCCGCACCTACAACTATCCTCAAGGACGAGTTAGCGACCATCGCATCTCTTTGACCTTGCATTCTATCGACAGTATTCTCAACGGAAGACTGGATGAACTTGTAGAAGCTTTGACGACTGCAGAACGTATGAAGCAACTGGAAAGCGGTGAAATTTCGTGACAACAAAAGTTGTAAAGCTTAACCCAAATGATTTTTCGGACGAAGAACTTTTTGAGGCCGGAAAACTGATACAAGCGGGAAGTCTTGTTGCTTTTCCAACCGAAACGGTTTACGGTTTGGGGGCAAATGCTCTTGACTGTGCTGCCTGCGACGCTATTTTTACTGCAAAAATGCGTCCACACGACAATCCTTTGATTGTTCATGTGCTTTCTCCCGCTGATTTTTCATTATACGCACACACAGAAAATCAGCCTTTTCTTGAAGAGTTGGCTCATCGTTTTATGCCCGGACCTTTGACCGTTATTTTACCAAAAAAAGATACGATATCGGATTCCGTGACAGTCGGTCTTAATACGGTTGCCCTTCGGTGTCCTTCTCACCCAATCGCTCGTTCATTAATTCGCGTTTCCGGCTGTCCCATTGCCGCTCCCTCTGCGAATCTTTCCGGGCGACCAAGTCCAACTGCCGCGCTTCACGTCATTGAAGATATGGATGGAAGAATTCCTATGATTCTGGATGGCGGTGATTCTGAAGTTGGTTTGGAATCTACTGTTATTTCCTTGAAAGGCGATGAGATCCATTTGCTTCGCCCCGGATTTGTAACCTTTGAGGACTTACAACAGGTTACCGAAAATGTGATTGTCTCTCCGGCTGTATTATCCGCTTTGGAACAAGGCAAAAGAGCCGAATCACCCGGTATGAAATATCGGCATTATGCGCCAAAATCACCTGTTACAATGGTTTTTGGTGAAGATCAAAATGTTTTGGAATTTTTCCGTAAAAAGCTTTCCGAAGGTTGTGGTATTCTTTGCTTTGATGAAGATATTTCTTTCTTAAAAGGCTTTGGATTTGATAAAAATATTATTTGCTTTGGTTCTAAGACAAACCTTCTTTCTCAGGCATCAGGTCTTTTTGATGCATTACGCAAATTTGATTCTATTTCGGTGCCACATATTTATTCAAGAGAAACCTCACGAGACGAATTGGGCCTGGCAATATCAAACCGTCTTTTGCGCGCTTGCGCCTTTAACTGTATTGAGGTGTAATATGAAAATCATTGGAATTTGCGGTTCCAGCGGTTCCGGAAAAAGTATGGTTTGTCGCTTTTTTTCTGAAAACGGCATTTCCGTTTTGGATTGCGATGAAATTTACCACAAGCTTGTGGAAACCGCTTCCGACTGCTTATATGAGATTGGGGAAAATTTTGGAACAGATTTGATCGAAGGTGGAACTTTAGATCGAAAGAAACTAGGAAATATTGTTTTTTCTGATAGTGAAAAACTCAAACTTTTAAACAAAATTTCTCACCGCCATGTAATGAACGAATTAACAAAACAAATTGAGCGCTTTTCTAAGAAGGGCTTTTCCGCCTGTGTGATTGATGCCCCTATGCTCTTTGAGGCCGGTTTGGACAATCGATGCGATGTTATTATTGCTGTCATTTCAGATTTAAATCTCCAATTACAGCGTATTTCTCGTCGTGATGGAATTAATCCAGACATTGCTAAAAAGAGAATTGACAATCAAATATCCAATGAGATGCTGAGAGAGCGTTGCGATTTTGTGATTGAAAACAATGGGACTTATGAAGAATTAAAATTGCAATGTGAAAAACTGTTAAATACAATTTTAACTGCGAAAGGAGAATAAATTGATGAATGAAAAACTTTGTTTTGCTACTAAGAATGCCGCTAAGGAGTTTGATGAAAAAAAGAGGGAACAAGCATTTGTCTTTGCCGAGGGTTACAAAGATTTTTTAAATGCTGCAAAAACTGAGCGGGAAGTTGTGGCATTTGCTAAGAATCTCGCCGAGAAAAACGGTTTTATGCCCCTTGAATACGGAAAGACTTATGCAGCCGGTGATCGAGTTTATTTTGTGAATCGTGACAAAGCAATGATTCTTTCTATTATTGGTGAGAAAGATATAACAAATGGTTTTGGAATTATTGCCTCTCATATTGATTCTCCCAGAATTGATTTAAAACCAAATCCTCTCTGCGAAAAGGAAGCAATTGCATATCTAAAGACCCATTATTATGGTGGTATTAAAAAGTATCAATGGCCTACAGTTCCCCTTGCTCTTCACGGTGTGGTTATCTTAGCGAACGGAGCAAAAGTTGATATCTGCATTGGAGAAGACGAAAATGACCCTATCTTTTATATCACAGATCTTTTGCCCCATCTTGCTCAGGACCAGATGAAGCGTGTTGCCGGTGAATTGACACCCGGCGAAAACCTTGCAGTGATTGTAGGCTCTTTGCCGATTGATAGCGATGAAGAGGTCAAGGAAGCAGTAAAGCTTAATGTACTTCGTTTTTTGAATGAAAAATACGGAATGACCGAGGAAGATTTTATTTCGGCAGAATTGATGCTCGTTCCCGCAATGAAAGCAAGAGACGTTGGGTTTGACCGCAATTTGATTGCTTCTTATGCACACGATGATAGAGTTTGCGCTTATCCATCATTAATGGCTTTTTTTGAGATAGGAAGGCCTGAATATACTTCTGTCTTGGTTTTAGCCGATAAAGAGGAAATCGGAAGCAGCGGCAACACTGGCTTAAATACCAATTTTCTTTATGACTTTCTGCTTGAGCTTTGCGGTAAACAAAACGCTCGTCAAGCTCTTGCAAATTCTTGGTGCCTTTCAGCTGATGTAAATGCATGCTATGACCCGATTTTCCCTGAGGTTTACGAAAAGCAGAACAGTTCAATTTTGAACCACGGAACCATCATTACCAAATATACCGGTGCACGCGGCAAGAGCGGAACAAGCGATGCATCTGCAGAGTTTATGGGTAAAATTCGCAGATTGCTCAATGAAAACGGCATCGTTTGGCAGATTGGTGAGCTTGGTAAGGTAGATCAAGGTGGTGGCGGAACCGTTGCACAGTATATTGCGAAACTGAATATTGATGTTGTTGATTTGGGTGTTCCCGTGCTTTCTATGCATGCACCTTATGAAGTTGTTTCTAAGCTTGACGTTTATAGCACCTATGAAGCTTGCCTGGCATTCTTTGGTAGAAAATGACTGATATGAAACAGATTCCTATGCCGGAGCTTTTATCTCCGGCGGGAAATTTAGAAAAAATGGAAGCGGCCTTTCGCTTTGGGGCTGATGCAGTTTATCTGGGAGGAGTACGCTTTGGAATGCGGGCCGCTGCTGATAATTTTTCAGCAGATGTGATGAAAAAAGCAGTTGATTTTGCGCACAGTCATGGTAAAAAGGTTTATGTCACCTTAAATGTTTTGCCGCGGCAGTATGAATTGCATGAACTTGAAGCATATTTGGAAGAACTTCAAAATGTTTGTCCGGATGCGATTATTGTAGCGGATTTGGGCGTTTTTTCTCTTTGTCGCAAGCGAATTCCTCAAATACCCATTCACATTTCCACTCAAGCGGCAACTGTTAATGCGGAAAGCTGCAAAGTGTGGTATGAAATGGGTGCTTCTCGCGTTGTTTTAGCTCGTGAGCTTTCACTTTCTGAAATCGTTTCCATTCGTGAAAATATTCCTGCGAATCTAGAACTTGAGGCATTCGTTCACGGTTCAATGTGCGTATCATTTTCTGGTCGTTGTATGCTTTCCGAATATTATACGGGCAGAGATGCAAATAGGGGAGAGTGCACTCAGCCTTGCCGCTGGCAATACCGATTCTATGAGGAAAAACGACCGAATGAAATATTAACTTGCGAAGTTTATCCCGAGGGAAGTTATTTGTTTGGATCTAAGGATTTGTGTATGATCGAGCATTTAAGAGAGTTAACTCAAGCCGGAGTTTCCAGTTTTAAAATTGAAGGTAGAATGAAAAGCGCATATTACACTGCACTTTCAACCAATGCTTACCGAATCGCTCTGGATCATATGCACGATGAAATAAATTTTGAACCGCTATTAAGAGAGCTTGACTCTGTATCTCATCGAGAGTATTGTACCGGTTATTATTTTGACAAAGAAATGCTGAATTCTCAAATTGCACCTGATACCGGCTATATCGGCGAAAAGTCTTATCTTTGCACGGTAATTGAATATGATCCTAATACCGGTCTTGCAAAATGTAGGCAGAAAAATAAGTTTTCTTTGGGAGATTCGTGTGAATTTATTACACCGGGAAAATGCGGACAACCTTTTGAGTTCACTGAAATGTACGACGAAAAAATGCACCCGATTGATTCATGTCCGCACCCACAACAAATTTTTTACATTAAGACAAATGTAGAATTACATACAGGTGATTTAATTCGCAAATAAAATTTTGTATAGTTGGAAGTAATATTATGCAAGAAATCATGCATCTGGAAAGGGCAGAATTTGACAAAATCATTTGCAGTGGGAAAGATTTGATCTTATTCTTCTACAAAAAGAATGATCCTGCGTCCATTCTTGGTATTCATACAATGAATGAATTGAACGCTTTGATTGGAAAATCTTTTCATTTATATCTTATTAATGTAGATGATGAACCGGAAATTGTAAAAGCTTTTTCTGTCAGTACAATCCCTGAATACATATCAGTAAAAGATAGCAAAATATATAAAAGATGTACTGATCTTTTGCTTTCTAATGAAGCACTTTTGCTTTTAAAATAATAAAAAAATAGAAACTCATTTTTTCTTGAGTTTCTATTTTTTTACTTCCCTTAACTATACAAAATTTACATTTTGTATAGTTATATAAGGCGGTAAAAAACCTCCCTATGCGAGGATCATTGAGATTCGAGATTTATAATTTACAAGCTTTGAATCTGAAAGTCCTAAAATTTTCTCATCACCACTTGTTCTGAAAATTAATTGATCGCAATTCAAATAAGTGAATAAATATTTTTTTATTTTTAAAAAATCCGACCTTGTTATATTATGGTAATCAATTAGAAATCCATTTTCTTTTTTTATTGCAAAACAATGTAATTTTTCAGAGTTGATTTCTATTTGTAGAGCTTTGCCGGCGCAAAAAAGGTTTTCTTTTATTGCATATTGCAGAGCAGATTCATTCCAAATAGTATCCCCTATATTGTTCTCTGCTTGTATAAAATCCTTGGCTTTTGCTTGATATATGCTTAAATCCTCAGTTTTTGCAGTTACTTGATTGAAATAGAAAAATTCATCCGAAACAGTATACGCAAAAGAAAAACCGATGGACCGATAGAATTTCTCCAGACCGGGAGCCGGTACGCAAATATTTTTATATCCTGCATCATTAATTTTTTGTTTTACCGTTTCTGTCATCATCCGAAACAAGCCTTCATTTCTTCTGGAGCTATGAATTCCGGCAGCATACCAATACAATGCTTTTTGATCGGGATAAATGATGCAAGGTATCAGATGAATCATTCCAACCACGGTTCCCTTATCCTCAAGTATCGCACAATATGCAGAAGAAAATCTCTCGTTTAAATAAAAATCAATGTATTCGCACGGATCTCCGAAACAATTGATCCACAACTCTTTAATTTGTTCAAAATCCGTTTTCTTAGCAACACGTATATGCATTACATTCTCCTAATATTTTTAAAAAAAATGTACAAAATACTTTCGAGGTGAAAAAATGTATTATCAAAAAATATGCAGAAAAGATTGTATCCATCGAGAGGATGGAGTCTGCAAATTCGGGCACCATATACAAAATAGCATTTTTCATATTGAGCAAAAAAAATGCATCTACTATGCTTCGAGTTTCCACAAGGATAAATCACTATATAATTCTCCCCTATTTTGAGTAATTTTACACGATTGCCAAGTTTTCGTCAAGATAAGGAATTAAAAATGAAAAAAGATGAATATGCACAATTTGTAAAAAAATTTGACTCCCCTTCCCCAATTATTAAGAATTGCTTTTATGCATTTTTTATTGGTGGTGCTATCTGTACTTTAGGACAATTCATTTTAAATTTGTTACTAAAATTCAACGTAAAAGAAGAAGTGTCCAAAATATATGTTTCCATTGCATTGATTTTTCTTGCTTGTCTTTTAACAGGAATTGGTGTTTTTGATAAAATTGCTAAAAAAGCAGGCGCAGGTACTCTCGTACCGATTACCGGTTTTGCAAATTCAATGTGCTCACCTGCCATTGATAATAAAGCAGAGGGGTTTGTCTTAGGGGTTGGAGCTAAGATGTTTACAATAGCAGGTCCTGTTATTGTGTATGGCACTGTAGCATCGGTTGTTTATGGCTTGATTTATTGGATAACCACATTAGTCTAACGAAAAAGGCTTGACCAAACCGGTCAAGCCTTTAATAACTTTTTAAGCAAATATTCTAATGCATCACTTTCAGAGGGAAAACCAATACAATCGTAATCTTTTCCGCGTTCGCGGTAAAAGACTTCCCAGCGGTGATAATTTTTCAGTACATAGTATCCATCCGCAACAGAGTTTTCAAAATGAACAATGCTTGTATCGATTTTGTTTTCCTTAAGCAAATCCACAAACTCTACATATGTCATATTTGAACAATCCAATCTCTTTCTTTCAGTTTTCTAAAGACTTCTTTTGCATCAGGCATTGTTATTATATAAAACTTTCCATCGCTGGTATTTATGTTGAAATGTATATCATCACATTGGATTCTATATATGTTGCTTCTCTTAATTTCTTCCATAATATAAGGTTTTTCGTCTAACGAAATTAAGGCTATACCATCTTCACAGAAATATATGTTTGCATTTTTGATTTTACCATTATGTAGTTTGAAGTTTCCGTTAGATTTATGGAAAATGGGAGAAAGAATTTTCTTTTCAAATTCAGCATACTTTTTGTTCATTACTTTTTCGTGAATTATAAGGAACACAAACAGCATAAGGTAAAAAAGCAAACCGCAAATAACTGCAAATAAAAATGCATCGGGTTCTTCAATGTATTGTAGTACGAAATAAGTTATCAATCCAAAAAAGAAACCGGTAATGGCTGATAAAATTGCTTTTGCTTTCAATTTCAACACCTCACTTTATTTCATTATACCACACCGCCGTTTTAATGTAAATATTTCGCAAAAATGGTGTGTCCTATATTGACAGCAGCAGAGGGCTGGGTTTTAGGCCTCGGCGCAAAGATGTTTACAATAGCAGGCCCAGTCATCGTCTACGGTGCA
>JAZODR010000055.1:0-21152 GCA_045597125.1 Eubacteriales bacterium | reverse complement strand
CGCCGCCGCCCCCGCCGCTGCCCCCGCCGTTGTTGAAATTTTTAAAGAATGAGGGGAAGCCGGCTGAAAAGCACGGGGGGCTTTCAGATTATTTTCATTTGCGCCGCCGCGGCCGGCTTCATTCAGATTATTTTCATACTTCTCTTTAAATTTACTTTCCCCTTCAGCTAAAGAAAAAATTTTTCCATCCGCCGAAAGTTCCCTGCCCTGCGGAAACGAAACTAACCCATCAACACTTTTAACAAATGGCGTCATTACGCGCTTTTCGCCTTCGGACTTGACTCTTCCCAAATTATTTTCATCGGCGGTAACTAATTTTTTATCTAATTTTTTATCTGCCGGCGGCGCCCCCGCCATTAAATTTTCTTTATCGCCGACTTTAGTCGTCCCAAATTTATTTTTATCGGCATTTTTCTTCTTTTTTGGGGGCGCCGCCTTAGACCAAACCACGTCAATATTACCAAGGAGTTCAACATCCCGCAAATTTTTTTTATTCCAATCTGAAATTCCCAATCCCAACTGAGAACGACGTTTACTTCCGCTTATTTCTTTTTCATTCAACGTCATTCTCACTTCCTTCTTTAATCTGCGCGACAGAAAATAAATTATTGCGGGGGTACGGGGGAATTTTGAACCTGCGCGAGTAACTTTCATATCGGCAAGTCATAAATTTTTTAAGAAACAAAAACTTTCCCGACCGCCCATCATAAAAATAACTATTTTTTCTTCCTGCTTCTTTTTATTCATTGTCAAAGTAAAATCGTCTGGCTATAATGAATTAAATTCATTCACAAGGAGGAAAGTTGCTGATTTTTTATCGGCAAAGTTTTTATGAAAGAAAATATTGTAGTTTTCGGTTTGGGGTATGTCGGGTTATCCTTGGCAACGCTGCTGGCGCAAAATCATCGCGTCACAGCAATTGACGTTTCAAAAGAAAAAGTTGATTCAGTTAATGCCCGCAAGTCCCCAATAAAGGATGAGTACATAGAAAAATATTTCGCTGAACAAAATCTCGACTTGAAGGCAACAACTGATTTATCTGCTTGTCAAAGTGCAAAATTCGTAATTGTAGCTGTCCCAACTAATTACGACCCAAAAAAAAATTTCTTCGATGTCTCTATTGTAAACTCTGTAATAGAAAAAATCTTGAAAATAAACTCAAAAACAAATATCGTGATAAAAAGTACTGTTCCCGTCGGCTTCACAAAATCTGCGCGAAATACCTTCAAAACAAATAAAATTTTTTTCAGCCCTGAATTTTTGCGTGAATCAAAAGCATTGTATGATAATTTGTACCCGTCAAGAATAATCGTCGGAACAGATTTAAATAACTCTGAAGAAGTCGCAACCGCAAATGAGTTTCTGGAACTTTTAAGCTCCAGCGCATTAAAAAAAGATATTCCCAAACTTGTAATGGGATTGACCGAGGCTGAAGCTGTAAAACTTTTCGCAAATACTTATTTGGCACTGCGCGTCGCTTATTTTAATGAACTCGATACCTACGCAGAAATAAAAGGGCTGGATACTAAATCTATTATCGAGGGAATTTGTTACGATCCACGAATCGGCAACAATTACAACAATCCATCCTTCGGCTACGGAGGCTACTGCTTACCCAAAGATACAAAACAACTGTTGGCAAATTATCAAGACGTTCCGGAAAATCTGATTGAGGCAATAGTCAACAGTAACCGTACCCGTAAAGATTTTATCGCAGGAAGAGTCCTTGAAATTTCCGGCGCGTATGAAGAAAACGAAAGTTTCTCAAGTGAACGTGAAGGAAAAGTGATTATAGGTGTGTACCGTCTCGCTATGAAAACCGGAAGTGATAATTTCCGTCAATCTTCAATTCAAGGTGTAATGAAAAGAATCAAGGCAAAAGGCGCAACGATTATAATTTATGAACCATCCCTTCAAGACGGCTCCACCTTTTTTAACAGTGAAATAGTAAATGACCTCGACAAATTTAAAAAACTTAGTCGTTGCATTATCACAAATCGTTACGACAGCGCACTGGATGACGTCGCCCAAAAAGTTTATACCCGGGATTTATTCAGACGGGATTAATTTCTTTTCTGTCCCGTGGAAATGTAAATTTATTCCAATAAAATTTTTCTCCGTGAAAGTAAAAAGCTTGTGTATAAAAACACGAGCTTTTTTTGTGGCACTTTTTTTCAAAAAAATAAGGAAAAAGCGCGTACGGACGCGAAATCTTTCAAAATTTGAATTTATGGCAGATAGTTTTTTTTAACTTTTCCCTGTGTAAAGTTTTTCGGTAAATTTGCCCGTCGGGTTCTTTCTAAATTTTCCCGTCGGAAAATTTTTTCAGAATGAAAAGTTCCCATTTTTTCAATTTGAATTTTTTTTAAAACGAGAATTTTCACGACAAATTAAAGAAAAACCGCGTACGGACGCGAAATTTTTCCACATCAGAAGCTTGTTGAACAAAATTGCCGGTACCAAAGCTCCCATTTTCTACATTGCATTTACAATGCAAGATAAATTCTTTATAATTAAAACGAGGTGAGAGAAAATGTCAAAAGATACAACAGTAACAATGAGGGTAGACAGCGAATTAAAACAACAAGCTGAATTGTTGTGTGAAGATATGGGGTTGACGTTGTCTTCAGCGTACACACTTTTTTTAAAAGCAATCGTGCGCACCCGTTCCATTCCATTCAAAATTGAAGTTTCCAACAATTTCTTGTCTGCGCCCTATTCAATCAAAAATCCCAAAAATAATTAATCCAAAAAAGAAAGGTAGATTTTCAATGCAACGTTGTTTTGTGTCTGCGCTTTTATTCTTGGTAATGATTTTGGGAAACGGTTGCAGCAAACAGCCCGAAGAAATTGTAAAAAGTAATGACGAGTATCAAAAAGTTCATCTGGTAATGACCGGCAACGGTACCGAAATTGGAATTGAAACGCTAACTGCCCGACATTTCGCGCAGTTGGTAAAAGAAGCTTCCGGAGGAAATGTCAATATCGAATTTTATCCCAATGACGAAATGACGGGAGGTAATACAAATGAAGCAGTTCGTTCATTGACGGAAGGCGCAATTGACCTCGGCGCGTACGTTTCCGGCACTATGTCAATGTTAGATCCACGCTTGGAAGTAGCAACAATCCCGTGGTCGTTTTCAAGTTATCAAGAAGCAAGACAAGTTATCGACGAGAGCGGAGGGGCTTTTTACGAAAAAGTTTTGGCTGAATACGGCTTGGTTTATTTGGGCTCAACCCATAACGCAATGCGTCAACTTTCAAGCAACCGTAACCCCGTAAGTGCTCCGATAGATTTAAGAGGAATGAGAATCCGTGTATTGGGTGGTGAAGTTTACCGGCTTTTCTTTTCGGCACTCGGCGCAACGCCCGTACCTTTAGGCTGGAGCGAACTTAACATTGCAATTCGTCAAGGTTATATCGAAGGACAGGAAAACGGATTCTTCTTGATGCGCTCGGGACGTCTTAACGAAATTCAAAAGTATATGACTGTTTGGAATTACCTTTACGAAAATTATCTCTTCGTGGCAAACAGAAAAACTTTTGAACAGTTGGAACCAAAAACGCAAGCATTACTGCGCGAAAAAATGAAGGAAGCTTGCGAATGGAGTCGTGATTATCTGGAAAATGAAGAAAGAAAAATTCGTCAACAATTTGAGACTGACGGTCTGCAAATTATCGAACTTACACCGACCGAATTAAGATTATTTAAAGAAAAAGTACAGCCCCTGCGCGAAAAACTCAAGGAAAAATACGGCGCAGAAGCTTGCGCTGCCTTCCGTATCGATATGGATAAGGAGGCTGTAAGCAAATGAAGCTGCAACTTTTCAGATTTTGCAAGGCGTTTCTATTTTATTGGGCTGTTGAATCCTTCACAGGGTCAGTATTCCTGATGCCCAAAGAAATTATCACAATCGCTACATTTATACCACCGGTAATGGGCTTAATGTGGGGACTCCCTGCAGCACTCGGCGTCTACGGCGGCGCGCTTTTTGCATTACCGGAATTAACAAACTTTCTCGCAACGGCGCACGGCTTTTCAGATTGGCTTTTATATTTTGTGAGAGCGTGTTGGGTATTCCTTGCAAGCTTTTTACCGTACTTCTTGTGGCATAAATGGAATGTTTTTTCAGAAAGAAAACCGTTTCCACCGGCAATTCATACGTTGCGAAAATTCGTCTTGATTTTGCTGGTTACATTTACCGTAACTTCAATCTTTCGTACGGTTACGGCAACTCCGGCTGAATTGGAAATGGTAAGCGGTTTATTCGGCTTGAGTAAATCTTCCAAAATGTTGGCGTGCTTTTTAACCTGTTTCATAAACGATTTTCTAACCGCAATATTTTACGGCTTGGCGTGGTTTTTCTCTTTGGTAAACCGCAAATACCAATTTTATAATCCTGCGGCAAAAAATCTTGAAGAAACGCACGAGGAAGACGATATTAACACTTCGCACGAAAGTTATCGCGCGTGGATTATGGCACTGGGTTTTTACATACTCTTTCCGGTCGCTGTCGGCTATATAACCACCGACCAACTTTACGGAATAGACAATATAGAAACGTGGATGAATTTCAATTGGGAATGTATAGGAGCTATTGATGTTTACCTTGTGTTGATGTTATATTTACTTTTACGTTACAGAAGATCCATAATGCTGGAAATAGTTTTTTTGGTAACGCAAACAGTTTTTTTCACGGCAACTGTCATCGGCGGCGGCAGTTCTTGGGCAGTCGGTAACCTCGTCAACGCCCATACAAATGAATCACTGCGCGAAATGAGCGTCATTTGTCGTGAAAGATTGTATCGAACTTTCTTTCTCGTACGGCAAGCTGTAAACGGAATGACCCTTGAAGCTGTATCTTCAATAGAAAGTTACGAAAGATTGACAAACGACGCAGAATACCGCAAAAATTATCTTGAAAGTATGAAAACCAACTTCAGATATACCGCGCTGGGAATTGACGGAAGTATTTCATATTATTTGCGCTTTATTCCCGAAATTGAAGGAACAAAAGGCGGTTTCTCTATGCAACGCGAAGAAGCACGCTGGGAAGGCGCACTTTCTCCATTTTGGGAAAGAGAACCGATTGATCTTGCTCCGTATGACCCGGACGATGCACAAAACGTCGGGTGGTTTTATATTCCAATGAGAAGTCACAACGCAACGTGGATTGAACCTTATGTCGATGCTGTGACGCACTTTTATGTTATATCGTATGTCGCACCAATGTTCTTAAATGGAAAATTTATCGGAGTGGTAGGAATGGATATTGATTTTAATTTTATTATTCAGGAACTGCGCCGAATGTCCATTTATAATTACGGTTACGTTTATTTAATGGACAGAAATAATATCGTGCTGTATCACCGCGACCTCCCGCAAGGTACGGTTTTTCAACCTAACCCCGAATTTCAGGAAATAGAAACGTATTTGACAAACGGAATGTGGCTGGGAATTGCAACGCCGTTAAGCAAAGTGCACGACGCCCGCAATAAAATTTTAATGCATCTGATCGCCGCAATTATTCTTGTGGCAATGGTAATTTCTTTTGTAAGTATCGTGCTTGCGTCAAGAGCTATAAAACCGTTAGCCGGTATGACTGAAGCCGCCAAACGTATCGCCTCCGGTGATTTGAATGTTAAAATTTCTTATGAATCCGGCAACGAATTGGGGATTTTAGTCCGCAGTATTCGTGAAATGGCTACAAAACTTGAATTTTACGTCTACCGGGATAAGTTGACGGGATTGAGAAACGCGGCAGCTTTTATGAGTAAATCAAAAGAACTTGACGAACAAAATAAACGCGGGCAAAATTTGAGTTACGCTGTCGTAATTTTCGACGCTAATTTTTTGAAAAAAGTTAATGACAATTACGGACACGAAGCCGGTAACGAACTTTTGCGCCACGCCGCCAATGTTATCAATAAAGTTTTCAAAAACAGCTTGACTTATCGCACGGGCGGCGACGAATTTGCCGCAATTTTGGAAGGCGAAGATTTCAAAAACAGATTGGAACTTCTCAAACTGTTTGACGAAAAAACCGCCGAAGAAAATTTTACCTTCGCAGGGGATAAATTGCCTGTTTCAGTCGCCCGCGGGCTCGGTGTCTATGAAAAAGGTATGGAGTTCGCCGCCGTTTCCAAAAACGCCGACGCCGCCATGTACAATCATAAAGCCGCAATAAAAGCAAAGTTCGGCGAAGAAGTTCGCTGATAAAGCGAAAAAAAGAATTTGCCGACCGTTTTGGAAAATCAATACGTCAAAAACGGTCGACGTCGACCGTTTTAAACAATTTGATTTTTGCAGTTGGCAGAAATTTTGGTACTTCCCGTCGGGAAAAAAGAAAGTGGCAAAGAAAAAGTTAATATTCTTCAGGTATCGGCACTTCTTTTGAAGAATATCGAACAAAACAAGCCTTGCCGCGCTCTTTCGATTGATAAAGTGCCGTATCAGCCAATTTATAAAGCCGTTGAAAGTTATAATCGCCGTCGTCAGTTCCAATTCCTATACTGCAGGAAAAATGAGCAGCAGATCCAACGCTTAAATTTCGGAGTTCGTCTAAAATTTCTTGTGAAATCTGATCAGCACGAACGGCAAATTTTTCGGACATATGGGGCATAAATACCATAAATTCATCGCCGCCAATCCTGCCAATAAGGTCTTGAGAACGAAAAGCCCGGCGCAAAATCGAAGCAAAGGCTTTCAAAACTTCGTCGCCAATTTGATGACCAAAAGTATCGTTGACGTATTTAAAATTGTCAAAGTCAAAGATTAAAAGAATGGAAAGTTCTTGCGGGCGTTTTTTTGCAAGCGCGTTCTTCACTTCTTCTTCAAAGGAGCGTTTGTTGTACAAGCCGGTTAATAAATCCCGCTTGCTCTTGTCGGCAACTTCGTAAAATTCGTCCGAAAACCGCCCAACGTGCCAACGAATAAATAAAAATGCCAGGAAAAGAATAAGCAAGGCAGTACCGGCAATGGTTAAAATGTAATTGCGAATGGTATTGTTGAAGGCGTCAGCAGAAACTGAAACCATAAGCGCGCCAACAATAGAATTATCACTGTCTTGCTTTATGGGAATAACATAGGCTTGACATTTTTTGCCGTTAATTGTAATATCACGGCACCAGAGTTCGGAACCGCGAGCCAAAGTGTAATTTTTAATGTGGGAAAGAGCGTTGGTTTCAACAGACCTAATACCGCTTTTGTCAAGTATGGAGGTCATTTCCGGCACTTCGCCGAAAAAAAATGTAGTGTCAACATCAATGCGGCGTTTCAAATCGTCAACAACGGAAGTTTCGTCAGATACATTGAAATTCATCCCGCGCCAAACATTCCCGTCATTTTTTCTCCCGTAATCCCCGTAACCGCGGCTGGAATACAAAGATAAAGCGGCAAAAGCCGACGACTTCAGATAATTTTGCTTCTCGTTGTAAATGCTGGTTTGAAATTGTCGAAAACCAATGATTAACGAAATAACGGCAAATGCCAAAATCGGTATGCAGTTCGCAATTAAAAGTTTCGTGCTGTATTTCATGACAACCACCTAAATTGAATCCTTGTATAAAACTTTAACGCCGGTATCAATTTTGACGTTCTTTTCAGTGTAATTGCCTTTCAAAGTCTCAACGGCAATTTTAATCCCGTCATACCCCATAAGTTGCGGCTTCTGTTGCAAAGTTGCATAAAGAATCCCATCATATAAAAGGGAAAGGACAGCATCTGAAGTGTCAAATCCAACAACAATTTGTTCGGAGCCTGAATCTTGAATTTGTTCGCCAATAGCAAGCGCGGTTCTTTCATTTGAACCAAAAAACGCAACGTATTCGGGGTGTTCAGAAATAAAAGTCTTGATTCTTTGCGGGTCGTCTTCCATAAAAAAAGTATCGTCAAGTGTAAAGGAAGTGCCTTCAAATTTTTTTCTGAATCCACGGACGCGCAAAGTCGTACTGGTAACGTTGGATTTATTAACCATCAATCCGATAGTTCCTGAAGTAATTCCCGCGTCAGCTAAGGCTTTCTGCATAGTTTCGCCGGCGATCATTCCCGCCAATTCGTTGTCAGTTGCCAAAAAAGCAACACATTCAAACTCGGCGGCGTTGTCAACGTAGATTATCTTTACCCCGGCTTTTCGCGCCCGGTCTAAACTTTCGTTGACGCCCCAAGGCGAACTCGCAGCCAATAAAATAGCGTCAGCACCTTCATCAACAGCTTGATCAATGCATAATCTTTGCGGGTCATCCTCATTCACGTCGGGACCTATCCAGTGATAGTCAATCCCGCCAATTTCTTCCACCGCTTGACGACAACCAACATCAATTGATTTCCAAAAATCATCAGCTAAATCCATTGTGATTAAATAAATCTTGTAGTCGCTTTCATCGGCGACTTTTTCTTTTTCTTTTGAGGGTAAAGTGTCAATGACAACAATATCCGGCGATTCAGTACAACCGCCAACCAAAAGTGCCGAAAAAGTAATGACGGAAAGAAGTAAGACAGTTCGCAGATACATTTTTTCACCTCGTCTCTTAAAATTTGACTTTCAACCGCTACCTTGCTAAAATAATTAAGCAATTATTTTGCGGATTGATTTTTATATTAAAGTTCCAGCGAAATTATAACCGCTGTTTTAGTTTTCTGCAATAAAAAAAGCCGTCCTTTCGGACGTTTTTTTATTTTATGGGAAAAATCGCGCAGGTTTCGCGCAGATTTTTTCAGCCGTCAATAACAAAATGAGTGTCACTGATTCTTTTCATGGCGGCATTTTTATAATTCAAGTCAGAAGAATCAAAAGTTGAAACTTTGCGGCGTTTCTCAAGTACCGGATTTGGCAGAGGAACGGCAGCCAATAAATTTTGAGTGTACGGATGAACGGGATTTGAAAAAATATCTTCAGTTTTGCCGGTCTCAACCAAAAAACCCTTGTGCAAAACGCCAATCCTGTCCGAAATATATTTAACCATACTTAAATCGTGCGCAATGAAAAGATAAGCGCAATTCGTTTCAGCTTGAATGTCTTTCATAAGATTGACAACTTGAGCTTGAACAGATACATCAAGAGCAGAAATACATTCATCGGCAATAATCAACTTCGGATTCATTACAAGCGCGCGCGCAATTCCGACGCGCTGCCGCTGCCCGCCCGAAAATTGCTGCGGGTAACGTTCGGCGTGAGAGGGAGAAAGACCAACTTTTTTTAAAATCGCCGCAATAATTTCGCCGCGCTCTTTGATTGAAGAATACAAATGTTGAATGTCAAGCCCTTCTCCAATAATGTCCGCAATTTTTTTGCGCGGATTCAAACTGGACATAGGGTCTTGAAAAATCATCTGCATATTTTTTCTCAACATCTTATCAGTTGAAGAATCAAGTTTGCCGGAAATGTTGACGCCGTTAAAAATAATCTCGCCGTCAGTAGGATCGTACAACCGAATAATACTGCGCCCAATGGTAGTTTTGCCGCTGCCACTTTCGCCAACAAGCCCGAAAGTTTCGCCGGGATAAATTTCAAAAGAAACATCGTTGACAGCTTTAACGGTAAAAGTACGAGAAATTGTAAAATTTTGTTGAAGATGCTTAACTTCAAGCAAAGGTTTAATCATAACCCGCCGCCTTCCGTGAACGAATAAGCCGCGCTTTTAAGTCGGCGGGCATTTGAATTTTCGGAGCGTCAGGGTGCAACAGCCAAGTTGCAGCATAATGAGAATCGGAAATTTTGAAAAAAGGAGGTTCCAATTTTTCGTCAATCTTAAGCGCAAAAATATTCCGCGGCGAAAAAGCGTCGCCTTTCGGCTCGTGCAAAAGATTCGGAGGACTTCCCGGTATTGAATATAACCTGTCATCATTTGTATCCAAATCAGGCATCGCCGCCAATAATCCCCAAGTGTAAGGGTGGCGAGGATCATAGAAAATGTCATTGACAGTCCCAAACTCAATGATTTTGCCTGCGTACATTACGTAAACAAAATCGGCAACGTTGGCAACAACGCCCAAATCGTGAGTAATGTAAATGACAGATAAGCCCATTTTGGCTTGAATGTCCTTGATTAAATTTAAAATTTTGGCTTGAATAGTAACGTCCAGCGCAGTTGTCGGTTCATCACAAATTAAAATTTTTGGAGAGAGCGAAAGTGCAGTTGCAATGACAACGCGTTGACGCATTCCGCCCGAAAGTTGGTGCGGATAATTTTTCAGCCGCTTTTCTGCGTCAAGAATCCCGACAAGGTTTAAAAGTTCCAGTGATTTTTGACGGGCGGCAACGGCAGAAATATCTTGATGAAGTAAAATCCCTTCCGCAATTTGGTCGCCAATTTGCATGGTGGGATTTAAACTCGTCATTGGGTCTTGAAAAACCATAGCAATTTGCTGACCGTTAATCTTTTGGCGCAATTCTTTTTTTGTCAAAGTAAGCAAGTCGATTGTTTCATTTTTGGAAGAAGAAAAAAAGATATTTCCGGTATTAACAACGGCGTTGCTGTCCAAAAGTCCCGTAACCGCCTTCATCGTAACAGATTTGCCGGAGCCACTTTCGCCAACAAGCGCAATAGTTTTGCTCGCCGGTAAATCAAAATTAACGCCGCGTATTGCGTGGATAGTCCCGGCGTTCGTTTGAAAAGAAACGTCTAAGTTTTTGATTGATAAAATAATATCCATTACATATTTTCCAACTTCGGAGCAAGCGCGTCCCGAAAACCGTCGCCAATTAAATTAAAACCTAACATCAAAATCGCCAAAACCGAAATCGGCGGCAAAATTTGATAAGGCAAAACGGTAATGTTGTTAAAGCCGGCTTCAATCAGGGAGCCAAGCGAACATTGAGGCAAAACTATTCCAACACCGACAAAACTTAAAAAAGCTTCAGTGAAAATCGCAACCGGTATTGAAAACATAACTTGAGTGATAATGGGACCAATGGAGTTCGGCAGTATTTGAGTAAAGATAATGTGGAAACTTCCCGCGCCTAAAGTTCGGCTCGCCAAAACAAATTCCCGCTCTTTTAATTTTAAACATTCCGCCCGGGCAATTTTACTCATCCCTATCCATTCAGTTATTAAAAGAGAAGCAATAACAAGCCCGACTCCTTTGTCCATGAAAATTGCCAAAATCGAAATGATAACAAGCGTCGGAATGCTTCCGATAATTTCAATGAAACGCTGAAGAACATTATCAACATTCCCGCCAAAAAAACCGGAAATTAATCCGTAGGAAGTGCCTATCAACATATCAATGAAAATGGCAACAAAAGCAATGATTAACGAAACGCGAGCACCTTGCCAAGTTCGCGTCCAAAGGTCGCGCCCCAAATCGTCAGTTCCAAAAATAAAAGAGTGCGCAAAAAATAAATTGTCAGTGTCGCCGGCAAGTTGCGGCGGCAAACTTTTAGCCACCATTTCTTTGCCGTCCAAATCGACAGAAACAATCTCTTGATAACCAAACGGACTCAAAACAGGAGCGAAAATCGCAAACAACATAATGACGGCAACAAGAAAAACGCCTGTCATTGCAAATTTGTTTTTGGAAAAGTTGTTGGCGACACTTTGCCAGTACCCTTGAGAAGTAAAGGTTGAATCAATTTCCAAGTTTCTGTCAGAAAGAAAATCAAAATCTTGTTTTTGCGGATTATATTTTTCCATCGTCAACCTTCTTCAACCTTATTCGCGGATCAATAAGTCCGTATAAAATGTCAAGGATAAGCATCGCGCCAATGTATAAGGCTGAAAAAACAATTCCCAAAGCCAAAACATAATTGTAATCTATTCCTTGACCCGCAATGGCGTCAACCATTAACTTTCCAACGCCGTTAATCCCGTAAATTTTCTCAATGACCATCGCGCCGGTTAATAAATCCACAACAAGAGGCGCAATGACAGTAACAATCGGGATAAGTGCGTTTCTCAAAATGTGCTTGCGTATGAGTTGCCAGCCGTAAACGCCCTTCGCTTGAGCAAGTTTGACATAATCACTGTTCATAACCTCAATCATTTCATTTCGGGTAAAGCGAGCCACGATTGAAATCGCCAAAAGACTTAGAGACAGTGCCGGCATTATCGACGAAAATAAAAATCTTGAGGAGTCGAAAAAGTAAGGGAAAACCGGTATTTTGTACGAAAAGAAATATTGAAGGAAAATCATAAAAACATATGACGGAATGCAGACGCCAAGAATAGAAATTATTGTGCAAAAACCGTCTAAGAATTTTCCACGATTAACGGCGGCGGTAATTCCAATGAATAAGCCGACAGTTGTGCCAAATAAAATGGAAAGTACGCCAATTTTGAACGAGTTCTCCAAACATTTCAGAAGAATCGGTTTTATCGGCGCGCCGTTGTAAAGAGAAGTTCCATTTCCAAAGTTGCCGCCCAGTAACATTGAAAGATAATCGCCGAATTGTACCAAAATCGGCTTGTCAAGTCCGAGTTCCATTCTTTTTTGAAGAATCATTTCCGCACTCATCCTCTCCACGGGAAAAGGATTGCCCGGCATTATTCTTATCAAAATGAAAAGTAAGAATGTGATGATAAAAAGTGTGAGTACCGCCATTAAAATTCGGTTAAATACATATCTTGTCATTTTACATTCTTAAAGACGCGTTCAATGGCCACGGAATGAAATTCAACGCCGTTGACATTTTCCGAAATTAAATTCGCGCTTGCATTGGTATAGAGAGGAGAAATGACAGCATTTTCCAGCAAAATTCTTTCGGCGTCGTACATCGCCGACCACCTGGAATTATAATCGGCGGCAAGGTTGCCGGTAGTGCAGTCTTCAATAATTTTATCGTAGGCAGAGTTGCTCCAATGTTCGGAAATTTCGCAGCCTTCAGTTGTCCACAAAGTAAAGAAAGTCATAGGATCATTGTAATCGGGCGCCCAATTGGTAATAGCAATGTCATAACTGTTTGTGGTAACGCGGTCAAGATATTCGGCTTTCGGCATCGGCTGAAGATTCAAAGTAAGTCCCGGCAGATTTTCTTCAAGTTGAGATTTGATAGCTTGAACAACTTTAATTACAGTGTCGCCGCTGTCATTTGCATAAATAATGTTGAAGACAAAAGTGTCCCTTCCCAATTCATTCTTCGCCGCGGCGAAAAATTTCTGGGCTTTTTCAACATCAAAACTGACAACGTCAGAAAATTGGCGTTGGTCTTCAGCGAAATATTGCCCCGTTTCCAAATGAGGAGCAAAGTTAAGAGGAATAGCAGTGTAAGTCGCCTGCGCGCCGTTGGTTACGTAATTATTTACCAACGATTCACGATCAACAGCATTGGAAATAGCAAGCCGTAAATTGACGTTGGCAAGAGCCCCGCCGTGATTATTTTTCGCGTCTTGATTGAAAGAGAGATACTGTAAAAGTCCCGTAGGGACGATTTTTAAATTTTTTGAGAGAGTAGAATCATTCTTGACACTTTCAACTTGATTGCCGTTAATCCCGACAAGATTAAGCGTGCCGTTTTTAAAGGCGGTCAGCGCATTGTCGGAAGAAGAAACAACTTGATATTTTAAATTGTTCAAGGCAACGTTGGCGGAGTTCCAGTAAGAATCATTTTTCTTGAGACGAATATTGGCAGTTCCCGGCAAATATTCAGAAAGAATGAACGCGCCATTTGAAAGGAAAGTTTCCGGACTAATTCCGTAAGTTCCGGCGTCAAGACTGTTGTAAAAGTTTTCGTTGATAGGATAAAAAGCAGGAAAACACATTAAAGAAGGAAAAAAAGAAACAGGAGCGTCAAGTTCAACGACTAAAGTTTTTGAATCCGCGGCGGTAACGCCTAAAGTTGAAGGATCAGCTTGTTTTTTGATGACAGAATCAGCATTCTTGATACAGGCAACAGTTGACCCCATGATATAAGAATACTTGGTTGATTCCAAGCAGTGGCGACGCCACGCAAAAACAAAATCAGCCGCCGTAACGTCTTCGCCGTTCGCCCATTTGGCGTCGCGCAGATGAAAAGTGTAAGTTTTGCCGTCTTCGGAAATATCAAAACTTTCGGCAATGGCGGGAATTGCATTTCCTTTTGAATCAAGCTGCGTTAACCCGTCAATACAATCTGCAATAACTTCAAAAGAAACGCTATCAGTAGCTTGCGCACTGTCCAAAGAAACAACGTTTGAACCCAACATAACATTTAAAGTGTCAGAGCCGGATTCTTCTTCGCCGCAACCCGCAAGCAGCGGCAGTAAACAAATTAACAGAAAAGATAAAAGTTTTCGCATATCAGTTCCTCTTTCTTGTCGAAATTTTGCTTGAGTATAATATCAGAGTTGCTTATTTCGTGTCAATGAAAGAAAGGAACCGAAAGAAAGCAAAAGAAAGGACCTGGGGGTATGGAATTAGAAAAAATGAACGCCGTATTGGAAAATATGATCGGCGAATCCGGATTTAAAGTACCCGGATTGGGAGTTATCGTTTATAAAGAAGGAAAACAAGTTTATTCAAAGTTTCTCGGCGCGCGCGCAATTTCCGGAAACATTTTAAAACCTGTTACAAAGAATACAAGATTCAGAGTGGCGTCCGTGTCAAAAATGTTCACTGTTTTCAGCCTTCTTAAACTTGTTGAACAGGGCAAAATTAATCTCGATGAAGATGCAAGCCAATATTTGAGTTTTCCCCTGCGCAACCCCTTTGTTAAGGAAAAGATAACAGTAAGAATGTTGACGTGTCATACTTCTTCGCTGAGGGACGGCAAAATTTACAGCATCCCGCCGCAATTCAGTATTGAGGAATTCTTCTCGCCAAAAGGAAAATTTTTTGAGAACGGCGCACATTTCGCTGACTTTGAAAAAAGAGCAAACGAATACTTCTGTTATTCAAACTTAAATTACGGAGTTTTGGGTACGATCATTGAAAATGTAACCGGCAAGCGTTTTGATATTTATCAGAAAGAAAACATTCTGTCTCAACTGGAAACGCAGGCAGATTACGTGCCGGCAAATTTAAAGCCGGCTGAATTTGAAATGCTCGGAACGGTTTATCAGAAGAAAAATAACAGTGGTGTTTGGAACGAAAAAGGTAAGTGGTACGGAAAAGCTGATGAGTATGAGTTTCAACCTTCGCCCGACACTGTTTCTCTTCAAAATCCGTATGAGGAAAAGTTTCAACAAAGCTACAGTTTGAAAGATTATCGCGCAGGTTCCAATGCAACAATTTTTTCGCCGCAAGGCGGACTGCGAATTTCTTTTGAGGAATTGGCAAAAGTACTGGAAATGTTTCTGAATGGCGGACGCTTCCGCGGTAGGGAAATCTTAAGCCAAAATTCCTTTGAGGAAATGTTAAAGCCGCAATGGATTTACGACGGAAAAAACGGCGACACTTGTGGCGGAGTTTTTCTTTCGTACGGCTTGGGAGTTTATTTCATTGATGGAAAAGCAAAGAACAGGTTGTGTAAGGATCACGAAATAAACTTCGTCGGGCATTCCGGCGCAGCATTTGGAATGTTGTCCGGTCTCTTTTTCGTGCCGCAAACAAAAACCGGCTTTGTTTATATGATGAACGGCGAAGCCGTTCCCGAAAGTAAAGGTTGCGGAAGGTTCAGCAACAATTTCTTTTGGGAAGAGACAATAACAGACGCAGTCTGTAAATATTTGATAGTTTAACTCGCGCAGGTTTCAGGCATAGAGGAATAAAGCCTGCTTATGACTTCGTAAGTTTTGAAAAGATGATCGTCTTCCGAATTGAAAAGTTCATGCAAAACTTCAAGACCGCCGCGAATGTAGGAGTTGAAAAGTTCAAAGTCAGATTGAGCAGGACTTGAAATAAAAGCACGATTGATTTTTTCTTCAGAAGAAAGATGTAAAGTTTTGTCCAATAAAATAACAGTACGAAAAATGAAGATACAGTTTTCTTTTTCTTCGGCAAAATCAGCCGCCGTAATTAGTGCGCGGTCATTGGATAAAGTGTCAAGTTTAGCAGTTCTGTAAAAAAGCAAGCCAAAGACAGCTGCATTTATGTAAACATCAATGTAACGCGCAAAAATCCCTGAGTTCCCGGCGTCGTTCGGCGTACTCTTTTTCGCAAGAAATTTCAAATAAGAGGCATGCTTGCCAACTAATAAATAATCATTGTCAAACATAAAGCACCTATTGAGACTGTATCTTGGTAAAAGTTTCCGAAACTTTTTTTAGAGAGTACCGACAACCAACTTTTTCTTTCATCACGGCGGAGGCAAACTGCCAGTCTTTGTGCATAATAAAAACAATGACTTGTTCGGCAATGTCCGGCAGAATTTTTGAAATGTTGGCAATGTGCTGTTCATCCATATTTGAAAAAGGAGCATCGATAATCAACGGGTAAGATTCTTCGGAAATTGTTGCAAGGGAAACAAGCCCTGCAATGAAGGCAAAATTTTTGACACGGGCAGTCCCTTCGGACTCGCCTGATTCTTTTTCCGTGCCGAAAATATTTGTTTGCAAAGTAATGTTGTATTTTGAATCAATAACAACGCGTCGTTTGCCTGTATACATTCTGCAAAAGAATTCATTAACTTTCAATTCCAGATTAGCTCTCAAGGCAGTTTCTTTCTTACAATATTCTTTCTCAAGGAGAAGCTTGACACTTTCGGCGTCTTCGATAAAAGTAAACAGCTCTTGATTGTTTTGGTTAGAGAGAGTAACCGAATTTAATGATTGGCGAAGCCTTGCAAGCTCGTTTTTCTTCGTGCCCGCCTGTTGAGTTAATGAATCTTTTTTAGTTTGAAGTTCAGCAAGTTTGCGGCGCAACTTCTCAAACTTTTCGGCAAAAGGTGTAAACTTTTGATTGTCTTTAATTTTTTTTGTTAAAAAGGAAAGTTCAGCCGTCAATTCTTGAAGGCGGAAACGCGAACTTAAAACAGACCGGTAGTGTTGGGAAATATCTTCAAAGTTCGCCACGGCGGATCTGGAAAAGTCGCTTAACTTTGCCCGGTAAGTGCGCACTTCCGCTGCCAAAGTTCCCGACTGTTTTTCAGAATAAAGTAGAGACATTAAACGACCATGGGCGTTATCGCCTTTATGAATCGGCTGACCGCAAATGCAGTGTCCGCTTTTCAGAATTTCCTCAATCAGTGCGGCGGATATTGAAGGAATGAAGTTACCAACATTTGAATTGAGAACAGCATCAGCTTTTTTCAGTAGAGGTTGAAGGAAAAAAGATAACGCGCCAATGTTAAAGTGTTGGAAATAAGCAGCAATGCGGACGGATAAATTTTCTTGTTCCGCTGCTATTCTTTCTTCCAAAAGCTCCTTTTGTTTTTGAAGTTCAGGAAGATTTTGTTTGTCGCGCAGAAAATCCCGCACTTTTTCAAATTGAGATTGACAGGCGGTAAGCTGATCATTACATTTGGTTAGAAGAATGGAAAGCTTCTTTTGTTCGGCTTCCGCCCTTTGAACTTGTAAAAAGAGTTGATGAAACTTGTTGTTGCTGTCCAGATTAACTTTTGAGTATAAGTTGCCAATGACAGTATTTTTAGTTGCACGGTCGCCGAGATGTTTTATG
The DNA here is from genome assembly GCA_045597125.1 of Eubacteriales bacterium. Classification (GTDB taxonomy): domain Bacteria; phylum Bacillota; class Clostridia; order Oscillospirales; family SIG627; genus RGIG5579. The sequence continues at coordinate 3,682 of JAZODR010000055.1, read as the reverse complement.
GCGGAATCAAAAACAGACAATCCAAGTAAGCCTTTGACGGCGTCTGACAAATCTTTCCGTGAACTAATGCTGTTTACTCTTTCACTGTCAAAGAAAAAGTATCCGGACAGATCTTGAGGTAAGATGTTTTCCAGCACTTCCGGTGCTTTATTGGGGCGAACTAAATTAAGGTTTCCGTCGGGGTCACGATATGAGACTTTGAAAGATTCATCGTCTTGGCGTGACATGACGTAACTGTTGACTTTGGTATATTTCCGAGTTCGTGAAATGAAGTATTCGCGGTTGTCATGTTCAAATGAAATCTTGACGGCAAGGCAAGTTTCCTCGCCATTGCGCAAATGAACTTCAACTTCATAGTTTAAAAGATCCGCCGGATTCTTTTCAAAATTGGCAGAACCATAAAAGCACCAGTTGAATGCTTGTAACAGAGTAGTTTTTCCAAAAGTGTTGTCACCTAAAATGACAGTTACATTTTTTTGAGAATCACAAGAAAAAACAATTTCATTGAGTCCGAAAAATTGCCGAAAATTCTTCAAGCTCAGCGTTTTGAGGCGCAAAAAGTCACCTCCATTTTCGGCTCTCGTTGGTAATTATTCTTTCAATAAGTTTGACCATATCATTTTTGCTTTTCGCTTTTGTCTTCATATTTTTTTTCTCTTCGCGCAGGATATAGAGAACGATAGAATCCAGACGCTTTTTTCTGCTTGCCGGTTCAAACATAACCGCACCCCTAGTAATTTTCTCATTCATTTAATGAAGGACAAGTTATCTTCATCCGTTCAATGAAAGTTCAATCAGTATTGTCTTCCTGACTCGAAGGTAGTGATCCGCTCTTGTGATATGCCATCGACGTTCCTTAAAGGTACTCACGCGTGCATTGCCGAAATTCGGGTTCGGGCCCTACTGAAGAATCATTCATTAAATGTACATAAATTTGTTGAATGTAAGTGAATGAGCAGTTGGTTAAGGAACAACTACGCCTCTATCTGTTAAGGTTTCGATAGTTTACCTGCCAAGTGTTTGAGCTCCTAGCAAATGCCCCGCCATTAAATTTTAAAGATCCGGCGAAAGACCTTAGGCATATAAGCCCCTTTTTGCTGTATTAGCAGATTATCTTCTTTTTCTAATGGACTCTGTTGGTCGTAAAGGTTCCAACAGTACCTCTATTGATTCAGGTCAAATAGTCACCTCTATCGGCATGATCCCGATAGGAACCCAGCGGGATATACGGTTCCGCCACTGCCCGTTTTTCAAGTTTAGTATGAAACTGACAACATGTAATATGTTATACAAATGCGATCACTCACAGATGTAACCAGACGCGATAACTTACAACTTTCAAATTACTTTTATACACCGGCTACACTCTAATTACTCAACCAAACTCAACTATCATACTACCACCGGCAAACCATGCGTCCAAGGCCAATCAAGACTCTGCCGAACTTTGGCGCCGACAGCTGCCGCCCCAGTTTTAACAGGGTACTGGTCAAACCCAACAACAAACGACAGTAACCACCATTAGATTGCCGGAATTAAGGCACCGACAATTGCCCTTGCCAGACTTCAGGCTCTGACAAACCCTCGTTGGTCTAAGGACCCAACGCGCCCAATCACTAAGCCGTGGTCATAAAGGTCCCCGCGGTAACCTCCCCTTCTCCTTTCTCCATGGAAGGCTGACATACTATCCTTATTTCCAAATGTTCAGCCTGTCGATATGGGGGTACGACAATAGTTAAAGAGTAACCAAAATAAAAAAGTAGTAACGAAATGGGGGTAGTTTTGTTTTATTCCGGCGGTAATGAAACTTGCAGTCTGAACCTCCTTCGCGCAGTTTATCCGCCAAGAAAGAAAAAACAGAAGAAAGAAAAACGCAGTTGCTTTGTCTAAGATCCGTAAACCTGCCGTAGTGAAAGTTTTTCGCGCAGATTAGAATAAGGAAAATAAACGCCTTAGACTGAAGCTGTTTTGATTATATATTACCTTTTTTGAAAAAGCAACTTTTTTAGAAAAAAGTTATGGAGGGTCTTTATTCATAGAAGAAAAAAAGTCTGAGTTCGGCGGGCACGATTGAGAGGGCGAAAAAGACTGGTAAGAATAAAAATCTTGAACGGCGGATTCCATCAACAGCGAATCCTCAGAAATATTTGCTTCATAATCAGAATAAGAATGATTGGCAGATTCAATTAAAGGCGGAAAGTATTCAGAAGTGTTTGCCTCATAATCATCAAGATTAAAATCAGTATTAATAGAGACAGTGTCATCTCCGCTCTCAACAGAATCAATATTGAAATTTTCCTTTAACCATTTTTTGACAGCATCAGCCCCTTGTTTTGAAATCCTTAACAAGTTGCCAATTTGAAAATGACGATACAACCATTGATAATTTTCCCCTGAAATACGCACGACAATTTCCGGAGAAGTATCAACGTTTTCATCAGAAAAAGATTCAGATGTTTTTTCCGAATGAGGCGATGATAATTTTTGTTGTTCGGCTTTTGAATTAAAATAATCATCAACTTTTTTCTGCAGACCTTTTGAAAAAGTAAAGCAAGGAATTTTCTTTGTCGCCAATGCATACTCACACCAAAGATCCGCCAAATTGGCGGTAACTTTTCCACTCAACAAATCAAAAGGAGTTCTGCTGGCTTTCGTCATAGAAGTAAGTTCATTATCCCCGCCGTAAGAAGGTGTATCTGTTCCCAGGATCTTTGCCAAATAGTCGCCGTCATGAACTTCCAAAATATCGCCTGCATTTCCAGGAGTACCGCCATGACGACAACAATGAACAGCATGTTCCTTAGATTTGTATCGGCTGAACTTTAAGCCGTGTTGTTTGAAAGTGTTGTAATATCCGGCGGGAATGTGTTCGCCGAACTCTGCATAATAAAATTTGTCAACAAGCTTTACCCAAACTTCTTGAAGTTCCTTTTCATAATTTGAAAGAAACGACAAGTTCTGCCGGTCTTTGATGAATAAAATAATGTGATAATGCGGATGCCAGCCACTGTTGTATGCAGAAACCTCGCCGTCATTAAAAGTTTCTTCCATCCGGCGAATGTAACCGCCTATGTTACAAATTAACCTGCGCTGACGCCCCGCTTTATTTCCTCCAAATAAATTAGTCCAAGCCTTCCGCAAAACTCGACACAAAGGTGCCAATGAATGCCAACGATGAAATAAAGTTAGAGTCATCATTACAGGAACATAATTGTTGAGATATCCCCATTCAATTATTGTTTGAATACGCTGGCGGTATCGAAACAGTTCTTTCGGCGAGTCAACAGGATCAAGCCGAATCGAATGAGAACGAGCAATGTCGCCAATTCTAATTCGACCGGCGGAGTTTAATATGTCAACCGGATTATTCTTATTTAATTTTTTTCCACGCAAAGAACTGTAGGAGTGTTTAAGTGCCGGAAATAAATCAAGAACAGTTTCAACCGTCCGGTGTTTGTTCCAATCTTTTCGATAGTCTAATTTCTCAATAAGTTCCGGCGGAACTGTTCGCATCGCAAGTAATTCTTTTGAACGCCGTAATAATTTCCAGGCATTTTTGTCATCAAGTGCGTTGACGCCCAAAAATTCTTCTTGCTGAAAAAAAGATTTTGTCGGCGACGGCGGCTCAAAAAAATCGTTAGAAAATTTTTGGGGGGAAGGGAAGTCGGAGGCCAAGCGGTCT
>JAZODR010000054.1:0-2831 GCA_045597125.1 Eubacteriales bacterium | reverse complement strand
CCGCTGACGATATTGATGACCTTATAGTTTTTCTTGATCCAGTTGAATGCCGATTTCAGATAATCGATCAGCACCGCGCTGAGAACGAACGGGATGCCAAGTCCCAGTGAATATGCCAAAAGCATCAGCATTCCCTCTACGATATGGGCCTGTTGGGATGCAAGCATCAGCGCCGAACCGAGAAACGCTCCCACGCAAGGCGTCCAACCAATGGAGAACACCATACCGAAAAGCAGCGCTGAGAAAAAAACCATATTATCGGTTTTGACCGATTTGCCGCCGCCTCTGAACAGATTCAATTTGAACACACCAAGGAAGTTAAGACCGAAGAACACAACGACAAGGCCCGAGACAATATTGACTGCCGTCTGATACTCTCGCAAAAAGCTTCCTACCGTTCCTGCCAGCGCGCCGAGCACTACGAATACCACGGTAAAGCCGCTAACGAAGCCCAATGCTTCTTTCAGCGTTTTGCCGGTAGTCCGTTCACCGCCGCCTGCAAAATAGGAAATGTAGATGGGCAGCATCGGGAGCAGGCACGGTGAAATGAAGGTTATAATGCCTTCAAGAAATGCGATCACATATTGCATTTACCGTCACACCCCTTTCCGAAAAGTCCCGAGAGCAATAGTCCTATAACTCCCATATAGATCATCGTAATGATGGGATTTGACGTGATCGCACAGCTGCCCGTCGAACATCCCACGACATAATAATATCCAAGTCCCGCAAGTGCTCCGCCTATAGTAAACAAGAGCGGGCGTAACCATTTTTTAAGTTTTGATTTCATTTTCAGGCACCTCCTGCCAGATATTTTTCCGCCTCGTGAACTGCGACGGCACCGTCGGCAACCGCCGTCACGATCTGGCGAAGCTCTTTTGTTCTGATATCTCCCACAGCAAATACGCCGGGGATATTTGTCTTTGTATATTCTCCTGCGACAACGTATCCGTTCCCGTCAAGCTCGACCTGACCTCCGAGAAACTCGGTTGCCGGTTTTCTTCCGACGCTGACGAACACGCCGTCGCAAGCAATCGTGCTTTCTTCACCGGTATTCACGTCTGAAAGACGAACACCGGTGATTTTTGCCTCGTGAAACAGTTCCTTTACCGTGCTGTTCCATCGAAATTCCACATTCTCCGCTTGCATCAGCGGTTCGTGATAGATCTTCGTTGCCCGAAGGGTGTCACGGCGATGAACCAAGATCACCTTTTCGGCGATTCTGCTAAGAAGTAACGCATCTGCTGCTGCGGTATTTCCGCCGCCTACCACAATAACCGTTTTCCCACGGTAAAACATACCGTCGCAGGCGGCGCAGTAAGCGACTCCGCGTCCGACAAGTTCCGATTCTTTCTCCACACCAAGTTCTCTCGGATTTGCTCCGGTTGCGAGTACCACAGTCCTACTGAGAAATGTTTCGCTTGCTGTTTCGATCAGTTTTGGTTCTGCAGTAAGGTCAAGGCGAACGACCTCTGCCGTCTTACTCTTTGCCCCGAAACGCTCGGCCTGTTTTTTCATTTTATCGGCAAGGGAAAAACCGTCAATCCCGTCCTCAAACCCCGGATAGTTGTCGATCTGATGGGTCAAAGCCATCTGACCGCCTGCCGAAAGACGTTCCAATACGAGGGTGTCAAAACCTGCTCTTGCTGCATAAAGAGCCGCGGTATAGCCTGCAGGACCGCCGCCTATGATGATCATATCGAAAACGTGATTATTGTTTGTCATTTCCACGCACTCCTTTTTTACTTTTCTGTCCTTAGTATACCGCAATTATTGTTTCACTTCCGTGATGATGTCACAAAAAAGGCACCGCCTCCGGTGCCTTTGAAAGTTCCATGTATAAAAGCGGTACAGCAACATTACTGTACCGCCTTTATTGCCTTATTAGGATTTAGTTTTTGATTTCTGTAAATCAAAGCACCAAGGAAGGTGCGGCATATACTCTTGCAGCCAATTCTTGATTGAGCATATAGAGGCTCTTGGGATCGCTTCCGAACAACTCCATCTTCGTAATCAGATCATTGGCGTTGGTCTCTTCTTCACCCTGCTCTTTAACAAACCAGTCAAGGAACTGCATGGTACGGAAATCCCTTACTTCATATGCTGCTGCATAGATATCGTTAATCAAAGAAGTAACATATTCCTCGTGCTCAAGCCCTGCCTTAAGAACGTCCATATGACAGTTGATAGCTTTGTCGGGCTTTGCGATTGCTTCAAGCGTCACCTTCTGATTTTCGTTCTGGAGGTACTGATAAAACAGCATTGCGTGGTCGCGTTCCTCCTGTGCCTGAATCTTATACCAGTTTGCAAAACCGTCAAGTCCCGCATCCTCAAAGTAGTTAGAAAAATCCAAGTAAAGATATGCGGAGTAAAACTCTTTGTTGATTTGCTGATTTAACAGCTCATGTACTTTTGCATTCATCATTTTCTTCTCTCCTATTCAAATGTCTGCCTTCCACAAGCCGTGAAGATTGCAATAGGCATAAGCAGCAACAGGCTTCTCATCGGCAAGAGCAAAGGTTACAACAGGCGCTTTACCCACCTCAAGGCACTTGCGCTGACCACCCTTATCGGTCTGAAGATATACCCAAAGGATGCTGTGCTCCTCTACCATAGGATGCTCCACGGAACCGATGGTCACAGTCACGGTCTTTCCGTCAACCGATACAACGGGAATATGCTTTTCGTGGCTTGCTTCCACTACACCAGCTTCCAGTTTTGTCATCTTCTGTCCACAGCACATCATAGGAACACCTGCATCGTGGATCATTCCGATCAAATTCCCGCAATGCTCACAAATATAGAACTTATTGTTATCACACATAGAAAAA
>JAZODR010000053.1:0-36200 GCA_045597125.1 Eubacteriales bacterium | reverse complement strand
CTTGGCGACCATGGTCTGGGTAGCGTCAAACAGGGAGCCATAGGTGATGCCGATGATGTCGGAGGACACGAGCTCTTCCTCGGTGTAGCCGAAGGACTCGGTAGCAGCAGCCTTCATAGCAGCATTGATGCCTTCCTTGGTGACGTTAGCGCCCTTCACGACTGCAACCAGGATGGTGGTGGAGCCGGTGGGGGTGGGAACACGCTGAGCGGAGCCGATGAGCTTGCCGTTCAGTTCCGGGATAACCAGGCCGATAGCCTTAGCTGCGCCGGTGGAGTTGGGGACGATGTTGACAGCGCCGGCACGTGCACGACGGAGATCGCCCTTACGCTGCGGGCCGTCCAGGATCATCTGGTCGCCGGTGTAAGCATGAACGGTGGTCATGATACCGCTCTGGATAGCAGCGTAGTCGTTGAGAGCCTTAGCCATGGGAGCCAGGCAGTTGGTGGTGCAGGAAGCAGCGGAGATAACGGTGTCCTCAGCCTTCAGAGTCTCATGGTTGACATTGTAGACGATGGTGGGGAGGTCATTGCCTGCGGGAGCAGAGATGACGACCTTCTTGGCGCCAGCCTTCACATGAGCGGAAGCCTTTTCCTTGGAGGTGTAGAAACCGGTGCACTCGAGAACAACGTCGACACCCAGCTCACCCCAGGGGCACTCAGCAGCGTCCTTGATGGCGTAGATCTTGATTTCCTTGCCTTCGACAATGATGGAATCCTCGGTAGCCTCAACGCACTTGCCGTAGCGGCCCTGTGCAGAGTCATACTTCAGAAGATGAGCAAGCATCTTCGGGCTGGTCAGGTCGTTGATAGCGACGACTTCGTAGCCTTCAGCGCCGAACATCTGGCGGAAAGCAAGACGGCCGATACGACCGAAACCGTTAATGGCAACTTTTACAGACATGGTAGTTTCTCCTTTATGTTTATATTTTATTTTTTTACCATCAGTTAGTATAGAACAAATTTCCAAAAATTACAAGAGAAAAATGCAAAATTTTTATTTTTGTAACATTTTGAAAAAGCGCAGGGCATTTTCGCGGGTAATTTGTATCATTTGCTCGGTGGTGACCCCGTGAAGCTCTGCCAGTCTTGCGCAAGTAGCGTAGGCATAGCAAGATTTATTTCGCTTACCCCGATAGGGGACGGGTGCAAGATACGGAGCATCCGTTTCTACCAGAAGGCGGTCCAAGGGAACGACCTTCGCCGCTTCGGGCACGACAGCGGCATTTTTAAAGGTCACCGTCCCCGAAAAGGAGATATACCAGCCCATTTTCACATACTGCCGCGCCATTTCGGGGGAAGAAGAAAAGGAATGCATCACACCCTGCACATCGGGAAACTCCCGAATGATATCAAACACGTCGCCGTGAGCATCCCGATCGTGTACGCAGACGGGATAGCCCGTTTCACGACTCAGCTCCATCAAACGGCGAAACACGTCCTTTTGCACCTGACGGGGAGCATTTTCATATTTATAATCCAGACCAATCTCACCAATGGCAACCGCCTTAGGATGACGCAGCATTTCTTTCAATTCCGCAATGGAATTTTCATCAAAGGTATGGGCATCCTGGGGATGAATTCCCACGGCGGCGTAAAAGAGGGGATACCGATCCGCCAAATCCAGACACAGCCGGCTGGTAGGCACGTCACACCCGATATTCACCACATACTCAACCCCGCAAGGACAAATCTCGCTTTCTGAAGAAATCAGCGAAACCACTTCATCCAAATCACCCGAAAAGCGAGGGTCGTCGTAATGGGCGTGGCTATCAAACAGACCCATATCAGCCGATATTTGCGCCTGCAGGCGTATCATCGGGAAGCTGAATCAGGCAAACCTTGCCCTCAGCCTCGGTAGAAAGAAGCATACCATGGGATTCCAGACCCATCATCTTACGAGGGAGAAGATTTTTCACCAAAACCAATTTTTTGCCTACCAAATCTTGTGCCTTATGGAATTTGGCAACACCCGAAAGCACTTGTCTTTCTTCCGTACCAACATTCAGTTTAAATTTCAATAGTTTTTCACTCTTGGGAACATTTTCACATTCCAGAACCTCGGCGCACACCAATTCAATCTTGCAAAAATCATCAAAGGTGCAGGGCGCCTTGGCATCTTCTTCCTTAGCGGCATTCTGTTTTGCCTTTTCGGTCAATTCCTTAATGAGTTTCTCGGCATCCAGACGGGCAAAAAGCGGCTCGCAAGTAGAAACCGCAAAGGCTTCGGGTACACCAAAGGGTGCAGTCACGGTATCAAAATCCGCGGCAAGGTCACAACAAACGGCTTTTGCAATTTTTTCTGCGGTAGCGGGCATAAAGGGAGTCAGCATCACGCCGATGCGACGGATTGCCTCCAGAAGATTGTACAATACCGCTTCCAGACGCGCCTTCTGCGCCTCATCTTTTGCCAAAGCCCAAGGCATGGTTTCGTCAATATACTTATTGCATCGCTTGGCAAAATCCATTACCGCATTGATGCTATCTCCGATATGGAGATTATCAAAGCCTGCGTTCAACGCATCGAAGGCCTTCTTCTGACAATCTATTAAATCTAAATCAAATTCATTCTCGAAAGCGGCAGGGCGGCTCACCTTACCGTCAAAATATTTCACTGCCATTGCCACACTGCGGCTCACCAGATTACCCAAGGTATTGGCAAGATCTGCATTGAATTTGGCAATCATAGACTCATAGGTAATATTGCCGTCCTGCGCGAAGGGCATTTCGGACAGAAGGTAATAACGAACCGCATCCACACCGAATACCTCTGCCATTTCGTCGGAATAAACCACGTTGCCCTTGGATTTACTCATTTTATCCTCGCCAAAGAGCAACCAAGGGTGACCCAGCACACGCTTAGGCAAAGGAAGATCCAGCGCCATCAAAAGAATGGGCCAATAGATGGTATGAAAACGGACGATGTCCTTTCCGATAACGTGGAGATCAGCGGGCCAATACTTGGCAAAATTCTCACCGCTGCCATCGGGATTGTAGCCCAGCGCGGTAATATAATTGGACAAAGCATCAATCCAGACGTAAATAACGTGTCTGGGATCGTCCTTAACCTTAACACCCCAAGAGAAGGTAGAGCGGGAAACGCACAAATCAGCAAGGCCGGGCTTAATAAAGTTATTAATCATTTCGGCTTTGCGGGAAAGGGGAGTGAAGAAATCGGGATTTTCCTCGTAATACTGCACCAATCTATCGGCATATTTGGAAAGACGCAGGAAGTACGCTTCCTCCTTAGCATCCACGCAGGGTCTTCCGCAATCGGGGCAAAGACCGCCCTCCTTCAACTGAGAAGCGGTGAAGAAGGATTCGCAAGGAACGCAGTATTTTCCTTCGTATTCTCCTTTATAAATATCGCCTTTTTCCAGCAGCTTTTTAAAAATCTTTTCCACCGCGTCCTCATGATCGGCATCGGTGGTACGGATAAAACGGTCGTAGGAAATATTCATACCGTCCCAAACCTCTTTAATTTGGGCGGCAACTCTATCTACATACGCCTTAGGCTCAATACCCTGGGCCTTAGCAAGCTCCTCAATCTTCTGGCCATGCTCGTCAGAGCCGGTAAGGTAATACACATCAAAGCCCATCATTCGCTTATAGCGGGCGATGGCATCGGCAAGGACGGGATCATACACATTGCCGATATGAGGCTTACGAGAGGTGTAAGCAATGGCGGTGGTAATATAATACTTTTGTTTTTCCATAACGAGACCTCGTTTCCGAAAAGGGGCGAATGAGCCTCTTTCCATTTTATAATTACAATCTATTATACACATTTTTTTCCAAAATTCAATAGGCGCGATGGTTTGTTTTACCTTTTCACTATATGAAGCAATTCATCCATGGCCTTTTCTCGGTCAAATGTAGCAATGCGAACCAAAAGTACATCCCCGGAGACAAGCAAATGACCCTTCGCAGCTTTTTCCACAGACAAAACCCGTACCCCATCGGGCCAAAAAATATCACGAATCTCCTTGCCCACAGCAAAAGCGCCCTGTTCCACGGAAAGCTTTATTTCTTCTTCGGTAAAAGTCTTGCCTTTGTGCAAAAGCTCCTTTCTGCGCGCCAACACACACTCGCCAATGGATTCCTCCCCCAATGCTTCAGGAATCGCATAAGCTAGTACGCATACCAAAACCAGCGGCAAAAGATTACGGGAAAGACCCAGCACCTCCACGCCGAAAAGAATGGATGTCAAAGGCATTTTCATCATTCCCGAAACGCATCCCGCAATACCGAATACCACGAAAAGCGGAACAAATTCCTCATCGGTGGACAAAACCTTTCCGAAAATAGCGCCCACGGTACTGCCAATGGCAAGCAAAGGAAGAAAGATGCCTCCCGTAATTCCGGAAACATTGGCAGACAAAGTCAACAAGGACCGAACCGCCAGAATCGCTCCCAAAAAAAGAAGGGACGGGGTATAATGAAAAAATTCGGTAATGATATGATGTCCTGTAGAAATAAACTGAGTAGAAAAAAGTCCTGCGACCAAAGTAGCACAAAACACCGCAAAAATTTTAACCTGCTGAGGTACATGCCACTTCCTACGCAAAAGACCATCCACCAAATGATAAAACCGCAGGAAAACATAGGCAAAAACACCCATAACCACTCCTGCCAAAAGTGGCATCCAGAATTCACTCAATACCAGGGGCTCAAAATCCGCAACCTCCAGCAAAGCAACATCCACTCCCAATAAGGGAGAGAGTACACAAGCGCACAATTCAGCAAAGAGCACCGCCACCACCGCCGTTAGCACAATGAGAGGAGAAATGCGCCCGTGCGCCTCCTCTACCGCAAAGAAAATACCCGAAAGAGGTGCACCCGTTGCCACGGAAAAACCTGCAGAAGCGCCGCCCGTCATAGAAAAACGCTCCCAAGCCCGCCATTTTTTCGGGGCGCATCTTGCTGCCCCCGCACCCAAGGCGGTACTAAGCTGAACCGATGGGCCCTCCGTTCCCAAAGGCACTCCAAACAAGAAGGAAATCAAAGATAAGAGAAAACTTCCCGCCGCGTTTTTCACAGGATGAATGGTGAAAAGACCGCGCAAAGTTCCCACGGAAGCGGGAATTCCGCCGCCCTGTAAATCCGGCTCTTTTTTATAAATGATACTAAGAAAAACCACCGCAACGAAAGCAAGTGCCGCCACCGCGGGAAGCATCCACAAATGCTCCTTTAAATATGCGAAAAAATCCAAGGATGCGTTCACCGCGCCCTTAGCACAGAATTTATAAAACGTTACTGCCACACCCGCACAAACACCCGACACGACTCCAAATATCAACGCGGGCAACACCGACGAGGTCAAATGGGTTCGAATCTCTTTTTTTTCGCTCATATTTTGCGCCTCTTTTTTTAATTTTGCCCATTCTAACACAAAGGTATAAAAAACGCAAGATTTTCCCGTGCTGCACATTCTATCACGCGTTTTGCTGCATACAATGAAAAAAAACACAAAAAAGCCGGAGGCAAAAATATGACAACATTCTTTCCTGAGGGAAACTTGCTTCACACCGATGAAAATCGCGGGGCAATGGTCTCTCTTGCGGCATTGGAATCGGCCATGGAAAACGGAAAACTTTTAGAAGCAGTGGCGCAAAAATGTGAGCCGGATCTCACTCTGCGCTTTGATTTGGGCGGCTTTCCCGCCTTTATGCCAAAGAAGGAGGTATCCGTGGTAGAGGACGACGGGGAAATTCGTGATATTGCCGTCATTACCCGCGTAGGGAAAGCATGCGTCTTTCTCATTGACCGCATCGAAGAATATCCCGAACCGCGTCTGTTCCTTTCAAGAAAAAAAGCTCAGGAAAAATGCCTTACCGAATATCTGGATACCCTGGAGGACGGCGATATTCTCCCCGCCAAGGTAACCCATCTGGAGCCCTTCGGAGCCTTTTGCGATATCGGTTGCGGCATCCCCTCTCTTATTTCCATTGACTGCATTTCCGTATCCCGCATCTCCCATCCCTCCGACCGCTTTTTCCCCGGGCAGGAGCTGCTCTGCGCCGTTCGCGCAAGGGATGACCGCCGTTTGGGAAGCCGCGGCAGGATCAGTCTGACCCATAAGGAATTGCTGGGCACCTGGCAAGAAAACGCAGATCGTTTTCGCGCGGGGCAAACGGTAATGGGCGTGGTGCGAAGCGTAGAACCCTATGGAGTTTTCATTGAGCTTACGCCCAACTTGGCAGGCCTTGCGGAATGGCGAGACGATGTAAAACCCGGCGATGGCTGCTCGGTCTATATCAAAAGCATCATTCCCCAAAAAATGAAGATTAAGCTGGTACTCATCGACACCTTCCGCGCGCCCGCGCCTTTACCGCCCGAATATTTCATCCGCGAAGGCAATATCCGCGATTTTCGATATCAAACATATTAAAATAAGGAGGCAGATGCCTCCTTGTTTTTAATCCAATATGCTTTTGTATTCCTTTTCTTTTTTCGGCTTCAGAATCGCGCGTCCCAAAGCGGTAATACCTGCAGTAAGCGGATAGCCAATAAAAAAGGGAATGGTGTTTTTAATATAGGTAGCAACATTTGCCCCCGAAGAAACATCCGAGAAGAAAAAAGAATTGGTGTTGATAAAAAGCAAATCCATAAAAATAACATACGCTGCAAAGCACAAGAAAAAGTGGATCAATCTTTGCAAAGCGCGCGCCTGATCGGTATCAAAAATACGGGCGGCAAAGCCAAGACACAGAGAAAAAGGGAATACGCACAAATATAGCTTTGCAGAAATATAGCCTACCATCTGATACTGAGTAGAAGGCGCTCCTTGTTCGCCGAATGCCCACATCAAAACCTGCGAACCAAGATACACAAGGCTCACAAAGAAAAACGCGCAAAAAGCAGTGAAAAACACCTTTTTCAAATATGCAACAACGCCTACTTTCATATTTCTTCCTCCACCAGTTCAATATTCACAAAATTCACCGCAATCCCTGCGGCAGGGAGAAATTTATCAAAAAATTCCTTGTTTTCCAACACCACGGTCACCGTATCATCAGATGGATGAAAACAAATCTTCTCCGCGCTTTGAAGTTCCCTATCCATAGAAAAGGCAATCTCCTTTTTTTCATCGAAAATCAACTCCAAGGGACTTACCATTCCCGAACGGGTATGCAAAATTCCCTCCAAAACGCTGCTTTCGGCAAAAGAGAGCCTTCCGCTTGCCATCTGACGGGATACAGGTCCCGTACGGAACCTCTTCCCAAAAGGCATGGTCAAAAGATAGAATTTGGTCTTCTGACGGTTTGCCAGTACCAAATTTTTACAATGAGTGGCTCCGAATACCCCTGCCTTCGCATCGTTTTCAAGTTTTCCGGGCAAGTCATCGGTAACGGGATGGGAAAAGGCGGTATAACGAACCCCCTTTTCATCCAGATATGCCAGTATGGTTTCTTTTTCGCTCATCATTTCTTTGTAAAAAATCCTGCAAGAGGTCTTGCAGGATTTTTTCTTATTTTGCGTTCTTCGCCTGCTCTGCCAGAGCTGCAAATGCTTCCTTATCGTTAACAGCCAGTTCAGCCAGCATCTTGCGATTCAGCTCGATACCTGCCTTCTTCAGACCGTTCATAAAGGTAGAGTAATTCATACCGCAAGCCTTTGCCTGAGCAGAGATTCTGGTAATCCAGAGCTTACGGAAGTCTCTCTTTTTCAGCTTTCTGCCTACGAATGCATAGTTGCCGCTCTTCATCACGGCTTGTTTTGCCATCTTAAAATGCTTGCTCTTTGCACCCCAGTAGCCACGGGCAGCCTTTAATACTTTCTTTCTTCTAGCACGAGTAACTTTTGCAAATTTAATTCTTGCCATTTTCACACACTGCGTTCAAAAAACGCTTATCCTTTCTTTGGTATTCCCCGCTTTTTATGCGTAGGGGATGAGCTTCTTGATATTCTTTGCGTTACAATCAGAGATGTAAGCGGCCTTACGCAGTGCTCTCTTGCGCTTGGTGGTCTTCAGGTGAACCTGATGTCTTCTACCCTGCTGGGTCATTTTCACTTTACCGTTCTTGGTAACGGAAAATCTCTTGGCGCTAGCCTTGTGAGTACGGATTTTTGCCATTTTTCTTTCTTCCTTTACTAATTATTTTTTCAGGGGGGATACAAACATGGTCATAAAACGACCTTCCAGATTGGGTTTTTTCTCCACAGACCCTACCTCAGCAACAGCCTCGGCAATCTTTGCCATCAACTCAACACCCCTCTGAGTATTGTTCATTTCACGGCCGGAGAACATAATGGTCATTTTTACCTTGTTTCCTGCAGTCAGGAACTTGGTCGCGTGGGAAATTTTTGTGTCGAAGTCGTGCTGACCGATACGGCAAGAGAACTTAATCTCCTTGGTTTCGACAATCACCTGCTTCTTGCGGGATTCCTTCTCACGCTTACTGCGATCAAAACGGTACTTACCGTAATCCATGATCTTGCAAACGGGAGTGGGGCCCGAAGCGTTCATTTCTACCAGATCCATTCCCTTGTCATAGGCAAGTTCCAGGGCCTTTTCGGTTTTCATAACGCCCAGCTGGCTTCCGTCGGAGTCGATCACGCGAACCTCGGCGGCTCTGATCTTTTCATTGATGGTCATTTCCTTTGCGGCTATGTTCTGTCACCTCCAAAAATAAAGTGCGGAGAAAAACTCTCCGCACAGAAAATACCGCTGAAAATCGGTTCAATTTCTATTAACGCTGCCCGGCTCGATGGTCGGCAGGTGAGAACGGGAAAGTTCTTCTTCCTTTTGTTGTCTTGCTATTATAGACCGGTTTTTACCCTTTGTCAAGGTTGTTTACGGTTTATTTACAAAAATTCTCGATGTAGTTGCTAATGGCATCACGCACGATCTCCACCGCTTTTTCTCTGCCGCCCACCTCGTTGACAATGGTATCCTTGCACTCCAATTGCTTATAAACACGGAAAAAATGATTCATTTCATCGGAAATATGCTCAGGAAGCTGAGAAATATCGGTAAAGTGATTGTAGGTAGGATCCTCAAAGGGAATAGCGATGATTTTCTCGTCGTTTCTGCCGTTATCAATCATCGTAATAACGCCAATGGGATAGCAACGCACCAGCGTCATAGGCTCAATTTCCTCACTGCACAGAAGAAGTACGTCCAATGGGTCCTGATCATCACCATAGGTACGGGGAATAAAGCCGTAGTTTGCAGGATAGTGAGTAGAGGTATAAAGGATACGATCCAGCTTCAAATACCCCGTTTCCTTATCCAATTCGTATTTTTTCTTAGAGCCCTTGGGAATTTCAATTACCGCTACAAAATCCGTAGGCGTAATGCGCTTGGGACTCATATCATGCCAAATATTACCCATTCTTATCTCCTTTCTTCTGTTCAACCAAAAGTGCTTCAAGCTCAGACATAAAAGTATTGATATCCTTGAACTGACGGTAAACCGAGGCAAAGCGCACATAGGCAACCTCGTCAATCTTCTTCAGTCCTTCCATAATCATTTCGCCGATTCGAGCAGAAGAAATCTCATTCACCTGCGCCTCCTGCACCGCGCCTTCCACCTCTCTTACCAAACGATCCATTTCCTCGTAAGAAACAGGGCGCTTCTGACAAGCATGCATAATACCGGTGCGAATCTTATTCCGATCGAAAAGCTGGCGGGAGCCGTCTCGTTTCACAACCATAACGGGGGTCTCCTCCACCCGTTCGTAAGTGGTAAATCTACGCTGACAATTCAGACATTCTCTTCTTCTGCGGATACTGCCGTCTGCGGGACGGGAATCCAGCACCTTACTTTCAGTATGACCGCATACAGGACATTTCATCGTTCATTCTCCTTTACGGGGCAAGGGTAATCAGACCGTCAGCAAAAAATCCGGTATAGACCCTGGGCTGTGTCTCTCCCTCGGTAAGAGCCCAAGTATAAGTGCCCTCGCCATTGAGCTTATTATTCTTAAAGGAACCGGTATAGCTATCGCCGTTTGCCCAGGTATAACTACCCTGACCCTCACGAATATCATTCACAAAACTTCCGGTATAGCTATCGCCGTTTGCCCAGGTATAAACACCCTGTCCGTTTTTCATATCATCCACGAAACTTCCTTCGTAGGTGTCACCGGAAGCATATACGTATTTTCCGGAGCCATTTTTCATATTACCGGAAAAATAGCCTGTATAATTAGAACCGTCTGCGAAGGTATAAACACCGTGTCCATCACGAAGTCCAGCCTTCCACGAGCCGGAATAAGTATCGCCCGAAGCGTACAAAATGGTTCCGCTTCCCTCGCGCACACCTGCCACAAAAGTGCCCTCATATACGTCGCCGGAGGCATAGGTCATTTTCCCTTCGCCATTGGGCAAAAGCTTTTCCACAGGACCTACGTAAACGTCACCGTTATCATATTTCAGGGTACGGGTCTCCTTATTATACTTAGCGGTTCCCACTTGATAATAAGCCGTTCCCTTGACTGCTTCCCCGCCGCGGCTACGGCCCAAAAACTTCACTCCGTTGCCATAGCTCTTATAGCCAAAGCCGAAGAGCATGGCCGTCAGAATGATAATTCCAACAGCAATGAGAACCGACAGGACAATCACCACCGTAAGCACCGCGCGATTTTTTTCTTTTGTCATAAATCTATCCTTTCCTTTTAAAAAGAAGAAATCATACCTAAAACGACGGGCAAGAAATAATATAAAAGCAAAAGCACGAAATAAAATGCTAAAAGCTCCAGAAGCATCAAATAAAAAGGAGCAGAGCCGATTTTTAAAAGAGCATCGGCTTTTTTTTCGTTGCGCTCAGGCAAAAACAAAAAGATTTTGCCATCCTTTTCCACCTTAGAAAACAAAGTCTGGCTTCCCTTATAACAAGCAGAGGGAAACTTGCCCAATTCCGATAAAGGCACCGCTTTGTCCTTATCAAGTGCGCCTTTTTCGCGCAAAAGGGAAATTGCCCTACCCAAAGTAACATTCTGGCGAATCACCAGAACAAATACCAGAAGCACTCCGATAAATATACACCAGAGGATTCCACCCAGCGTATCAAGTCTCCCCTGTCCGTCCAAAATCGGTATCAACAACACCGACAGCGATTCTAAAACCTGCTTCATTGGATATATTCTTTAAAGCCCATATAAGGCTGCAAAGCTTTGGGAATACGAATTCTGTATTTACCATCTTCCATAAACAGATTGTTCTCCAGAAGAGCAATGAGCATACGAGGGGGGGCAACAACGGTGTTATTCAATGTGTGCGCAAAATACTTTTTACCGTTTTCGTCCTTCACACGGATTCCCAAACGGCGCGCCTGCGCGTCACCCAGATTGGAGCAAGAGCAAACCTCAAAATACTTCTGCAAACGGGGACTCCAAGCCTCTACGTCGTAGCTCTTTACCTTCAAATCAGCAAGGTCACCGGAGCAGCACTCCAGTGTACGCACGGGAACATCCAGACTACGGAATAGCTCTACGGAATAGTTCCACATCTTATGGAACCAATCCATACTCTCCTCAGGCTTACAAATAACAACCATTTCCTGCTTTTCAAACTGGTGAATACGGTAGATACCTCTCTCCTCAATTCCGTGCGCGCCCTTCTCCTTGCGGAAACAGGGAGAATAACTGGTCATAGTCAAAGGCAAAGTCTTTTCTTCATTGAGCGTATTGATAAATTTACCAATCATGGAATGTTCACTGGTACCGATGAGGAATAGGTCTTCGCCCTCAATCTTGTACATCATCGCTTCCATTTCCTCAAAGCTCATAACGCCGGTAACTACCTCGCTGCGAATCATAAAAGGAGGGATATAATAGGTAAATCCCTTGTCAATCATAAAGTCGCGGGCATAAGCGGTCACAGCGCTGTGCAAACGCGCAATGTCGCCCATCAGATAATAGAAGCCTTCGCCGGCAACTCTGCCCGCAGCCTCTTTATCAATGCCGTTAAAATATGCCATAATATCGGTATGATACGGAATTTCAAAATCCACAGAGGTCTTTTCGCCAAAGCACTCCACCTCAACGTTTTCTTCATCATTTTTACCGATGGGTACGCTGGAATCAATAATCTGAGGAATTTTCATCAATTTTTCCTTCAGTTCAGCGGAATATGCAGCTTCCTTCTCTTCCAGCTCTTTCAGCTCGGCAGCCTGATCGGAAACCTGTTTCTTCACTTCTTCCGCTTCGTCACGTTTGCCCTGTCCCATCAGCATACCAATCTGCTTGGAAAGCTTGTTGCGGTTGGCACGAAGCTCCTCACCACGCTGCAATGCGGCAAGCTTGGCATCGTACAGAGCAATCACCTGGTCCACCAGAGGAAGCTTCTCCTCCTTGAATTTCTTTTTAATGTTCTCTTTTACCAGTTCGGGATTTTCTTTAATAAACTTAATATCCAGCATTTTTTCTACCCTTCTACCTCAAAATGATTTTTCTTGTCAACTTGTTTACAGATTTAAAAGAAATTCCTCGCCACAGAGGGATGACAGAATTTCCTCCAAATCTTTGGAATCAAAGTATTCCAGCACAATTTTGCCTCTGCCAGTACCGTCATCACGGAGAGAAACCTTTCTTCCCAGAGATGCAGTGGCTTTCCTTGCAATCTCCTTCATCTGCGCCTGATACACTTCATTCTTAGCGGCTTTTGGACTCACCTTGCGAAGAGCGGGTCCGCCCTCCAGAATATTTTTCACCGCATCCTCCACTTGGCGCACGCTCATTTCTCCGTCCACAATGGCAATGAGCATATCCTGAATCAAGCCATCGTCCTTCAATGGAAGCAAGGCTCTTGCGTGTCCGGCGGAAATAATTCCCTGCTTCAAAAGACTTTGCGCAGCGGTAGGAAGATTCAAAAGACGCAATGCATTAGCAACAGCCGCGCGGCTCTTACCGATTTGCCTTGCCGCCTGCTCCTGAGTCAGATTAAAATCGTGCATCAAGGTAGCATAGCCGTTTGCCTCGTCAATGGGATTCAAATCCTCGCGCTGCAGATTCTCAATAAGAGCTGCCTCCTGTGCAGTCTTGGCGTCAAAATCCTTAACAATGACAGGAATCTCAGTAAGACCTGCAATTTTCGAGGCTCTGTAGCGTCTTTCGCCGGAAATGATTTGGTATCCGGCACCGAATTTGCGAACGGTCAAGGGCTGCAAAACACCGTGAATGGCAATAGAATCCGCAAGCTCCTGCAAGGAATCGTCATGAAATACCTTTCGGTGCTGATTTTCATCGGGATAAACTTGCGAGATGGGTGCGGAAATAATCACCGCACCTTCCGGTATGGCTTCCGATTCGGGGGATTCCTTAAATAAATCGTCCAGACCCTTTCCCAATCCCATAGGTTTTTTCGCCATAATTATCCTCTTTTCTCAATTTCTCGGGCAATCTCCAGATAAGCCTGAGCGCCCTTGGAATTTTTATCGTAATATAAAGCGGGCTTCCCGTGGCTGGGAGCCTCAGACAAACGAACGTTCCTCGGAACGGTGGTACGGAAAATGCGATCGGGAAAATACTTGCGAATCTCTGCGGCAACGGCAAGGGAAAGATTCAATCTGCCATCATACATCGTCAGAATCACGCCGCCAAGCTCAAGAGTGGGGTTATACATCTTCTTAACCAAAGAAACCGTATACATCAGCTGGCTCAGTCCCTCCAGAGCAAAATATTCACACTGCATAGGAACGATAACCTTCTGCGCGGCACACAGACCATTAAGTGTTAAAAGGCCCAGACTGGGAGGGCAATCCATCAGAATATAATCGTATTGAGTAACCGCCGATAGCGCCTTTTTCAGAATGGATTCTCTTGCCATCACTGCCGAAAGACCAATCTCCGCGCCCGCCAGCTCCATGGTCGCAGGCACACACCAAAGCCCCTCAAAGGGTGTCTTTACCGTAGCATCTGCTATGGAAACACCGTCCAAAAGCACCTGATAGGTGGAAAATTTGCATTTTTCACGATCCACACCCACACCGCTGGTGCAGTTTCCCTGGGGATCCATATCAATCAAAAGAACCTTTTTGCCAAGGCTTCCCAAGGAAGCCGCTACATTAATAGCGGAGGTTGTCTTTCCGACTCCGCCTTTCTGATTGGCAAAAGCAATAATTTTTGTCATAGCATACCTTTCTAGCTTATTTGTTCCTATATTATATATCCTTTCCCCCCCTTTGTCAATGGTGCGCCGGATGTTTCACGTGAAACATTATTAGAACCCCCGAATGTTTCACGTGAAACATCCGGGGGCAAAAAAGCCTTATTTTGGAATTTTAATCCGATATGTAATATGTCCCTCGTCTTCTGTTTTATCTGCTTCCACGTCAATACCCGCTTGACGAATAGAGCCAATGGTTCGGTCTACAGAATTAATAAAAAAGCGAACATCCTTCACCACGAAACGCCGTACAGGACGTTTTTTCAGCGCTCGCTCAGGAACAAGAGAAGGAATAAATTCCTCAGGGTGGAGCGCAAGAGATAAACAAAGATTACCGGCTTCGGCAACGGATAAATTTCTCGCGGCAATATGACGAATAGCCAGCTGGCGCAAGGCGGAATCCCGCAAATGAAGCAAACATTCCCCATACGAAGGAGAAAGGCCCAATTCCATTAATAAACTTCGTTCCTGAGCAGAAAAATGCATCAAGCGTTCCTTTGAAGCAAGGAGGCTGGGGCTTTCTCCAATTCGCTCCGCCAATTCCCCCAATCGGTAAGGAAAAGTCTTTTGAAGCCGTGTTGCCGCTGCCGCCTCTTCAAAAGGATTTAAAGCAACGCGATGCAAATTCTCAGCAAAAATCAGCTCTGCCGCTTCTCTGGGCGTCAAATGCAACACACGGCAAGGCACAGTGTTCAATCCCAAAAGCTTTGCTGCTCCCAGTCTGCGCCTTCCCGCAAGAAGTTCATATCCGCGGCCGCTTTTTCGGACAAGGAGCGGCTGCAGTATTCCATAGCGGGCAATACTCCGCGCCAAAGGACCAAAATCATCGGAAAAGCGATGGGGAAGGATAGAATTTTTCTCAATTGCGGAGATTTGCAAAAAGCGTAATTTTTCCGTCTTATCATAGCCATTTTTCATAAAATCGCTCCTTTCCTCACCATTTTATCCTTTTTCAACAGAAAATTTTGCCGAAAACCGTTGACAGATTTTCAGAAGTTCTGTCGAGTTTTGCATTTATTTGACAAGAAAACATTTTATCGCCAAAGAATTGTCATTGACGGTCCGCTGAATTTATGATATACTAAGATGAAATTATATCCCTTTAGGAGAAACTATGTTTTACCGATTCGGAAAAAATTACCCGGACGAGCTGGTTCTGCTTCCCCGCCAGCTTTTTGAAAAAGTAGATCAAGCTTCGGAAACAGAGCTTCGCGTGCTGTTGCATCTTGCCCCCTACTTTGCAGGAGCAGGCATGGAAGAAGAAGAGGCTTTGTCCCTTTTGGCAGACACCTTTTCTTCGGAAGAAGTATTGGCTTCCCTTGCATTTTGGCGAGGATGCGGAATTTTTAAAACAGAAGGGAAGCGCGCCGCCAAACCTGCTAAAAAAGCACCGGAAGATGTACCTCCCGCAAAAAAAGTTATAGATGCGGATGAAGCGCCCTTTTATTCCTCTGCGGATTTAGCGCAGGCGGCGCAAACCATCCCCGATTTCAAAAATCTGGTTTCCTTTGCTGAGCAGCGATTGGAAAAAGTGATGAATACCAGTGAACTGGCACGTTTGTACTCCTTTTTGGACTATCTGAAAATGCCTCTGGACGTGGTCATACTGGTTATCGAGGACTGCGTCTCCCGTGATAAGAAAAGTTTGCGCTACATCACCAAAGTTCTGACCTCCTTCCAAGACGAGGGAATCGACAGCTACGAAAAGGCAGAAGCATATTTTGTTTCCCGCAACGAAAGCCAGTCCTACGAGGGAAAAGTAAAGAATCTGTTTGGCCTCTCAAGAAAACTATCCAAATCCGAGGAGGAGTGCATTGCCATTTGGCGCACTACCTTTGATTTTGGGGACGATATGCTGAATCTGGCTTATGAAAAGACCGTTGCCGCGGCAAAAAATCCCACCATCAAGTATATGCACAAAATTTTGGAAAATTGGCACGCATCAGGCTACACCACTCCCGACGATACGGAAAACGCGGGAGCAACAAGGCCGCAAACGGAAAAGAGCTACGACGTGGACGATTTCTTCCAGAGCGCCGTTTCCAAAGGCAGAAAGAAGGTCTAAGCTATGTTTAAGCGCGAAATTTTAGAGAAAGTGGAAAAGGATTTCCACGCTCGTCGCAAATATGAGGAGCAAGCCGCCGCTCAGCGCGTGCGCGAGTTGGAGGAGAAAAATAAGTCCCTGTTTCTTTTGGGTCAAGAGAAGCGCGCCCTCGGCTCTCGGGTGTTGGGCGAAAGCCTGAAAGGAAAAGAGGGTTTGGATGCTCGCATTGCCAAAATCCGCGAAGAGCATGTTGCCGTTTCTCAGGCATATGACAAAATGCTGGAGGATATGGGTTATTCCCACGATTATATCAAGCCCCGTATTTTTTGCAAGGATTGCAACGACACAGGCTATTTTCAAGGAAAAATGTGCCATTGCCTGAAAAAACTTGCCGTGAAGGAAGGGTATCGCGCCAGCGGTATTGCAAAACTTCTGGAGAAACAGCGTTTTGATAATTTTGATCTCAGCTTCTATTCCACCGCGCCCGAAGCTCACGGAAAGGATTCTCCCCGAGAAATGATGGAGGAAATTTTTGAATTTTGCCGTCACTATGCAGAAAACTTTTCCCTCCGGTCACCTTCATTGCTCTTTATCGGCGGTACGGGCCTAGGTAAGACCCATCTTTCCAGTGCCATTGCAGGAGCGGTCATTGAACGCGCCTTTGACGTAGTTTACGAATCTGCCCCTTCTGTAGCCGCCATTTTTGAAAAAGAGCGGTTTGAATCGGAAGAAGATGCCCTCGGTACCCGCAGACTGATGGAAGCGGAGCTTCTCATCCTTGACGACCTTGGTACAGAGCCTTCTACCAAAACTTCCTCTTCTGCCATTTACCGTCTAATCAACCAGCGCGTTCTGGTCAGTGGACTTCCCACCATCATCAGTACCAATCTCACCTACCGTCAGCTGGAAAAGGAATACGATTCCGCCGTTCTCTCCCGCCTATTGGGCGAATTTCAAGTAAAGCTTTTCCGCGGAGAAGATATCCGTATGGCAAAACTTCGTCAGGAGTAACATAAAAAAGGCTTTCCCAAATTGGGAAAGCCTTTTTTTATTTGAGCAAAGGTTCTATGCTTCCATCTTCATTCTGAATATCAATTCTGCCCAAAGCAGCAAGCGTGCTGCGGCGAAAATCGGCAATATACTCGTCACGAAGCATCTTTTGCTCCATTTTTTCCTCAGATGTCAATCCTTCGGGCGTCTTGGACTTGCGCGCCAAAGCATTGATGCGATCAATTTTTTCCTTGGTCATTTCAAAAACTCCTCCAACGAGGCAATAGAAAGACCCTCTCTACCCTTTAGGAATTCATAGAGCTTTTCGGCAATCATCTTGGAACCACCGATATTCTGCGATTCTACATTCATAGGCATTACGGGATCGTGTACCGAAAGGCGAAGGAGGAACCAGCCGTCGCCTTCCCCTGCGGGGAAAGCCACGCGAACACCCTCGTAACTATCGTCGGCAACCTGCCAGCCCTTTTCCTGACCATATGCTTCCAGATCAGCAAGAAGAGCCTGGCCATACGCGCGGAAATCGGATTCAATAATATCAAAACGAAGTTCAAAGGATTCCGCAGGCTCAGGAAGCGCCGCAATCAGCTCAGTCAAATCCTTACCCTGCTTCTTCAGCTTTGCTGCCTCGATAAGAATACGGGTTGCCAAATACGCGCCGTCATCCAAAAAGTAATTTTCGCGAAGCGCAGCATGACCGCTTGTTTCAATGGCAAGAGGAGTATTGATTCCCGCTTGATTCATTTCAATTGCCTTATTGATTACGTTTTTGTAACCGCGCTTGAAACGCAAATGCTTTCCTCCAAGATGCTCCTCGATAAAGGTCTTCAATCCCGAAGAGGTAATGGAATCGGTAACAATGCTTCCGCCCTCGTTGCCCTGAAGCGCAATCACGGAAGCAAGGGCAACCAATCTGTTCCGATTGATTTCGCGGCCGGTGGAATCCACGCATCCCGCTCTATCTACATCCGTATCAAAAATAATGCCCAAATCAGCACCTGCGCGCTTCACCGCGTTGCAGGCAAATTCCATTGCGGTCTTATTCTCGGGATTGGGAATATGATTGGGGAAAGAGCCATCCGGTTCAAGAAATTCAGAACCTGTGCAATCCGCGCCCAAAGGCTGCAAAACCTTTTCTACGTAAAAGCCGCCGGCACCGTTACCCGCATCCACAGTTACGTGAAATCCTGCCAAAGGCTTTTCACCCCCGCCAACACCGTCTGAAATCAATTTTTTCAGTCGCTGGGCGTAGGTATCCATATAATTGACTTCTTCAATTCTGCCGCCCGGGGCATCCGAAGCAAACTTGTCCTCCTGGCAAAGCAGAAGAATCTCCTTGATGTCCTCGCCTTCCAGACCACCCGTAGGCAAAAAGAATTTCAAACCGTTACGGTTCCAAGGGTGATGAGATGCAGTAATCTGCACCGCGGCATCGGTTTTCAAATCCAGAGTAGTCATAAACATGGCAGGTGTAGAGGAAAGACCTGTCATCAAAACGGAAAATCCTTTTTTTACCAGAACCTGGCTTAAAATACCTGCAATACGAGGACCTGAAAGTCGGCTATCGCGGCCGATAGCAACCAAAGGATTTGCTTTACCGGTTTTATTTTGAAGCCAAAGTGCAAAAGAAGCGGCAATTTTCCCAATTACCTCATCGGTCAAATCTACATTTTGACCTTCTACGCCCTCCAGGGCAACACCGCGGATATCCGTTCCGCTCTTTAAATGTTTCCAAGGGTCTCTAAGCATAAAACATTCTCCTTTCAATCTATAGGCTGGTCTTCGCAGGCGCGCATTTTATATTCCTGATAGAATTGCTCTGTCCAAAGCACCTCGCGAGGCTTGGAGCCTGCATATTCGCCAACCACATTCATCTCTGCCATAAAATCAATCAGCTTTGCGGCACGGGCATAGCCTACGGAAAGCTTTCTCTGCAAAAGGGAAGTAGATACCTTCTTTTCCGCAACGGCAATATCAATCGCCTTTTCCAAAAGGGGATCCTTATCCATAAACAGACCCGCCGTACCGGGCAAAGCCTCATCATCATCAAAGGCGCCAAACCCTTTTTTCTTCTCGCCGCATTTCTGCGCCTCGCGCTCGATAAGATTGGATACGGATTCATCGTAAGCGGCGGAGCGCTGAGCGCGGATATAATCGCAAACCGCCTCTACATCCTGATCGGATACAAAGCAGCCTTGTACGCGCAGTGGCTTGGAAGAGCCCACGGGGGCATATAGCATATCGCCTTTACCCAGAAGCTTTTCCGCGCCCATAATATCAATAATGGTACGGCTATCCACCTGGCTGGCAACGGTACAAGCAATACGGGAAGGAACGTTTGCCTTGATCAGACCCGTAATAACGTCAACAGAAGGACGCTGCGTACCAATCACAAGGTGCATCCCTGCGGCTCTCGCCTTTTGCGCCAGACGGCAAATACTGGTTTCCACTTCGTTTTTAGCAGTCATCATCAAATCGGCAAGCTCGTCGATAATAATGACGATATAGCTCATAGGACGATGCTCGGGATCATTCTTCACCGCTTCGTTGTAGCCCTTAATATCGCGAACACCCATTTCCTCCAGCAAAATGAAGCGGCGCTCCATTTCAATTACCGCCCAGTTCAGCGCTCCCGCTGCCTTCTTCGAATCGCTGACCACAGGGACAAGCAAATGGGGAATTCCGTTATACTTATTAAATTCAACCTTTTTCGGGTCAATAAGAATCATCTGCACTTCTTCAGGGGTGGCGCGATAAAGGATGCTGACAATCAGGGAATTTAAACAAACGGATTTACCCATACCCGTTGCACCTGCAATAAGGATATGGGGCATTTTAGCAAGATCACAGAAAATGGAATTGCCCGCTACGTCTTTTCCCAAACTGCAATGCAAAGGGGAAGTACTGTTATGAAAATCGGACTGCTCCAACAATTCACGGATGAAAACTGTATCTCTTGCCTTATTGGGTACCTCAATGCCCACGGCTTCCTTGCCGGGAATGGGCGCTTCAATACGGACGCCGCTGGCTGCAGTAGCAAGGGCAATATCATCGGAAAGATTTACAATGGCGCGCACACGGACGCCGCGATGGGGTTGCAATTCGTAACGGGTAACGGCAGGACCCTTTGAAATTCCGCTGACGGTTGTCTTTACACCAAAGCTTTCCAAAGTCTCCACCAGCTTGGTAGCAGTAGATTCTTGCTCACTGCGACTTCCCGGATTCGGAGGCGGTGCCGCAGGTAAAATGGAAATAGAGGGGAATCGGTATTCCTTCTCCATATTGTCATTTTCTTCCTCAACCTTTTCCACCGTCACATCCAAATCGTCCTGGCGAGGATAGGAAATAGCATCGGGAGAAGCGGGTGCATTAAAAGTATGCAGCTCGGGAGCAGGCTCACTTTCCACCTCTTCAATGGGAGTAAACAACCGCTCTTTTTTCTCAGGCTCGGGTACTTCGTCCTGTAAACGAATCTCTAATTCGTCGTCGGCTACTCGGTCCTCAGGCGCCTCGGCAGTAACCTCTTCGCCACTATCTACAATGGCGGCGCATTTTTTCTTTCCTTTTTTCTTTTCTTCCAGAAAAGCGAGCTTTCCTGCTTCCGCACGCTCCTCAGCTTTGCGCTGACGCTCTTCTTCGCGGCGCTCTTTCCATTTTTGGCGGTGCTCCTGCCTCTCTTCATGCCCCTCTTTCATTTTATCACCCAGGGGAATGAAAATAGAGCGAATCAAATCTACGGGCGTCTTGCCCAACAGGAAAGTTGTTAAAACAAAAATTCCCAAAATCGCAATCACAGGAGTAAACCAGCCTACACAAAAATCAAGAATGGCATAAAAGATTCCGCCGATCAAACCGCCTGTGGAAAAATCCAAACCGCCCTTGAAATTAATAACAACGTCCCAAACGGCCTCTTTTTTGGAGAAAAATCCGCACAGTACACCCAGCAGAGTCATATCTCCAAAGGTGAACCAGAATTTATACAAATGACTTCCCGCTTCCAAATCTCTTCTGTAAAAAAGGGCATGAAGAAACAGAAAAACGGGAAAAGCAAATCCGCCAATGGAAAAAAGTCCTAAAAACAAATCCCCTGCTTTTCCCAAAATGCCCATTTTTTCTTCAAACAAGAAGCAAAGGGCAAAATATATCGCCAGAATCCCAAGAATATAGGGCATCAAAATATTGATGGCCCGATCCTCAGGCCGAATTTTCTTCATGGTCACTTCCTTGAGAGAGCGACGGGCTGTTCTCTTTTTTTGCGGCATTAAACATCCTCCGTAGTATTAGCAGTCAATCGGATCAAAAGGTCGGTATCATCGGGACATACTCCCGTCATCGCCGCCTTATTGCTGACCTTTGCATGGCATTTGGAACATTTGTAATAGATTACGAAACCTTTTTTCACATGAGGCTCCGTGCGAATGGGTATAAGAGTACCTTTACAGGGGTTTGCACGGTCTCCCGGACAAATATCCACATGGAGAGAGGTAAGGCAAAAAGGGCAATGATCGCGGCTGGTCACCTGATTGGGAGGCACGTGCTTTCCGCAATGGGTGCAAACAAATCCATTGTCATTTTTCTGAAAGCGCTTCTGCTCCATAATCCCATCCTTCCTCGGTGGCAGTCACAAGGCGATAATCTCCGAGAATCTCTTCCCGAAGGGTATAACCCTTTCCGCCGAAAATTGCACGGCCCTTTGTTACCGATACCTGCATCAAATCGGCAAGTCCCGTCCCCACAAGCTTGGACACCGCTTCTTTCGCACTCCAAACATAAGAAAAAGGCAAAAGCCTCTCCTGGGGAGAAAATTTTTTCTCCGCAATGCGACTTCGCTTTTCCTCTGCTTTTTCCCCATCAATACCGATGGGACGAGAAGCAAAAACAACTGCAAAA
This sequence comes from Eubacteriales bacterium, assembly GCA_045597125.1. Lineage (GTDB taxonomy): Bacteria > Bacillota > Clostridia > Oscillospirales > SIG627 > RGIG5579. The sequence goes on along the minus strand of JAZODR010000053.1, from coordinate 14,146 downwards.
AGATTTCCTGTATGGGTAACGGAAAGATACGACCGCCCCGAGGGGAAATATGGTTTCCCCTCACAGGTACGCTGAATTTCTTCAGGCTCCAAATCCGTTTTTGCCCAAAAAAGTGTTAAAGCTTCAGACAAAAGACGGGCGGAATCCCGTTTTGCATCGTTTGTGGTAAATTTGATATAAGTATAGACCGTATTACTCGTCATCTTCATTTTCGAGCAGATCCGGAACCTCCTCGCCAAAGATCTCCTCGCCGGATTCCTCGGCTTTTTCCGCTTCCTTTTGAAGCTCTTCTTCAGGCGTTACGCGCTGGATGGAGGTCAGCTGTTCGCCTTCCTCGGTACGCATGACATAAATACCCGCAGAGCCTCTGCCCACTTGGGAAATATCCGCAGCGTGGACGCGAACCATTTTTCCGTCGGATGCAATGAGAAGCAAGTCGTCTTCTTCGTTCACAGCAAGAATTCCGATTACCTGAGTACCTGCCTTACCGCCCAAAGCTTGACACTTCATACCCTTACCGCCGCGGTGCTTGGTGGAAAACTCGTCAAAACAGCTTCGCTTACCTACGCCGTTATCGGTCATGGTTACAAGACTTCTCTCTTCACCGTCGTGAAGAATAGATACCGCACCGCAAACAGCGGCTCCTTCATCCAGACGCATTGCTCTTACACCTCGGGCAGTTCTGCCCATCAAACGAATCTCGCTTTCAGCAAAGCGCACGGCAAGACCGGAGGTAGAAGCAACGAACAAATCCTGATCCCCCTCGGTCTTATTAACAAAGAGAAGTTCATCCCCTTCATTCAAGGTAATCGCCTTCACACCGTCACGGCGAATGTGGCGGAAAAGCTTTAAGGGAGTACGCTTCACAAAGCCGTCGCGGGTCACGAAAGAGAGAATCTCCTCGGTACCCAGCTTCTGCACGGAAAGAAATGCGGTAATCTTTTCCCCCTCCTTAAGATTAAGAACGTTGACCAGATTGGTACCCTTGGCAGTTCTGGAGGCCTCGGGAATCTCGTAACACTTCTTCACGTAAAGACGGCCCTGATTGGAAAAGAAGAATACATAATTGTGGCTATGGCTGACAAAGAGGTCGCGAATGGAATCCTCCTCCTTGGTAGTCAGAGCGCGCATACCCTTGCCGCCTGCTCTTTGCGCCTCATAATCGGAAAGCTTCTGACGCTTGATGTAGCCTGCGTGGGTAATGGTTACCACTGCCTTATGCTTCTCAATCAAATCCTCCAAAACAATATCGTCCGCCGCCTGCTCAATGGTGGTTCTTCTTTCATCACCGTATTTCTTGCGGATTTCAAGAAGCTCCTCCTTCAAAAGGGCAAGAAGTTTTTCCTTATCGGTAAGAATGCCTTCAAGATAAGCAACCAGCTTTTTCTTTTCTTCCATTTCTTCCAGAATCTTCTCGATTTCAAGACCTGCAAGACGACCCAGCGGCATTTCTACAATAGCCTGTCCCTGCACATCGGAAAGACCGAAACGGACAATCAAAGCCGCCTTTGCATCGGCAACGGTCTTATTTTCTCGGATGATACGGACAACCTCGTCAATATTGTCTATGGCAATCTTATAGCCCTCTAAAATATGAAGACGGGCAAGTGCCTTGTTTAAATCGAAGCGGCAACGTCTGGCGGTCACCTCTTCCTGATGCTTTAGATAATGACTGAGCATCTGCTTGAGGGAAAGGGTCTTAGGCTCTCCGTTTACCAGAGCCAGCATATTCATAGCAAAGGTTTCCTGCAAACGGGAATATTTATACAAAAGATTAAGAATCACATCGCGATTGACATCGTGGCGAAGCTCAATAACAATGCGAATCTTGCCCTTACAGCTTTCATCGCGCAGGTCAACGATGCCCTCAATGCGCTTATCCTTTACCAGGTCGGCAATTCCCTTAACCAAATCGGATTTGTTTACCTGATAAGGAATTTCATCGACGATGATGCATTCGCGCTTACCGCGGGTCTCAAAATGAGTGCGGCTGCGCATCAAAACCTTTCCTCTGCCTGTAAGGTACGCCTGCTCAATGCCGTTGGTACCGTAAATCTTGGCAGCGGTAGGGAAATCGGGTCCTTTTACAAACTGCATCAAATCGCGAACCTCTGCCGAGGGATTATCCATCAGATAAATGACCGCATCAATAACCTCGCACAGATTATGAGGAGGAATATTGGTGGCCATACCGACAGCAATACCTACAGAACCGTTACACAAAAGATTGGGAAAACGGCTGGGAAGAACGGTAGGCTCTTTTAATTTATTATCAAAGTTGGGGACAAAATCCACTACGTCCTTTTCGATATCTTGAAGCATGGAATTTGCCATTTTTGCCATTCTGGCTTCGGTATAACGGTAAGCAGCCGCACCATCACCATCAATATTACCAAAGTTACCGTGACCCTCTACCAAGGGATAGCGCATGGAAAAACCCTGCGCCAAACGAACCATAGCGTCGTAAACGGCACTATCACCATGGGGATGATAATGACCCAGCACGTTACCAACGGTGGTAGCAGATTTGCGAAAAGGCTTATCGTGAGTCAAATTATCCATATACATCGCATACAAAATTCGGCGGTGTACGGGCTTCAAGCCGTCACGAACATCGGGAAGCGCACGACCGACAATAACACTCATAGAGTAGTCGATATAGCTTTTTTTAATTTCTTTAACAATATCAACGTTTTCAATTCTCTGGCCGTTTAAATTCAGTTCCATAGTAGAAAAATTTCCTTTCTTTCAGGGAAAACACTGTTTCACGCGTTTTGTTTCACAACGCTCATCTCTTGTGGCTTTTTCTCATTTCTTGTGGAAAAATTGGGGAAAAAAACTCTTTTATTTGGAAAAATACCCCATTCTGACTGTCTTTTTTCCATATCTCCCTTGTGATAAAGTTTCCCACAGCTCTGTGGAAAACTTTGTGGATTCTGTGGAGTTTTACCCACTTTCCACACAGTTTTCCACAATTAAATATCCAGATTCTGTACGTACTTTGCGTTTTGCTCGATAAATTCACGACGAGGCTCTACTTTATCACCCATTAAAAGGGTAAAGGTCTCGTCAGCCGCATAAGCATCCTCAATGCTAACGGAAATAAGTGTTCTGGTTTCAGGGTCCATAGTGGTTTCCCAAAGCTGACTTGCATCCATTTCACCAAGACCTTTATAGCGTTCCGCCTGTGCCTTATCTCCAAGTCTTGCAAGAATTTCATCTCTCTCTTCATCCGAAAAAGCGTATTCCTGCTGTTTTCCCTTATACACCTTATACAAGGGCGGCATTGCACAGAAGATATGGCCCTTTTCAATCAGGGGACGCATATGGCGATAGAAGAAAGTGAGAAGCAGCGTCTTAATATGAGCGCCGTCCACATCCGCATCCGCCATCAGAATAATTTTTCCGTAACGAAGCTTTTCAATATCAAAATCGTCTCCGATACCGCAGCCCAATACTTGAATAATCGGAATAATCTGGGTAGAAGAATAAACTCTGTCAAGTCTTGCCTTCTCAACATTGAGAATTTTACCTCTCAAGGGTAAAATTGCCTGATACTTAGAATCTCTTCCGTCCTTTGCCGTGCCTCCTGCAGAATCTCCCTCTACGAAGAAAATTTCAGACTTTGCGGGATCCTTTTCCTGACAGTCAGCAAGTTTTTCGGGATGCGCACCGCTTTCCAAAGGACTCTTGCGACGGCTTGCCTCTCTTGCTTTCTTTGCGGCTTCTCTGGCACGGTTTGCTGCCAGCGCTTTTTCAATGAGCAACTTTGCCACAGCAGGATTTTCTTCAAAATACTCACCCAGCTTTTCCGTCATCAAAGAATCTACCAAAGGACGAACCTCAACATTGCCGAGCTTTGTTTTGGTCTGTCCTTCAAACTGCGTTTCCTCCACTTTAACGGAGATGATACAAGTTAGACCCTCTCTTACATCCTCGCCCGAAAATTTCTTATCGCTGTCTTTCAGATATCCATATTTTTTCGCATATTCATTAAATACCTTGGTCAGACCCGTCTTAAATCCGGTTTCATGAGTGCCGCCCTCGGGAGTATGAATATTATTGGCAAAGGAAAGGGTCATATCCTGATAACCGTCGTTGTACTGGAGTGCTACCTCTGCAGTACAGCCTTTTCCCTCGGTAGCAATATAAATGACCTTTTCATTGAGAAGATTGCATCTTTTTTTCTCATTCAAATAAGTAACGAAGGAACGAATACCACCCTCAAAGCAAAGCTTATTATATTTCTTTTCCTTTTCCTTGCGGTAGTAACCACCGTCCTCGCGCTCTTCTTCATCCTCAGAAAAGACTTCTTCTTCGGTAATCAGTCCATTCTCCAAAGCCGCTTGGGTTTCGCTTTTGCCGTCAAATTCTCTCTCATCATAGAATTCAATGGTAACACCTGCAGTCAGAAATGCCTGTTCACGCAGACGATTGAGAACCGTGGTGTAATCAAAATCCATTTCGGTAAAAATTTCGGCATCGGGCATAAAGCGTACGTAAAGACCGTGCTTTTCCGTATCTCCCTTACACTCAATAGGACGGGCAACCTTACCGCGCTCAAAGCGCTCAGTATATTCTTTGCCATCGTAGCAATTGACAACCTCCATCCATTCGGACAGAGCGTTTACAACGCTGGCACCTACACCGTGAAGACCACCCGAAATTTTATATCCGCCACCGCCGAATTTACCGCCTGCATGCAAAACGGTAAAAACCACCTCCAGGGTGGGAATGCCCATTTTTGGATGTGTTCCCGCAGGTACACCGCGTCCGTTATCCTGAACGCCTACAGAGCCATCCTTATGTAACGTAACGGTAATGGTATCACATCTTCCTGCCAGAGCTTCATCAATGGAGTTATCCACAATTTCGTAGATTAGATGGTGCAAACCGCGCTGACCCGTAGAACCGATATACATACCCGGTCTTTTACGGACTGCCTCCAAACCCTCCAGTACTTGAATTTGACTTTCATCGTAAGTAGTGTTTACTGTTGCAAATTCTTTGTTTTCCAAAATACAATTCCTTTCCTTACGGTGTAAATTTTATTTGTCCTCGGCAAGAGATTTTGCCGAGCGGGAAGAAGAATATAAGCTATCTTTTCCGTAAGCATTGGTTAAAATCAGAGAATTGACCTGCCTTAAAGATTTTTTCGGTAATACCGAATCTCCGCCTCTGCTTAATTTACGAATAAAATTTCTGGTATCCTTCTGTAAAGTAGCGCTTTCTGCATTTAAAATTAAAACCACTTTGTTTTTTAAAATGGCAGATCCGTCACCGGGATCTAAAAAGGGATTTTTCATCCTTCAAATGTTCCTCCCGAAACACGGATTTTTTGATTCACAAAAGCAAAATCTTCTTCGTCGGTACCCGAAAGAATCACTTGCTTGCCTTGAAGACCGCTTGTGATATAACCCCGTCTATGCTCATCCAATTCGCTTAGCACATCGTCCAGCAAATACACAGGATCTTTTCCCGTCATCTCTTTGGAAATTTCTCCCTCCGCAAGTTTTAATGAAAGCACGGCGCTTCTTTGTTGGCCCTGAGATGCAATTCCCTTTGCAGTAAAATCATTAATGAGAATTTCCAAATCATCCCGATGGATTCCTTTTGCCGTATAACCGTAACGAATATCACTTTCCAAATTGTTTTTTAACAGAAGTGCATAATGTTCTTCCATTTCTTTATGGGTCATATCTTTACGATACACATCGGAAATATATTTTAATTTCAGAACTTCCGTTCCTCCGGAAATTTTCTCAAAATGCCTGGGTGCATAACAAATTAAATTTTCAATATAATCTGCCCGAATACAAGCAATTTTTACACTGATGGCACAAAGTCTTTCATTCCAAACATCAAAGAGAGAATCATCAAATGCTTTTTTATTTCTTTCTTTCAGAAGTGCCGCTCTTTGTGCCTCCAACCTATTAAATTCATTTAATAAAGAAGCATAATAAGGCCGCAGTTGACAAATAGCGCTGTCAATAAAGCTTCTTCGTTTACCCGGCCCATCTTTTATCAAAGATAAATGTTCGGGACAAAACAAAACTACACGAAAAAGCCCCAAAAATTCCGATAGTCTCTCTAATTTCACGCCATTTTTATAAATGCTTTTTCCATCTTGTGCATCCAATACCATTCGAAGCTGAAAAGGAAGACCCTCTCCGCTTACGGAAACAGTAACACTTGCCACTTTCTCCCCGTGGGTAATTAAATCCCGATAGCCTTTGACGCGAAAACTTTTTCCGCAAGCCATCAGATAAATTGCTTCCATCAGATTGGTTTTTCCTTGGGCATTTTTTCCCACCAAAACACAGCTTCCTTTGGAAAAAGAAATGGATGCCGAAGCAATATTACGAAAATGATTTACTTCAATATGATCCAGTTTCATCAGTTCAGTCGCATAGGAACGACCATATAATAAAATGTACCGGTTTCCAAAGAGGTAATTGCCATACCGGAAAGAGGAGAATTCAAATCAAAACATACTTCCTCTTGACCACAAGCAGCCGCGCCGCGAAGCGCATCCAATAAAAATTTATTGTTAAAGCCTACCAGCATATTTTCACCTTCAACACTGCAACGAATCTCTTCATCAATTTTACCGTTGGCAGTGATACATTTTACTTCCAGTCCATCAGGCGTTACCTGTAATCGAATAGGACTCTTAGCTCTTTCATCAATCAGCAAAGCACATCTTTCAAAACATCCGATTGCATCCGATAAAGAAACGCGTACTCGGGTACGAAATTCCTTAGGCAAGGATTTTGAATAATCAATATATTCACCATCTACATAGCGAGAGAAGAAGAAAAAGTCTTCAAACGCAAAAATAATATGTCTGCCGGCAAGCTCAATACGAACCTGCTCTTCAGAATCTGCAAGGAGTCGAATCAATTCATGCAGCGTTTTTGCAGGAACTACAAAACGTACGTCCAAAGCAAGTCCTTTAATACATTCTTCTTCACGAATGGCAATACGATAACCATCGCAACCGCAAAGACGAAGCTTTTCTCCATGAGATTCAAACAGTACACCGGTAAGAACAGGCTTTAAATCAATGGTAGCACAAGCAAAAATTACCTGTTGCAACATTTTTTTCAACTGCCCTTGCTGAATAACAAATTTTTTATCACCCGAAAGAGTAGGCATAGCAGGGAAAAGATCACTGTTCATACCTAAAATTTCAAATTTTGCCGCACCGGAAGAAATGGTAGTAACAAAATTTACATCGCTTGAAATGGTAATTTCTCCATCAGGCAAAGTACGAATCATAGAGCTAAGCTTTACTGCATCCAGAAGAATTGCTCCTTCTTCTAAAATTTGTGCTTCAAAAGCAGTTTTCACACCTTTTGTAGTATCAAAGGTGGTAATATGTACCTGATTTTTTTCTTTCTCTGTTTTAAAATACAAACAAGCAAGAGCGGCATTCGCACTACGGGAAGCGATTGCACAAAGACAAGGACTAATAGCGTCCAATAAGATTTTTTTCTCGGCTCGGATAAACATAATTTTTTCTCTCCTGCACAAAAATTAAATTTTATTTTTTTATATAATTATTTCGTAGTATCAGTAGGGTCGGTGAATTCTGTGAATTCTTTTATAATCCTTTGTATATCAAGGATTGGAATCATTTTCTTTGTGTGAAAAATTTTCGGGAAAAAAGAAGAATAAAAGTAAGTCTTTTTGTGAAAAAAATTTTTCCACACAAAAATCACAGCAAATTAACAGATTGTTGTGGATTATTCTGTGATTTCACGAATAAGTCTTGTGATTTCTTCTTCAAAATCGGGGCTGACTTCAATCTTTTTTTCTACGTTTTTAATGGCGGAAAGAATAGTAGAATGATCCTGAGAAAAATACCGCGCGATTTCAACGGAAGAAAGATCGGTCAATTGATCAAAAATGTAAATGGATACATGTCTGGCAATGACGATATTTGCCTGTCTGCGTTTTCCTGTTAAATCCTGAATAGATACTTTGTACTTTTCACAAATTTTATCAAAAGTTTTTTCTACGATACTATCTATACTTTTCTTGGGAACCAAATCCTGTACGCAGTTTTTCGCAAGTTCTAAATCAATTTTCTTGCCGAAAATAATGGAATAGCCGTGAAGACGCTTAACAACGCCTTCCAGTTGTCGGATGCTGGATTTAATATTATTTGCAATATATAGCAATACCTCGTCGGGAATGGAAAAACCAAGAGCTTCTGCCTTGCTTGCGGCAATGGCAACTCTCAGCTCCAATTCAGGAGGCTGAATATCTACGGTCAGACCGGATTCAAAACGGGTACGAAGCCTCTCATCCAATCGTTTCAGTTCTTTGGGAGGGCAATCACTTGTAAGAATGATTTGCTTATGTAATTGATAGAGCGTATCAAAGGTATGAAAAAATTCATGTTGAGAAGAATCTTTTCCTGCAAAGAATTGCACATCGTCTACCAATAGTACGTCTACATTGCGATAGCGTTCACGGAAAAAGTGCATGGGTTTTTTTGCCATTAACTGGTCAATCAATTCATTGGTAAAATCTTCTCCTCGCACGTACATAATTCTTTTTGTGGGATTGTGCTTGATAATTTCATTGGAAATAGCGTAGAGAAGGTGGGTTTTACCCATTCCTGAGGGTGCATAAAGATATAAAGGATTCCAGCACTCCGCAGGATTTTTTGCCACTGCTAAACAAGCTTGATGCGCCATACGGTTGGTATCGCCTACGATAAAATTATCAAATGTATATTCCGCTCCGCGGGTTGCGGGAATCTCAGATTTAATAATGGTGCCTATGGATTTCTTTTCTGTGATGGTATGTACGATTTTTTTCTCTTCTTCGGTAAGAGCTTCTTCTTCTGCCAATTCTTCGCTGGGAGTTTCTTTGCAAAAAACGCCCTGAGGCAAAACGCCGGAACGGATATGTTCATCAATAATTTGTTTGATTTTTCCCGCATGAATATCGCGTGCAAAAAGTACCAGTTCACACCGAGCGCCAAGCACTGTAAAAATATGATTTTGCAATTGGCTGTAAAAGCGATTGAATACAAATTCTGCTTTGTATTCCTCTGCCGCGGAGATATATGCGTGAGTATCTGTAAGCTGCTCTAAGCAAAGGTCCTGAAACCAAATACTGAAGGTGGCTCTTGAAATGCCTGCTTCGGTACTGATATGGGTCAGAACGTGATTCCATATTGCCTTATTAGAATCCATTTAAACCTCCGTATTTTTTATGTATTCATTTGAAAATGCCTATAATTATAGTAATATATAATATTATAATATATATATTACTAAAAAACAAGAGTTTTTTGTTTGCTTTTCTATAAAAAAATGAAAAAAATTTACAATTTTTTAATAAAAAATAGCCTTTTCATCCGTTTTTGTGGAGAAAAGGCTATTTGGTATTAGGTTGGTTCTGCAGGAACGGTAGGGGCAATGGGAACGGTTGCATAATCTACAGGGGTTTCTAAGGGACAGGAATGAAAGGTGAATGTCGGTTCCCTATCGTTTAAAAAGGTGAGTACGTCTGCACCATAGGTTGTATTGTTTTTGCCCAATTCAAAGCAAGACATTTTTTCTGCATAAAAATCTATGGGCAGAAACAATTTTCCGTCTTTCATCAAAGCGGGGGCTTGCATGGATACCCGTTCCCCATTGATGACAATTTCCTCATTATTCAGGTAGAAGGTAGCAAATTCGCCATTGGAACAAATGAGAAAAGAGCGGGTTTTTTGGTCGCCGAATTCACTAATGGCAAAAAAATCATTTAAAAATGTAACGGGCAAATATTTGGTACTGCCGATACAAATTTCTTCGGGAAGATATTCTTCTTTTTCTTCCCGTTTTCCTTGTTCAAATAAAAGCAAAGGCAAGGCATTTTTACTTCCGTCGGGACGGTTTGTTATGGAAATGGCAACCACGGTCCAGTAAAGAGCCACAAGGATAACGGCTACCCAAAAACTGAGAATGAAAAGTCTTTTTCTGCGTTCACGGCGCAGTCTTTTTTGTTGTAAAATTTCCTTTTTCCGACGGATGATTTCTTCCCGTTTTAGCCGTGCGCGACGACGTTTTTCTTCCGGAGAAAGCGTTTTTTGTGATGGTTTTTTGGTTGAGGATTTGGGTTTTTGTGTTGCGCGGTAACGCTCGGGCGCCATATTTGCTCTCTCCTTTTGTTGGTTTATTTTACACTATAGAGAATTTCGCCGTAAGTGGGGAAGGGCCACATTTCTCTGGGGAGAAGGGTTTCTAATGTATCCACTGTTTCACGAAGCTCTTCCATTTTGGTAAACAGTACTGTACGGGCAAACTGTGCCGCAGGCAGAGTTTCTTTGATGTTTTTGCTTTCTGAAATAGCATTTTCCAAAGCGATGAGTTTTTTATAAAGCTTTTCGCAAAGGGCAGATGCCTGTTCCAAAAGCTCTTTCTCAACAAAAATGGACAGGGGAAAAGGAGAATCCTTCAGATGTAATTCATTTAATAAAAACTTTTGATAGCTAAGAACTGCAGGAAGAATGTCCTTGCGTGTGATATCTACAAAGGTCAGGGCTTCTACGGAAAGACTCTTAGTATAGTTTTCCAAAAGCACCTCTTGGCGGGAGGCGATTTCCGCTTCGGAAAGTACCCCATGCTTTTCAAATATACGCACATTTTTTTCATCGGTATAATGGGGGAGGGCTTCTACGGTATTGGTAAAGTTCTCCAGACCGCGGCGCAGAGCTTCTTCGCGCCATTCCTCGGTATAGTTGTTACCGCCGTAAATAATGCGACGGTGGCAAATCAGGGTATCGTGGATGAGCTTGTTTAATGATTTCTGGAAATCGCGGGCGTTTTCCAGAACGTCAGAGAAAGAGGAAAGCGCTTCTGCCACGATGGTATTCATAATCATATTGGGGCAACCGATAGAGCAAGAAGAGCCGGGCATACGAAACTCAAATTTGTTACCTGTAAAGGCAAAGGGAGAGGTGCGGTTTCGGTCTGTGGAGTCACAGGGTAATTCAGGAAGAACGGAGGCGCCGATATTGAGACGGGTTCTGGGTCTGTCTTCGGGTGTTTCTCCTGCCATAATATCTTCCAGAATATTTTCCAGTTCGGAACCGAGAAAGATGGAAAGAATGGCGGGAGGTGCTTCATTACCGCCCAAACGGTGATCGTTTCCGTGGGAAGAAACGGAAATGCGAAGTAAATCCTGATTTTCATCTACTGCCTTGATAACGGCAGTAAGCATCAGGAGAAATAAAGCATTTTGACTGGGGGTTTTTCCGGGTTTGAGAAGATTGAGACCCTCCGCGGTGGAAAGGGACCAGTTATTGTGTTTACCGCTGCCGTTGACTCCCTTGAAAGGCTTTTCATGGAGCAGACAGGCAAGTCCGTGACGCGCGGCAATCTTCTTCATCATTTCCATGGTCAATTGGTTATGATCCGTGGCAATGTTTACCGTGGCAAAAATGGGTGCCAGCTCGTGCTGGGCAGGTGCAACCTCGTTGTGTTCCGTGTTGGCAAGGATGCCCAATTTCCAAAGCTCCTCGTCCAATTCCTGCATAAACGCATGTACGCGGGGCTTAATTTGACCGTAGTAATGGCCGTCCATATCCTGTCCCTTGGGGGGCATTGCGCCAAACAAGGTTCTTCCGCAGTAAAGCAGATCGGGGCGCTTGGTCCATACTTCATCGTCGATGAGGAAGTATTCCTGCTCGGCGCCTACGTTGGCAACTACTCTGCGGGTTTCGATGCCAAAAAGCTTCAGCAGTCTTCTTGCTTCGCGGTCGATGGCTTCTTGAGAACGGAGTAGGGGTGTTTTTTTATCCAGACTTTCGCCACGATAGGAACAGAAAGCCGTGGGGATACACAGCGTTTTATCTTTAATAAAAGCGGGGGAGGTGGGATCCCAAGCAGAGTAGCCCCGCGCTTCGAAGGTAGCCCTCAGACCGCCGGAAGGGAAAGAGGAAGCGTCTGCCTCGCCGGCAATGAGATTTTTGCCGGAAAATTCCATGGTAATCTCGCTTTCATTCACGGGGCGCACGAAAGAATCGTGCTTTTCCGCGGTGGAGTCGGTCATAGGCTGGAACCAATGGGTAAAGTGGGTCGCGCCCTTAGAAAGCGCCCAATCCCGCATTCCCTTTGCCACTTCGTCGGCAATATGGGGGTCCAGTCTCTCGCCTTTGGAGGCGGTATTTTTCAGGGAAATATAAATCTGCTCGGGCAGATATTTTTTCATCATGGCGTCATTGAAAACCAATGAGCCGAAGATTTCGGGAACGTTCATTTTGTTGATTATCCTTCTAAATCAGTATTTAATATCCCATTTGACCGAGGGAGTCGTCGTTTTCTACCCAGTCGGAAACGGAGATTACGCGGTAATCCTCTTTGCTATCGCGGATGATCACCTTTTCAATGCCCGCATTGATGATCATGCGCTTGCACATCTGGCAGCTGGAGGAATTGGCAACGTATTCGCCCGTTTTGGCATCAATGCCGCACAGGTACATCGTTGCGCCGATCATCTGTTCGCGGGATGCATTGATAATGGCATTTTGCTCGGCGTGAACGCTGCGGCAAAGCTCGTAGCGTTCTCCGCGGGGGATATTCAGCTTTTCTCGCAGACAAAATTGGAGATCACAGCAGTTTTGACGACCTCTGGGGGCGCCTACGTAGCCGGTGGAAACAATCACGTCATTTTTTACAATGATTGCTCCGTATTTTTTTCTCAGACAAGTGCCGCGCTCCGCTACGGTCTGGGCAATATCCAGATAATAATTTTCTTTGGAAGTACGATTGGACATCGAAAAATTCCTCCGTTTAACATATAGATAATACATTATAACAGAAATTTTGACAAAAGTAAATATAAAATAAATAGAACATATAAAAAAAGCACCCCGGATGGGGTGCTTTTTATTTTTTATTCTTCGCCGTAGAGCTTTTCAAGCTTGGTTAGCTTGTTGTAGCGCTCAGTAGCGGCGGCTTCAGCCTTATCGAAGAGAGCCTCTGCGCGTTCTGCATTTTGCTGAACCAGACGAGCGTAACGGGTCTCATTCTTAATGAAGTCTTTGTAGGAAGCGCTGGGAGCCTTGGAGTCAACTACCAACTTCTTCTCAGCCAAGGGATTGTAACGGAACATCTGCCAGTAGCCTGCTTCAACAGCCTTCTTCATTTCTACCTGGCAGTTTGCCATAGTACCCTTAATTCCGTGCATTTCGCAAGGAGCGTAGCCGATAATCAAGGAAGGTCCGGGATAAGCTTCTGCTTCGGTGAGAGCCTTCAGGAGCTGATTCATATCTGCGCCCATAGCAACCTGAGCAACGTAAACGTAGCCGTAGCTCATTGCGATCTCAGCAAGGTTCTTCTTGCCGATTGCCTTACCTGCTGCGGCAAACTGAGCAACCTGACCGATATTGGAAGCCTTGGAAGCCTGGCCGCCGGTGTTGGAGTAAACCTCGGTATCGAATACCATAACGTTTACGTCCTCGCCGCTTGCCAGAACATGGTCCAAGCCGCCGAAGCCGATATCGTAAGCCCAACCGTCACCACCGAGGATCCAAACGGACTTCTTGCACAGATATTCCTTGTCAGCCAGGATTTCCTTGCAGAGCTCGCAATCGCAGCCCTCGAGAGCAGCAACCAGCTTCTCGGTAGCGATCTTGTTCAGCTTGCCGTCTTCCTTGGTAGCCAGGAACTCGTCGATAGCAGCCTTAACTTCGCCCTCAGCGGACTCAGCCAGCTTCTCAACCTTAGCAATCAGGTTCTCACGGAGAGCCTTCTGGCCCAGATACATACCAAAGCCGTGCTCAGCGTTGTCCTCAAACAGGGAGTTAGCCCAAGCGGGACCGTGGCCGTTGGCATCGGTGGTATAGGGAGAGGTAGCAGCGGGGCCACCCCAGATGGAGGAACAACCGGTGGCGTTGGAGATATACATACGATCGCCGAACAGCTGAGTGATCAGACGGGCGTAAGCAGTCTCGGCACAGCCGGCGCAGGAGCCGGAGAACTCCAGCAGAGGCTTCTTGTACTGGCTGGAAATCACGGTCTTACCGCAAACCTCGGTCTTCTCGGAGACGTTGGCCACGCAGTAGTCGAAGACCTCCTGCTCGGCGGCCTGGCTCTCCTGAGCAACCATCTTCAGGGAGTTGGTGGGACAGACACCAACG
>JAZODR010000052.1:0-197259 GCA_045597125.1 Eubacteriales bacterium | reverse complement strand
ATACACACATAAGGAAATATATGAAGGTGGAATTACAAAAGAAACCCGACCAAGTGTGGTCAACCCTGTATCACCGTTTTTGCGAAACCTATGGAAATGTTCAAACGGAAAAACGGCGGTACCGTCAATCTTAACCCGAGTATGCTATTGTAGGGTTGGTTGACTTGCCGATAATGTATCGGCTTTGGAATGGCAGAAAGTGTTCTGCCGTACCTTTGGCGAGGGGGCTCTCTCGTCTTCGTCTGAACAAAAATAGCATCGTACCTATTCGCATTAACGATTTCGGACACGAAATCGACAATGCGAATAGGGTAACCTACAAAAGGAGTGACAGGATATGTCAAAAAAACGTAGTCTTTTCGTACAGAGTATGACGGCCATTGCTTATCATTGAAAGTGCACAAAATTTTTATAGTTGCAATTGAAATGATTGTGTGATATAATGATTGAACTGTTGTGAGAGAATTAAGAAGTGAGGTGTTTTATGGTGTTGTTGAAAGCATTCGAACAGGCGTATCATCGCGAGCCGGATGGGATTAGTTTTTGTCCCTATCGTGTTTGTCCTATCGGCGCACATTCAGACCATAACCTTGGAAAAATTACCGGTTTTGCCATTGACAAAGGTATTCACGTTGCATATGCAGCGGATGAATCGGGAGTAATCCGTGTTGCCTCTGTTCAGTTCGATACGATGCAGAATTGGTCCGTTTTGGAGCCACCGAAAGTAAAAGTGGGGGATTGGGCAGATTATTTGCGCGGCGCAACATACGTTTTGAAACAAAAATTTCACTTGACCGTTGGGTTCCATGCAATGATCGCAGGCACCTTGCCCATTGGTGGACTCTCGTCCTCTGCGGCGGTTATCATTTCATTTCTTTCTGCTCTTTGCCGTGTAAACAATATTTGCTTGACCGAGCGCGAAATGGTAGATATTGCTCTCGAAGCTGAGCGTGACTATGTAGGCGTTGCCTGTGGGAAATTGGATCAATCTTGCGAAGTTTTCAGTAAAAAGGATCACCTTCTTTATTTGGATACCAAGGATGATTCCTATGAATTAATTCCTAAACAGTCTGGAATGAAGCCGTTTGGTATTGCAATTTTCTTTTCCGGTGTGGAACGAAATCTTATTGGCTCGAAATACAATATGCGCGTGGATGAGGCGCGTAGCGCCGCCTATGCATTGAAGGCGTTTGCCGGGATGGAATATGGAAAGTTTTCCGAAACCAATCTTCGCGATATTCCTTATGAGGTCTTTTTCCAGTACAAAACTCGTCTTCCGGAAACATTTCGAAGAAGAGCAGAGCACTGGTACGGTGAGTTTTTGCGGGTGGAAAAAGGGGTTGAAGCTTGGAAACAAGGGGACATTGAAACTTATGGGGCTCTTTCTTTTGAGAGTGGTGAATCCTCTATTACCATGTGGGAAACCGGTTCTCCCGAACTGAAAACAATTTATGAGATTATGCGCAGAACCGATGGTATTTACGGCGGAAGATTTTCCGGAGCGGGTTTTAAAGGTTGCTGTATGGCATTGATTGACCCTGAAAAATGGGAGGAAATTCGTTCCCGTGTTCAGAGTGAATATCTTAAGGTGTTTCCCAATCTTGAAAATAAATATTGTGCTTGTCTTTGCGAAAGTGCGGATGGAGTTTTGTTATGAAGTGTTTGATTTTGGCTGCCGGTTATGCCACGCGGCTTTATCCCTTGACTGAGAATTTTCCAAAGCCGTTGCTTGAGGTACAGGGGAAAACCATATTGGATCATCTGATTGATGATATGGATTCGCTTGGAGAAATTGACGAATATGTGGTAATTTCCAACCATAAATTTGCACATCATTTTCGCAAATGGGCTGATGGAAAAGTGCAAAAAATTACCGTTGTGGATGATGGCACCGAATCCAATGAAACACGGCTTGGCGCTGTGCGTGACATTCAGTTTGCTATTGACGAATTGAATTTGGATTCCGATATGCTGGTAATTGCGGGTGACAATCTATTGTCATTCAGTTTGACTAAATTTATGCAGTATGCAAAAGAAAAGGGTACCAGCTGCGTAATGCGCTTCTTTGAAGGCGAAAAGTCGAAACTGCAAAAATGCGGTGTGCTTTTGATTGATGAGAATGATTTGATCTTGGATATGGAAGAAAAACCGGCTGAGCCAAAGAGTAATTGGTGTTGTCCTCCATTCTATTATTATACTCGTGAGGATGCTTCCTTTGTGAAGAAGGGGATCGAGAGCGGTTGCGGTGTGGATGCCCCCGGCAGTTATATTGCATGGATTTGCAAACAGACTCCTGTTCACGCAATGGAAATGCCGGGTAGAAGATACGATATTGGAAATTTAGAGAGCTACGAAAAAGTGCAAAAGGAGTATAAGGGCATATGTTGACCCCCAACGTTGACCTGAGAAACAAAACCGTTCTTGTAACCGGTGCCGCCGGTTTTATCGGTTCTAATTTGGTTATGGAATTGATGAAACGTGTAGATGGTATTCGTGTACTCGGGTTTGACAATGTGAACGATTACTATGATGTTTCCATCAAGGAGTACCGCCTTTCCGAAATTGAAAAATGCGCTGCTGAAACCGGGAAAGAGTGGATTTTTATTAAGGGTAATCTTGCCGATAAGGCGCTGATTGATAAGACCTTTGCACAGTACCGTCCCGCCGTTTGCGTAAATCTTGCTGCTCAGGCAGGAGTTCGTTATTCCATTACCAATCCGGGCGCATACATTGAGTCCAATTTGGTGGGCTTCTATAATATTCTTGAGGCTTGTCGGAACTTCCCTGTGGAGCATTTGGTTTATGCTTCCAGTTCTTCGGTTTATGGTTCAAACAAGAAAATACCCTATAGTACTTCAGATAAAGTGGATAATCCTGTCAGCCTTTATGCCGCTACCAAAAAGAGCAACGAGTTGATGGCACATGCATATTCAAAATTGTATAACATCCCCTCCACCGGTCTTCGTTTTTTTACCGTTTACGGCCCTGCCGGAAGACCTGATATGGCTTATTTTGGTTTTACTAACAAGTTGATTAAGGGTCAAACCATTGAGATTTTTAATTTTGGCAATTGTAAACGCGACTTTACTTACGTGGATGATACTGTAAAAGGGGTTCGTCTTGTGATGGGAGCTGCCCCCGAAAAGAAAAATGGGGAAGACGGACTTCCTTTGCCCCCTTATCGAGTTTATAATATCGGTAACAATAGCCCCGAAAATTTGCTTGATTTTGTTGATATTCTGCAGCAAGAATTGGTTCGAGCCGGAGTTCTGCCTGAGGACTATGACTTTGAAGCGCATAAAAAATTGGTTCCTATGCAGCCCGGTGACGTACCCATAACCTTTGCAGACGTTAGTGATTTAGAGCGTGATTTTGGTTTCAAACCTGCGACTTCCTTGCGCGAAGGCTTGCGTCGTTTTGCCCAGTGGTATAAAGCATTTTATATGTCATGATTTTAACTTTGAAAAGAACTGCTTTGGCAGTTCTTTTTTTGTTTGGAAAATTTTAATGCCATATTAATTTTTTTTGAATTTTAGTTGACTTTGAAAGTAGCGTATGATATTATAATATTATGGTGATTTATTATGTATATTTATAATTCGCGCACATAATACGACGGATATGGAGAAAAAATCGGAATGAAAATTTTGGTTGTGTGTCAATATTATCCTCCCGAGCCAGTTCGGATTGGTGATATATGCAAGTGGCTTCGCGATCGCGGTCACGAGGTTTCTGTCATTACCGGTGTTCCGAATTATCCAATGGGTGAAGTATTTGATGGCTACCGCCATGGCGAGAAACGAAACGAGGTTATTGACGGCGTAAAAATCCATCGTTGCTTTACAATTGCCAGACGAAGCGGCGCGTTTTTCCGATTTTTAAATTATTACAGTTTTGCATTCTCATCCACTCTGTATGCATCCCGTTTGAAGGAGGAATACGACGTTGTTTTTGTCAATCAGCTTTCTCCTGTTATGATGGCTTGCGCAGGAATTGCATACAAGAAAAAGCACAAAAAAAAGTTGTTGTTGTATTCTTTGGACCTTTGGCCGGAAAGTTTATGTGCCGGCGGAATTCGTAAAGGGTCTCTGATTTATCGTGTTTTCCATTCAATCTCCGGTAAAATTTACAGGAAAGTTGATAAATTGTTTATTTCTTCCAAATCTTTTTCAAAATATTTTGAGGAAGAATTTTCTATTTTTGAAACAATTCATTTTCCTCAATATGCTGAAGCGTTATTTAACCCTGAAACTTGCGCCAAGGTTCCCAGTAAAACTGTAGATTTGATGTTTGCTGGTAATGTGGGTTCGGCGCAAAGCATTGATACCATCATACGCGCTGCCAAAGAGACCGAAGATATTGAAAATCTTCGTTGGCATATTGTAGGCGATGGCTCTGAGCTTGAAAATGCAAAAAAAATGGTGGAACAGTTTGGTTTGCAATCTGTTTTATTTCACGGGAGACAACCTTTGGAGGAGATGCCTCGCTTTTATGCAATGGCGGATGCAATGCTTGTGACTCTCCAAAAGGATCCCATCATTTCTTTAACTCTTCCTGGTAAAGTGCAAACCTATATGGCGGCCGGGAAACCACTGATCGGTGCCATTGATGGCGAAACGCCCATTGTTATTAACGATGCTAATTGTGGCAAGTGTTGTGCCGCAGAGGATTATCTGGCCTTGTCCGGGATCGTCCGCGAAATGATTGAGGAAAATCGCTTCTCGGAATACGGCAAAAACGCTGCGGCTTATTACCAATCTGAATTTTCCAAAGAGAAAAATATGCTCTTTTTGGAAAGTGAATTGCAAAAACTTGCGGAACAAAAATAATGATTTCACCTAGTCCATTTTAGGAGATTTTTATGTCAAATAAAGTTGTTCTCTTAGCACCGACTCCTCCTGCAGGTGGCATTGCGGGTTGGACCGTTCGTACGATGAATGCCACATTGAAAAACGGATGGCAAGTTCTACAATGAAAATTTTACTGATCTCTCCGAAGATGGAAAAACCGAATGGCGGTATCGCCGTTTGGACAGATGAATATCTATCCTGTTGCGAGAAAAGTGGTATTGATTGCAGCCTTGTAAATACGGCTCCCGTTGGCATTCGCGCTGAGGATGGAAGTGCAAACAGAAATTACTTGGATGAATTTAAGCGAACCAAACGGATTTTTTCGGGTTTGAAAAAGGCGCTGAATGAGGATTTTTATGATGCGGTGCATTTGAATTCCTCTTGCGGAACTCTTGGTGTGATTCGTGATTTCTTGATTGCAAAAAGGATCAAAGAAAAATATCCGTGTTTGAAATTGCTTACTCAATTTCACTGTGATATTCCGTACCAGATCGGCAATTTTATCAGTCGATTGTTTTTGAAAAAATTGGTTGCCATTTCCGATGAGTGCTTGGTTCTTTGCCAAAACAGCCAAGATTATCTTCAACGTTTTTGCAAAGCGGAAAGTGTTTTAATACCCAATTTTATTGCCGAGAGCCTTGTAATTCCCGACGAAAAAGAAATTGCTGCTCAACTTTCCACACTGTTTTACGTAGGTCGCGTTGAGAAGGCGAAGGGAATGCTTGAACTATTTGAAGTGGCATCCTCCTTCCCCGAAATATCTTTTGAATTGGCAGGCGCGGTCAGTGAGGAGCTGAGAATGGTACAAAAGCCTGACAACGTTATTTTGCTTGGACCCATTGCTCACGAAAAGGTTCTTGAATATATGGATCGTGCAGATGCTTTTATTTTTCCATCTCATTCGGAGGGATTTTCCGTTGCTCTGCTAGAAAGTATGGCACGGGGGTTGCCTTGCATTGCCACCGACGTCGGAGCCAATCGCGATATGCTTGAAAGCAGCGGTGGTATCGTTATCTCGGTAGAGGATTTATCCGCCCTAAAGGACGGGATCAAAATTTTGCAGAATCCTCAACAAAGACAAAAAATGTCCCGTTGGTGTACAGAAAAGGTGCGAACATATTATACAGTAAATCGTGTGTTGGAACAGCTTATCAAAATTTATTCTGCATAAATCAGAAGGGGGCGAGTGTGTTTGAGGAAAATACTTTTTTATATTGACTCAATGCAACGTGGTGGCGCCAATCGAGTTATGTCCAATTTGACACATTTTTTTTCTGAAAAAGGTTATGAAACCGTATTGGTAAACGATGCACCGCCAAAGCCGGAAGATCATGAATATGATTTACTGAAAAAAAACAAACGTGTGTTTCTTTTAGACGGAACGGAACATTATGGAGTTTCACGCAAAAATTTTCTTCGGATCAAGGCATTGAGAGCCCTGATTCGCAACGAAAAGCCGGATGTCACATTATCTTTTATGGGACCACCCAATGTGCGGATGCTCTTTGCCACTTTGTTTTTGCCTACAGCAAAAATCGTTTCTGTTCGTAATGACCCTTATCGCGAATACGGCTATGGTTTCAAAAAGATATTCATTAATCTTTTGTTCCTTCTGGCGGACGGTGTTGTTTTTCAGACTGAGGATGCAGCCTCCTATTTTTCAAAATTCATTCGCAAACGTTCACGGATCATCTATAATCCTGTTGACCCTAAATTTTTTGCTTACAAATGGATTCCAAAAAAGAAAAGTATTGCGGTGGTTGGTCGGCTTGAGCCCCAAAAAAATCCGATGAATGTAATTTTGGCTTATCAGGCAATGTCCGATGCATTTTCTGAATATAGCCTTGATTTTTATGGTGATGGTTCAATGCGCTCTGAACTGGAAGAACTTGTCAGAGTGAAGGGGCTTGAAAAAAATGTTTTCTTTCACGGAAAGTGTTCAGAGGTTGAAAAAGTGCTGGAATCTGCTTCCCTATATGTACTTTGTTCGGACTATGAAGGGATGCCCAACGCACTGATGGAGGCGATGGTAGTGGGGATTCCCTCAATTGCTACCGATTGTCCTTGTGGTGGTCCTCGCACCTTATTTGCTGACCGAGAACCTGGCATTCTCGTTCCTTGTGCAGATAGCAAGGCGCTTTGTTTGGCAATGGAGAAGGTGCTTTCCGATGAAATTTTACTTAATAAACTTAGCAGCAATGCAATAGCTCGATCAAAGGATTTTCATCCTGATTGCATTTTCGCACAGTGGGAAGAATATTTTCAATCATTTTAGAAAACAAAGCTACTTTCAAGGAGATAACATGAGTCTGTTAATATCCAAACTCAAAAAAGCGATTCAAGATCCTGCAAAGATTATCTTGTATTGTACAAAATATCGAATTTTTAGACTAATTCCGGATTGTACATATTTAAAGATGGTTTATCGTTTGTCTATGAAGAAAAAATTGAATTTAAAAAATCCAACCACTTTCAATGAAAAAATGCAATGGTTAAAGCTTTATGATCGCAAACCTATTTATACTACAATGGTCGATAAGGCTGCGGTGAAAAAGTACGTGGCGGATCGCGTTGGTGATGAATATATCATACCGACTTTGGGTATTTGGGATTCTTTTGACGAGATAGATTTTGATTCTCTGCCTGATCAATTTGTATTGAAGTGTACGCATGATTCCGGCGGTGTTGTTATTGTTCGCGATAAATCTAAATTAGACTTTAAAAAGGCTCGCAAAAAGCTTAGTAAATATTTGAAGCGTGACTATTTTTATCAATGGCGCGAATGGCCCTACAAAAACGTTCCCAAAAAAATTCTTGCAGAAGCCTATATGGAAGATGAAAAGACTTCGGAACTTCGCGATTATAAATTTATGTGTTTTCACGGAGAAGTAAAATGTACGTTGGTTTGTACCGATCGCTTTTCCGAAGATGGTTTACACATGACTTTTTTTGATCGCGATTGGAATGTTTTACCCTTTGAACGAAGTACCCCTGTATCTAAAGAAAGTTTGCCTGCTCCGTTAAATTATGAACGGATGTTAGAACTTTCCGAGAAACTTTCCTATGGGCTTTCTTTTGTTCGAGTGGATTTTTATGAAGTGAGTGGGAAGGTTTACTTTGGAGAGTTAACGTTTTTCCCAGGGACGGGTTTGAAGGCTTTTCAACCGGAAAAGTGGGACGAAATAATTGGTTCTTGGCTTGATTTATCACATATTGAAGGTAGTTATAGGAAATCGATAGATTACTTTAAAGATACGGAGAAAAGATGAAGAAAGTTTGCTTTTTTTGTTCTCACCCTGTTCCGACAGAACACCCTAATGGCGTGAGAATTGCTAATCTTGGTTTAATGTTTCAGGAGTTAGGTTACAAAGTATATTTGGTAGGCTGTGATAATCAAGGTGAAAGAATTTTCGACTATAAGGGAATGCATTGTTACGTCTATGATGCTATTGTGGGTGCAGGTTTTGCACTTTCACGACGTCGTCAGGAGCAACGGTTGAGATATGTGAAAACTTTTTTAGAAACAGTAGGGGATATTGATTTAATCGTATCTGCTTATTCAAATTTTAAGGCAAAGCGTTTCTTAATGCATTGGTGTAAAAAAAAGAGAATTCCTATGATTGCAACGGTTTGTGAATGGTTTGACAGAAACAATTTTTTAGGTGTAAAGGGCTTCTTAAAACTGTTGAATAATCGGTATTATTTGCGTTGTCAGACTCCAAAATTGAAAAATGTGATCGGTATCAGCACCCTTCTTTGTGACTATTATGCCTCTCGCGGATGTAATACGATCTATATTCCGACTCTTGTGGATATGTCCGAATATCAGGGACTTTTGCGTCAAGAAGTCGATGGTCCTTTAAAAATTGCCTATGCAGGTTCTCCTGCGAAGAAGGACTATATAGCTAATGTGATTCGTGCCATTGCCCTTCTATCTGATGAGGAGCGAAAAAAACTGTGTTTGCATTTATATGGCGCAACGGAAGATCAAATTGTTTCTCTTGGCATTGATAAGCACTTTTTGGAACAGAATCGTCATTGTGTTGTGTGCCATGGAAGAATTCCTTATGCTGAGGTGAAAGGGAAGATTGTCGATGCGGACTTTACAATTTTACTTCGTCCTAATAAACGCTATGCCAACGCAGGTTTTCCTACTAAGGTAGGGGAGAGTATGGCTTGCGGAACTCCCGTGATTGCCAACCTCACCAGTAATTTGGATCGTTATATTTTAGATGGCTCTACCGGTATCGTTTGCAAAAACGAAACGCCTGAGGCTTGTGCCGAGGCTTTGCGTCGAGCCCTTGCTTTTACACTTGACGAACGAAAAGAGCTTCGCGAGAACGCTCTAAAAATGGCAATTGAAGCGTTTTCTTACACCGTCTATTGCGGCGAGTTGAATCGTTTTGTAAATAATCTCTCTGTTATGTGATTTCAGTTGATATCAAATAAGGAATTTTCTATGAAAACAAAATCTCTGCTGTTTTTTAATTTATACTGGGCTTTCGGCATAATTTATTTTTGCTTTGGTCGGTATGAATGGCATATACCTTCGTACACTCTGTTGCTTTTTTATGTGTTTATCAATTTTCTTGCGGTGAACCTGGGTTATTTGTCGATTCCTACTGCTTCGCTCCCTGCACAACTGCCCAATGAGAAAAAGGTGTCTGATCGCGAACTCTTCAAGCGATGTGAACTTTGGTTCGTTATTGCATGCTGTATTACCATGTTTTTCCAAATTTCTTGGGTGATTACTTTTGTAGGAAAATTTTCGGTTACTACCGCACTGCAAAATATTGGCGAAAACTATTACGCTAGAATGGAAATGGAATTTGATCGTCCTGTTTTGATTATGCAGATACGTTCGCTGCTTTGGGTGATTACTTATTTTGTCTATCCCATCGGTTTTTACTTTTTTAAGGTGATGAATCGTTTCTACAAGACTCTTTTTTGTGTAACGGTATTCGTAGAGATATTTGCCTCCTTAAATGTTGGTGTTAGTAAAAATATTGGTGATTTGGTATTTATTTATTTGTCGGTCCTTTTCCTTCAGTCTGCTCGCAGACCCGTTTTGGGGCGAAAAATTATTCGTGAGAAAGATCCTTCAAATAAAAGGAAGAAAGGTCTTTTTATTCGGATTGCGTTGATTCTTTCTGTCTTTTTGTTGGCTTTTTCTCTGATTCAGTCTTCAAGAAGTATCGCAACGGATAATTCTTCGACGAATCCTTTTTCAAAGTTTTCTGACCTGCGTTCATTCTCTTTGTTTGATCTGATCTTTTTCTGGAACAAAGGACTATTGAATTTGTTTGATAAGATGGGTGAGTATGTTTCCCATGCTTATTGCGGTCTAGCTCATGCATTGGAGCTTCCTTTTGAAAACACCTATGGACTTGGCTTCTCCGGTGCTCTTATGGATTACGCCTCTCAGTATTTTGGACTTGAGAATATGAGAGGTATCACCTACAACGCCCGCATTGATATGATTTACGGCTGGAAGGACGGACAGTGGTGGCCTACGGCGTTCACTTGGTTCGGCAATGCGGTATCGCTTTGGCTTGTTCCGTTTGTTATGTTTTTCTTTGGCAGATTTTTCAAAAGCGTTGAGAATCGTTGGTTCCGTAGCAATCAAATCTTGAGCCTTGTGATGTATTGTCAGCTGTTTATCACCTTTGTATATTTATCGTGTAATGCACAAATTTTTCAGGGACGGCATATTTTTATTGCTACCACCGTCTTTTTTGGTTTGTATTTTTGTGCAAATGTGTTGAAAATTAAAATCAAGTGGTGAAATGATGTTACAAAAAAAACTAAATGACCCGAAAATTCAATATTTGATGGTTTTGTTTTCCAATGCTGCGGTGATTCTTATGTCTTTTGTCATTAATGTTGTGATTACTCACACAATGGAGACAGAGAGTTTTGGATTTTACAGGGCTTTCGTGAACAGCGTTACTATGTTGACCACCCTTACCAGTTTCGGATTTGCACTTACGCTATCAAAAGATTTTGCTACTTGTAAGCAGCTACAAGAAAAAAAGCAACTTACCGGTGTATCTTTTTTTGTGAATTTGATCATTTCCTTAGTGGTTTTTTTGGTTCTGTTTATTGCCGATTGTGTTGCAGGATTTCTTGGACTTGATATTCCTGATTATTTAGTTCTTGCTTCTGCTTTTATTTGGTCGTTGCTTTTTAACCGTTTCTATTTATTCCGTTTTCAAGGCGAGAATAATATGGTTTCATATTCATTGCTTACGGCTGTTCCACAGGCACTTTTGCTCTTGGCATATTTGCTTTGTTATTTGATGCGTTGGCAAGTGTCTGCATTTGCGGCAATTACCTTCTATTTAGTAGGACATCTTTTGATTATTGCTATTTTTGCACTGATAGATTTTCCTTCTTTTCGCGATTTTTCATCAACACTCAAAGGTGTATTGATGCGAAATCGTGAATACGGTTTTCAGCTTTATTTAGGTTCTATCTTTAGTGTTGCTTCCGCGCAGATTTTAAACCTTATGGTAGCTTCCTTGGCAGGACTTGAAGAATATGCCTTATTTACAATGGGTATGAGCGTTGCCACCCCTATTGCACAAATTCCCGCGGTGATGGGTACTATTTCTTTTAAAAAGAATGTTGAATTAAAGAAGATTCCTGCTAAACAAATGATTGTTACCATTGCGATGACCGCTTTCGCGTTCGTTGGATATGCTCTTTTCTTAAAATTTTTATTTCCCCTTCTTTTGGGTGAGCAGTACCGTGATTGCGTTTCCTATGGTATTGTTATGATGTTTTATTACGTGTTCATAGGTCTTGGTGATTTTTTCAATCGTTTTGTTATGGCAAAGGGGCACGGAAAAATGATACGCAACAGTTCGTTTGTCGTCGGTGCCGCACTTATAATTGGAGCCGCAATGCTGATTCCCTTTTTCAAAATTAAAGGTGTTATGTTTGCTGAAATTTTGAGTGGAATTGTTTATTTGTTTATGATGGTAACCAAATATTTAAAAACTATAAAATTGATCAACAAAGAAGGAGTGTAAAATATTATGTCACTTTTTACAAACAAAACTCTTTTGATCACCGGTGGTACCGGTAGCTTTGGCAATGCGGTGCTGAACCGCTTTTTGAGAACTGATATCGGAGAAATCCGTATCTTTTCCCGTGATGAGAAGAAGCAGGACGATATGCGCCACGAATTTCAGGTAAAAATGCCCGAGGTTGCTGAGAAGATCAAGTTTTATATCGGTGACGTCAGAGATATTAATTCTGTTAGGAATGCGATGCACGGTGTTGACTATATTTTCCACGCCGCAGCATTGAAGCAGGTTCCTTCCTGTGAATTTTTCCCCATTGAGGCGGTAAAGACTAACGTTCTCGGTACTGAAAACGTTTTGACCGCCGCTATCGAAGCAGGGGTAAAAAATGTAGTATGCCTTTCTACTGACAAAGCGGCATACCCCGTGAATGCTATGGGTACCTCCAAAGCGATGATGGAGAAGGTTGTCGTTGCAAAAGCCCGTACCGTATCTCCCGAAAAGACTAAGATTTGTTGCACTCGCTACGGCAATGTTATGTGCTCCCGTGGCTCTGTTATTCCTTTATGGATTGATCAGATTCGTTCCGGTAGCCCGATTACCATTACCGATGGTAAAATGACCCGCTTTATTATGAGTCTGGAAGAGGCGGTGGATTTGGTCCTTTTCGCCTTTGAGAACGGCGAAAGCGGTGATATTTTGGTGCAGAAAGCACCTGCTTGCACGATTCAAACGCAGGCAGAAGCGGTTTGCGAGCTTTTCGGAGGAAATAAAAATGATATCAAGGTGATTGGTATCCGTCATGGCGAAAAGATGTATGAGACCCTTTTGACCAACGAAGAGTGCGCAGGCGCCATTGACTTAGGTGACTTTTATCGTGTTCCCTGTGATAAGCGCGGACTCAACTACGACAAGTATTTTAACAAGGGCGACGCAGAGCGTAATCCCTTGACGGAATTTAATTCCAATAATACCCAGCTTCTCACCGTGGAAGAAACCAAGGCGAAGATTGCATCTCTGCAGTACATTCAGGAAGAATTGGCAAAGGATGTAAAGTAAAATGAAAATTCTTGTAACCGGTGCCGCAGGTTTTGTAGGAAAGAATCTTGTTGCGGCTCTGAATTGTATTAAGGACGGCAAGGATAGAACGCACCCTGTTTTGACCATTGACGAGATTTTCTCTTACGACATTGACTCTGCTCCTGAGGAACTGGAAACTGCTTGTAAAGAGGCGGATTTTGTATTCAATCTCGCCGGTGTGAACCGACCTCAAAACAATGAAGAATTTATGCAGGGCAATTTTGGTTTTGCCTCTACGCTTCTTGATACACTGAAAAAATACAGAAACACTTGTCCCGTGATGATTTCTTCCTCCATTCAAGCCACCTGCATTGGTCGCTATGATAGTGATTACGGCCGAAGCAAAAAAGCAGGGGAGGAATTGGTATTTGCTTACGGCGAAGAAACCGGTGCTAAAGTACTTGTTTATCGTTTCCCAAATTTGTTTGGTAAATGGTGCCGTCCCAATTACAATTCTGCTGTGGCTACTTTTTGCAATAATATTGCAAATGATTTGCCGATTACTGTGAATGACCCTGCAGTACAGCTGGAGCTTCTTTATATTGATGATTTGATTGATGAGATGCTTTGCGCTTTGGAGGGCAGAGAGCATCGCTGTAAATTTGACGGGATTGAAACCGTTTTGACTGAAAATGGAAGATATTGTGCAGCACCTGTAATCCATAAGGTTACCCTTGGCGAAATTGTATCTTTACTGGAATCTTTTCGCGCTCAGCCCGAAACCCTTTTGATGCCTGAAATACCTGCAGGAAGCTTTGCAAAGAAGCTTTACAGTACGTATCTTTCCTATTTGCCTCGCGATAAGGCGATTTTTTCCTTAAAAATGAATTGTGATGACAGAGGTAGTTTTACCGAACTTCTGAAAACTTCAAATTGTGGACAGTTTTCTGTGAATATTTCAAAGCCTGGCATTACAAAAGGTCAGCACTGGCACCACACCAAATGGGAGTTCTTTATTGTAGTTAAAGGGAAAGGCTTGATTCAGCAGAGAAAAATCGGTTCTGATGAGGTTTTGAATTTTGAAGTTTCCGGTGAGAAGATCGAAGCGATTCATATGCTTCCCGGCTATACCCACAATATTATCAACCTTTCCGATACCGAGGACCTTGTAACCTTGATGTGGGCAAACGAATGCTTTGATCCCGCAAAACCCGATACATTTTTTGAGGTGGTAGAATAAATGGATATCAAACTGGATTATTCCGATGTAAAATTTAAGGATGACGGCAGACTCAAACTTCTGATTATTGTGGGAACCCGTCCTGAAATTATTCGTCTTGCTGCTGTGATTACTAAATGCCGCAAGTATTTTGATTGCATTTTGGCGCACACAGGTCAAAATTACGATTATAATTTGAACGGCGTGTTTTTCCGTGATTTGAAGCTCGAAGACCCCGAAGTTTATATGGACGCAGTGGGTGATGATTTGGGAGCGACCGTTGGCAATATCATCAATTGCTCTTATAAGCTGATGAGTCAAATTAAGCCCGATGCTCTTTTGATTTTGGGCGACACCAATTCTTGTCTTTCTGCGATTGCCGCAAAGAGACTGCATATTCCGATTTTCCATATGGAAGCAGGCAATCGTTGTAAGGATGAATGTCTTCCCGAAGAAACCAATCGTCGTATCGTGGATATTATTTCTGATGTAAACCTTGCATATTCCGAGCATGCCCGCAGGTATTTGCACGAGTGCGGTCTTCCCAAGGAGCGCACTTATGTAACGGGTTCGCCTATGGCAGAGGTTCTTCATAATAATCTGGAAGAAATTGAAGCAAGTAAAATTTTGGAAAAGCTCGGACTGGAGAAGAAAAAGTATATTCTTCTCTCTGCGCACCGCGAGGAGAATATTGATACGGAAAAGAATTTTGAAAGCCTTTTTTCCGCGATTAATAAATTGGCTGAGAAATATAATATGCCTATTTTGTATTCCTGCCATCCCAGAAGCCGCAATCGCTTGGAAAAAAGCGGATTTCAACTGGATTCCCGCGTAATTCGACACGAACCTCTTGGTTTCCACGATTATAATCATCTGCAGATGAATGCATTTGCCGTTGTGTCCGATAGTGGCACTTTGCCTGAGGAAAGCAGTTTCTTTACCAGTATCGGAAAACCTTTCCCCGCGGTTTGTATCCGTACTTCTACCGAGCGTCCCGAAGCTTTGGATAAGGCATGCTTTATTCTAGCTGGTATTGATGAAAAAAGTCTTTTGCAAGCGGTAACTACAGCTGTGGATATGACGGAAAATGCCGATCATGGAATTCCCGTTCCTGTTTACGTAGAAAATGTTTCCACAAAGGTGGTAAAAATTATTCAGTCCTATACCGGCGTTGTGGATAAAATGGTTTGGAGAAAGTTTTAAATTAAGGGATTTTTAATGTTGTCGAAAAAGGAAAAAATTATATCCTTGATTGGAAACGCTGTGTTTTCCATCCCGCTTCCGGATAATTTTCCCAAAGAAATTTCATCTGAGGAAGCGTTGGTGCTTTTTCAAGCAGCTCAGCGCCATGATCTGGCGCATATCGTTGCCTTTGCTATAAAAAGGAATGAAATTTCAATTCCCACCGAAATCGAATCAAAGTTTCAAAAGCAACTTTTTATGTCAGCATACCGCACCGAGAAACTGCAATATGAATTGAAGCGCCTTTCGAAAATCCTTGAAAAAGAAAAGATTCCTTTTGTTCCGTTGAAGGGATCGGTACTGCGTTCATATTACCCGGAGCCTTGGATGCGAACCAGTTGTGATATTGATCTGCTTGTTCGGGAAGAAGATTTGGATCGTGTTACAGAGGCGGTCATCAAAAGAGCCGGATACAATGCAGGTGGCCAATGGAATGGCGAACGGTCGTTTTTTTCGCCCGATGGGATTCATTTGGAAATTCATTTCTATGATGAAGCTGACAAAGAGGAGGGCGTGATTTTTCGCGAAATATGGGAACATGTATCGCCTTGTGAGGAAAATCTGTATTGTATGCAGATCGAGTGGGAATATTTCTATGCCCATCATATGATTCATATGGCAAAGCATTTTGCACATGGAGGATGCGGAATCCGCTCTTTTCTGGATCTTGCTTTGATACAGAAAGAAATTTCGATAAATTTTGAAATAAAAACGGAGTATTTGAAAAGAATCGGACTTTTTACCTTTTCCGCTGCGGCGGAGCGGCTTTCTGCTGTTTGGTTTGGTGAGGAGGAGCATACTACACTGACAGAGCAAATACAGGAGTATCTTCTGGGAGCCGGTATCTTTGGTAGTATTGAAAATCAAGTTGCTCTGGAAAGAAGCGGAAACAGCAGACACTTAAAGGGCTTTTGGTCACACGTTTGGTTGCCGTATGATGTAATCAAACATCAGTTTCCAATTGTATTTAAATTCAAATGGCTTGTTCCGTTTTGCCAGATTGTCAGATGGTTTAAACTGATTTTTTGCGGAGGAATTCAACATTCGCTTGAGCATTTACGTGAAAACAAAAATATTAGTGACGAAAAGGTGAAGCAGGTTTCCGATCTTATAGAACAGCTGGAATTGAAATGATTTTATTTGATTACTTTTGTAATAATCCGAATTTAGAATTAAATGAAGGAAGTATTTGCTATGAAAAAAGTAAACAAACAAAAACTACAATCGAGGGAAGAGAGTAGAGAGCACTTTTTTGAGCATTGGCAAGTGATTGCTTTGTTCTTGATTTTTTATGATGCAATTGTTGCTCTCGGGTCATTTTTTGCCGCATTGTGGTTGCGCTTTGATTGTCGGTTTAGTGCGATTCCCGAGGAATTTTTCTCGGCTTGGCTTGGTTTTTCCCCTATTTATGTATTTGCTACAATTGTTGTTTTTTGGGTTTTGAATCTGTACCGCAGCATATGGAGATTTGCAAGTTTTTTTGAATTGGAAAGAATTGCAATTGCTTCTTTGGGTCTGGGTGCTTTTCATACTCTCTTCATTTCTATTCTTTTTCAGCGGATGCCGATCACTTACTATGTTATTGGTATTTTCATTCAATTTCTTTTGACGATTCTTGTCCGTTTTTCGTATCGTTTCATTTTGTTAGAGCGGAGTAAACGGGCAAGTATGTTCAGCAAAGGGAAAATGAGCAATGTTATGTTGATTGGTGCAGGTGCGGCGGGGCAGTTGCTTTTAAGAGATTTGCATAATAGCAGAGATTCCTACGATCGCGTGCTTTGTATCATTGATGATAATAAAAATAAATGGGGCCGTTTTATTGACGATGTCCCTGTGGTTGGCGGAAGAGACGATATCTTTTTAAATGTTGAGAAATATGAAATTGATAAGATTTATCTTGCGATTCCCGGAATTTCTCCTGAACAGCGTCGCGATATTTTAAATATTTGCAAGAATACAAAATGCGAATTGAAAAATCTTCCCGCAAAATATAAGGATTCCGGAAATATTACCGCACAATCCATTGTTCCCGTTGATATTGAAGATTTGCTTGGCCGTTCTGCGATTCGGACGGATATGAAAGAAATTTTCGAGTTTCTTGAAGGAAAGGTGATTTTGGTTACCGGTGGCGGTGGTTCTATTGGAAGTGAACTCTGCCGTCAAATTGCAGGTCATAAACCCAAGCAACTCATTGTTTTTGATATTTATGAAAATAATGCTCATGCCATTGGTCTCGAATTGAGAGATGAGCATCCTGATCTCGATTTGAAAGTATTGATCGGATCGGTTCGTGATAGTAACCGAATTAATCAGATCTTTGAAAAATACAAACCCGATGTGGTTTATCACGCGGCAGCACATAAGCATGTTCCTTTGATGGAGGATAGCCCCTGCGAAGCGATTAAGAACAATGCAATCGGTACATATAAGACAGCCTATGCAGCTATGATGCACGGTTGCAAGAGATTCGTCTTGATTTCTACCGATAAAGCAGTGAATCCTACGAATATTATGGGCGCTTCCAAACGTATGTGCGAAATGATCATACAGTCCTTTGACAGAAAAATTAAAGAAGGCAAGGCAAAGGATCTGTGCCCGATTTCTCGGCATCCTTTTGCAAATGAAACGGAAGTCGATGCATTTGCGGAAGCAAATAAATTTGAAACAAGGTTTGTTGCGGTTCGTTTTGGAAATGTGCTTGGCAGCAACGGTTCAGTTGTGCCCAGATTCAAGGAACAGATTGCTAAAGGTGGCCCCGTTACCGTAACACATCCGGATATTATCCGATATTTTATGACCATTCCCGAAGCAGCCTCTCTTGTTTTGCAGGCGGGAGTGTATGCAGAGGGCGGTGAGATTTTCGTTTTGGATATGGGGTCTCCGGTAAAAATTGATTCTCTTGCTCGAAACTTGATTCGTCTTTCCGGACTTGAGCCGGATATTGATATCAAAATTGAATATACGGGTTTGCGTTCAGGTGAAAAACTGTATGAAGAAAAATTGATGCTTGACGAGGGGATGAAGAAAACTCCCAATCAATTGATTCATATCGGAAGTCCGATTTATTTTGATACGGATGAATTTTTGAAAGAACTTGCGTACATTATGGAGGTTCTTTATTCCGGCCGTGAAGATTTGGTTCAGGAATTGGTTATGAAAACTGTGACTACCTACCATCCTGCCGGAAAACACGGTTCCGAGGAAAAAGGTGACGCATATGAAAAGCAGATTGCCACAGTTGAACAATCAAAGCCCGAGGAGGAAAGAAAAAATTAGTAGGTGTTTGTTGATTGCAGGTGCAAGCACATACGCTTTGGTTGCTTGTGAAATTGCCCAAAGTATGGGTTGTTATGAAAAGATCGATTTTATTGATGATATTCGCACGGAAACACCAAATGGAATAAAAACCGTGGGAACGATAGCGGATCTTGGAACTTTGGCAGATGCATATAGCGATGCTATCGTCGCCATTGGAAATCCGGCAGCGAGGCTTTCGGTGTTGAAAAAAATCGAGGGGCAAACCTCTTTGCATATTGCAACGTTGATTTCTCCCGCATCTTATGTTTCGCCTTTTGCGAAGATTGCCCGTGGTTGTATTATCGAGCCAATGGCTGTGATTCAAACCTCTTGTAAGATTGAAATGGGTTGTATTATCTCTGCAGGGGCCGTAATCAATCACGAAAGTGTTTGTGAGGAAGGGGTTCATGTGGATTGCAACGCTACCGTTGAGGGGTATTGCTATGTCCCTTCAAAAACGAAGATTTGCTGTGGACAAGTGTATAGAGAAAGAAGATAGGAGAACTTTATGTATAAGTATGTGATTAAAAGATTGATAGATTTGATCCTCTCCGCATTTGCTATCGTTGTGTTGGCATTGCCGATGCTTGTGGTTGCTATTGTGATCAAGATTGACGATCCGGGTCCTGTTTTGTTCAAGCAGAAGCGCGTGGGCAAAAAGAAAAACGGAGAGATAACTTATTTTAACATCTGGAAGTTTCGTAGTATGAAAATGTGTACGCCCCATGATACTCCGACCCATTTGCTGGAGAATCCCGAACAGTATATTACCAGAGTTGGAAAATTTATCAGAAAGACAAGCTTGGATGAGCTTCCTCAAATTTATCAGGTGTTCTCATCTCATTTGTCTATCATTGGACCGAGACCTGCTTTGTGGTCACAAGCAGATTTGATCGAAGAACGCGAAAAATACGGTGCAAATGATATAAAACCCGGTATTACAGGCTGGGCTCAGATTAATGGACGTGATGAACTTGAAATTGATGTTAAAGCAAAATTTGACGGCGAATATGCTCAGGCTTTAAATGCAGGTAGATTCAAAGGCTTCTTTATGGATTTGAAGTGCTTTTTCGGTACGATTGTCAGCGTTTTGAAATCGGACGGTGTTGTGGAAGGCGGTACCGGTGAAATGAAAAAGAAGTCCGCCAAATGATAATTGTTTTTACCCAAAAAAGAGTTTCGTAAACTCTTTTTTGGGTGTTTCTTTTTTTCTCGACAAAATTCGCTCAACTTTTCGTTTTTTTCCTGTTTTTTCTTGATTTATCGTGTGAAATGGTTTATAATGTTCTTTGTAAAATAGGTAGCAGTATGCACATCCTTGATCAAGTTTTTGCAAAGAGGAGAGGACCGTGAAAAAATTTTTTGATAGGCTATATCGAAATACACAAACTGATTTTTTTTCATTGGCAGAAAATTGTCTTCAAAATGAGAAAAGAATGTTTGTTGTAACGGCAAATCCTGAAATTTTTATGCATGCTGAAGAAAATGCAGTATTGTCAAAGCTGCTTTTGGATCCTGCCACTACTTTGATTGCCGATGGCATCGGCATTGTAAAAGGAGCAAGGATGCTGAACGTACCAGTAAAAGAACGAATTCCCGGTGTGGAACTTGCGGAATTTTTGCTTTCTGCGTGCGGAAAACTTGGGAAAAGTGTGTATCTTTTTGGTGCCAAAAGGGAAGTTTTGGATATGCTTTCTCAGGTTCTTTCCGTAAAGTATCCTACTTTGTCCATTGTCGGTACAAGGGACGGCTATGTAGCTGATAAGGATGCAGTGTTTGGCGAAATTAAAAAATTACGACCGGACCTTGTTTTGGTAGCCCTTGGTGTTCCCCAGCAAGAAGAGTTAATTTACCGTTATATAAATGAATTTGACAAAGGAATTTTTGTTGGTGTAGGTGGTAGTTTTGACGTTCTTAGTGGTATGAAAGTTCGCGCTCCAAAACTCTTTATTCGGTTGAATTTGGAATGGCTGTATCGTATTATAAAGGAACCTTCTCGATTGAAGAGGTTTTATCAGAATAATGTCAAGTTTGTTTTTCGTATCAAAAAACTCAAAAAGGGATAAATATCAATTATGAAGGATAAAATTTCAAAACTGGTCAATGTTTATAAAAAATACGGTTTTTTAGGCTTTTGCAAAAAATTGTATGCCTATGTGGTTGCCAATTATATGAATAAAATAAGTTTTGCCGTGTTTTTTAATCCGAAAAAGTATCATCGGCTCTTTGTCGAGATCCTTGCTGAGGATGGCTTTGATCGCGTTGTTTTGTGGCGCAGTAGTTTTGGATATCAAGTGCCTTTGTTTCAACGCCCTCAGCATATTGCCAACAATCTTGCTAAAAATCGTTGTCTGGTTCTCTATGAGGTGACAACAATGACCGACAAGGTCAAAACTGTTAAAAAATTGACCGATAATATTTATCTTGTGAATTATAACAACATTTTGCTCAATCGTATTTTGATGCACGAACTTGCAAAAATTCAAAAACCAAAGTATGTTCAGCTATATTCAACAGATTGGAAGCTTTCTGTAGAACAGATTAAAAATTACATTTTCAAAGGCTTTCGTTTTATTTACGAATATATCGACGATATTTCTCCTGAACTTGCTGGCACTAAGGATATTCCGCAAAACATTGTTGATAAATATGAGTTTGCTATGTCCAATGATGATGTATTTGTGGTGGTAACCGCTGATATGCTATACAAGGACGTTGTTTCTCATCGTGGTGAAAAGAATGTTGCTTTTTCATCTAATGGCGTGGATTATTCGTTTTTTGAACATTTTGATGAGGATTATGAATTTGAGCAGGAATTCACCGAGATTCTGGAAAAGGGAAAACCCATTGTTTGTTATTACGGAGCCCTTGCCAAATGGTTTGACTACGATCTTCTGAAAAAAATTGCCGCAACCAATCGCTATTCCGTGGTTCTTTTTGGTATTAAGTACGACGAATCTTTTGATCAAAATATGAATGGGGAAGAGAATGTGTATTTTTTGGGTCCCCGTGATTATAAAGTGCTGAAAAATTATGCCAGATGCTGCGATATTCTTACGATTCCTTTCAAGATTAATGATATTACTCGTGCTACCAGTCCCGTGAAAGTGTTTGAGTATATGGCTTTGCATAAGCCTATCGTTACTACCGATATGAATGAGTGCAGAAAATATAAAAGTGTTTTGATCGGTACGGATCACGACAGCTTTCTGGCTCAGCTTGAGAAAGCGGAGCAGTTGGCAGATGATCTAGACTATCTTGCTTTGCTCGATCGCGAAGCAAGAGAAAACGATTGGTCAGCAAAGGCAAACGCAATTATTGATTTGATTCGCCGTTATGAATGAAAGAGGGGTGAAATTCTTGCTGAATAACATTAAATATGTTTGGACCAAATATCACTTTTTGTTGCAACAGCTTGTTTCCCGTGATTTTAAGGTGAAGTACAAGAGAAGTGTTCTGGGTGTTTTGTGGAGCCTTTTGTATCCCGTCCTTACTATGGCGGTTATGGCACTTGTTTTTTCTAAGGTGTTTAAGTTTCAAACCGAGGTAGACTATCTTTCTTACTTGATGAGCGGTTTGGTTGCTTTTAACTATTTCAGTGAAGCATCAAACCTTTCCATGAGCAGCGTTGTCGCAAACTTTAGCCTGATCAATAAGGTTTATATGCCCAAGTACATTTTCCCTGTGTCCAAGTGTATTTTCGTCGGAATTAACTTTTTGCTTAGTCAGATTCCTCTTTATGTAATCTTGTTAATTTCAGGTCCTGGTTTGTGCATTGAGCATCTTTTGTTGCCTTATGTATATTTGTGTCTGTTTATGTTTACGCTTGGTTTTGGTTTGATTTTATCAACCCTCGCAGTATTTTTGCGCGACATGTTCTATATTTATGGTGTTATTATTTCTTTGTGGACGTATTTGACTCCCATTATGTATGAACTTGAAAATCTCAATTTGAGTCCTATGTTACAAGCGATTTTCAAATGTAATCCTCTGTATTGGTTCTTGTATTTTATCCGCAGAGTTATGCTGTATCAAACTGTACCCGAGATCAATGCATGGATATATTCAATGGTGTTTGGCCTTGGCTTCTTGTTGTTGGGGCTTTTTGTCTTCAAGAAGAATCAAGATAAATTCATTTACTATGTGTAAGGAGCGGTGGCAATGGATATGAAAGACAATATGATCGAGGTTGATCACGTTTCCATGCGCTTCAATCTCGGCATTGAAAAAGGCTTTTCCTTAAAGCAATGGTTCGTAGATTTTTTTTGCGGAAAGAAGAAAACTCCCCGAAGTGACTTCTGGGCATTGACTGATGTTGATTTTTGTGTCAAAAAGGGGCAGGTTGTTGGATTTGTCGGAACGAACGGAGCCGGTAAATCAACACTTTTAAAAATTGTTGCCGGTGTTATGAAGCCTACCAAAGGAGAAGTTCGGACCCGTGGTAACATCTGTCCTATGATCGAGCTTGGTGCCGGCTTTGACCCGCAGCTTACTGCTCGTGAGAATATTTATCTCAACGGCGCCATTATGGGTTATTCCAAGGAACTCATTGATTCCAAATTTCAGGAAATCGTAGATTTTTCCGAACTTCATGACTTCTTGGAAGTTCCTGTTCAAAACTTTTCTTCCGGTATGGTGGCTCGTCTTGCATTTTCCGTTGCTACGATCGTAGAGCCTGAGATTCTGATTGTCGATGAAATACTGTCTGTTGGTGACATTGCTTTTCAGGCAAAGAGTATGGAAAAGATGCTTTCTATGATTGGCGGAGGAACAACGGTTCTGTTTGTTTCGCATTCCGCTGAACAGGTAAAGCAGATGTGTGATATGGTTGTTTGGATCGATCACGGAAACGTTGTAAAGATTGGCGGAAAAGAAATTTGTGATGAGTATTATCAGTTTGTAATTGGCAAATGAAGGGGATTTCCATGATTAATAAATTCAAAAGATTATTTAAAAAAGGTTTCAAATATTTAAAAAGATATGGTTTCTTTGCTACGTGCAAAAAGGTGTTGAAAACTATCCGGTATAGAATCATATTCAGAAAAAAGGATAAACTGTGCGCCGTACTTGCAGGCTTTGTGCAGCTTGAAAAGTATAGTACTGTTATCGTTTTTGAAAACAATTTCGGCTGGAATAAGATTATGAAGCAGCGTCCCCAACAAATTGCTTCAAACTTGCCCGATAATGTTTTGATGATCTATCATTCTCACGAAGATGAAGATTATACCGATAAAACTCGTATCAAGGTGTTAAAAGATAATTTGCTCCTTGTTGATTTGGGTTATTATCGTGACGCGGTGTTCCATACTTTTGCCAATGTTTACGATAAGTACTTGATGGTATATTCCACCGATTACATTCCTTATGAACGCATACAGTTATATGAGGAATATCGCTATAAGGTTATATACGAGTACGTGGACGATCTGAATGAAGAATTATCCGGAGATACGTATTTTGATCTTCTTGCCCGTCACAATAGTGTTTTGAAAGATGAAAATGTTTTCGTCGTTTCCACTGCAACGAAACTCAAGAGCAAAATCGAAGAATCTTCTTTCAAAAAGGCTGAACTTATTACCAATGGCGTTGATTATGAGCATTTTAAATATGCGAAATATGACGTTCCCGAGGATATGCAGGAGATTCGAAATAATTATCTAACCGTTCTCTGCTATTACGGAGCACTTGCAAATTGGTTTGATTACGATTTGATTCTCAAAGTTGCGGAAAACAAAAATTATGCCATTGTTCTAATCGGTCAGGATTATGACGATACATTGTCAAAGAGCGGTATTTTAGATATTGACAACGTTTTCTTCCTTGGCAGAAAGGGGTATGACGTATTGCCAAGTTATGCGTGCAATGCGGATGTATGCATCATTCCCTTTGTGATCAACGAGATCACCGAAGCTACAAGCCCTGTAAAACTGTTTGAATATATGGCGATGGAGAAACCTATTGTTACCACGGCGCTTCCCGAGTGCAAGAAATATCAATCTGTGTTCT
The DNA here is from genome assembly GCA_045597125.1 of Eubacteriales bacterium. GTDB lineage: Bacteria > Bacillota > Clostridia > Oscillospirales > SIG627 > RGIG5579. The sequence goes on along the minus strand of JAZODR010000052.1, from coordinate 172,597 downwards.
ATTCTGAATCACACGAGGCATTTGTAGAGAATATTGAGAGAGCAATTCAGAAAAACAGCGACCCCGAGTATAAAGAACTTTTGATCAAAGAAGCTTTGGATAATACTTGGGCTTCTAAAGCAAAGGCTATGATTTCGTTTGTGTCCGGTTGTAATCACAAAAGTGTAGCTTCTGAAATTTCTGGAATCTTCGAGCAGAATCAATTCGACAGAATCATCGTTTGGAGAAGTCCTTTTGGTTGGGCTGTCCCTTTGTTCCAGCGTCCGCAGCATATTGCACGACAATTTGCAAAGAAAGGATGTCTGGTGTTTTACGAAGTCAACCTGAAAACCGATCCTGTTGTTGATATTAAAGCGGCAGAAGATAATCTCTATTTGGTTAATTTTGAAAACCCGATTGCCAAAAACGCATTGGAAAGCATGCTTGCAGCTCAGGATAGACCGGTTTATATCCAGATTTATTCTACGAACTGGTCTATGAGTATGTCTGAAGTTGATGAGTACATTGCCAAGGGATTTAATCTGCTTTACGAGTATATTGATGATATTAGCCCCGAACTTTCCGGAACTGAAGAAATCCCCGAATATGTACTGGATAAGTACAACTTTGCAATGGGGAATAAGCGAATCCCCGTTGTTACTACTGCAAAACAGCTTTATGATGATGTTGTGAGCAAGCGCGGTACAGAAAATATGGTTTTGGCTTGTAATGGTGTGGACTACGACTTTTTCCGTGATCTATCTTCGCCTCCTGAATTTGAAAATAATTTTTCAAGCATTATTCATAATGGAAAAATTAACGTTTGTTACTATGGAGCGTTGGCAAGCTGGTTTGATTATGATCTAATTAAGAAAATTGATGCCACTGATAAGTATAATGTTGTTTTGATTGGTATCAAATACGATGAGTCTTATGACAACAGTGGCATTGGTGATTTGAAAAACGTTTATTTTATCGGTCCGAAAGAATATCATATTTTGAAGTATTATGCGGATAAGATGGATGTTCTTACAATTCCTTTTGTTATTAATTCTATTACCCAAGCAACTTCTCCGTTGAAACTGTTTGAATACATGGCGTTACATAAACCGATTGTAACTACTGCAATGCTTGAATGTAAAAATTATAAATCAGTTATGGTAGCTGAAAATCATAATGAGTTTTTAGAGCACTTGGATAGGGCTTCAAAAGCAACCTGTGATAGTGATTATATGGTGTTGCTTGATAGAGAAGCGCAAGAGAATGATTGGTCTAAAAAAGCGGAATTGATTATAGAATTGCTGAAAGAAAATGAAAGAGGTCAAAACTAATGAAAAAAATCAAAGTAATGAGTATTTTCGGGACTCGTCCCGAGGCAATAAAAATGGCACCTCTGGTAAAGGAACTGGAGAAGAGGGAAGAGATCGAGAGCATTGTGTGTGTGACTGCACAGCATCGCGAGATGCTGGATCAGGTTCTGGCTACCTTTTGCATTACCCCCGATTTTGATCTGAATATGATGAAGCAGGGGCAGACTCTTGCTGACATTACCACGCGTGCGCTCAACGGAATTGACGGCGTTTTAAAGGAAACAAAGCCCGATATCGTTTTGGTACACGGTGATACTTCTACCACCTTTGCAGGAGCTCTGGCAGCTTTCTATAATCAGGTTGCTATCGGTCACGTGGAGGCAGGGCTTCGCACGTATGACAAATATTCTCCCTATCCCGAGGAAATGAACCGCCAGATGGTGGATTGTATGACCGATATGTATTTTGCACCCACGGAGCTTTCCCGTGAAAATCTTTTAAAGGAAAATCTTCCGGATGAAAAGATTTACGTAACGGGTAATACCGTTATTGATGCAATGAGTACCACTGTTGATGAGAATTATACCCATCCTGAGCTCGAATGGTTGCAAGGGGATAAGCTCATTCTTCTTACTGCCCATCGTAGAGAAAATCTCGGTGAACCGATGAAGAACATTTTCCGCGGCATTCGCAGAGTTTTGGATGAGGTTGACGGATACAAGGTCATTTACCCCATTCATAAGAATCCACTGGTTCGTGCTGCTGCCGATGAAATTTTCGGTAATTGTGACAGGGTTAAGCTGATTGAGCCTTTGGAGGTATTTGATTTTCATAACTTCCAGAACAAGGCACATATTATCCTTTCCGACAGCGGTGGAATTCAGGAGGAAGCACCCTCTCTTGGAAAACCGGTTCTGGTGCTTCGCAATACTACCGAGCGTCCCGAAGGTATTGCTGCAGGCACTTTGAAGCTTGTTGGTACCGATAGTGATGCGATTTATCGTGAGACTCTGCGCCTTTTGACAGACGAAAAAGAGTATGACCGTATGAGTAAAGCAAGTAACCCCTACGGTGACGGACATGCCAGCGAGCGCATCGTTGATGCTATTGTCGAAAAATTTAGCAAATAAGAAGTTCAAAGGTTTTTAAAGGAGATATAAGATGCGGGTTAAAAACGAGCAATATAAGCGTTTTTTGCGTTTATTACTTGCATTGACTTTGATTTTAGCTCAAACATTGATCTTTGCCTTTGTTTGGACGACGGAGTATAATGCCGATATCGTTGTCCCCTTTGTGCAAAAGGGAAATTGGTTCTTCTACTTTGTTTATGCGACTATTTTAACCATATTCTTGAACTCTTTTGACGGCTTGAGATATGGTCTTTTTCGCAGAACAAATTTGGTTATCGCACAGATGCTCGCAACGCTTTCGACGCTTTTTATCGTATATTTGCAGATTATTCTCCTATCAGCGGGTTATGCTAGTGTTTTACCGCTTATCTATGCCTTCATTGCGGATATTGTGGTGATTGTTGCAATTACTTTTTTTGGGAATTGGTTTCTTTATCGCGTTTTTCCGGCAAAGAAAACCCTTTTGATCTATGACAATTATGCTCCCGACGCTTTCTTGGAAAAGGTCTCTTCCCGCAAGGATAAATTCACGATCGGTGAGATCTTGCATATTTCCGTTGGTGTGGAAAAATTAGAAGAAACGATCCGCAATTATGAATGTGTTATCGTTTATGATGTGCATTCCGAACTGAGAAACAAAATCTTGAAGATTTGTTTTGAGAACGATATTCGCGCTTACACCACTACAAAAATCTCAGACATTTTGGTTCGCGGGGCGGAGCGGCTGCATATTTTTGATACCCCCTTGTTGCTTTATCGCAATGTAGGTCTTACCGTTGAACAGCGAGTTATCAAACGAGTGATGGATATTGTGGTATCTTTGCTTTTGCTAATTATCACCTCTCCGATTTTTCTGATTTCTGCCATTGCTATCAAGCTATATGACGGCGGACCTGTGTTTTTCCGTCAGGAACGAGGAACAATCAATGGTAAGGTGTTCCGCATCCATAAGTTTCGCAGTATGATAGTTGATGCGGATCTGCATGGTGTCAATCCTACCGAAGATAACGATCCTCGCATCACTCCCGTCGGAAAAGTGTTGCGATTGACTCGTATGGACGAGCTTCCTCAGCTAATTGATATTTTGCTTGGGGATATGAGCCTTGTAGGTCCGCGTCCTGAGCGTGTGGAGCACATTCGTCAATATTCAGAAAAGATTCCCGAGTTTGCTTATCGTTTGAAATTCCGAGGCGGTTTGACAGGCTATGCTCAGCTTTATGGAAAGTATAATACTGCTCCTTACGATAAACTCCAATTGGATTTGATTTATATGCAGAATTATTCCTTGCTTCTTGATATAAAACTAATTTTGATGACCGTCAAGATTATGTTTATGAAGGAAAGCACAGAAGGCTTTTCCAAGGAAAGCATTAAAGAAATTCATGATAAAAACGAGGTTGATAATTTGTAATGAAACTGAAAATGGAAACACTTCAAGCGATTAGTCTCGGCGCGGTTGAGCTTGAGGAAACCGAGCAAGGGATTGTATTTCATAGATTTACCAAAGAACAGCGCGATTTGTATCGGGTAAGAAGTGCGGATTTTTATATGAAAGCTCTTTCCAGTTCCGGTGTAAAGCTTTCCTTCCGTACTGATAGTAAAGTTTTTGGTATGAAAGGTGAAACGGTTTTTGCAGCCAGCCGCAGATATTTTTCCTTTGATCTTTTTATCAATGGCGAAAAAAAGAAATCCTTTGATAATTTTTCAAATATAACAGAGGAGCCTAATAATTCTAAATGCTATTCTTACGGTCCCTTTGAATATAAATTTGAGCTGGGAGAAGGGGAAAAGGAGGTAGTACTGTATCTTCCGTGGTCTGCCAAAGTAATTTTAAATGAAATCAGCGTTTCGGACGGCGCTTTTATAAAGCCCGTCAAGCCCGAAAAGAAAATGCTTTGTTTCGGTGACTCCATTACCCATGGTTATGATGCTGCTTTTTCTTCTAATTCGTACATTTCTCGTCTTGCGCGTCTTTTGAAGGTTGAGGAATATAATAAGGCAATCGGAGGAGAGGTGTTTTGGCCTGAACTTGCCGCAACCTCCGAATCTTTTAAACCCGATATGATTACCGTAGCGTATGGTACCAATGATTGGACTAAATCTAAGTCATTGGAAGAGTTTCAGACTAATTGTAAGAGCTTTTATGAGAATCTTAGTCGTACCTATCCCGATGTCCCTATTTTTGCGATTTCTCCCATATGGCGTGAAGCATACCAAGAGGCGAGACCGTGTGGCGCATTTTCCAATGTACATAATTTTATTGTAAAACTTGGTGAAAACATTCCCAATATGAATGTAATTTGCGGTTGGGAATTTATACCCCACGATAGCAAGTACTTCCGCGATGAAAGGCTTCATCCCAACGATCATGGATTCGCTTTCTATGCAGAGTCCTTGTATCGAGAAATCCAGAAATACTCTTGACAAACTATAACTTCTATGATATACTACCAAAAGTTTGAGAGGGGTATGCCTCTGTAGCTCAGTTGGTAGAGCAGAGGACTGAAAATCCTCGTGTCGTTGGTTCGATTCCGACCGGAGGCACCACTATCTTTAAAAATTGCGGATTTAGCTCATTTGGTAGAGCGCGACCTTGCCAAGGTCGAGGTGGCGGGTTCGAGCCCCGTAATCCGCTCCATATGGAAGCTTAGCTCAGCTGGGAGAGCATCTGCCTTACAAGCAGAGGGTCATAGGTTCGAGCCCTATAGTTTCCACCACGATGCTCGAATTTTTCGAGCATTTGAAACGGCCTGGTAGTTCAGTTGGTTAGAACGCTAGCCTGTCACGCTAGAGGTCAGGGGTTCGAGCCCCCTTCAGGTCGCCAAAGTCCTTGCCGTCATGGCAAGGACTTTTTTTGGAGGAATAGGTATGGAGATTATTGCAAGAATCCGAAGCGATTTTCCTACGAAGTTTGCCATTCCCCGTCAAAGCGGGATTTTAGATACTTTGGAAAGCCGTATTGTATTTGAGGGAAAATATCGCAATCCAGATTATATTCGCGGAATCGAAGGGTTTTCGCATCTCTGGCTCATCTGGTGCTTTTCGGAACATACGGATAAAGGGTCCTCACCTACGGTTCGTCCACCTCGTTTGGGTGGTAATACCAGAATGGGAGTTTTTGCAACTCGTTCTCCTTTTCGGCCAAACCCAATCGGGCTCTCATCCGTTCGTCTTATTCGCACGGAACAAAATGATGATGGACCTTGCCTTGTTATAGCGGGCGCCGATTTGATGGACGGTACTCCTATTTATGATATTAAGCCTTATATTCCTTTTTCCGATTCTCATCCCGATGCTGTCGGCGGATTTGCCGACGAGCATATTTCCGATACGCTGTCCGTTGATTTTTCCGAGCAACTTTTGACTCTTGTTCCCATAGAAAAAAGGAAAGCACTTATGGAAATTTTGCGTCAGGATCCCCGTCCTTCCTATCACAATGATCCTCACCGTGTTTATGGCTTTCCCTTTGCAGGCTTTGAGATTCGTTTTACGGTGGACTGCGGCAATTTACATGTTGTGGATGTTATAAAGTTATAAAAAAATCCAAGCGAAAATCGCTTGGATTTTTTTTATAAAAGCTTTTGTAAAGCAGGAATCAGATCGGTTTTTTCCCAAGGAGCATTCAGTTCCTCGCGACCCATATGACCGTAGGAAGCAAAGGGCTTGTAAATAGGTCTTCTAAGATCCAAGGTGCGGATGATACCATGAGGTGTCAGATCTACAAGTGCCTTTAGTTCTTCGGCGATTTTTTCGTCTGCAATTTTTCCTGTACCAAAGGTATCAATTAAAACCGAAGTAGGCTGTGCTACCCCAATGGCGTATGAAAGCTGAACTTCGCATTTTTTTGCAAGTCCCGCTGCAACAACGTTCTTTGCCAAATAGCGACAAGCATAGCAAGCGGAACGGTCAACCTTGGTAGGATCTTTGCCGGAGAAAGCTCCGCCGCCGTGACGGGAATATCCGCCGTAAGTGTCAACAATGATCTTTCTGCCTGTCAGACCACTATCACCTTGAGGACCGCCTACTACAAATCTGCCGGTTGGGTTGACGAAAATCTTGGTGTCCTTATCCATCATTTTATCATCAATGGTTGTGTTGATTACGTGCTTGATAATATCGCGACGGATGGTATCCTGATCAACTTCAGCGCCATGCTGAGAGGAGACCACAATGGCATCAATTCTCTTGGGAATTCCGTCTTCATATTCTACGGTGACCTGCGTCTTTCCGTCAGGTCGGAGATAGGGAAGAACACCGCTTTTTCTGGCGTTGGTTAAAGTTTTTGCCAAGGCGTGGGAAAGAGCGATGGGAAGTGGCATCAACTCCGGTGTTTCATCACAAGCAAAACCGAACATCATCCCCTGGTCGCCTGCACCTTGGGCATCTACGCCCATAGCAATATCGGGAGACTGTCGGTGCACGGAACTGATCACAGCGCAGGTGTCGCAGTCAAATCCAAATTTTGCGCGGTCGTAACCAATTTCACGAATGGTCTCTCTTGCAATTTCTTGAAAATCAACATTGGCTGTGGTGGTAATCTCACCCATCACCAGCACAAGACCGGTCGTTACTGCGGTTTCACAGGCAACTCTTGCCTTGGGGTCTTGTTCCAAAATAGCATCCAATACCGCATCGGAAATCTGGTCACAGATTTTATCGGGATGTCCTTCGGTAACGGATTCAGAAGTAAAGAATTGTTTCATTTTTGCATTCCTTTTTTAGTTTATACTCTTAAATATTATAAACATAATTTGTCACAAAATCAAGTGTTTTGCAAGAAAAAGTCGCATTGTTTTCCATGGAAATGAAAAATGAGATTCTTTTGTTAAAAGTGCCTAAAAGACAAGGAAAAACTTGACTCTGACTGTGTTTTGTGGTAAACTAATATGGAATGAAAATCGGAAATTTTGCAATTTTTGCAAAGGAGAAAGTCTTGGGAGAAATAATTGTTGTAACCAGTTTAAAGGGCGGTGTAGGAAAAACCGTTCTGTCGGCAAGTCTTTCGCATTGTTTAGCACAATCCGGAAAATCGGTTCTCGCCGTGGATATGGATTTGGGAACCGGCGGTCTTGATATTGCCTTGGGAAGAGAAGATTCGGTGATTCCTACTTTTTTGGATCTTTTGAGTGGAACTGTACAACCCCAGGACGCACTGTTTCCCGGAGATGATGGGGTATATTTCCTTTCCGCTCCCGTGTTTTTTAATGAGTCGTCTCTGGACAAGGTTTGTCAGGAAAATTTTAATTCTTTACTTGATTATTTGAAGGGCATTTTCGATGTAATTATTTTTGATATGCCCGCCGGTGGTGGAGCTTCTTTCCGTTTTTTTGAGGAGTCAAATCGGGTGAACCGAATTCTATTGGTTAGTACCGCAGCGCCTACTTCGGTTCGTGCAGCAGAGCGTTGTGCGATGCGATTGAAGGAGTCTGATAAGGCAAGACTTGTTTTGAATTCATTTCGCGTTTCAAAACCCGGAGATAATCCCTTTGGTGTGGTGGAAATTATTAATCGTACCAGTGTTCCGATTATCGGTGTTGTTCCGTTTGATTCCGGTGCCGAGAAGGCTCTTGCGAAGGGTGTTCCTCTTGCAGGAATCCCCAAAAGCGTTGCCGGAAAAGCGTTTGAAAATATTTGTTTGAGATTGATGGGAGAACAAATTCCTTTGCTTAAAGGTGTTTTAAAAAAGAAAAAGAGAAGTCGTTTTTATTGATTTTACGGAGGATTAAATATGCATATTGCTTTGATTGCACAGGATGAGAAAAAAGAATTGATGGCACAGCTTTGTATTGCTTATTGTGGCATTTTAGCAAAGCATACCCTGTGCTCCACAGCAACTACCGGAAATTTTATAAAAGAGGCAACCGGTCTTGAAATCGAGTTGGTTCTCCCGGGAGCAGGTGGCGGAACGGAGCAGATTGCTTCCCGCATCTCCTACAATGAGATTGACCTGCTTTTTTATTTGCGAGATGCGATGGATGAGTTTGATTCTGAGGATGCGAATCTCATTCAGCTTTGTGATACCTATAATATTCCGTTGGCAACCAATCTCGCTACAGCAGAGGCTTTGATCCTTGCATTGGATCGCGGTGATCTGGACTGGCGTAAGAATTTAAAGTGAAATAGAAAAGAGAAGAATTATGCAAAGAACAGGATATTGTGCTTCTTTTGGAGCAAATGACATTGGCAAAAGAGTAAAGGTCTGCGGATGGGTACAGAAAATGCGTGATCTGGGATCGCTCATTTTTATGGATCTGCGTGACCGTAGCGGTATTTTACAGCTCGCTTTTGACGAGAATACACCAAAGGAGGTATTCGATCTTGCATTTGGTGTTCGTTCCGAATTTGTGCTTTGTGCCGAGGGCGTCATTCGTGCTCGCGGTGAGGGTGCTGTAAACCCCAATTTGCCTACCGGTACCATCGAGGTTGCGGTTGACCGTCTTGAGGTTTTGTCTGAGGCGGCTACGCCACCCTTTGAAGTTCTCAATTCTATGGATGTTCGCGAGGATATCCGTCTGAAATACCGCTATTTGAATTTGCGTCATCCCGAATTGCAAAAGAATATTCGTTTCCGTCACCAGCTTGCAAAAAGCGCAAGGGATTATTTTGATACTGAGGGATTTTTGGAGATTGAAACTCCTATTCTAATCAAATCTACTCCTGAAGGTGCAAGAGACTATTTGGTTCCAAGCCGCGTGCATCGCGGTTCCTTCTATGCACTTCCTCAGTCCCCCCAGCTTTATAAGCAGCTTTTGATGGTTTCCGGATTTGATCGTTATATGCAGATTGCCAAGTGCTTCCGCGATGAAGACCTTCGCGCGGATCGTCAGCCTGAATTTACCCAGCTTGATCTTGAGATGTCCTTCGCAGATGAAGATGACGTTATGAGTGTTAATGAGGGCTTTTTGAAAAAGGTATTCCATGAGGTTCTGGGAATTGAGCTTTCCACTCCCTTGCCCAGAATGCCTTGGAAGGACGCAATGGAAAATTACGGCTCCGATAAGCCGGATATCCGTTTTGAAATGAAGCTTTGCGATCTTTCCTCCATTTTGTCTTCTTGCGAGTTTAAGGTGTTTGCAGGTGCCATTTCCGGCGGTGGTTCGGTTCGTGCCATCAATGTTAAGGGTGTTGCTGATCGCATGAGCCGTAAGGAGATTGATAAACTGACAGATTTTGTTAAGACTTATCGTGCAAAAGGTCTTGCCTGGCTTAAGGGCGGTGATGAAAAGACCTCCTCTTATGCCAAGTTCTTGACCGAGGAAGAAAATATTGCCATTGAAAAGGCAATGAACTTTGAAAAGGGCGATGTTGTCTTTATCGTTGCTGATGCCTCCAATCAGGTTGTTTTTGATTCTCTCGGCGCTTTGCGTTGCAAGTGTGGTGAAGCATATGGCTTCTATGATAAAAAGGATTTTGCTCTTCTTTGGGTTACGGATTTCCCCATGTTTGAAAAGGATGAGGAAAGCGGTCGCTACAAAGCAATGCACCATCCCTTTACCGCCCCCAAGGATGAGGATTTATCTCTGCTTGATACCGCCCCCGAACAGGTTCGCGCGAAAGCGTATGATATTATTATCAACGGTTGGGAGGTTGGCGGTGGCTCCGTACGTATTCATCGCGGCGATATTCAGCAGAAGGTGTTTGATATCATTGGTCTTTCCGATGAAGAAGCACAGGAAAAATTTGGTTTCCTTTTGGAAGCATTCCGCTATGGTGTACCGCCTCATGCGGGTCTTGCCTTTGGATTTGACCGTTTGGTAAGCCTTCTTCTTGGATTGGATGCGATTCGTGATTGTATCGCGTTCCCCAAGGTACAGAATGCTTGCGAATTGATGACAGATTGTCCTGCCCCGGTACCGCAGGAGTCTTTGGATGAGCTTTCCATCACCGTTTGCAAGGAAAAAGAATAATCTTTCGTGAAAGGAATATTTGGAATTTATGATCGAAATTAGTGGGATCACCAAACGCTATGGTACAAAGCTTGCTGCAGATCACGTTAGCTTTACCGTGGGAGCAGGTGAAATAATGGGCTTTCTCGGTCCCAACGGTGCAGGAAAATCCACTACGATGAACATTTTGACCGGTTATCTTTCTGCAACGGAGGGAACTGCCAAAATCGACGGTATTGATATTTTTGAAAACCCCATTGAGGCAAAAAGCAAGATTGGTTTTCTGCCTGAGCATCCGCCGCTCTATTTGGATTTTACCGTCAATGAGTATCTTAATTTTGTGTATGATCTGAAAAAGCCCCGTATGGATCGGGAGAAGCATCTGAAAGAGATTTGTGATGTTGTGAAAATTTCCGACGTGCGTGGCCGTGTAATCGGAAACCTTTCCAAAGGATACCGTCAGAGAGTGGGCATTGCGCAGGCTCTGATCGGAAATCCTCCCGTTCTGATTTTTGATGAACCTACGGTAGGCCTTGATCCTAAGCAGATTATAGAAATTCGTAATTTGATCAAAAAATTGGGCAAAGAGCATACGATTATTCTTTCTACTCATATTTTGTCTGAGGTTCAGGCGATTTGTGATCGTATCGTTGTTATCAATAAGGGGAAAATCGTTGCAGACGAAAAAACGGAGAATATTGCTCGTGCTGTAGAGGATAAGAGCAGAATGACCTATCATATCTGTGGACCTCAGAACGAAGTTTTGAAAACAATCAAGTCCACTCCGGGTGTGGTATATGCAGAGGTGCTTGGCGCTCGTGACGGCGATAGCACTGCATATCTGATTGAGAGCGCGGAAAATATTGATGTGCGCAAACCTTTGTTCTATGCAATGGCAGAGAAGAGATGGCCGATTATTTCTATGGACGTTATGGGAATGGATTTGGAAGATGTATTCCTTGCGCTCATTACCGATCAGTCCGGCAAAAACAAGAAGGGAGGAAAATAAAGCATGTTTGCTATTTACAAGAAAGAGCTCCGCTCGTACTTTGTGAATCCGATTGGCTACGTTTATGTAGCGCTTTTCCTTGCAGTTTCCTCCTTGTTATTCACTTATACAACTCTGTATTCAGGAACTTGTGAGGTGAATGTTTATTATACCTTTATGCTGTATCTGTTTGCAATTTTGATTCCTCTTTTAACGATGCGTATGCTCAGCGAGGAAAAGAAAAGTAAGACCGAGCAGATTCTTTTGACATCGCCTGTTTCTCTTTTCAGCGTCATTTTTGCAAAGTACCTTGCCGCATTTACTTTATTCGCAGGAACTCTTTTAGCCTCTTGCTTAAATTTTGTGGTACTGTATTTTTACGGCGAGCCGAACTCTGTTATCATGTTTTCCACTACGTTGGGAATTTTGCTCATTGGCTCTGCATTTGTTGCTATTGGTATTTTTGTTTCAGCGTGCACCGAAAATCAGTTGGTTTCTGCTTTGGTTACAATTGTTTCCATTGCTTCCACCTTGGTTATTGGCATTTTGGCAAGCTACGTTAAGTTCACCCCCCTTCGCGTGGTGATGAAATGGCTTTCCATTTTTGATCGCTTCTACGTATTCACCTACGGGTATTTTGATATTGTAGCGCTTTTATATTATGTTTCTATCACGGTGGTCTTTATTTTCTTGACGATTCGTGTGTTAGAGAAGCGCCGCTGGGAATAATCCAAAACTGAGAGGGAATACAAATAATATGGAAAATAAGCAAAAAACGAAGAAATTCTTTTCTTCCAAAAAATTCAAATACGGTACTGCTGCGACCGTATTTACAATTTTCTTCATTGCAGTAGTGATTTTGTTGAATGCGATTGTATCTGCTGTTGATGCGAAATATAGCCTGTATTTTGACTTGACCGATGACCAGATTTTCTCTATCAGCGATGAGACGGTTACCTTGATTCAGACTAGGCTTGACGAATATGAAAAGCAGCACGGTCAAAAGCCTGAGATTAAAATCACGTTCCATAACGCAAAGGACCGTATTATGGAGGAGGAAATGCAAAGCTGGGTAGTTAATCTTGCTGAAAGCTATGCAGAGAGATTTCCTGAAATCCGCGTGGAATTCAACGAAGATTTGAATACCCATCCCGAGCGTTATTCTTATTACACCGATCTTGGTTATGAAATTAATACCGATTCTGTAATCGTATCTAATTCCTTGGAGAAAGGCGCCTTCCGTTATTTAACTTTGGATTCTTGCTTGGTTTATGATGAAAACGGGCAAAACGTGTGGGCATTCCAGGGTGAGATGAAGTTTAATTCTGCTATGATCTATATTACCTCGCGTAAGAGCCCTGTGGTCACCTTTACGGCAGGTCATGGTGAATCCGTTCCCCAAGCTTTGACGGAGATCTTTACCAACTGTGGCTTTACCATTAAGGAGGTGGATTTGACCAAGGATGAAATTGATCCTGACTCCAAGATGCTTATTATGTATAATCCTCAAAAGGATATTACGTATTCGGAGAATGACGCGGTTGTTACCGAATATACCAAGATTTCCAATTATTTGAACGAATACCGTTCTATGGTAGTTATTGCTTCTCCCACTACCCCTAAGCTTCCCGTGCTGGATGAGCTTTTGGCAGATTGGGGAATGGAGCTTGTTCGGAATCAGGTTGTAATGGATGATATTTACTGTCATACTCAGGACAATCAGATGATTTACGTCAACTATGAAGAGAGCGATACGGTGGCTGCTGCTTTGACGAAATCCTTGACGGATCTTTCCAGCCCTCCCAGATCCATTTCCGTGGATTCTGCTCCCATTCGCATTTTGAGCGAGGGGGACGGCGATGTTTCTGTAGTTGAGCCTGTATTGACCAGTTCTGATAATTCGTACGTTGAAATTATTACCGAAGAGGGAACGAAGAGGGAAAAAGGACCCTTCAATCTGATGGCTATTTCCTCCCGTTTCACCTACGTTGATAATACTAAGACCTATGGACATTTGCTTCTGATCGGTAGCCGTAATTTTACCGAAACCAATGCTTTCCGCGAACAGTTTGGTAATACGGATATTGTATATAATATGATTCGTCTTTTGTCGGATGAAGATATCTATATGGATACCCAATACAAGGTTCTTGAAGATTATACGATTGATATGGAAAGCGGCGCTGTTTACGTTTACGGTATCGTGGCTTCTGTTTTGATTCCTCTTATGATCTTTGCTTTTGGAACTGTGGTATATATTAAGAGAAAGCATTTGTAACGGAGTGTATATGAAAAAAAATAAAAAAATTTCTTTTTCCGCTCTTTGGCAGGATAGAAGAATGCGATCCATTATTATTTCTGCGGCAGTTATCCTTATTTGTGCTTTGGTTTATATTGTTCTTCTTTTTACGCTTTTGAAGCCTGAGGAAAAAGAAGAATTGCCCACTGAGGGAAACCACGGCGAACAAATGCAGAGCGGAAGACCTTTTATCGTAGATCCTGTGGATGCAAGTCGGGTTCTTGGAATCAAAGTTGAAAATGAGCTTGGCGGTTTTCATTATTATAAAGGCGATGATGGCCAGTATTATTTTGAAGGCGCAGAAGCAATGTACTACGATCAGACCAGCGACTGGATGAAGGACGCGGAGGGTCAGGATCTTAGCAATTTATTGGAAAGCGTTTCTATGGTGGATTCGCTTGTAAACCTTGTTCGTTATATGCTTGCTACGGAAGAGGTTGTGGGCTATAATAAGGATAATCTTTCTGCTTATGGTTTGGACGGTGATGGAAAGGCAACGGTTACCTTCTCTTATCTTAATGATAAAGGAGAAACGGAATCAAAAGTTTTGCATTTCGGAAATCCCACTGTTTCCGGCAGCGGTTACTATGTGATGGTCGAGGGAAGAGATGCTCTCTATATTTTGCAAGACACCTATATTACCCGTTGTATTTTTGCAGATACCAAAGCCTATATTTTGCCTCAGGTAGCACCACCGGTTTCAGCTACCGCTTATGCGGATGTAAAGGAGCTTGTTATTAAGAAAAAAGGTGAAACTTTTGCTTCTATCCGAAATCTGACCGATGAGGAAATCGAGCAAACAGGTGAGCTTTTCACCCATATCTTTAATACTCCTGCAGGTTATTATCCTTCTATTGATAATTTTCAGAAGCTTCTTGAACATTTTGTCAGTTTTTCCGGCGAATCGGTTATTGAATACAATATTTCCAGTCGTTTGCAAGACCCGGCACAGGCGGAGGAAATAAAAAAGCTTTTCCGCTTGTATAGCTTAATGGATTCTGAGAACAACTGGATTTATGAGCTTTATTACCGTTATGAAAATTTTGATATTACCCTATATATCAGCGAAAAGCTTCAGGTCACGTCTCAGTCAAGCGAAGATGAACCTGCTTATATCTATTATATTTATTCTCCTGATTTTGATTTGATTGTTGAGTTTGATGCTGCGGAACATGAGTGGGTCGAATGGGATTTGCTGAAACTTTTGGATAATCACTCCTTCTCTGTTTCCATTGATCAGGTTGCTACTATGGAGCTTTTCTATGAGAAAACCAATGCAAAATTTTCTTTACAAGGTAGCGGAAATGATTTGAAGGTTACCTCTTCCAATGGGGTGAAAGTAGATACCAATAATTTCCGTCAGCTTTACAAGGCAATTCTCTTTACAACCGTGGACGGTTATGCTGAAAAGCCCGCGGAGGCAGATTCCATTTTGAAATTGAAAATTACCCTTCGCAACGGCAATGTGTATAATTATGAGTTTTTTGGTATGACTGCTCGTAAGGCCTATTATACGCTCAATGATAGTGGCGAATTCTATATTAATCGAGATTATGTTAAGCAGATTATTTCAGCATGCGATGGTATTCTCAAAGGCGAAGCAGTAACAGTTGACCGCAAAAAATAAAAAAAGGCTTGCAATTGCAAGCCTTTTTTTATTGTTGATTTTGATCTCGCTTGGATGCTTTATCTGCTTCTTCGGCGAGCATTTCTGCTAAAGTGTTTGCGCTGCTTTTAGTAGCATCACTTTCGCGTTTTTTTTCGTTCTCAACCTTACTCTTCTTTTGTTTTTCTTCTTTGATTTTTTCAACGCTTTGAATAGTTGCGCCTTCACTCATGGCCTCATCGAATTGATCCTCGTCCATAATTTCGTGGTCGATTAAGAAGGATGCAACAAAGTGAAGCTTATCCATATGCTCCTTCAAAATGGAAACTGCTTTATCAAAAGCATTGTTTACGATGGCAAGTGTTTCTTCATCAATTAAAGCTGCAACTTTTTCGGAATAGTTGGGGGTGCTGCTGAAGTCCCTTCCAAGGAAAACCTCACCGTGACCGCTTCCATAAACTACAGGACCGAGTTTGTCACTCATACCGTATTTGGTAATCATATTTCGTGCAATTTCGGTTGCGCGCTGAATATCATTGGAAGCGCCGGTGGAAATGTCGTCCAAAATCAACTTTTCGGCTACTCTGCCACCAAGCAGAGAAACAATCTCTTCTTCCATTTCCAATTTTGACATATAACTTTTGTCTTCATTAGGAAGGGAAAGGGTATAGCCACCGGCTCTACCTGAGGGGATAATAGAGATTTGATGAACCTTATCCTGCGTAGGAAGAAAATGGGTAACGATGGCGTGACCCGCTTCGTGATAAGCGGTAAGCTTTTTGTCCTTTTCGGATACAACCTTGCTTTTTTTCTGAGGTCCGACAATTACTTTAATGGTAGCTTCTTCCAGCTCGGTGGTACCAATAAGCTTTTTGTTTTTTCTGGCGGCTAAAAGTGCGGCTTCATTCAAAAGATTCGCGAGGTCTGCGCCGGTAAAGCCCGGTGTAGATTTCGCAAGTGTTTCCAGATTTACGTCTTCTTCAAAATGTTTGTTTTTGGAGTGAACTTCCAAAATTGCCTTTCGTCCCTTAATATCGGGATAGTTGACGGTTACCTGTCTGTCAAAACGACCGGGACGAAGAAGTGCGGGGTCGAGAATATCGGGACGGTTGGTTGCCGCCATAACGATTACACCTTCGTTGGAGCCAAAACCATCCATTTCCACCAAAAGCTGATTCAAGGTCTGTTCTCTTTCGTCGTGACCGCCTCCGAGACCTGCGCCTCTGTGACGGCCAACGGCGTCGGTTTCGTCAATAAAGATAATGCTGGGAGCCGTTTTTTTAGCATTTTCAAAAAGGTCTCTGACACGGGATGCACCAACACCCACGTACATTTCAACAAAGTCAGATCCGGAAATGGAATAAAAGGGAACACCTGCCTCGCCGGCTACTGCTTTGGCAAGTAAGGTTTTACCGGTACCGGGAGGTCCCACCAAAAGGACACCGTGAGGAATCCTTGCGCCGATTTCCTGAAAACGCGTGGGATTTTTCAAGAAGTCAACCACCTCGGATAATTCTTCTTTTTCTTCATCCGCTCCTGCAACATCGGCGAAAAATACTTTTTTCTTCTCATTGGAACCAAGCTTTGCCTTTGCTTTTCCAAAAGAATTGATTCTGCCGCCCTTGCCACCTGTAGCCTGATTCATTGCGTAGAACCAAAGTGCCACGAAGAGAACAATAATCACAAGGTAGGGAAGGAAAGATAACCACCAAGGAGTTGAAGGGACAGGCTCGTAATGATAGCTTTCAAGATTGCCGCTTTTTCCATCGGTATCCTTGAAATTTTGCTTTACATATTCCGCTACGTCTTCGCGAAAGTAATCTACGCGTTGAAGCTCGTATTCTATCTTTTTGTTATCAATGGTGAGAATCGACAAATCGCCGTCTGCGGAAACGGTAAACTTTTTCACTTGATCCTTTTCAAACAAAGCAATGATTTCGCTGTATTGCTGGTCTTTATCCGCGGTCATATTAAATAGGGAAGTGGATGCAAGAATGACCAGAAGGATCAAAACTGAGTAAAATATAATAACTTTGAAATTGTTTTTTTTCATTTCGACGCTTGTTTCTCCTTAAATCATGGGGTTATGAATATACTTCGGGTTTTAAAATAGCGATGTACGGAAGGTTGCGGTAAATTTCGTTGTAATCCAGCCCGTAACCTACAATAAATTGGTCTTCAACCTCGAATCCGCAAAAATCGGTTTTGATGGGGGCGGCGCGTCTTGCGGGCTTGTCCAGCATAGTGCAAATCCTAACTGAGGCTGCACCTGTTTGTAGAAACAGGTCATGGAGCTTCTTTAAGGTTCTTCCGCTGTCAAGAATATCTTCGATGAGAAGCACGTGTGCGCCATCCAGTTGGTCCGCTTCGGGGAGGGGCTCTACGGAAACATTTCCGGAGGAAACAGTGGCCGAACCGTAACTGGATGCCCGAAGAAATAGAACTTGGCAGGGCAGATCAATTCTGCGAATCAAATCAGCCATAAAGATAAAGGAGCCCTTCAATACGCCAACCAGAATCAGTTTGCGATCTTTTACCTTTTCTTTGTAGTATTCCGTGATTTCTTGTCCCAAGCGGTTTAGCATCTCATTCAGTTCTTTTTCCCCGTAAAGGATGCAGTCCAGATCGGGAGTCAAGGTTTGAAATTCACACATTGTTTTTTTCCTCTCGATTATCAATCAGTTGGGGGAAAGATAGAACTGCGAAGCTCCATAGTGAAAATTTCATCACAACTACTTTCCCGCACGCGATCACATAGGCCTATATACGGAATCCATATAATGCCTTTGTCATCGCATATTATCGGCAAACGATTCCGATAGAAATTTGGAATTTTTGCTTCTTGAAACAATTTTTTCAAATTTCTGGTCATACCGCCTATTTGAATTGTGTCACCCTCTCTGCGATTTCGTGCAAAAAGGTTACCTTCTATTTTATCGAATGCGGCATGAATAATCAAGAGCTTTTTGTTAAAATTTTCTACTTTTCCGCGCCTTTTGTCAGATAAGTCTAAGATGGTATCTGAAATCGGCAATTTATTTTCACCAATATTTAGTTGTACTTGATACTGTATGCAGGGGGATTTGATTTCATTCAAAGCAAAGATAAGCGATTCGTTTTCTATACGAAATGCAAATCCATTTGCAATTTCAATTATTTTGCCCTCCAAAGGGCGTTTTAATAACGCATAAAGTGCTTCAAAATGCTGAAAGTCAATGACAATTTTTTCTTTTTTTGCCATTCGGGAAATGATTTCCCGAAAAACCGGAGCCATTCCCTCACCATTGACTAACTCCAAAAGCGGTTCCAAGGGAATTCTTCCGCTTTCATAATGAATTTTATTATCCCGCTCCCATTGATTGCAAAGCGCACAAATTAAATTGTGCTGTTCTTTGGCAATGCTGGAAAAACGAAGAAAAGCGTTTTCTGCAGCGGGGTTGATTTTTTTTATTTCGGGAAGGATTGCGCCCCGCAAACGATTTCTTGAATAAATCATATCGCAGTTACTTGAATCTTTTTTGAATTCTATGTGATTATTTATCAAAAAATCGAGAATTTCTTCTTGATAAAAAGAAAGTAGGGGACGAATAATATTGCCGCGATGGCTTGGAATCCCTATTAACCCTTCAAATCCGCTTCCTCGAATCAGGCGAAATAAAATGGTTTCCGCTTGATCGGAAGCAGTGTGCGCAGTTGCAATTTTGTTGTAGTTATTTAGCTTTGAAATGCGTTCCAAAGAATCGTAGCGTAAAATCCGCGCGCCTTCCTCCAGACCGAAGTGATTTTTTTTGCAGAAGGCGGGTACATCAACTGTATCGAAGAAAAAGGGGATGTTTTTTTCTTGGCAAATTTTTTTACAAAAAGATAAATCATCATCTGCCTCTGGCCCGCGAATGCCATGATGGATGTGACAGGCACCCAAGTCAAATTGCAATTTTTCCCGTAAACTTTGCAACAAGAAAAGAAGACACACCGAATCCTTGCCGCCCGAAAAGGCTACAAGGATTCGATCTGACTTTTTAATTAGATTGTTTTTCTTGATTTCTTCTTGAAAACGGGAAAATAATGTCATTTTTATACTTCGGGCGGTGCACCGTCAAACCGCTTTTCTAAGGTGCAGAAACGGGTGTACTGTCCGTCCCAGCCCAGATTGATGGTGTCCATGGCACCGTGACGGTTTTTGGCAATGATACATTCAGCCATATTTTGAATGTCAGTGTTTCGACTGTCGTAATAGAATTCTCTGTGTAGGAACATAACCACGTCTGCATCCTGCTCGATAGCACCGGAGTCACGCAAATCAGTAAGCTGGGGACGTTTATCCTTGCGTTCCTGGGAGATACGGGAAAGCTGAGAAAGCAGAACGATGGGACAACCAAATTCTTTTGCCATGATTTTTAAATTTCTGGTGATATCTCCAATCTCCAGAACACGGTTCTCGCTCTTCTTTTTATCGTCCGAATGCATAAGCTGCAGGTAGTCCACAAAAATGATTCCAAGATTTTTGAGCCTGCGCAATTTGGTCCTCATCTTCATAGGGGAAAGGTCAGAGGAATCGTCAATAAAGATTCGGGTCTCTGCCAATGCACTGGCGGCATCAGCAAGCTTTGCATAATCCTCAGATTCCAGATTTCCGTCGCGAAGCTTTCTGCTCTCAATTCGTCCCTCGGAGGAAAGAAGACGGGAGGCAAGCTGAGTCTTGGTCATTTCCAAGGAGAAAATGGCTACAGTTTTATCGGTTCTTCTTTTGGCGATTTCAGCTGCAATATTCAATGCAAAACTGGTTTTACCCATACCGGGGCGTGCGCCAATCAAAATAAGGTCACCCGGGTTCATACCCACAAGAATGCGGTCAATGTCACTGTAAAAGGTTTGAATGGTAGAGGTGTTATCCCCGCCTTTGCTCAGCTCGGTTAGTTCTTTGTAGAACGCGGTAATGATTTCGCTGAGGGGAGAAAAATCATTTTTTACTGTGTTTTGAGATAAAGCGTAGATTTTCTGCTCTGCTTGATCCACAACCGATGCAGTATCTTCGTGCTGAGAATACGCGGAATCTTGAATTTCTTCAGCAATCAGAATCAGTTTTCTCAGCAAAGCTTTTTCGTGTACGATGGCGGCATAATCCATAATATTGGAGAGCGCGGGAACGCTTTCCGCCAAATGGCGAATGTATTGGGAGCCTTGTTCTTCGGTATAAACTCCGTTTTTTACAAGGTCGCTGAGCAAGGTGACAACGTCAATTCCGCTGCTGCGATTGGAAAGACTGACCAGAGAATTGAAAATTTCTCTGTGTTTGTCCACGTAAAAATCATCGGAGTTTACAACGGAAGAAACGTCGCCGATTCGTTCACAATCCAGAATGAGAGCACCCAAAAGCGCCATTTCATTTTCAACGGAATGGGGGGGCTGTTTTCCCATAAAAGAGGTAGGAGATGTATTCATAATTGTTTCCCTTGTTTATTCTTCAACGATGACCTTCAGATTTGCCGTTACGCCGGAAGAGAGCTTGATTTCGGCAGAGAAGGTGCCAAAATTTTTAATGGTTGCAATAGCGATTTTTCTCTTGTCAATTTGAATTTTATGCTGTGCGGCAAGCAGGTCGGAAATGTGTGCATTGGTAACACTTCCGTAAATCTTTCCGTCAGTACCTGCACTTGCTTTGGCGCGAACTTCAATTTTTTCAAGAGTTTCTTTTAATGCCTGAGCATTTTCAAGATCCACCTTTGCTTTATATTCCTTGGAGGAAATCTGATTTTTCAGCTCATTTTCGGCTTTTGCATCCGCGGGAGCCGCAAGTCCTTTAGGGAAGAGAAAGTTGCGCGCATAACCATCGGAAACTTGGATGATTTCACCCTTTTTTCCTTGTCCTTTTACATCTGCTTTCAGTACTACTTTCATATTGGTTTCTCCTTGTTTTATGCTTCGTTAAGATATTGATCGATTGCACCAAATAATCGTTTGAGGGTTTCCTGAATGGTAGAATCTTTTACTTGTGCACCCGCCATATCGAAATGGCCACCGCCGTGAAGCGCTTCCGTAATTAACTGAACATTAATTGTTCCGGAGGAGCGGGCGGAAATATGCACGGTGTTTCCCATTCGGCACAGAACGAAAGAGGCAAGAACCCCGTCAAGATTCAAGAGTCTGTCTGCCGCTTTGGAAGCGGCGATTTTGTCTTCTTGCGTGGCATCTTCATCAATGTAGGAATAAGCAATCACGTCACGATAAATATTGGCGTTGGTTTCATACTTGATTTCCCGCTTAAAATCACCAAGGTCCGAGCGAAACAGCATTTGTGCTTCTGCGGGATTTGCTCCTTCTGAACGAAGGAAGTGCGCGGCGGCAAAGGTGCGGGGACCGGTGTTGTTGGCAAATTGCTTGGTGTCCAAAATAATTCCTGCAAAGAGAAGCTCCGCTTCTTCTTTAAGAAGACTTTTTGGCGGCAACTGTTGCTCCAGCATTTCCGAAACAAGCTCGCTTGCGCTGGAGGCACTTGGCTCAATATAGGTAATGGTGGGTTTTACAGCATATTCCGCGCTTTGTCTGTGGTGGTCGATGATGACAACGTTAGAAATGTTTTCAAATAGTTCCGGCGCTTCAAATTGACGACTGTTGTTTACGTCCGTAATAATTAAAAGAGTAGAAGAGGTGATGGTGTTTTGCGCGGTGACACCGTCGATGAATATGTTTTTGTAATCAGGAAGTCCTCCAAGCTTTTTAAAAACGCTTTTTAGGTTTGTATCGTGAACATTTACTACAATGTTAACTCGCTGACAGTAATTCATTGCAAAACGAGCCATGCCGATTGCGGAACCGATGGAGTCATGATCGGCGAAGCGATGCCCCATAATCAGTACGTTGGATGCCTTTTCCATCAATTGTGCAACCTCTGTTGCAACGATTCGGCTACGAATCTTGGTTCTCTTTTGTACGGTTTTGGTTCGTCCTCCGTAGTACTCGGTAGCATTGTTGCGCAGTTTTAGTACTGCTTGGTTTCCGCCGCGCTGCATGGCAAGGTCCAGTGCTTGGTGTGCTACAGCTTCTTTTTCATCCAGTGTTCCATTGATACAAGCCATACCGATGGAGATGGTTACGGGAACACCAACATTATCCTTGGAGATATCGCGAACTCGGTCCAAAATGTTAAAACGCGTTTCAGTCAAAGCGAATAAATGTTTTTCCTGCGCAATCAAAATATAGCGGTCGTTTTCGACCTCTCGCAGAATTGCATCCATTTCCTCGGCCCATTCTTTCAAAAGAATGGAGATTTTTGCGGTGATGGTTCGGTAATTTCCTTGTAAAAAACCGCCTGCTTCCGAGTAGTTATCTACGGCAATGTAAGAAACAACGGTATTTTGCTCTGCCAATTTATTTTCTAAGGCCTGCTCTCTGGCCAAAGAATCCCAAAGAGTAATCAGATTGGTTTTTCCGTCGCTACTGATTTTGTACGAAGTAATGCGGTAATTTCCATCTGCCAGGGAACCGATGATTGGCTTTTCATTTTGCTCGGTGGGATCTTCTTCACGGAGTCTGCGAAGGGGAATTTTCCCTTTTGCAATTCCTTGAATGCTTTTTTGTTCCACGGCGGAAAGTCCGCTTGCTTTTTGAAAAGCTTTGTTGAACCAAAGGATCAAACCGTCTTCACTTAATATGGTAACGGGGGTTGTCAGATTTAGCAAAAATTCAAGGGTCATACCGCTTAAAGAAAGCTGCGCTTCGCTTCGCTGTACAATTTTTGCAGATAGGGTAGTATAAATCCAGAACAGCGAGATTTCTACCAAAATAAAACTGATGCCCAGGGGAAGAACCAGCCAGTTGGAGAATACAAGTGATGTAAGAATTGCAAAAAGCAGTATGAACGCAGAAGAAAATAAAATTATATGGGAGTGCTTCAGACGATCAAATACAGCGTTATTGATGGTGCTTTTCCGTTTCATCCGTTTTCCTTTCTGCGAAGTTTAAATAGAAATTTATTCCAAAATATTATAACACTATATTTTAGTTTTGTAAAGAAAAAAGTTTTTCTTATCTCTTGACAAAAAAGCACAAATATTGTATTATTGTATTAATCAATTCATACAATGAAGGAGGGATTCGAACTGAGTTTTGAAAATAATTTTCCCATATATCTTCAATTGGTTGAGCGAATTCGTTTTTTAATTATCTCCGGTTCTCTGCAACCCGGGGAGAGAGTTCTGTCCGTGAGAGAGTGGGCTTTGCAAGAGCAGGTCAATCCCAATACCATGCAAAAGGCATTGGCGGAGCTTGAATTGTCGGGACTCATTCGGACGGAACGAACAAACGGAAAATTTGTTACTTCCGACCTAGATTTGATTCAGCGCTGTAAACAAAAGGAAGCGGAGCGATTTGCTCGTGAATTTTACGAAAAAATGGAGCAAATCGGGATGGATTTTCAAGAGGCTTTGCTTTGCCTTCAAAAATTGAAAGGAGAAACGGATAAATGATATTGGAATGTATCGGAGTTGAAAAATGCTACGGAAAGAATAAGGTCTTGGATGGTATTGATCTTCGCCTTGAGGAAGGCCGCATCATCGGTTTGCTTGGGAAAAACGGTACGGGAAAATCCACTCTTTTGAAACTGATTAACGATCTTTTAATGCCTGACGCAGGACAGATTCTTTTTCGAGGAGCGCCGATCGGAATCGAAAGTAAAAAGCGCATTTCGTTTTTGTCCGAGCGTACCTATCTGGATAAATCTATGACGGTTCGTCAGGTTCTTAAGTATTTTTCCGATTTTTATGACAATTTTGATGTTGAAAAAGCACGCAGACTCTTGAAGGATTTATCCTTGGATGAGGGGATGCGTTTGCAAAAAATGAGTAAGGGAATGCAGGAAAAGGTTCAGCTTGTGCTGGTGATGAGTCGGAAGGCGGATCTTTATATTCTGGATGAACCTTTGGGCGGGGTTGACCCCGCAACCCGCGATTATATTCTTGATACGATTTTGACAAACTTTAATCCCGGTGCTTCAGTTCTGATTTCTACCCATTTGATTAGTGATATAGAGCGTATTCTGGATGATGTTATATTTATCAATAACGGAAAAATTGCCTTGGCGGAGAATTGTGACAGTTTGCGGACAAGGGAAAACGCTTCCGTAGATGAGATTTTCAGGAGGATGTTTCGATGCTGAATCGTTTAATGAAATATGATTTGAGAAAAATGCTCAAATTTTTGATTGTGTTTTTGCTTTTGGCTTCATTTTTCGGGATTTTGACCAGATTGCTTGGTGAGCTGGGGGATTCTTTGGCAATTTCCATTATCAAAGGAATTTGCAATGGAAGTGCGATTTCAATGATGTGCAGTTTATTGATTAACTGCTTTATGCGTTCTTGGGTTTTGTTTCGTTCAAACTTGTTTGGGGATGAGTCCTATTTGACCCATACGCTCCCCATTAAAAGAGAAGTTCATTACACTGCCAAATTTTTGACCGCCGCCGTTAGTTTGCTTTTTTCTATGCTCGGTATCATCCTTGTGCTTTTCATAACTTATTGGACGAAAGACCTTTGGAGTATGATAAAAGCCTTTTTAACCCCTTTTTCCGAGCACCTTGGCATTTCCTTGCCGACAATCTTTGCTTTCTTTTTCTTTTTGCTTTTTCTGGAGTTTTTCAACGGGATTCAAGTTGGCTTTACAGGAATTCTGATCGGTCATCGTTTTCAGCAGGGTAAAATTTTGTGGTCCGTGATTTTTGGCTTTGCCGGATACATGATTTCCCAGACTATAACTCTTGTGGGAATGCTCATTATTGCGCTTTTTGATTCACGTTTCTTCGAGATTTTTCGTTCAAATGATTTGATGTCATTCAGCCCTGAAACGCTGGTTTCGGTGTTTCTGGCAGGAACTGCTTTCTACGCTATATTCTGCATCGGAGCTTATTTTTTGAATGTTTATCTTTTGAAAAAAGGTGTCAACGTAGAATAAAAAATAACCACCCGAGGGGTGGTTATTTTTTATTCAAATTTCATTTTTCCAAATGCATCGGGGTTGTGGAAGGAAGCGTATTCAAGAAGGGGATGAGGATTCCAGGTAAGATAGTGAGCAGGTTCTGTCAAATCAGCGCATTTAAAGCAGTTTGCGCGAATCTCTTTGCCCGAATATACTTGAAATTCGGGGAAGAAACGGCGAATGAATTCATATGGGATGCTGTAGGTCAATTCCCAGCCTTCCTTTGTTTTTTTCGCGCCGGGCTTGATTGAGGGTTCCTCGGGAATGAGTCTGACCAAGGTGTGAGCATTGCTTCCGATGCCCAGATAAATTGCGCCGTTGAGATTGCTTTCTATGTTGAAATATCTTTTGTCGTCTTCCATCGGGCAAAAGAAAAATTCCATACAACTGTCGTTGCACACTTCATCCAGTACACCGTTGAGCTCTGCACGGATGTTCTTTTCGTCACTGGAAAGACGAATGTATAAAGCCATATCGTCATAGCAGATTTGTGCCCATGCATGGATGGTCACCTCTACCTGCTCCAAAGGCTCACAAATAGAAAGGGATGGAATCTTGTCCCAAGAAAAATCTGCAGTTTTTTTGGTAATCGTGTATTCTTTCATAACTTTCTCCTTGTTTCTTAAATATATTATAAAGCATTTTTTGAAAAACTCAAGAGAAAAACTTGACGAAATTCTCTTTTGGATGGTATAATTTTTGCAGAATTTTGAGAGAGGAATAGAAAATGGATAAAGAAATCTACTTGGTTCTGACACAAACTGATTCATTTTTGTCACATTTGATTCGCGTTTATACCGGTGCGGATTATAACCATATTTCGATTGCTCTTTCATCGGATTTGGAGCCTATGTATTCTTTTGGCAGGCGTCAAGCATACAATCCGTATTGGGGAGGCTTCGTAAAGGAGCATTTACATTCAGGTACGTTTAAAAGATTTCCCCGAACGAGAGCTGTTGTTTTATCTTTGTCGGTTTCCGAAACATCGTATAACGGGATACGGGATGTGCTTGAGGAAATGTATGAGAGTAAGGAACAATTTGGATATGATTTTATCGGTTTGTGTCTTGCGGCGATCAAGGTCGAAAAAAGACGGAACAACAAATATTATTGTTCTGACTTTGTAAAAACTATTTTCCGAAAATATAATGTTCCCGGTGCTGAGGATTTGAAAACGTTTACTGCACCCAGTGATTTCCTCTCTTTTCCGGGTACAAAGGTTATTTACCGCGGTCTCTTAAAAGAATATTTCATTCCGAAAAAATAAATTTGCGGCAATAAGTAAAAATTCCAAGAACTCCAGGTTCTTGGAATTTTTGGTACGGGTAACAGGACTTGAACCTGCACGGTCACCCACCAGATCCTAAATCTGGCGCGTCTGCCAATTCCGCCATACCCGCATAGCTTTGATATTCTAATTGATTTTTTCTGTTTTGTCAAGGAGGAGAAAATGTTTTATCGAGTTTCCGAGCTTGCATTGATGCCCGACGAGAGCACGGATAAGCTTTTGTATAAGGCTGCAAAGGAATTGCGTGTTTCGCCTTCCGCAATTGAATCAATAAAAATTTATCGCAAATCGTTGGATGCTCGAAAGGGGCAGGTTCTTTATCGTTATACAGTTGATGTTTTTTGCAGAGAGGGCGTGATAGTAAAGCCTTCGTCAAAATGCAAGTGTGTAGAAAAAGAGTTTGTCTATCAAATTCCGTCATTTTCAGAGGCAAAGGATCGACCTGTTGTGGTGGGCTTTGGACCTGCGGGAATGTTTGCCGCTTTGGTTTTGGCACGGGCGGGACTTAGACCGATTGTTCTTGAGCGGGGTGCGTGTATAGAAGAGAGGGTGAAGGACGTTTCTCGTTTCTTTTCCACGGGAAGGATCGCCTCTTCAAATGTTCAATTCGGAGAAGGCGGAGCAGGTACCTTTTCCGACGGGAAATTGAATACGCTGCTACGGGATAAAAATTTCCGCGGTCGCTTCGTTTTGGAAGAATTCGTCAAATTTGGCGCTCCCGAAGAAGTGCTTTTTTTGAGCAAACCTCATATCGGAACAGATAAGCTTCGCAATGTTGTGCGGAATTTGCGCAACGAGATTCTGCGGCTTGGCGGAGAGATTTTTTTTGAAACGTTATTTTTGAAGCCAATACTTGAAAACAATCAAGTGATCGGCATTTGTTATCGGGATGCCGAGGGAACAAAAGAGCTTTCCTGTAGAGCTTTGTTTCTTGGGATCGGCCATAGTGCCCGTGATACGTTTTATGCTTTGCGTGATAGCGGAATCCCCATGGAGAAAAAGATTTTCTCGGTGGGAGTTCGCATTGAGCATTTACAAGAGCGAATCAATCGCTCTCAATACGGTGCGGCATTTGACAGATATCGTTTGCCTTCGGCGGATTATAAGCTTGCCGTGCCTACAGCAACGGGCAAGAATCTTTATACCTTTTGTATGTGTCCCGGTGGCGTTGTCGTGCCCGCTGCCAGTGATGAGGGTGGTGTGGTCACCAACGGGATGAGTAATTTTGCCCGCGATGGAGAAAATGCCAATTCCGCTCTGCTTTATAATATTTTACCCGAAGAATTGCCAAAAGATGAATTGAGCGGCTTTCGATTTCAGGAGGAATTGGAACGGAAAGCATATGTCTTGGGCGGTGGCGGTTTTGCCGCACCTTGTCAGCGTTTCGGTGATTTTTTAAAGAGGAAGGAGACCTCTGGTTTCGGGTCTGTTCGCCCGACTTATGCAATCGGAGTAAAACCTGCAGATTTAAATCAAATTCTTCCAAGGGACCTCTGCAATGCACTTGGAGAGGGAATTGTAAAAATGGGAAAACTCCTTTCTGGTTTTGACGATGAGGATGCGATTTTAACCGCTGTGGAATCGCGCGCAACTTGTCCTGTTCGCATTCCCAGAGGAGAGGATTTTCAAAGTTCCGTTTTGGGGTTGTATCCGATTGGTGAGGGAGCAGGCTATGCAGGAGGTATTATGTCATCTGCAATGGACGGAATGAAGGCTGCCGAGGCATATTTTGCAAAAAAACGATTTTCTCTTGATTTTTCAAAAAAGGAGTGGTAGAATCACCCTGCAAGGAGGTATTATTATGTTAACACAAAATAAAATTCAAAGACTTGTGATTATGTCAATTCTTGTCGCAATCGTTGCCGTTTTACAGTATTTTGGCGGTGCTATTGCAATCCCGGGAACCGGTCTTTCTATCACCTTGACCCTTGTTCCCATCGTGCTTGGTGCGATTTTGTACGGTCCTGTTTTCGGGTCGTTGCTCGGCACGGTTTTTGGATTGGTGGTTGCTCTCTCCGTACTTCAGGGTACAGCAGGTGTTCTTGCTGCGAATATGCTTGCTGAAAAACCTTTTTTAACTATTTTTCTCTGTATTTTTAAAGGTTTTTGTTGTGGCTTAGTAGCAGGTTTGATTGGAAAAGCACTTCTGAAGAAAAAGCTTTATTTGGGCGTGATTCTTTCGGCGATTGCATGTCCTGTTGTTAATACGGGAATCTTCTCTCTCGGTCTGGTTGTTTTCTACCGCGATATTGCCATGACCTTTGCGGGCGATGCAACGTTATTCGCTTTCGTTATTTTTGGCATTGTTGGTATCAATTTCTTAATCGAATTGGGTACCAATATCATTTGTGCCCCCGTGATTGTTCGTGTGATTCAGGCTTTGAAGAAAAGCGGAATTTTGAAACTGGATACCGGCAACGTGTGATTTGAAAAAGGACTACGAAATTCGTAGTCCTTTTTTTTATAGAGAATGTGCTCGTAATTCTTCGGGGCTTCTTTGAGATAGAGCGGAGGGTGGAAGATCCAGAATGGTTTTTGCTCCTTTAATACCTTCTGCCGCAAGTTTTACTGCTGCTCTGGCACAAGCGACTAAAACACTTGCGGTAAATTCGGGATTTGAGTCCAAATTCAGACGGTATTCTATGGTCTGGTTGTTGCCTTCGGTGGTCAATCCTGAGCGGATTACAACTCCACCGTGGGGGAGAGAGCCGTGCTTTTCCTTGAGTTCTTCCATGGAAATGAAGTTTACTGTGGTATCATAATCCGCAAAGTAGTTTGGCATTTCCTTGATCTCTTTTTCAATACGTGCAAGATCTGCTCCTTCCTTGGCAACCACATAGCAAACGCGAGTGTGCTTTTCGCGGGTGGTGAGTGTGGGGCGGTTTCCGCTTTTTGCGCGTTCTACGGCTTCCGGTACCGGTACGGTATATTGTCTTGCGTCTTGTACACCTTCAATGCGGCGAATGGCATCGGAATGGCCCTGGCTGACGCCGGGACCCCAGAAGGTGTAATCGGTACCATCCGGAAGGATTGCCTCGGAATATACTCTGGCTATTGAGAACATACCGGGATCCCAACCACAGGAAATGATTCCGATTTTACCGCTTTCTTTTGCGGCCTTATCAACATTCGCAAAATGCTGGGGAATCTTGGCATGCGTATCAAAGCTGTCTACTATATGGAAATACTTGACCAGTTCAGGCGTTTGATGAACCAAATCCGTCGCGCTTCCGCCACAAAGGATCATAACGTCAATTTGATCTTTGAATTTTTCTACGTCAGATGAGGAAAAAACCGCGGCACCTGTAACGGAAATAATACTTTTGGGATCACGCCTTGTAAAAATGCCGACCAATTCCGCATCTTCGTTTTTTAAAATGGCTTTTTCTACTCCGCGCCCCAGATTGCCATAGCCAAAAATACCGATTTTCATAATAACCTCCGAAAATTAATGAAAAAATTTTATCATTTGTTTGATTCTTTGTCAATTCGTTTCATCAAAAAATACAGAAAAATCGGGAACATATTCTTGCCCGATGCTTTCTGCTTTTTGTGTATAGATATCGGTGAAACCGAGCTTTTGCGCTGCGTATATAACTCTATTGTATTCTAAGGTGGTGACACTTCTTGAAAGTTCGGGGTATTCCGATGCACAAAACATTGGAGTGTATTGGCGCATGAGAGAAAGAATCGTATTCTTGGGAAGATTTTCTGCTAAAAGTTCTAAAATCTTTACAGAATCCAAAGAGGCTCTCGGAAGTACAAGGTGTCGCACAATGGTTCCGTGAAGAAGATGTTCTCCGCTGAACAACGGATTTTTCGTTTGCCGAACCATTTCTCGAATCGCTTCCAAAGCCCGCTCGGCATAGTCATTTGCCTTTGCATATCGAGAAGAAAGCTCTGTAGAATAAAACTTGAAGTCGGGGAGATAAATATCAATAAGACCTTCCATTTTTTTCAAAGAAGCTACGGATTCATAACCACCGGAATTGAAAATAATCGGGATGGAAAGACCTTTGTTTTTTGCTTTTTCCAGCGCAGTCGCAACAGTGTTCAGATAGGGGGTAGGGGACACCAAATTAATGTTACAAGCTCCCCGTTCTTCCAGTAGCAGAAATAAATTGGAAAGCTCTTCTGCACTTAAAGTTCGTCCTGAGATTTGGCTTGAAATTTGATGATTCTGGCAAAAAACACACTTTAATTGGCATCCTGAAAAGAAAACAGCCCCACTTCCGTTTCCGTAGCAAATACAAGGCTCTTCCCATTTGTGGAGCATTGCTTTTGCAACGGTGGGTAAGTGATGCGCACCGCAAAAACCAATCATCTTATTCCGATCCACTTTGCATTCTCTCGGACAAAGTGTACATAAATCGTGCTTCATATTGTCATCCTTTCTGGGAACATTATATCTTCTTGTGCTTTTTTTGTCTATATCGAATTGCTTGACTGTTTAAAAAACGTATGGTATAATGGACTGATAAATTTTGAAGGAGAATTGTCGTGGGAATTGTATTAGGAATTGATATTGGCGGAAGCACCACGAAAATTTGCGGTTTTCGCGGACAGGATGATTTGATTGCCCCGCTTTCCGTGAAGGCAGATGATCCGATTTCCTCCGTTTATGGTGCTTTTGGCAAATTTACTTCTCTTCATAAAATCGCTCTTTCCGATGTTAAATGTGTGATGGTTACCGGTGTTGGCAGCAGTTTCATCGGCGATGATCTTTACGGAATCCCTACACATCATGTCCGCGAATTTGACAGTATTGGTCTGGGCGGACAGTATCTTGCTTCTTTGGATGAAGCGATTGTTGTCAGTATGGGAACCGGAACTGCCATTGTTCACGTAAAAGGGGACAATATGGAGTATCTGGGCGGTACAGGCGTTGGAGGCGGCACCTTGTTTGGTCTTGCCGAAGCGATGCTTGGGGTCCGTGATATGGATAATTTAGAAGCTTTGGCGGAGCAGGGTGATATATCCAAGATTGATTTGCGCATTTCCGATATTTCCCAAAAGAATTTGGGGCCTACGCTCGATTTGGATACTACAGCATCCAATTTCGGTAAGATTTCGGATTTGGCAACCCGCGAAGACCTTGCTATGGGCATCATTAATCTTGTTTTTGAAACCGTGGGAATGGTAAGTGTGTTTGCCGCTCGTAATTTTAATATTAAAAACGTGGTGCTTACCGGAAAACTTTCCTCAATGAAAAAGGCGAAAACTGTTTTCGGTGTCCTTGGAAAAATGTTTGGAATGAACTTTCTTTTTCCCGAGAACGCACGTTACGGAACTGTAATCGGCGCAGCTTTGCTTTATTTTCACAAACAAAGAAATGCTTAGACCCTTTTGCAAATTTCGAAAAAATGCTTGACTTTACATACGTATTGTTGTATAATCAGTAAGTTAAAATTTCCCATTGTGCGAAGGAGGTGCAAATATGATCAGAACTTATCAGCCTAAAAAGCGTCAGAGAAAAATGGAGCATGGTTTCCGTAAGAGAATGAAGACAGCAAACGGAAGAAAGGTGCTTAAAAGACGCAGAGCAAAAATGAGAGCAAGACTCACCTATTAATTCTTGCATAAGAGATTTAGTAAAAAACCACCGTAAATCCGGAAAGCTCTGTGAACACCGGTGGTTTTTCTATATCTTGGCCGTTTGAAACGGGATTGGTGTTATGGCAAAGATCGTAGCGATAAAAGAAAACCATCTTTTTTCCAAAGTCTATGCAAAAGGGAAGAAGGCTTCTGAAAAAAATATAGCCGTTTATGTTTTAAATAATTATAAATCGGTTGATACTTGTCTGGGGATTACCACCGGAAAAAAACTTGGGAATGCTGTTCAGCGCTCCCGAGCCAGACGTTTGATCAGAGAAGCATTTCGTGCGATTCAGAAAAAATTCGTGTTTCGCAGACCCTATTTGATCGTAATCGTTGCAAGGAATGCGATCGTGGATGACAAGAGGAAAATGGATTCGGTTTTATGTGATATGGAAAATGCTTTTAAAAAATTGAAGTTGTTTTCTGAGGATGAATCAAATTGAAACATATTTGTATCTTTTTGATCCGACTTTATCAAAAATATTTGTCTCCGCTTTTTGGACCTCATTGCCGCTTTACTCCAACTTGTTCCCAGTATGCCATTCAGGCATTTGGGCGACATGGCTTTTGGAAAGGAGCGGTTTTGACCTTGTGGCGGATTTTACGTTGTAATCCATTCGGCAAGGCGGGATTTGATCCTGTTCCCGAGCAGTTTCCCAAAAGAAAGGAAAAATGAAGTGTCTGCACTTTTTGATTTAATCCGCAAACCTTTCGGTTGGCTGATTCAGTGGTTTTATTCCTTAACGGGTAGTTATTTGCTTGCGATTCTTGTCTTTTCTGTTGTACTGAAGCTGGTTTTATTCCCTTTCGGTATTAAGCAGCAGAAAAATTCCCAGAAGCAGGCGGCTCTCCGTCCCAAGGAGAATGTGATCCGTAAAAAGTATGCAGGTCGTAATGACCGTGCTACTCAGCTGAAAATGAACACCGAGATTCAGGAGTTGTATCAGAAGGAAAATTTCAGCCCCCTGGCTGGCTGTCTCCCTCTGCTTCTCCAGATGTTGGTTCTTCTCGCGGTTTATGCGGTGGTCAGAATGCCTTTGACCTATACTGCGGGCATTCCCAAGAATACTGTCAACCACGTTCAGACTGTCGTTGCTCAAATGGTTTACGCTGACGATGCCGATCGAGCTGAAGCAGATCGCAAAATCAATCAGATTTTGAAAATCGACAACAAGCATAAAGATAACAAATTTGAGGAAGCGCTTGAAAAGAATGCATTCCAATATAATTCCGAAATCGTTGTTATCAATTATATCAACGATCACCGTGGCGAATTTGCCAAGGATTATGATGCATTTGTCGTCGGGCTGGATGATGAGGATAGCTTGTCATCCAAGCAGGTGTTGGAGAAGCTTCCCGATTTGGAGGCTTTCAAAGGATTTGATTTAGGTACCAACCCTTCATTTGATGTTTTGAAGAAGAAAGAACTGGGTACAAAGCTTCTAATTTTGATTCCCATCCTTTCTTTGATTACTTCATATTTTGGTCAAGCCCTTACCAGAAAGTTTACCTATCAGCCTGAGCAGACTGAGGAAATGAAGAGCCAGATGCGGATTATGAATGTCTTTATGCCGCTGTTTAGCTTTTATATTGCATTTCAGGTTCCTGCTGCTGTAGGTATTTACTGGGTGATGTCTAATATTTTAAGCCCCGTGCAGCAAATTGCGCTTTCAAAGCTTTTTCCCATCAAGGAGATTACTCCCGAGGAAATGAGGGAAGCAGAGCGTCTTTACGGCGGAAAGCAGAAAAAGAAAAAAGGAAATACCGCGACCACCGGAAAGAGAAAATCTCTGGTGTATGACGATGACGATGAGACAGAGTCTGTGTCTGCGGTTTCCGAAAAAAAGGTTCTTAAGGAAAAAAAGGAGCCCGTTGATAAGACCATCGTTGATAAAGCTCCATTAAAGGACGATAAATAAGAATAGAAACGGAAGGAAGTGGTAATTTTGAAGGAATTAACTTTTACTGCCAAAAGCGTAGAAGAAGCCCTTGCCCTTGCTTCAC
This sequence comes from Eubacteriales bacterium, assembly GCA_045597125.1. Classification (GTDB taxonomy): domain Bacteria; phylum Bacillota; class Clostridia; order Oscillospirales; family SIG627; genus RGIG5579. The sequence continues at coordinate 138,540 of JAZODR010000052.1, read as the reverse complement.
AGCAGCTTCAGAAAAAACAGGATGAATTTGAGTATACGATTTTAGAAGAGCCTAAAAAAGGTTTTCTCGGAATCGGATCTTCGGATGCAAGAATTCTTGTAAAATACGTGCTATCCATTCGTGAGGCTACGGATGAATTTTTGCAGACCTTTATCCGTAATGCAAAGATTGAAGCGACCATTCACTGTGAGGAAAAGGAAGACGGAGAATTGGCGTACACCCTTGAGGGTAAAGATCTTGGTGTTCTGATCGGTCATCACGGCGAGGTTCTGGATTCTCTCCAGTATCTTTTGAGTCTTGTTACCAATCGTCATGGCGATGACTATGTAAGAGTTACCATTGATATTGAAAATTATCGTGCAAAGCGTGAGAATACCTTAAAGGCACTTGCGCGTAAAACTGCCGGTCGCGTGAAAAAGAGTGGAAGAAATGTTACTTTCGAGCCTATGAGTGCTTACGAGAGACGAATCATTCATTCTCAAGCCCAGGAAATCGGGGGAGTAACTACTCATTCCATCGGTTCGGGCGACGAGCGCCGCGTTGTGATGTCTCCTGTGGGCGGCCCTAGAAAAGACAGCAAACCCAAGAAGCAAGCGGAGGAAACGCCGAAGGTTGTGTATGAGTATAATCCTGTACGTGAGCCTCGCACGATTGTAAAAGCAAAGAGCATCGAAGATATCAATCTCGCCGATGTGGAAGATACCGAAATGGTGAATTTATAATGATAGCGGCGGATTTCCGCCGCTGTTTTTATTCGGAGGAGTAATATGTATTTTTCTACCATTGCAGCAGTTTCAACTCCTGCAGGTAAAGGCGGGGTGGCTGTTATCCGTGTTTCCGGAAAAGATGCAATTCATATTGCCGAACGCATTTTTGTTCCCAAAAAGAAACGCAGCATTCGTGATTTTTCTCCCCGTTTTCAAATTTACGGTGATATTTTATCTCTTGAAAAAAATGATGTCATTGACGACGGTCTTTTGACATATTTTCTTGCCCCCGCTTCTTTTACCGGCGAAGATGTAGTTGAGATTTCTTGCCATGGGGGTGAGATTGTAACCGGAATGGTTCTTGCTTCCGTCCTTGCAGCGGGGGCGGAAATGGCAGGTCCGGGTGAATTTTCTCGCCGCGCTTTTGTAAATGGAAAGATGTCTTTGACTGCAGCCGAGGGGATTGCCGACCTTCTGGATGCAAAAACCGAGGAAGCGGCTCTGCTTTCTTCCAAGACTTCCCGCGGAAAGCTTAGCATAGCTATCGGCCAAATTTCCGATTCTATTTTATCTGCAGCTTCTTCGCTTTGGGCATATCTGGACTATCCGGAGGAGGATCTGCAAGCCTTGTCCGATGATGAACTTTGTGCACTTTTAGATAAGAGCATTTATGATTGTAATAAGCTTGTTGATTCATTTTCTACGGGGAGAGCAGTAAATTCCGGTATTTCAGCCGTTATTGTGGGTAAGCCAAATGTTGGAAAAAGTACGTTTTTTAATCTTTTGCTGGGTGAGGAAAAAGCGATTGTAACCGACGTTCCCGGTACGACCCGAGATGTGATTGAATATCCGATTCAGGCAGGAAAGGTTCTTCTCAATCTTTCCGATACGGCCGGGGTTCGTTTTGAAACCGATGATATTGTGGAAAAAATCGGAATTGAAAAGGCACTTTCCATGTTGAATGAAGCAGAACTTATTTTTGCACTATTTGATTTATCAAGGCCGTTTGAAGAGGATGATCGTCGTATCATTGAATACTTGAAGACAGTGCGCGCTTCGGCAAAGATCTTTTCGATTTTTACAAAAGCCGATCTTTCCAAAAAGTTTTCCTGTAATGAACTTGACGAATTTTCCGATGGATTTACTTATTCTTTTTCAAATAAGCCTTTGCTTGATGATTTATTTGATGCAATCGAGCGTTATTATATATCTGATTCTGCCGCTCTTCGCGAGGGCAGAGTATTGACCAATGCCAGACAAAAGGCTCAGCTTGTTAAAATGCGAGAGTTTCTGATACTTGCAAAAAATCAGATTCTTGATAATACAAAAGATCTGGCATCTTTGACCCTGGAGGAGGCGCTGGCCGCCATTCTTGAAACCGATGGGAAACGGGCAGGAGAAATGATTCTGGATCAAGTGTTTTCCCGTTTTTGTGTTGGTAAATAAAGGAGAATGTTTTGGAACACGTAATTTTTGATGTGTCTTCTTGTGATGTTGCTGTAATCGGTGCGGGGCATGCGGGTCTTGAGGCTGCTTTGGCATCTGCCAGAATGGGTGTAGATACTGTACTTTTTACCCTTTCCTTAGAAGCGATCGGTAATATGCCCTGCAATCCTTCCATTGGAGGAACGGGTAAGGGACACCTAGTTTTTGAGATTGACGCTCTTGGCGGCGAAATGGGAAAAGCTGCGGACCAAAATGCTTTACAAAGCCGTATGCTTAATTTAGGAAAAGGTCCTGCCGTGCATTCTCTTCGTCAGCAATCTGATCGAAGAGCTTATCATCACTATATGAAGATGATTTGCGAGAATACAAAGAATCTTCGTTTAATTCAAGCTGAAATTTGTTCAATCGAACAAAATGAAGGAAAATATCGGGTGATCACTCGTTTCGGCGCCGCTTATACTTGTCAAAATGTTGTTGTTTGCGCCGGTACATATTTAAATTCCAATATCGTTGTTGGCGCGGTTTCTTATTCTGCCGGCCCCGATCATACGTATCCCGCTTGTTTTTTGACTGATTCTCTGAGAAAAATGGGGGTAGAATTTCGTCGCTTTAAAACGGGAACACCTGCTCGAATTCACGCAGATAGCATTCGCTATGATTTATGTGAGGTACAGGAAGGCGATGATGAGCCGATTTGTTTTTCCGATGCAACTGTATCCGATGCGTTTCTAAAAGACGGCCAAAAACGTTGCTACGTTGTTTATACAAACGAAAAAACCCACGAGATTATACGGAAAAACATTCACCGTTCACCTCTTTATTCCGGGGAAATCAAGAGTACAGGTCCAAGATATTGTCCCAGTATCGAGGATAAGGTGATGCGTTTTCCCGATAAAGAGAGACACCAGCTTTTTTTGGAACCGATGGGACAGGATACCAAGGAGATCTATGTACAGGGTCTATCCTCCTCTTTACCCGAGGACGTGCAAAATGAAGTGATTCATTCTATCCGAGGATTGGAAGATGCGCTGGTGATGCGTACTGCCTATGCCATCGAATATGATTGTATTGATCCTACTCAGCTTGGCCCCACACTGGAATTCAAAAAATTTCCGGGGCTTTTCGGCGCAGGGCAGTTTAACGGAACCAGCGGTTATGAGGAAGCCGCCTGTCAAGGACTTGTAGCGGGGATTAATGCGGCTTTGCGAACACTCGGTAAAGAGGAACTTGTATTGACCCGAGAAACAAGCTATATCGGCACTTTAATTGACGATTTGGTTACGAAAGGCACCAATGAGCCTTATCGAATGATGACCAGCCGCTGTGAATATCGTTTGCTTTTGCGTCAGGATAATGCAGATCGTCGCCTTGTGGAATTTGGTCGCAGAGTCGGCTTAATTGACGATGCCCGTTATGCCGCTAAAAAGGCAAAATTTGCAGCAGTAGATGCTGAAATCGAAAGGGCGGAAAACACTTATTTTCCTCCCTCAAATCACCTGAACCAAGTGCTTGTTTCTCTTGGAAGCCAAGCCGTTTCTTGTGGAGTAAAGCTTGCCGATCTTCTTCGCCGTCCCGAAATCGGCTATGAAGATCTTGCTTCTGTTGATCTTGATCGCCCTAAGATTTCCGATGAGGTTTTGAAAGAGGCGGAAATTGAGATTAAGTATGCAGGTTATATCAAGCGGCAAAAAGCGCAGGCAGAGCAATTTCGGAAGCTTGAATCCAAATCTCTACCCTCAAACTTGGATTATAACGCTATAACAGGTTTGCGCTTGGAAGCCAGACAAAAGCTATCTCAGATCCGTCCTGAAAATATTGGAAGAGCATCGCGTATATCGGGTGTATCACCTGCTGATATTTCTGTACTTTTAATATATTTGAATATGAATGAGAGGTAATTATGCCGCTGGAACAAAAATATTTGGATTTGATTCGTCTGGGAATACCTGAGGTAAATGATTCCTCCGTCTTGACCAGACTCTCCGGCTTATATGATCTGGTGGTTGAGACCAATGAAAAAATCAATATTACTTCTTTGGTCTCTCCTATTGACGTTACCCTTAAGCACTTGATTGATTCCCTTACTTTGCTTTCCGTTCCGGAGATAAAGGATTTTTTAGAGCGAGAAAATGCTTGTTGTGATATCGGTTGTGGGGGCGGATTCCCCGGTCTTCCCATTGCTTGTGCATTTCCGAATCTTTCCTTAACAATGATTGATAGTACTGCAAAGAAAATTGCCGCGCTGAAAGAAAACGCTGAGATTCTTGGACTTTCTTCCGTTCATCCGATCTGTGGCAGGGGAGAGGAATTAGCTTCTGCAAAAATTGGTATCCATCGGGAAAAGTATCAGCTTTGTTTTTCCCGTGCGGTTGCGCGTCTTCCCATTTTGTGTGAGCTTTGTTTGCCTTTTGTGGAGGTCGGTGGTATTTTTGCTGCAATGAAAGGACTGCAAACGGAAGAAGAGGTAAAGGAAAGTTTGCACGCCATTCCTATGCTTGGTGGGAAACTTGTCGATGTGAGAGAATTAAAAATAAATTTGGATTTTGCCCTTTCTATGGATTTCGATTCCGATGAAATGGAAAAGATAAAGGCTTTTTCCTCTGCATCTCGTTATGTTGTTTTGATTGAAAAGAAGAAAAAGACACTGGATATTTACCCGAGAAAATGGGCGCAGATGACAAAAAAGGCTCTATAAAAAGAAATCGTCGAGTTTTGACGATTTCTTTTTCTTGACAAATAATTTATGTTTTGTTATAATATGGGTCACATGAGGGAGTAGTTTGCGCGAGAGCGTGGTATGTCAACACTCCAACCTGTAAATAGGTTTGGCATACCTTAAATAACCAGACTCTTGTACAGGATTGCTGTATAGGGGATTTGCTCGGTACAGCAGTACCGAGTTTTTTATTTTGAAAGGAAAGTTTGCAAAATGAAACCATATTTGGAGTCATCAGAAAAGGTTTTGCAGGACCTTGCGGTCACGGAAGAAGGTCTTACTACGCTTCAGGCAAACGAAAGAGCGCTGCAGTACGGTAAGAATAAACTTGCCGAGGGCAAAAAAGAAACCATTTTCCAGAAATTCATCAAGGAATTGATGAATCCTATGATTTTGGTACTTCTTGCCGCTGCGACGATTTCTGCAATCACCACGGGTATCAATAATGCTTTGAATGGACACAATGAATCCTTTGCCGAGGTGTTCATTATTTTGTTTGTCGTTCTTTTAAATGCGATTCTCGGCGTTGTTCAGGAAAGTAAGGCAGAACAAGCGATTGAGGCACTCAAAACAATGACTGCTGCAACATCTCGCGTTTTGCGTGACGGCAAGGTGGAATTCGTTAAAAGTGAAAATTTGGTTCCCGGTGACGTGATTCTTCTTGAAGCGGGTGATTCCGTCCCTGCAGACTGTCGTATTTTAGAATCGGCGTCTATGAAGATTGAAGAAGCTGCATTAACCGGCGAATCGGTACCGGTTGATAAGATTAGCGATGTGCTTTCTTCTGAGGGGGATAATGTTCCTCTCGGAGACCGTAAAAATATGTGTTATATGGGTAGCACTGTGGTTTACGGTAGAGGAAAAGCGGTAGTTTGCGGAATTGGTATGAAAACCGAGATGGGCAAAATTGCAGGTGCCTTGTCTGCTGCGCAAGATGAACAAACCCCTTTGCAGATTAAACTTGCAGGTCTTTCTAAAATTTTGACTTGGCTCGTCCTTGGTATCAGTGTTATCATTTTTGTTGTTGGCATTTTCCGTTCCGTGTTTGCTCCTAACTCAACCGGACTCGGTCTTGAAACCTTTTTGCATGCATTTATGGCTGCTATCAGTTTGGCTGTTGCCGCAATTCCCGAGGGACTTGCTGCGGTTGTAACTATTGTCCTTTCCATCGGTGTAACCAAAATGTCCAAGAGAAAAGCGGTAATCCGCAAACTCACGGCTGTAGAAACCTTGGGCTGCGCGCAGGTGATTTGTTCCGATAAAACCGGTACCTTGACACAAAACAAGATGACGGTTGTGAAGGCTTATTCCGTGAACGAGAAATTACTTGCTCGCGGCATGGCTCTTGCTTCTGATGCGGAGTACGACGCAGAAAAAAATACCTCGGTAGGTGAGCCTACGGAGTGCGCCCTTGTAAACTTTGCTTTTTCTTCCGGTGAAGATAAAAATGTTCTGAAAAAGACCTATCCGCGTGTTGCCGAGGTTCCCTTTGACTCCGGTAGAAAAATGATGACTACGGTTCATCAAGACGGTGATGCATTCTTACAGTTTACTAAAGGTGCTCCCGATGAACTGTTGCGCCGTTGCACCTCATATCTTTCTGAAGAGGGTGTATTGCCCTTGACGGAAGAAAAAAGAGCGGAAATTCTTTCTGAAAACAAGGCGATGGCTGATAATGCTCTTCGCGTTCTTGCTTGTGCTTACCGTGATCTTTCCGAAATACCCGAGAAACAGGATTCCGATGCTTTGGAGAAAGACCTTGTATTCCTCGGCCTTTGCGGTATGATTGATCCCGTTCGTCCCGAGGTAAAGGCGGCTGTTGATGCTTGCCGCGGTGCAAGTATTCGCGTTGTTATGATTACAGGTGACCATATTGACACTGCAGTTGCTATTGGTAAAGAGCTTGGAATTTTGGAGGATGCTTCTCAAGCAATTCGTGGTGCCGATCTGGATTCCTTGTCTGACGAGGAGCTGGACCTTGCCATTGAGCGCTATTCCGTTTATGCCCGTGTTCAGCCTGAGCATAAGGTTCGTATCGTATCTGCTTGGAAGAGAAAAGGTATGGTTACTGCAATGACCGGTGACGGAGTTAATGACGCGCCCAGTATTAAGTCGGCCGATATTGGTATCGGTATGGGTATTACCGGAACAGATGTAACAAAGAACGTAGCGGATATGATTCTGGCTGATGATAACTTTGCTACGATTGTTGCCGCTGTAGAAGAGGGAAGAAAGATTTATGCAAATATTCAGAAGGCAATTCAGTTCTTGCTTTCTTCCAATCTCAGTGAAGTTATCGGAGTTTTTGTTGCTTCTATGATCGGCTTTACGCTTCTTGAGCCGGTTCATCTTCTGTGGATCAATTTGATTACCGATAGTCTTCCTGCTTTGGCACTTGGTCTTGAACACGGTGAACCCGATTCTATGAAACAAAAGCCGCGAAATTCAAAAGAAGGAATTTTTGCCGGTGGTGTTGGTTTCGATATTTTCTATCAGGGTGCTCTGGTTGCGATTCTTACCTTAGCGGCTTATTTCATCGGATGTAAACTTGATGACGCAGAACATGGAATTACAATGGCGTTCTTGACACTTTCGATGTCTGAGATTTTCCAATCCTTTAATTTGCGTTCTCGCAGAGGTTCCATTTTCTCTCTGAAAAAGCAAAATAAATGGCTTTGGATGGCCGCAGGTGCAGCGTTACTTTTGACAACTGCTGTGATTGAAATTAAACCGATTGCTAATATTTTTAACTTTACCGTTATTGATTGGAAAGAGTATTGCATTGGTCTTGGTCTTTCCGTTCTGGTAATTCCTGCTGTGGAAATCGTTAAATTCCTTCAAAGAACCATTCAAAAGAAAAAATAAATTAAGGCAACTTCCCAATCTTGGGAAGTTGCCTTTTTTCAATTATGATATAAAAAATGCAGGTAATTCCGAAAAGATTTGTATCATAAAATATGCCAGAACTACCGCGCAAATCACTCCAAGCGCAAATGCAAAGAAAAAGTCTTGAAATCCTGTCATTGGTCACATCCTTTTTTTCACTATTTTTGCCGATTATATTCTTTTTAAGTTTGGAAAAGATTGTCTTTGGTAAATCCGTGCATAAACCCACCCGAAACTGCGGAAGAAATGTCTCCGCCGATCACTCTGTCTTTATAGATTAACAGATTTGCATAAACAATGCCATCGTAGTCGTGGTTGCTGACAAGATATGTATATTTTTTTACGGTTTTACCTTTGTATTTTTCCAAATTCAACCCTTCGTTGATTTGCAATTGATTGTATTTTTTATAAATCGGATCAAAATTGATTGGAATTGTAACCTGCGAAACCTCTCTTGCCTCCGGTTCAATTTCCCATCCGAATTGTTTTAGAAAAGCGATTCGGTCTTCTGCGTTTTCAATATTTTTAAAGTTTTTTTCGCTTATATTTTTTGATGCCTGTATCGCGGCTTGGTCATCAAATGGTACAAAAATCATTACGCAAATAACGGATAGGACCGAAAGCGCGATGGAAAGATATAGCCTTATATTTTGAACTTTTGCAGAAAAAACAAACATACCATGCCTCCTTAATATACGTGTTTTATGTATATGCCGGGCATGGTATGTATTATGTCAGGAATCTTCAAGGGAAGTCCATTCTTCTAAAAGACGATTACATATTTCTTCAAGTTTTTCTTTTTCTTCGTAAAGGGCTTGAAGCGCTACATAATCTGTTGCGATTTTTTCGATTTCCGTTTCAATTTGTCGAATGCGCTTTTCTATGGATTCCAGTTCTTCTTCGATTTTTTTGAGACGGTTTTGTTTTTTTCTTTCTTCTTGTTTTTGCTTCTTTTTTTGTTCCCAATCATTTTTGGGTGAAGTTTCAGACGGCGAAACTTCTTTGGCTTCGTTTTTTTTATTCTTGGATATGTATTCGCTGTAGTCTGCAAAGGATCCGTTATATTCAAATATTTTTCCATCACCCTCAAATGAGAGCATTCTGGTTGCCAGTTTATTGATGAAGTAACGGTCATGAGAAACAGCGAGAATGGTTCCTTCAAAACTGAGTAGCGCTTCCTCTAAGGCTTCTCTGGATTCAATATCCAAATGATTGGTCGGTTCGTCAAGAAGCAGAAAATTTACTTTTTTTTGCATCAATTTTGCAAGAACCAAACGCGCTTTTTCACCGCCGGAGAGCACCTTTATTTCTTTGAATACGTCATCCCCTTTGAATAAAAATGTTGCTAGTAGATTTCGAATCTGCGTATGGGTCAGATCGCTTTCATTCCACAGTTCTTCTAAAACAGTTGCGTTTTCGTTTAAATGCTGATACTGATCATAGTAGCCCATTCGCACGTTATATCCATATTGGAAAGAACCGAAATCCGCAGTTTGATTGCCTGCAAGAATTTGTAGCAAGGTGGACTTTCCGCTTCCGTTGGCACCAATAATCAGAAAACGGTCATTTTTTTTGATTTCAAAAGATAGGTTATGAAAAAGAGTCATTTTGCCATATGCTTTTGAAAGCTCTTTTGCGCTAAGAACATCTTCGCCGGATTCCAGCGCGGCGGAAAAACGAAAGGAAAGAGAATCGGGAAGTGCTTCCGCTCGATCAATTTTGACCATGCGATCCAATGCTTTTTGTCTGGATTCAGCGGCTATGATGTTTTTTTCTCGATTCCATCTTTTTTGCTGGGCAATAAATGCCTCGATTCTGGCTATTTCTTTTTGCTGATTTTTGTAGTGTCGATCTTGAATATCTCGTTCAATTTTCTTCTGTTCTCGATATTTGGAATAGGGGACTGGATAAAGCTTTGCGTGGGTATTTTCAATTTCAAGTGTTTTCTCTGTGATTCTGTCTAAGAACAGACGGTCATGTGAAATAATCAGAACGGTACTTCGAATTTTTCTCAGTTTATCTTCAAGCCACTCTAAGGCACGGATGTCCAAATGGTTGGTAGGCTCATCGAGAAGAAGAATGTCAGGTTCTTCGAGAATTAAAAGAGAAAGCTGAAGGATGGTTCTTTGGCCGCCGGAAAGTGCAGAAACCTTAAGATTAAGCTTATCTTCGTCAAAGCCCATGCCAATTAGAGTTCCTTTGGCGCGGCTCTTGTACGCGTAGCCACCCGATTCCTCAAAATGCTGTTGCATAGAGGAGAATTGCTTGATTTTGTTATCACTGTAATCCGTTTTTAATTCAGCGGATAGGGCTTCGAGCTTGGCTTCTTCCTCAGACAGAGTTTTAAATACACCAAGAGCTGCTTCGTAAACGGTAGCGTTGGGGTCTAAACTGTTTTGCTGTTCAAGGTGACCAATGGTTTTTCCCTTTGCAATGAAAATATTTCCCGTAAATGGGATGGAACGTTGATATAACAAACGCATTAACGTACTTTTTCCTGCGCCGTTTACACCTACAATGCTCACTTTTTCGCCTTGATTGATTGAAAAACTGATGTTATCAAGAAGAATTTTTTCACCAAAACTGACACTTAGTTTTTCTGTACCGATAATAAACATTATTCTATGATATCCTTTATGATTTCTCCGGCAAGTATCATCCCTGCCACTCCCGGAACAAAACTTGCGCTTCCCGGTATATGTTTACCTTTTTGCGAAGAAATGGAAACGGAAAGTGGTTCTTCCTCGGAATAGACAACCTTTAGCGTTTGGATGCCTCTTTTTTTGCATTCTGTACGAATGACTCTTGCAAGAGGGCACACTTTTGTTTTTTTGATATCTGCAACACGGAACATTGTGGGGTCCAGTTTATTTCCTGTTCCCATACAGGAAATAATCGAAATGTTTCTGATTTGGGCTTCCTCAATGAGCATCATTTTGGACGAAACCGTGTCGATGGCATCAAGTACATAATCGACTCCGTCAAAAAGTTTTTCGGGGGTCGGGTCTTTTCCGAAGAAAAAAGAATAGGTATTAATTTTACATTCTGGATTGATAGAGAGAAGGCGTTCTTTTGCAACTTCTGTTTTCAGTTTACCAATGGTGTTTTGAGTTGCAAAAATTTGACGGTTACAATTTGAGGCTTCATATTTTTCACTATCTACCAGTGAAAGAGTGCCAATACCACCACGGCAAAGAGTTTCTGCCGCGTGTCCTCCAACACCGCCTAAACCAAAAACAAGAACGTGCGCGTCTTGTAAGCGAGATATATTTTCTTTGCCCAGCAGGGCTTCTGAACGAATAAAAATATCCTTCATTTTTTTAACCTACTTTTCATTTTTCTGATATTATAATATTATAGCTTGTTTTTTGAATCGGTTCAAGTGTTTCTTGAAAGTGATAGTTTTTTGAAGGTTTAAAGATGATAATTTCAAGAAATAAATGTATTTTGGTATGAAAAAAATAAAGTAAATTTGGATTTTTAGGAAATATTATTTTGCAAATAATCAAATTTCTTTATATTGTTTCGAGAAGTGCAAAATTACTACTTGACACACGAAAGATGCTTTGCTATAATGGATAAAATTTTTAAAAATTCCAGAGAAAAGAGGAAAAAAGATGAACGAGTATATTGAAAGAGTTTTGAATGAAACTAAAAAAAAGAATCCTTCCGAGCCTGAGTTTGTTCAAACTGTAGAGGAAGTGCTTCATTCCTTGGAAAAAGTAATTGATATGCACCCTGAATATGAAGAGTTTGCTCTTCTCGAGCGCTTGGTAGAACCTGAAAGACAGTATATTTTCCGTGTTCCGTGGTTAGATGATGAAGGAAAGATTCGCGTCAACCGCGGTTACCGCGTTCAGTTTAATTCCGCGATCGGACCTTATAAGGGAGGTCTTCGTTTCCATCCCACTGTATATATTGGTATGATGAAGTTCCTTGGTTTTGAGCAGACCTTTAAGAACAGCCTTACTACATTGCCTCTTGGTGGCGCTAAGGGTGGATCTGATTTCGATCCTAAGGGCAAAAGCGATAACGAGATTATGCGTTTCTGTCAAAGCTATATGACAGAGCTCTATCGTTACATCGGTCCCGATGTGGATATCCCCGCAGGTGATATCGGTGTTGGCGCCAGAGAAGTCGGTTACCTTTTTGGCCAGTATAAGAGAATTCGCGGTTCTTTTGAAAACGGCGTTTTGACCGGAAAAGGTCTTAGCTATGGCGGTAGTTTGATTCGTCCTGAAGCTACCGGTTACGGTGCAATCTATTACGGACTTGAGGTTTTGAATCGTTTTGGCGATGAAATCAAGGGTAAGGTTATTTGCTGCTCCGGATACGGCAATGTTACTTGGGGTGTTTGCAAGAAAGCTGCAGAGCTTGGAGCAAAAGTTGTTACCATTTCCGGTCGCAGCGGTTACGTTTATGATCCCGATGGTGTTACCACCGAGGAAAAATTGGATAAGCTCCTTGAGATTCGTTCCTCTCGTCATGGTCAGGTTGAGGACTATGTGAAAGCGTTCCCCAACGCTACCTTCTTCCCCGGCGAAAAGCCTTGGGGTGTAAAGTGCGATATTGCAATGCCTTGCGCTACTCAGAACGAAGTTTCTCAGGAGGACGCAGAGAAGATCGTTGCAAATGGAACCAAGTATTATTTCGAGGTTTCCAATATGCCTACCCCCAATGAAACGCTTAAGTATCTTCAACAGAACGTGAAAGTGGTTGCTCCTTCGAAAGCAGTTAATGCAGGTGGTGTTGCAGTTTCCGGTTTGGAAATGTGTCAGAACTCCGAGCGTTACAATTGGACTGCCGATGAAGTTGATGCAAAGCTGAAGCAGATTATGAAGAGCATCCATGATTCCAGCGCCGCTGCTGCAGAGCAGTACGGTCTCGGATACAATCTGGTTGCAGGCGCAAATATTGCTGGCTTTAAGAAAGTTGCCGAAGCAATGATGAGCCAAGGTGTTGTCTGAAATATACAAAAAAAGCCTGTCAATTTTGACAGGCTTTTTGAATTATTCACAAATTCAACTTGATATTGGAAATTGAATCCTATATGATAATTATAGATTATATATGGAGGTTGAAAATGAAAAAGTCTTGGATTATTATTACAGCTGTTTTAGCTATACTTTTGATTCTTGGCGGAATTACAGCATATTTCTTCCTTGTTGATTCCGAAGGGAACGAGGAGGGCGCTCCTTCCGTTGAGAAACCATATACTTATAAAGAGGCTATCGAGTTTTTGGATAGTGGCGATAAAGAAAATGCCGTTTTGGCTCTGAGAAATTGCGAGGGAAAAAAAGCTGCTGCAAAACGTAAGGAGCTTTATATTTCTCTTTATGGCGAAGAGTTTTATAATAAAATCCATCATGCGAAAAAGGGCGATATTATTACTTTTGGTACCTTTGAGCAGGATGATAACGATGTCAATGGCAAAGAGGAAATTGAATGGATCGTTCTTGATGTGGAAAAAGAAGGACGCTTGTTTTTGATTACCAAATATGCCATTGAGCGCGTATCGTATCACAAGAAGGCAGAAGATATTACTTGGGAAGAATGTTTTATTCGCAGTTGGTTGAACGATGGCTTTTTGAACGATTCCTTCACCGAGGAGCAGCAATGGATTATTCCTACCAGTTTTGTTAAGAATGATGATAATCCTCTGTATGGTACCAATGGTGGAAACGATACCTACGACAAGGCATTTCTCCTTTCGATTCAGGAGGCTCAGAATTATTTTGAAAATAACTTCTCCCGCAAAACTTCCGCAACCGAGATTGCAAAACTTCATTATGCGTATACCGATCCTTTCGATAATACCGCTTGGTGGCTTCGTTCTCCCAGTTTCAAGAGTAATAAGGCTGCAGTTGTTGCGGATGACGGAGAAGTTTATATCGGCGCTTATCATAAGGTTACGGACATTATTTTTGCTACCAGACCCGCACTTAGAATTGACCTTTCTTAAAAAAAGACAGAGAAAAATCTCTGTCTTTTTTTATTTTTCAATTGAGATGATATTGAGGTGCTCTAAGGTGAAGGTGTTTTTCTTGCCAACACCGTAGCGAACTGTAGAGGAGGAATTGGTAATAATCTTTGAGAAGGTACCGGCCGATTCGCTATCAAAGGCAATCTTGGGAAGTCCTTTTTCATCTTCGGATTTTGTGAGAGGGAGAACGAGAATTTGACCGGGAATTGGATTTTGATCGTTATCAAGGGTAAATGCTTGCTGGAATAAGAAGGATGTAGAGTTTCCTCCATTCATACGGAAGAGGTCGCCTGAGCAATAAACAATACTTACACCTTTGTATTGCTCAATCGCTTCGATGGTATTGGGGAAGGAACCAAACACTAAATTTGCGCCGTTATCAACGGCGGCACGCGTGGTAAGAACTTGAGTCATGGATGGGTCCCAAGAGTTTTTCTCGGCATTGACCCAATTGAAATGAACGATAATAAATTTTGCGCCGGCTTCTTTTGCCGCTGCAATATCTTGCTTGGGAGCGTCTTCAAATGCCACCTTTGGATTTTCTCGCGTTTCATCAATTATATCATAGGTGAGAAAGGCGATTGTTCCCAGCTTAGTTTTTATGTAGCTGATTTTGCCTTCGTCGGAATAGTTTAAAGATGCATCGTCAAGTGCATTGATGGTATCCATTTTTCCGCTTTCTCCAAAGGAGAGAACATCGCTGTTTGCAATGGATACTACGTCAATGCCACCTGCTTTTATGCTCTTGGCATAAGAAGGAATTCCTTTTACCGAGCCGGCAACGGTAGAACTGCCGATGGAATCGGTCAGGGGAACCGATAGGTTTGCAAAGGATACGGTGTCGTTAGAAAGTACGGAAGAAAGGGAATAAAGGGGATAGGGAAGCTTGCTGTTTTCGCTGTTTGTTTTGAAACTATCGCTTTTATTTGCATCCAGAAGCGTATCTCCAAAAACCATATTTCCACCAAATGTCAGTAAAATGGCTCCGGTGCTTTCTTGATATTGCATCCGATAAATCGCAAGGAGAGCGTGGGTCGTTTTACCGTTGGTTTGGGTATCAAATTTGGGGTAGTACATGGGATTTTTGGGGTCGTTTTCGTCCAGCTGTGCCGCCTCGTCTGCAGGATAGGCATTTTCAAGCTCAGTTAAAATTTTCTTTGTTCGCTCGGAAAATGTCTTGCTGTCCATAAAAGGATTATCAATCAGGTCTTGAAAAATTTCCGATAATTTGTTAAAATAGGCAGCACCGTGATAATCCTGTAATTCATCTTTTAAAAAGACGGAGGATTTTGTCAGGCGCTCGGACAAGCTGCGAATATTTTTTTGATAGTCGGAATTACTTTCGTACGCAAGCTTTTCAAAAAAGTCTTCCGCATCGTGCGCAGTTTCAATTACATAAGCTCTTGTGATTTCTGTTTCAATTGTTTCCTGTGGCGGAACATAGGTTTCATCTTGATTTGTTTCTGATATTTCAGGGGCCTTTGTAGGGGCCTTGGTGATTAGCCAAAATGTTGCAACTAAGACAATTAAGCAAAGGACAGTACCGATTATTTTAGATTTCATTATGGTTCTCCTTGGTCACAATGTGCTTTATTTTTTTTATTATATAATAATTTTAGATAATTTTCAACAGTTTTTTCAAAAGTCAAAAAGGAAGCGAGTTAAAATGTCAGAAATTCAGAAAAATCCTCATGAAGGACATCGTTCAAAATTGAAGAAACGTTTTTTGAATCAAGGTCTTGCAGGCTTTGAGGATCATAATATTTTGGAATTAATTCTCTTTTTTGCCATTCCCAGACGGGATACCAACGTGATAGCGCATAATCTGCTTTCAAAATTCGGAAGCTTTTCCCGTGTGTTTGAAGCTTCTGTTGAAGAGCTTTGCTCGGTGGATGGAATTGGCCAGCATGCGGCCCATTTGATTAAAACATATCCTGCAGTTGCGAAACGGTATTATCAAGATCGGTTTAAAGAAGAAAAGAAGTTGCCGATGTATCATCAGTTGGGGCAGGATTTGGTTTTGCAATTTGCGGGAGTTGATCATGAACAAGTCTTGGTTTTGTTTTATGATAATTCTCTGGGATTTCGCGGTCAGGTGATTTTGCACGAAGGGGATATTAATTCCGTTACTTTTTCACTGCGCAAAGTTTGCGATGCGGCGCTTCAGCACAATGCCGCATATATGATTTTGGCACACAATCATCCTCACGGTCTTCCCATTGCCTCGTCGGAGGATTTGAATACAACAAGCCGTGTTCAAAATTTTTTATCGCAAATGAACGTTGTTTTGATAGACCATTTTATTATCGGCGAAGGTCGTTTTTCCAGTGTTCAAAAAGAGATTTATTACAGCATTGCGGAACTTGTGAAAGAAAAGATAAAAATTACGGAAGAACGCTCTTTGTAAATCTAACCGATACTTTTGCAAAATGAGAGAAAATTTTGTTGGTTTTTCCCCGTAAACCAAGCGTAAAAACTGTTGACAAAGAGCGCTTTTGGTTGTATAATTTTACAAATAGTTATTATATGTATTTTAGAAATTTTGAAGGGAGATAATTATGGGGAATCAGAAAACAAAAACACAAGTCGATTTTATCGGAATGGCCCCCGTAGTTTTGTCTTCTTTTGCTTTCCTTTCTTGTGACAGTAAAGTCACCGCTTTTCCCGGCTTTTGTGATGTGCATGTGCACTTTCGCGAGCCGGGTTTTTCTTATAAAGAAACGATTCAAACCGGTTCTCTTTCTGCTGCTGCCGGCGGTTTTACTTCGGTTTGTACAATGCCGAATTTGAATCCCGTTCCGGATTCTGTTGAGAATTTAAAACTTCAACTGGATTTGATTGACCGCAATGCTTTTGTGGATGTCGTTCCTTTTGGCGCCATTACCGTTGGCGAAAAAGGGGAGGCTCTTGCTGACCTGGAGGGGATCGCTCCTTATGTTGCCGGTTTTTCCGATGACGGTCGAGGCGTTCAGTCAGATGAAATGATGGCCGAGGCAATGAAGCGCGCCAAGGCTCTCGGCAAGATGATCGTTGCACATTGCGAAGTGAATTCCTTGCTTCATGGCGGATATATCCACGACGGTGAATATGCGCGAATTCACGGTCATAAGGGGATTTGCAGTGCCAGTGAATATGAGCAGATCAAGCGTGATCTTGATTTGGTGTCGAAAATCGACTGTTCTTATCACGTGTGCCATATTTCAACGAAGGAAAGCGTTGCCTTAATTCGGGATGCAAAAAAAGCAGGGCTTGATGTTTCTTGCGAAACCGGTCCTCATTATTTGGTTTTGGATGATTCCTGTTTGCAGGAGCATGGTAGATTTAAGATGAATCCGCCCCTTCGTTCTCGTGAAGATCGCGAAGCATTGGTGGAGGGAATTATTGACGGGACGATTGATATGATCGCTACCGACCATGCACCCCATTCCGTTGAGGAAAAATCCAAAGGACTTGCCGGAAGCGCTTTCGGTGTTGTTGGTCTTGAAACTGCTCTTCCGGTTGTTTATACACATCTTGTAAAAAGCGGTTTGATTTCTATTGAAAAAATGGTGGAGCTATTTTCTATTGCTCCTCGCGCCCGTTTTGGATTACCCGTGGGCGATGGCATCTCTTTCTGGGATTTGGAGCAAAGCTTTACGGTGGACCCCGATGCGTTTTTATCGAAAGGGAAGGCAACTCCGTTTGAAGGAGATTCTTTGTTTGGCGTTTGTTTGGCGACACTTTATAAAGACAAAGTTATTTATAAAAGATAATATTAAAATTTGTTTGGTATACGGAGGTAAAAAATGGCAAAGCGTACCGATTTGAAAAAAATTTTGATTATTGGATCCGGCCCGATTATCATCGGTCAGGCTGCTGAGTTTGACTATGCCGGAACGCAGGCTTGTCTTGCGTTGAAGGAAGAAGGTTATGAGGTTGTTCTTTGCAATTCCAATCCTGCAACGATTATGACCGATACCTCCATAGCGGATAAGGTCTATATGGAGCCTTTGACTTTGGAGTATGTTGCCAAGATTCTTCGTTATGAGCGCCCCGATGCCATTGTTCCCGGTATTGGCGGTCAAACCGGATTGAATCTTGCAATGCAGCTTGAGAAGAAGGGGATTCTCCGTGAGTGCGGAGTAGAACTTCTCGGTACCAGCAGCGAAAGTATTGAGCGCGCAGAGGACAGAGAACTTTTTAAGGAACTTTGTCAGTCTATTGGTGAACCCACCATTCCTTCCGAAATTACATATGATTTAGAAGAGGCAAAAGCAGCAGCGGAGAGAATCGGTTATCCCGTCGTTCTTCGTCCTGCCTTTACCCTGGGCGGAACCGGTGGCGGCTTTGCATACAATGAGCAGGAGCTGATTGAAACCGGTACCAATGCATTTAAGCTCTCTCCCGTGCATCAGGTTTTGATCGAGAAGAGTGTTAAAGGCTATAAAGAAATTGAGTTTGAAGTGATGCGTGATTCCAACGACCATGCCATTACTATTTGCGGTATGGAGAATGTGGACCCTGTTGGCGTACATACCGGTGACTCCATCGTTGTGGCACCCATTATGACTTTGAACGATCACGATTTGAAAATGCTCAACGATAGTGCCATCAAGATTATTCGTGAGCTGAAAATTGAGGGTGGATGCAACGTTCAATTTGCTTTAAATCCCGAATCCAGCGAGTATTATTTGATTGAGGTGAATCCCCGCGTTTCCCGTTCTTCCGCACTCGCTTCCAAGGCGAGCGGTTACCCCATTGCCAGAGTTACTGCGAAAATTGCTGTAGGTATGGCTCTTGAAGAAATTGCCATTGCCAATACCAATGCTGCATTTGAGCCCAGCTTGGATTACGTAATTGCAAAACTTCCCAGATTCCCCTTTGACAAGTTTGCAACTGCCCCCAATACTTTGGGTACCCAGATGAAGGCAACCGGTGAAGTAATGGGAATCGGCTCGAACCTCGAGGAATGCTTCCTTAAGTCTATCCGCTCCTTGGAGATTGGTGCAAACCACGTATATCTTCCTAAGTTTGACGGTATGAACGACGAGGAGTTGAAGGCATATCTTGCTCAATTTAAGGATGATACCATTTTCTGCGTAGCGGAGTTGCTCCGCCGCGGTTATACTGTTTCCCAGCTTCACGAGTGGACTCAGATCACCTCTTATTTCTTGGAAGCAATTGTCAATATTATTGCAATGGAGAATCGTTTAAAATTTGCGGTGAAAGATGAGAAAGTTCTTTTGGAAGCAAAGAAGATCGGCTTTAGTGATGCGTTTATTGCCCGTCTTTGGAATTGCAAAGAGATTGATGTTTATAACTTCAGAAAATCCTTGAATATGTTTCCGATTTACCGTATGGTGGATACTTGCCATACCAATGCTTACATCCCTTACTTTTATTCTTCTTACACCGGTGAAAACACCTCTGTTTTGACCGATAAGAAAAAAATCGTTGTGCTTGGCGCCGGTCCTATTCGTATCGGTCAGGGTGTAGAGTTTGACTATTCTACTGTTCACGCGGTTACAACCATTAAGAAATGTGGCTACGAAGCAATTATTATTAATAATAACCCCGAAACCGTTTCTACCGACTATACGACTGCGGACAAGCTCTATTTTGAGCCTTTGACCGCAGAGGACGTTATGAATATCATCGAGTTTGAAAAGCCGGAGGGCGTTATTGCATCTCTGGGTGGTCAGACTGCGATTAACCTTGCTGAGCCCTTGATGCAACGCGGTGTTAAGATCATCGGTACTGATTGTGCCGCCATTGAACGAGCAGAGAACCGCGACAGCTTTGAGAAGGTTCTCAATAGCTTGAATATTCCTCAGCCTAAGGGAAGAGCGGTTACCAAGATTGAGGATGGACTTTCCGCCGCTGCCGAAATCGGTTATCCGGTTTTGGTTCGTCCCAGTTTCGTGCTTGGCGGTAGAGCTATGCAAATCGTTGCCAATGAGGAGCAGCTTCGCCATTATCTAAAAACTGCGGTTGAAATTGACGAGGATAAGCCCGTACTGGTTGATAAGTACATTCAGGGTAAAGAGGTTGAGGTTGACGCTATTTGTGACGGCCGCAATGTATTTGTTCCCGGTGTTATGGAATTGGTTGAGCGTACCGGTGTTCACTCCGGTGACTCCATCAGTGTATATCCTACCTTTAGTATCTCTGACCGTGTAAAGGGAATTATCCTTCAGTACGCTAAGAAGCTTGGTCTTGGTATCGGTATTGTGGGGCTTTATAACATCCAGTTTATTGTTGATCAGAATGAGGATGTATTTGTAATTGAGGTGAACCCTCGTTCTTCCCGCACAGTACCCTTCCTTTCTAAGGCGACAGGTTTTAGTCTTGCAGATATTGCCACTGAGGCAATTCTCGGCAAGAGCTTGAAGGAACAGGGAATTTTTGATATCTATCCCGATGAAAAGGAACGCTGGTATGTAAAGGTACCTGTATTCTCCTTTAGCAAGATTCGCGGCCTGGATGCCTATCTTTCTCCCGAAATGAAGTCTACCGGAGAGGCCATCGGTTACGATGATAAGCTGAACCGTGCTCTTTACAAGGCGCTTCAGGCGGCAGGAACCAGACTTCAGAATTACGGAACCGTTCTTGCTACTATTGCCGATAAGGATAAGGAAGAGGCGCTTCCCCTGATTCGCCGTTTCTATAACCTCGGCTTTAATATTGAAGCAACCGAAGGTACCGCCAAATTCTTGAGGGATAATGGTATTCGCACCAGAATTCTTCAGAAGATTACCGATGGTAGCAACGAGATTCCGGATGCGCTTCGTCAGGGTCATATTGCCTATGTAATCAATACCCGTGATATTGGCGATTCCAATCAGTTAAATGACGGTTTCCAAATCCGTTCTTTTGCAACTGAGAATAATGTAACGATTTTTACTGCTTTGGATACGGTTCGCGTACTTCTGGACGTATTGGAAGAAACGACTTTGACCATTTCTACCATTGATGCATAAGAGGAAACTATGAAGCAAGGATTGTTTACCATTGTTGAAAATGCTCCATTGACAGAGAGCGTTTATAAAATGCGTCTTGTTGGTGACGTTTCGGCAATTACAGCCCCCGGACAGTTTGTCAATATCAAGCTTGACGGATTGTTTCTGCGTCGTCCCATCTCCGTTTGCGACGTAAATGATGATTCGATTACTATTTTGTATAAGGTGGTAGGTAAGGGAACCGAGCAAATGAGTCAGATGAAAGAAGGCGTTCTTGACGTTCTGACCGGGCTTGGAAACGGTTACGATACTACGCTTTCCGGTGAGCATCCTCTTTTACTTGGCGGTGGCGTGGGCGTCCCGCCGTTGTACCTTCTTGCCAAAAAACTTATTTCGGAAGGGAAAAACGTCTCAGTAATCCTTGGATTTAATACGAAGGATGAAGCTTTTTACAAGGAAGAATTTGAAGCGCTTGGCGCAAAAGTGTATTTGACAACGGCGGACGGTTCTGCTGGTATCCGCGGATTCGTTACCGACGCAATGAAGGATTTGCACTATACTTATTTTTACACTTGTGGTCCTGAGCTTATGCTCAAGGCAATTTTCAGAATAGCAACCACGTCCGGCCAGCTTAGCTTCGAGGAAAGAATGGGTTGCGGCTTTGGTGCTTGTATGGGTTGTTCTTGCAAGACTGTAACTGGGAACAAAAGAATTTGTAAAGAAGGTCCTGTGTTGAAGAAGGAGGAGATTCTTTGGGAAAAATGAATGTGAATCTTTGCGGAATCGAACTGGATAATCCCGTAATTCCCGCAAGCGGAACCTTCGGCTTCGGCTATGAATTTGCAGAACTTTATGATATCAATTTGCTTGGAACTTTTTCTTTTAAAGGAACTACGAAAGATCCTCGTTTCGGGAATCCTACTCCGCGAATTGCTGAGTGCACGGCGGGTATGATCAATGCGGTCGGTCTTCAGAATCCGGGAGTGGAAAAAGTAATTGATGAAGAACTTCCGAAATTGGCAAAATGTTTCTCAAAGAAAGTAATGGCAAATGTCAGTGGCTTTTCTGTTGAGGATTATGTTTATACTTGTGCGAAATTGGATGTATGCGATCAAGTAGGATGGATTGAAGTCAACGTCAGTTGTCCAAATGTACACGGAGGCGGCATGAGCTTTGGCACCAGCCCTGATGCAGCTGCAGAAGTAACGCGCGAGGTGAAGAAGGTCACCACCAAGCCCATTATTATTAAGCTCTCTCCCAATGTTACCGATATCGTTTCTATCGCAACCGCTTGTGAAAATGCAGGTGCAGACGGTATCAGCTTGATTAACACACTCTTAGGGATGAGAATTAATTTGAAAACTCGAAGACCTGTGATTGCAAATACAATGGGAGGCTTTTCCGGAAGCGCTATTTTTCCCGTCGCACTCCGCATGGTTTATCAGGTAGCGGGTGCTGTTTCCGTTCCTGTTGTTGGTATGGGCGGTGTATCGTCTGCTGAAGACGTCATTGAGATGATGCTTGCAGGTGCAACTGCGGTACAGATTGGTGCTGCGAACCTTGTAAATCCCTATGCATGCAGAGATATTATTCAGGCTTTGCCTGAAGCGATGGATCAATACGGAATTAAATCTTTAAGTGAAATTATAGGAGGAGTCAGATAATGGGAAAGGACGTAATTATTGCTTGCGATTTTGCAAGTGCAGAGGATGTATTTCGTTTTCTTGACCGTTTCACGGGCAAAAAGCCTTTTGTGAAAATCGGTATGGAGCTTTTTTATGCTGAAGGTCCTCAAATTGTCAGAGAAATTAAAAAGAGAGGGCATAAGATCTTTTTGGATCTTAAATCTCACGATATTCCCAATACCGTAAAGAAATCCATGGCGGTTCTTTCCGGTTTGGATGTTGACCTTTGTAATTTACACGCAAGCGGAACGATTCGTATGATGGAAGCTGCTATTGAAGGCTTGACCCGTCCTGACGGGACGCGCCCCTTGCTGATCGCCGTCACACAGTTGACTTCGACTGATCAGGAGAGCATGGAAAAGGACCTTCTTATTTCACAGCCTATTGATCAGGTCGTTCTTCATTATGCAAAGAATG
The DNA here is from genome assembly GCA_045597125.1 of Eubacteriales bacterium. Taxonomy (GTDB): domain Bacteria; phylum Bacillota; class Clostridia; order Oscillospirales; family SIG627; genus RGIG5579. The sequence goes on along the minus strand of JAZODR010000052.1, from coordinate 115,762 downwards.
CGAAACTTGCGGGGCTGGATGGTGTCGTCTGCTCTCCTTTGGAAGCAGGCAAGGTTCACGATACCTGCGGTAAAGATTTTATTACCGTAACCCCCGGTGTTCGTTTTGCTGACGGTGATATTGGTGATCAGAAGCGCGTAATGACTCCTGCGGAAGCGAAAAAAATCGGTTCTGACTATATTGTGGTTGGTCGTCCTATTACTGCTTCTTCCGATCCCGTTGCCGCTTACGAGCGTTGCGTAGCCGAGTTTTGCGATTGATTTTGTCAGGCGGAAGGAGATATGAATATGGAAGCATATAAAAGAGAGTTTATTCAGTTTTTGGAGAGTGCCGGTGTACTGAAATTCGGTGATTTTACTGCTAAAAGCGGAAGAAAGATCCCTTATTTTGTAAATGCGGGAATGATCAAAACCGGTGATCAAATTACCAAAATGGGTGAGTTTTACGCAAAGGCGTATTTTGATAAACTGGGCAAAAAACAAGCGGTTCTTTACGGACCTGCTTATAAGGGAATTTCACTGTCAATTTCCGCTGCTGTTGCTCTTTCCAGAAACGGTTTGAATGTTCCTTTCTTCTTTAACCGTAAAGAAGTTAAGGATCATGGAGAAGGTGGTACGTTTGTTGGATACGTACCTCAGGCCGGTGAAGAAATTGTAATTATCGAGGATGTAATCACCGCAGGTACTGCGATTCGCGAATCTATGGAAATTTTAAGCCACTTGGATGGAACGAAAGTTTGTGCTACCTTTATTATGGTTGATCGCAAGGAAAAAGGCCAAGGCGAGAAGGGCGCAATGCAGGAAATTGAGGAACAGTTTGGTTTTCCTGTCTACTCTGTGGTAGATGTTTATGACATTATTGAATATTTAGAGGAAGATCCCTCCAACGCCGAAAACGTTGAGAGAATTAAGAATTATCTTGCCGTAAACGGTGCAAAATCATGAGAAGTTTAATTGATATTGTAGATTTATCTTTAGAAGAGGTTGAAGAACTGATCAAAACGGCTTGTGATATTGATGCCAATCCGCAAAAGTATGCACAGGCTTGTAAAGGAAAGAAGCTGGCAACGTTATTTTTCGAGCCTTCTACTCGTACGCGTCTTAGTTTTGAGGCGGCGATGTATGAGCTTGGCGGAAACGTAATCGGTTTTTCCGATGCCGGAAGTTCTTCCGCATCTAAGGGAGAAAGTGTTGCAGATACTGCGAAAGTTATCAGTTGCTATGCAGATATTATTGCCATGCGCCATTATCAGGAGGGGGCACCTTTGGTTGCTTCCCGCAATGCAACGATACCTGTAATCAATGCGGGTGATGGTGGACATTTACATCCGACCCAGACTTTGACTGATCTTCTTACCATTCATCGGGAGAAGGGGAGACTTTCCAATCTCACTGTCGGATTTTGCGGAGATTTGAAATACGGAAGAACCGTTCATTCCTTAATTTCTGCTTTGAGTAGATATCAGAATATTAAGATCGTTTTGATTTCTCCCAAGGAACTTGCCATTCCCGAATACGTAAAATCCGATGTCATGGATTTAAACGGAATGCATTACGTCGAAACCGAATCCTTGGAAGAAGCGTTGCCGACACTTGATATTCTGTATATGACCAGAATTCAAAGGGAACGTTTTGATGATCTTGATACTTATGAAAGACTGAAGGACAGTTATATTTTAACTGCCGAGAAGATGAAGGAAGCAAAAACTGATATGTGTGTGTTGCATCCGCTTCCTCGCGTTAATGAAATCAGCGTTGCCATTGATTCGGACCCCAGAGCTTGCTATTTTAAGCAAGTTTTAAACGGAAAACTGATTAGAATGGCGCTGATTTTAAAACTTCTTGCTGAGAAAGATAAAGAAGAAATAAGAGATGATGGGGTTGAACGCGGAGATATTTGCTGTAACAATCCCCGTTGTATAACCTCCACTGAGCAGGAATTGGTTCAAAAATTCCGTTCCGTGGAACTGAAAGAGCGTGTATATCGCTGTATTTACTGTGAAAAAGATGCTGTGAATAAGGAGGAAAAATAATGGCTATTTTTATCAACGAACCCTCACATACTTTCAATGAGTATTTGCTCATTCCCGGATATTCTTCCAGCGAATGTATTCCTGCAAATGTATCCTTGAAAACCCCTTTGGTAAAATATAAAAAAGGGGAAGAGCCTGCAATTACAATGAATATCCCGATGGTATCTGCCATTATGCAGTCCGTTTCCGGCGATCGCCTTGCCATTGCTTTGGCGGTTGAAGGTGGTGTTTCCTTTATTTACGGTTCTCAAACGGTAGAGGATGAAGCTGCAATGGTCCGTCGCGCTAAAAATTATAAGGCGGGGTTTGTTAGCAGCGATTCCAATTTAACTGCGGATGCTACCCTTGCTGATGTGGTTGCCCTTAAAGAAAAGACAGGCCATTCTACGGTAGCGATTACCAGTGACGGAACTTGCCAAGGAAAACTTCTTGGTATTGTAACCGGTCGTGATTATCGCGTAAGCCGTATGAGTCCTGAAACTCCCGTTCGAGACTTTATGACGCCTTTTGAGAAACTCGTTTGGGCAAAAGAGGGAACTACTCTGAAGGAAGCCAATGATATTATTTGGGATCACAAGCTGAATTCTCTGCCTATTATTGACGATGAAGGAAAACTTTGTTATTTTGTTTTCCGCAAGGATTATGATACCCACAAGCAGAATCCCAATGAGCTTTTGGATACGGATAAACGTTACGTTGTTGGCGCAGGTATTAATACCCGCGACTATGCTCAGCGTGTTCCTGCTTTGGTTGAGGCGGGGGCCGATGTTCTTTGTATTGATTCTTCGGAGGGCTTTTCCGAATGGCAGAAATTGACCATTGAGTGGATTCGTGAGAATTACGGCGAAACTGTTAAGGTTGGTGCCGGCAACGTCGTAGATGCTGAGGGTTTCCGATTCCTGGCTGAATGTGGCGCAGACTTTGTAAAGGTGGGCATCGGCGGAGGTTCTATTTGCATCACCCGCGAAACCAAAGGTATCGGAAGAGGTCAGGCAACTGCATTGATTGAGGTATGCAAAGCCCGCGATGAATATTTTGAAGAAACGGGTATTTACGTACCTGTTTGCTCCGATGGTGGTATTGTTTATGACCATCACATTACTCTTGCTCTTGCTATGGGTGCTGATTTTGTAATGCTTGGCAGATATTTTGCAAGATTTGATGAAAGTCCCACGAATAAGGTGAATATCGGCGGTACTTACTACAAGGAATATTGGGGTGAGGGGTCCAGCCGTGCCCGCAACTGGCAGCGCTATGACCTTGGTGGTGACAAGAAGCTCTCTTTTGAAGAAGGCGTAGATTCCTACGTGCCCTATGCAGGTAGCTTGAAGGATAACGTTGCATTGTCTTTGAGCAAGGTGAAATCTACTATGTGTAATTGTGGCGCACTTTCTATTCCCGAACTTCAGAAGAAAGCGAAACTGACGCTGGTATCTGCTACCAGTATTGTAGAGGGTGGAGCACACGATGTTATTCAAAAGGAAAAAGGTGCCCCGATTAAGTAAGTATAAAATGATTGCGCCCTTGACATAAAAAATCCTCTATGGTATAATTTTGAGGAAAAAAATAACGCTCTTTGCAACTGACGGATTATAGTGGAGTACCACAGAGGAACAAAGAGCGATGTTTGGGACAGCCGACCGTCTGGGCGCATTTAACTCTTCCTGAGTTAAGTGCGCCCTTTTGTTTGTTTTTAGGAGGATGAAGATGAAAAAAGTTGGAATTATAATGGGAAGCGATAGCGATCTTCCTGTTGTCAGAAAAGCGGTAGATACCCTCAAATCATTTGGTATACCCTTTGAAATTCACGTGTATTCTGCACACCGCACACCCGAAGAGGCACGGGATTTTTCTCTTAACGCCAGAAAGCGTGATTTCGGAGTTTTGATTGCTGCTGCCGGTATGGCTGCGCATCTTGCCGGTGCGATTGCTGCAAATACAACCTTGCCGGTTATTGGTATTCCTTGTAAATCTACCAATTTGGATGGTTTGGATGCGCTTCTTTCTACGGTAATGATGCCTTCCGGTATCCCCGTTGCAACCGTTGCGATTGACGGTGCTACCAATGCGGCTCTTCTTGCGGCACAGATTCTTGCTGTACATGATTCCGCTTTGGCAGAAAAATTGGATGCTAAGAGAAAAGCTGACGCTGAGAAAGTTTTGGAAAAGGACAAAAAGGTTGTTCTAGAGTTTCAAAATGAATGCAAATAACTTATAAAGGATGAGATAGAAATGGGTGGATTTTTCGGTGTAGTCAGTCGCAGAGATGCGATATCTGATGTTTTTTTTGGAACGGATTACCATTCTCATCTTGCTACACATCGCGCAGGCATTGCTGCGTACGATGAAAATATCGGTCTCCAAAGATCAATAAAAAGCATTCAGAATGCTCCCTTCCGTACAAAGTTTGAACATGTTTTTGAAGAAATGCGCGGAAATAGCGCAATCGGTTGCATCAGTGATTATTATCCGCAGCCTCTTTTGATCCGTTCTTCTCTTGGGACGTTTGGAATTTGTGTCCTTGGAGAAATTAATAATGCCGAGGATTTGATGAATGAATATCTTCTTCAAAGCCGCGGCGGTCATTTTGATGCAATGACCGGTGGTAAAGTTAACATGATTGAACTGGTTGCTTCTATGATTAGCCAAAAAGCCAATTTTACCGATGGCATTCGCTGGGTGCAGCAAAGCATCAAAGGCTCTGCTACCATGTTGATTTTAAAAGAGGATGGACATTTAATTGTTGCTCGAGATCGCTTTGGCAGACTTCCTGTGATGATTGGTAAAAACGATGATGGATATTGTGTTTCCTTTGAATCGTTTGCATTCCAAAAATTGGAATACGAATTTTTTCGCGAACTTGGTCCCGGAGAAATTGTTGAATTGACTTCTGATCAGATCATTCAACTTTCCAAGCCCGGAGATGAAATGAAGATTTGTTCGTTTCTTTGGAGTTATTTCGGTTATCCTACATCTACATACGAAGGCAAGAATGTTGAAGTGATGCGTTATCGTAACGGCCGGATAATGGCGGAGAATGATCGTGCAACGGGGAAGGACCGAGAAATTGATTACGTCAGCGGCGTTCCGGATTCCGGAACACCTCATGCCATTGGATATGCGCAGGAAAGCGGAATACCGTTTGCCAGAGCTTTTATCAAATATACTCCTACCTGGGCTAGAAGTTTCATTCCCTCGGGGCAAACTGAACGATCTAAAATTGCCAAGATGAAACAAATCCCCGTGCACGAGCTGATTAAGGATAAGAGCCTTCTGTTTGTTGACGATTCCATTGTCCGTGGCACTCAGCTCAAGGAAACGGTTGAATTTTTGTATTCCCACGGAGCTAAAGCGGTTCATATTCGTTCTGCTTGTCCCCCGATTCTGTATAATTGTCCTTATCTCGGTTTTTCCCGTGCCAGAAATGAGATGGAATTAATTGCTCGTCAAATTATCATGGAATTGGAAGGCGAGGAAGGTTTTAAGTTCTTGGAAGAGTATGGTAATGCCGAAACCGAGCGAGGACAGAATTTGCGAAACGCGATTTGCGAAAAACTTCATTTTTCCTCATTGGAATTTCAGTCCCTGGAAGGGATTATCAAAGCAATCGGCATTGATCCCTCAAAACTTTGCACATATTGTTGGAATGGAAAGGAATAAATAAGATGTATAATCAGTCTAAATCCGATAGTTACGCTGCTGCGGGCGTAGATATTACCGCAGGTTATAAAGCTGTTGAACTTATGAAAAAACATATTGCCAGGACCAATACTCCCGGTGTATGCTCCGATGTTGGCGGTTTTGGTGGTCTTTTTGAACTGGATCTGGATGGAATTCAAAAGCCTGTTCTGGTGAGCGGTACCGATGGTGTCGGCACCAAATTGAAAATTGCTTTTATTATGGATAAACACGATACCATTGGTATCGACTGTGTTGCTATGTGCGTCAATGACGTTATTTGTGCAGGTGCTAAGCCCTTGTTTTTCCTGGACTACATTGCTTGTGGAAAAAATGTGCCTGAGCGTATCGCCGACATCGTAAAGGGCGTTGCTGAAGGCTGTGTACAAGCAGAAGCTGCCTTGATCGGCGGAGAAACTGCCGAAATGCCCGGTTTTTACCCTGTTGACGAATATGATCTGGCTGGTTATTGCACCGGTGTTGTCGATAAAAGTAAAATTATCGACAATAAGCAGATGAAAGAAGGGGATGTAATTATTGCCCTTCCTTCTAGCGGTGTGCATTCTAACGGCTTTTCTTTGGTCAGAAAGGTATTTGATGTAGAAAATGCTGACATTAAAAAGCCTGTTGCAGAGCTTGGCGGAAAGAGTGTCGGCGAGGCACTTTTGACTCCAACCAAAATTTATGTGAAACCCATTCTTGCTTTGCTAAAGCAAATTAAAGTAAAAGGGATTTCTCATATTACCGGTGGCGGATTTTACGAAAATATTCCCAGAAGTATCCCCGACGGTTTGGGTGCAAAGGTTGATAAGAATTCCATTCGCGTTCTGCCTATTTTTGATTTGATTGCAAAATTTGGCGGTATTTCCGAGCGTGATATGTTCAATACCTTTAATATGGGTGTTGGTATGTGTGTGATCACCTCCCCCGAAGATGCAGAAAAAGCCATTGAAATTCTGAAAGCAAATGGGGAAGACGCTTATGTAATCGGCCAGGTTGTAAAATCTGAGGATAAGGTGATCTTATGAGAAAAGCCAGAATAGCTGTTCTGGTTTCCGGTGGCGGTACCAATCTTCAGGCTTTGATTGACGCAGAAAAAAAGGGTATTTTACAAAATGGTACTATTGCCCTTGTGGTTGCCAGTAATCCCGAAGCTTTTGCCTTGGAACGGGCAGCCCTTGCCGGTATCCCTTGCGATATTGCTTGGAAAAAAGTGCTTGGAAGTCAAGAAGCTTTTGAAGATAAAATTTTCGATCTGATTGAAAAGTTCGAGATTGATTTGATTGTTCTTGCAGGCTTTATGTCTATTCTCAGTGAACGCTTTACATCGAAATTCCCTCGTCGCATCATCAATGTGCATCCTTCTCTGATTCCGTCTTTTTGCGGTAAAGGTTTTTACGGGCTGCGTGTTCATAAGGCGGCGTTGGAGTACGGTGTAAAGGTAACCGGTGCTACTGTGCATTTTGTAAATGAGATTCCGGATGGTGGCGAGATTTTGGTGCAAAAAGCAGTTGCCATTCGTCCCGATGACACTCCCGAAACTTTACAGAAACGCGTTATGCGTCTTGCCGAGTGGAAAATTCTTCCTTTGGCAGTTGAACAGGTTTCTGCTGAAATTGTTAATAACGCTTAGAAAGAGGAATATAAAATGGCTTTGTATGATTTGAAAAAACTGTTGTCCGAAAATACATATCCCGGTCGCGGAATCGTAGTGGGCAAATCCGCCGACGGCAGGAAAGCGATGATTGCCTATTTCATTATGGGTCGTAGTGAAAATAGTCGCAACCGCATCTTTGAGCGTTTTGAAGGCGGTATGCGTACGAAGGCTTTTGATGAGTCTAAGCTTTCCGATCCCAGTCTGATTATTTACAATCCTTATTTGCAGATTGGAGACGTTGATATCGTTACAAACGGGGATCAGACCAATACGATTTACGATTTTATTAATGAAAATAACGATGAGTTTGCTTTTGAAAAAGCGCTCCGTACCCGTGAATTTGAGCCGGATGCGCCCAATTTTACTCCTCGTATTTCTTCTGCTTTGCAGTATTGTTTCTCCGGTGGTACTTTTAGCTATAAAATGTCTATTTTAAAGTCTGCCAACGGAAGACCTGAGGCTTGCAATCGCTTCACCTTTGATTATGCCGATCCCGAAAATGGAATCGGACATTTCATTCATACATACCGCTGTGACGGAAATCCTATTCCTTCCTTCTACGGTGAGCCTGAGGAGGTTTCTTTGCCCAATACTGCCGAAGAACTTGCCAATCTTGTTTGGGAGAATCTGAACGAAGAAAATAAGGTTTCCTTGTTTGTCAGAACGGTTCCTCTGGACGGTTCTCAGCCTGAGGAAATGATTATCAATAAGAGAGGTTAGAGCAATGAAAGAATTTGAATTGAAATACGGGTGTAACCCCAATCAGAAGCCTTCTAAAATTTATATGCACGACGACAGCCACCTTCCCATTGAAATTCTGAATGGCCGTCCCGGATATATCAATTTTCTGGATGCCTTGAATTCTTGGCAGCTTGTTAAGGAATTAAAAGAAGCGCTTGGTCTTCCTGCCGCCACTTCCTTCAAGCACGTCAGCCCCACTTCCGCTGCGGTTGCGGTACCCTTATCCGATAAGCTGAAAAAGGCTTATTTTGTGGATGACGTTGAGGGTCTGGATGAATCTCCCATTGCAACTGCTTATGCCAGAGCCAGAGGCACGGACAGAATGTGTTCCTTTGGTGACTGGGTCGCTCTTTCCGATATTTGTGATGCTACCACTGCAAAGATGATCAAACGTGAGGTGTCCGACGGTGTTATTGCGCCCGGTTATACGGATGAGGCACTTGCAATTCTTCGCGAAAAGAGAAAAGGAAGTTACAACGTTGTTAAAATTGACCCCGATTATGTTCCCGATCCTGTGGAGCGTAAACAGGTATTTGGTATCACGTTCCAGCAGGGAAGAAATAACTTCGAGATCAATCGTGCTCTCTTGGAAAATATTGTAACTGCAAATAAGAAACTTCCCGATAGCGCTGTGCGCGATCTGATTATTGCTTTGATTACTTTGAAATATACCCAGTCTAACTCCGTATGCTATGCCGTAGATGGTCAGGCGATTGGCGTTGGCGCAGGTCAGCAGTCCAGAATCCATTGTACCAGACTTGCAGGTACCAAGGCTGATACTTGGTTTCTCCGTCAGCACGAGAAGGTTTTAAATCTTCCCTTTAAGGCTGATATCGGAAGACCCGATCGTGATAATGTAATTGATGGTTATATCAATAAGAATGAAGAGGATGTTTGCGCAGACGGAAATTGGCAGAAATATTTTACCTCTCGCCCTGAACCCTTAACCGATGAGGAAGCGAAGGCATATCTTGCCACCATTGACGGCGTTGCTCTCGGCTCTGATGCATTCTTCCCCTTTGATGATAATATTGAAAGAGCATTCCGTAGCGGCGTTAAGTATATTGCAGAGCCCGGCGGTTCCATTCGTGATGACGTTGTTATTTCTTGCTGTGATAAGTACGATATGGTGATGGCATTTACCGGAATGAGATTGTTCCACCATTGATGGGAGGAAAAGAATGAAATTAATGGTAGTAGGTGGCGGTGGCAGAGAACACGCCATCATCAAAAAACTAAAAGAGAATCCTGCAATTACCGAGATTTTTGCACTTCCCGGTAACGGCGGTATGGCAAAGGATGCTACTTGCGTAGCAATCAATGCTAAGGATATAGAAGGTATAACTGCATTTGCTGTTGAAAATAAAATTGATTACGCAGTGGTTGCACCTGATGATCCCTTGGTTTTAGGCGCGGTAGATGCATTGGAGGAAAAGGGAATCCCTTGCTTTGGTCCTCGTGCAAATGCTGCAATGATTGAGGGCAGCAAGGTTTTTTCTAAGAATCTGATGAAAAAATACGGTATCCCTACCGCAGAATATGCCGTGTTTAACAAGATGGATGAGGCGCTGAATTATCTTGACACGGCTCCCATTCCTACAGTAATTAAGGCAGATGGACTTGCTCTTGGCAAGGGCGTTATCATTGCGCAGACCAGGGACGAGGCAAAAGATGCAGTTCGCTCTATGATGGGGGACAAGGTCTTTGGCAAAAGTGGTGATCAGATCGTTATTGAAGAATTCTTGACGGGTCCCGAGGTTTCCGTACTTGCCTTTACGGACGGAAAAACGATGGTTCCTATGGTTTCTTCCATGGATCATAAGCGCGCAGGCGATGGTGATACGGGACTCAATACCGGCGGTATGGGAACGGTTGCTCCTAACCCCTATTACACCGATGATGTTGCTGAAGAATGTATGCGCACCATTTTTCTCCCCACGATGGATGCAATGAATAAAGAGGGAAGAACTTTCAAAGGTTGTTTATACTTTGGCTTGATGCTCACGCCCAAGGGGCCTAAGGTTATCGAATATAACTGCCGTTTCGGCGACCCCGAAACGCAGGTTGTTTTACCTCTTCTTGAAAGCGACCTTTTTACGGTAATGCAGGCCGTGACGAATGAAACCCTTTCTGAAACCGAGGTTGTGTTTAAGAAGGAAAACGCTTGCTGTGTGATTATGGCATCCAAAGGCTATCCTTCCTCTTATGAAAAAGGATTTGCATTAAATATCCCTGATGAGGTTGCTCCTTGTGTTTACGTAGCGGGAGCTGAGATTCGGGATGGTGTTTTGGTAACCAACGGCGGACGTGTTTTGGGCGCTACCGCTCTTGCTCCTACTTTGGAGGAAGCGATTGCAGGAGCATATAAGCTTGTTGATGAAATTTCATTTGAAAATGCTTATTACCGTCATGATATCGGTAAAAAAGCTTTGATGCAAAAGAGGTAAAAATGGTATATAGAGTATTTGTAGAAAAGAAAAAAGAACTTGCTAATGAAGCCAAGTCTTTGCTTTCCGAAGCTCGGTTGTTGCTTGGCATTGAAAATTTGACCGATGTTCGTATTTTCAATCGTTACGATGCTGAAAATATTACCGAGGATTTGTTTGAATACGCGAAAAAGACGGTATTCAGTGAGCCTCAGTTGGATATTTGCTCTGACAAAATTGATCTTCCCGATGCTACTGTATTTGGCGTTGAATTTTTGCCGGGACAATTCGATCAGAGAGCAGACTCTGCCGCTCAGTGTATCCAAATCATTTCTCAGGGGGATCGTCCTACTATCCGCACCGCTAAAATCTATGCACTTTACGGGGCACTTTCTGCCGATCAGATTGATGAGATCAAGAAGTACGTCATTAATCCCGTTGAGGCAAGAGAAGCTAGTCTTGACAAACCTGAAACCTTGCAGATTCAATACGATATTCCCACCGTGGTAAAGACTCTCGAAGGCTTTATCAAGCTTGATCGCGCAGGTCTTGAAGGGTTTGTAAAGGAGTATGGTCTTGCTATGGATGCAGATGATATTGCATTCTGTCAGCAATATTTCATCTCCGAAAAGCGTGATCCTACCATTACTGAGATCCGAATGATTGATACATATTGGTCTGACCATTGCCGTCATACTACATTCCAGACGGTGATTGATGAAGTTAGGTTTGAGGATGAACTTCTGCAAAAGGCGTATGATGAATATCTTGCAGTCCGCAAGGAGCTTTCTCGCGAACATAAGCCTATTTGTTTGATGGATCTTGCTACTGTTGCGGTAAAATATCTTCGTAAGAATGGTAAGCTTGATAAATTGGATGAATCCGAAGAGATTAATGCTTGTACCGTAAAGATTGAGATCGAGGCAGACGGTAAAAAAGAGCCTTGGCTTCTGCTTTTCAAAAATGAAACGCACAATCATCCTACGGAAATCGAGCCTTTCGGTGGTGCGGCTACCTGTATCGGCGGTGCCATCCGTGATCCGCTTTCCGGAAGAGCGTATGTTTACGGCGCAATGCGTGTAACAGGAGCTGCTGATCCTTTGACTCCTGTAAAAGATACAATCAAGGGTAAGCTTCCCCAGCGTAAGATTGTAACCACTGCGGCAGCGGGGTATTCTTCCTACGGTAACCAAATTGGTCTTGCAACCGGTATTGTTGATGAAATCTATCATCCCGGTTATGCAGCAAAGCGTATGGAGATCGGTGCCGTAATTGCGGCAGCTCCTGCTGCAAACGTTCGCAGAGAAGTTCCTGCTCCCGGCGACGTGGTGATCCTTTTGGGCGGCAGTACCGGACGCGATGGTATCGGTGGTGCTACTGGTTCCTCTAAGGCACACGACTCTCATTCGGTTGAGACTTGCGGTGCTGAGGTGCAGAAAGGAAATGCGCCCGAAGAGAGAAAACTTCAGCGTTTGTTCCGAAATCCCCGGGTTACTCGTATGATTAAGCGCTGCAACGACTTTGGTGCTGGCGGTGTTTCCGTTGCTATCGGAGAACTTGCAGACGGTCTTTGTATTAATTTGAATGCAGTTCCGAAAAAGTACGAAGGTCTTGACGGAACTGAAATTGCCATCAGTGAATCTCAAGAAAGAATGGCGGTTGTTATTGAAAAAGAGAATGTTGAAGATTTTCTTGCTCTTGCGAAAGAGGAAAATCTTCAGGCATGTCCCGTTGCAGAAGTAACAGAGGAAAAGCGTCTTGTTATGCATTGGAACAGCAAGAAGATTGTGGATATCAGCCGCGAATTTTTGAATTCCAACGGTGCTGACAAACATATTACCATTACTCCTGCTGCAGGAAAGTATGAGCCTAAGAGAATCGAAGGTTCCTTTACTGAAAACTATTTTGACCTTGCAGAGGATCTGAATATTTGTTCCAAGCGTGGCCTTTCCGAGCGGTTTGATTCTACCATCGGTGCAGGAACGGTATTGATGCCCTTTGGCGGTAAGAAACAGCGAACTCCCATTCAGGCAATGGTGCAGAAGGTTTCTATCGAGAAAAAGGATACCGATGATTGTTCTTATATGGCTTGGGGCTACAATCCTTTCATTATGGAGCAAAGTCCCTACCACGGTGCTTATTTGGCAGTTGTTGAGTCTGTTTCTAAGTTGATTGCCAGTGGCGCTTCCTTTGAAGATGTATATCTTACTTTCCAGGAGTATTTTGAGCATCCCAGAAAAGATGCTAAGCGTTGGGGCAAGCCTCTTGCCGCATTGCTCGGTGCATTCAAGGCGCAACTTGCTCTCGGAATTGGTTCCATCGGCGGAAAGGACTCCATGAGCGGTTCTTTTGAGAATCTTGATGTTCCGCCTACGCTGGTTTCCTTCGCCGTTACCATGGGCAAGACTTATGAAACCGTTTCTCCCGAGTTTAAGAAAGCGGGAAATAAGGTTGTCCTTCTTGCTCCTGAGTACGACGAAAACGGATTGCCCGAAACCAAGTCTTTGCTTTCTGTATTTAATAAGGTCACGAAGCTGATGCGTGAGAAAAAGGCAGTTGCTTGTTACACGCTTGGTCTTGGCGGTATCGCCGAAGCGGTTTTGAAAATGGCTCTTGGTAACGAGCTTGGCTTTAAATATAATGAAAATCTTTCTCTTGATGACATCTTTGGTTATCGTTACGGCGCATTCCTCTTGGAAGTTTTAGAAGATGTAAACGATGGAATTTTCGTTGGTCGCGTTCAGGAAGACAAGAGCATTGATTACTCTGTTGAGTGCCTTTCTCTTGGAAAGCTCGAGAGCAAGTATGAGGATAAACTGGAAAGTGTTTACAGTTGTAATATTCCCACTCGTTCTGCTCCTATGGAGAATTTCTCTTTTGAAGCTAAATCTTGGCCTGCACCTGCAGTTCGCTGCGCTAAGCCCAAGGTTCTCATTCCTGCATTCCCCGGTACAAACTGTGAGTTCGATTCTGCAAAGGCGGTCCGTGCCGCCGGCGCTGAAGCCGAGATTATGGTAATTAATAACCTTACCGCCGAAGGAATTCAGCGAAGTGTTGATACTTTTGCCAACAAGCTCAAGGATGCGCAGATGATTTTCATTCCCGGCGGATTTTCCGGCGGTGACGAGCCTGATGGCAGTGGTAAATTTATCACTGCATTCTTCCGAAACGGAGCCATCAAAGAAGGGGTTACTGAACTGTTGGAGAATCGCGACGGCTTGATGTGTGGTATTTGCAACGGTTTCCAGGCGCTCATCAAACTTGGTCTTGTTCCTTACGGTAAAATTATTGATACCGATGAAAATTGCCCCACTTTGACCTTTAATACCATTGCACGGCACCAATCTAAGATTGTGCAAACCCGAATTGCTTCCAATAAATCTCCTTGGCTTTCTTTGACAGAGGTTGGAGATGTTTACAGCGTTCCGATTTCCCACGGTGAAGGTCGTTTCCTTGCTGATGAAGCGTTGATCCGTAAACTTGCGCAAAACGGCCAGATTGCTACTCAGTACGTTGATTTTGATGGGAATGCAACTGCAGATGTCCATTTCAATCCCAATGATTCTATGTTTGCTATTGAGGGTATCACCTCTCCCGATGGCAGAGTATTTGGTAAGATGGGCCACAGTGAACGCGTAGGAAAAGGACTTTATGCAAATGTTCCCGGCAATTACGACATTCGTATGTTTGAGGCTGCCGTAAAATATTTTAAATAGGGTGAGGTATCCAAATGGCTTATAAGACAGATATTGAAATTGCACAGGAATGTGTGATGCGTCCGATTACCGAAATCGCAGCGAAGGCGCACGTCGATGAAAAATATTTGGAGCAATACGGAAAGTTCAAGGCAAAAGTTGACCCTTCTTTGCTTAAAGAAAATCGCAAGGATGGCAAACTTATTCTTGTAACTGCAATTACGCCCACCGCAGCAGGTGAAGGGAAGACAACTACCACCATTGGTTTGGCTGACGGTCTTTCCCGTATTGGAAAGGATGTAACCGTAGCTTTGCGTGAGCCCTCTCTCGGACCTGTTTTTGGAATTAAGGGAGGCGCTGCCGGAGGCGGATATGCTCAGGTCGTTCCGATGGAGGATATTAACCTTCATTTTACCGGAGATTTTCACGCTATCGGTGCTGCGAATAATTTGCTTGCTGCTATGCTGGATAACCATATTCAGCAGGGGAATGCTCTTGGTATTGACGTGCGCAAGATCACCTGGAAGCGTTGCGTGGATATGAATGACCGTCAGCTTCGATTTCTTGTGGACGGTATGGGCGGAAAAGCAAACGGTGTGCCCAGAGAAGATGGATTTGAAATTACGGTTGCCAGCGAAATTATGGCAATCTTCTGTTTGGCATCTTCCATTACCGATTTGAAGGAACGTCTTTCACGTATTATTGTAGGATACACCTATGATGACAAACCCGTTACTGCAGGCGATTTGAAGGCGGTTGGTGCAATGACTGCTCTTTTGAAGGATGCCATTAAGCCAAACCTTGTTCAAACCTTGGAAGGAACTCCTGCTTTTGTTCACGGTGGTCCCTTTGCCAATATTGCACACGGTTGTAATTCCGTTATGGCTACCAGAGTTGCCTTGAAAATGGGCGATTATACAGTAACCGAAGCCGGTTTTGGTGCTGACCTGGGTGCAGAAAAGTTTCTTGATATTAAGTGCCGTATGGCAGGACTTACCCCCGATGCAGTCGTCGTGGTTGCAACTGTCAGAGCTTTAAAAATGCATGGCGGAAGAGCAAAAACCGAACTCGCTCAGGAGGATATCGAAGCGCTTGAAAAGGGAATTCCCAATTTGCTTCGCCATGTTTCCAATATTAAGAACGTTTACAAACTTCCTTGTGTCGTTGCAGTAAATCGTTTTCCTACCGATACTGATGGGGAAATTGATTTTATTATCAACAAGTGTCGTGAACTTGGCGTGAACACCGTTCTTTCTACTGTATGGGCTGAAGGCGGCAAGGGCGGCGAAGCTCTCGCGCGTGAGGTAGTTCGCCTTTGTGAACAAGAAAAAGGTGATTTTACCTTTTCTTATGATTTGGAAGACTCTATTGAGGAAAAGATTACTGCTATTGTCAAAAAAGTATACGGCGGTGACGGTGTTATTGTGACTCCTGCAGTTGCAAAGCAAATCAAGCAGCTTACGGACCTTGGTTTTGATAAACTTCCCGTTTGCATTGCGAAAACTCAATATAGTTTTTCTGATGATCCTGCAAAAATCGGTGCTCCCGAAAACTTTACCGTTACTGTGAAGAACGTAAAGGTTTCTGCCGGAGCAGGTTTTGTGGTAGTTTTAACCGGTGATATTTTGACTATGCCCGGTCTGCCCAAGGTACCTTCCGCCGAGAAAATTGATGTGGATGAAAACGGAAAAATTACGGGCTTGTTTTAAATCTGTCGACATATTTTTCAAAAAAATCTTGACAAATTAAATACGCGTGCTATAATACACTAAAGGCTATGACGAAGACGGCTTCAAGTTCTTTATACAGAGAGTCGGTGGTTGGTGAAAACCGATATAAAGCATTTGAGTCTGCCCATCCCTTCCGAGCTGGAGATCCGAACACTGATGGTTAGTAGATATCTCCCGTGATGACTGCGTTAATGGATAAGGATTGTTTGATCCTGAGTGGCAGTTTTACTGCAATTTGAGTGGTACCGCGAGTAATGTATTTACCCGTCTCAAAGTTTTCTTTGAGACGGTTTTTTTATTTTTTAAAAAAGGAGGATTCCAAAATGTCAACACCGCAAGAAAACAAATTGAATGAGGTAGCGCTGCGAATTCGCGAAATGCGCGAAATTTCCGGTTTCTCTCGCGAAGAAATGTCGAAAATGGTAGGTGTTAATTTCGATCTTTATTGTCGTTATGAAAATGGTGAACTGGATTTCCCCTTTTCTTTCTTGCATAAATGCGCTTTGGAATTCGGGATTGATATTACCGAGCTTTTGGAGGGTAAGAGCGCAAAGCTCACATCCTATACCGTAACTCGTAAGGGAGCCGGTCAGGTAACTGCCAAAGAAGACGGTATTACCATTCAAAATCTTGCGCCGAAATTCAGAAATAAAATCGCCGAGCCCCATTGGGTTCGCTATGAATTCGATCCTGCACAGCAAAACAGACCCATTCATCTTGCAACTCACTCCGGCCAGGAATTCGATCTGGTAATCAGCGGTAAACTGAAGATTCAGATCGGTCAGCATGTAGAGGTTCTTTCCGAAGGGGATAGTATTTATTATGATAGTTCCACCCCTCACGGTATGATTGCCGTTGATGGGGAAGACTGTGTGTTCTGTGCGGTGGTTTTGCCGGGTGAAGAAACAAAAGAAGAAGTTGTTCGCAATAGCCTTGTGACTGCTAAAAGTTCTCAGTCTTTGATTTGCGAAAAGTTTATTAAAACCGAGGAAAATGCCGAAGGGGCATTGGAAAGCATTGAATTTGTTAATACAGACAAATTCAATTTCGGTTTTGATATTGTTGACGGCATTGCCGAACAATACCCTGAGAAACTTGCTATGCTTCACTTGGATGTAAATAAAACCGAGCGTCGATTTACCTTTAAGGATATGAAGCAGTATTCAAACCAGTGCGCAAACTATTTTACCTCTTTGGGTATCAAAAAAGGTGATAAGGTTATGCTGGTTTTGAAGCGTCATTATCAGTTCTGGTTTGCAATGGTTGCACTTCATAAGATTGGTGCAGTTGCAATTCCCGCTACCAATCAGCTTAAGCAGCACGATTTCGAATACCGTTTCAACGCTGCTGAAGTTTCTGCCATCGTATGTACTGCCGATGGGGACGTTGCTGATATTGCCGAGGCTGCTGCGAAGAATTGTCCTTCTGTAAAGAATTTGATTCTTGTTGGAGGCAAAAAAGAGAATTGGCACGATTTTAATGAAGAATTCAAACTTTTCAGCAGAAAATTTGTTCGTCCCGAGGATGCTTCTGCTGGAGATGAGACGGCTTTGATGTTCTTTACTTCCGGTACAACCGGAAATCCTAAAATGGCAGCGCACAAGCATACTTATGCGCTTGGGCACTTCGTTACCGCTAAATATTGGCATTGCTGCGAACGGGACGGTTTGCATCTAACCATTTCTGATACGGGATGGGGTAAATCTCTTTGGGGTAAGCTTTACGGACAATGGCTTTGCGAAGGTGCCGTTTTTGTGTACGACTTTGATCGGTTCGATGAAAATGATATATTGCCTATGTTTGCAAAATACAATATTACCACCTTCTGCGCTCCTCCCACCATGCTTAGAATGCTGATCCGCGGTGACCTTTCCAAGTATGATCTTTCTTCGATTCATCATATGACCACTGCAGGAGAAGCGCTGAATCCCGAGGTATTTAAGAAATTTAAGGAAGCTACCGGACTTGAGATTATGGAGGGATTCGGACAGACGGAAACGACTCTTGTAATTGCAAACCTTGCGGGAACTGTTCCGAAAATCGGTTCTATGGGTAAAGCTTCTCCACAATTCGATATTGATATTGTTGACCCCGATGGAAAGAGTCTTCCTGCCGGCGAGGTTGGCGAAATCGTTATTCACACGGAAGAAACGATTCCTTGCGGTTTATTCAAGGAATATTATCGTGATGCAGAAAAGACCAATGATGCTTGGTATGACGGTCTGTATCATACGGGTGACACTGCGTGGCGGGATGAAGATGGCTTTTTCTGGTATGTTAGCCGTGTGGATGACGTTATTAAATCTTCAGGTTATCGTATCGGTCCCTTCGAGATTGAAAGTGTAATTATGGAATTGCCTTACGTTGTGGAATGTGGTGTTTCCGCAGTGCCCGATGAGGTGAGAGGTCAGGTTGTTAAGGCAAGTATCGTTTTGACTAAGGGGACAGAAGGCAATGAAGAATTGAAAAAACAAATTCAAAGCTATGTAAAAGCGCATACTGCTCCCTATAAATATCCCCGTGTAATTGAATTCCGCGACGAACTTCCTAAGACCATCAGCGGCAAAATTCAACGAAATAAGCTTTGATGAGGAAAAATTCTTCTTTTATCTTGACATAATTGTATGAAAGTGTTATAATAAATTATCTTTAAAGGCGTTGAAGAAGAGGGCGATGCAAAGACCTTTCAGAGAAGTGACGGACGGTGCGAGTCACTAAGGATTGATGCTTTGTTGGTAGCTTCCGAGCCGAGAGGAAGAAACCGAAAGGGAGTAGAACCTCTCCGTGATTGCTGCGTAAATGCATACGGGTTGTTGGATCCTGAGTGGCAGTTTATCTGCAATTTGAGTGGTACCGCGGGTGTTACAAATTATGCGCTCGTCTCAAAGTAAAGACTTTTGGGACGAGTGCTTTTTTGTCCCGGATATGGAGTTTGTATGAATAAGATTACAGGACTTGAATTTAAAATTCAGGAAATGGCTGCGCGTATTCGCGAGCTTCGTCAGATTCAAGGGCTTACCCCTGAAGAGATGGCGATAAAAACCGATGTTTCGGTGGAAGAATATCTGGATTGCGAAAACGGAAGAAGCGATTTGAATTTTGCCTTTATTTATCGTTGTTCTTTAGCATTGAACGTTAATGTAACGGATATTATAGAAGGCCATAGTCCGAATTTGAAGTCCTATACCTTGACCAGAAGTGGAGAAGGGCAGGAAATTACCGATGCACACGGTATGACCTACTACAATATGGCATACGCTTTTCGTAACCGTATTGCAGAGCCTTTGTATGTTAAGATTCGTTATGATGAAGCGGCGCAGAATCGTGATATTGAATTGACGACCCACTCCGGGCAGGAATGTGATATCGTCATTGAAGGTCATTTGATGGTACAAATCGGAGAGCACAGAGAAGTTCTCGGTCCGGGTGACAGCATTTATTATGATAGTTCCGCTCCCCATGGTATGATTGCCGTTCAAGGCGAGGATTGTGTATTCTATGCCATTGTTTTAAATCCTACCGGTGAGCCGATTCCCGAGCTTACTACGCCTAAGGCAATTGCTTCCGGCATAGTTGGCAAGAAGGATACCAAACCTCGTGTTTATCAGAATTTCATTGACGTTGTGGAAAATGAAAAGGGAACACCGCTTTCTATTCAGTTTAAAAATACGGAGAAATTCAATTTCGCATTTGATTTAATTGATGAGCTTGCCGCGCGAGAGCCTAATAAATTGGCAATGCTTCATATCGCCAAGGATCTTACAGAGAGAAGATTTACCTTTAAAGATATTAAGAAGGCTTCTAACCAGTGTGCAAATTATTTTAAATCTCTTGGCATCAAAAAAGGCGACAAGGTTATGCTGATCTTGAAGCGCCATTATCAGTTTTGGTTTGCAATGCTTGGGTTAAATAAGCTCGGTGCTGTTGCAATTCCTGCTCCGAATCAACTTCTTGAACACGATTTGGATTATCGTTTTGGGGCTGCGGGGGTTAAAGGCATTGTTTGCACCGCAGACGGTGATATTGCAGAACATGTTGACCGTGCAGCGGCAAACCATCCCGAACTTTCCGTAAAATTGATTGTAAACGGAAAAAGGGAAGGTTGGCGTTCTTTTGACGAAGAATATACCCTTTACAGTTCCCATTTTAATCGTACTGAGGATTCTCCCTGCGGCGATGATCTTCTTTTGATGTTCTTTACATCAGGTACTTCCGGTTACCCCAAAATCGCGGCTCATAATCACAAGTATCCTCTTGGACATTTCCATACTGCCAAATATTGGCATTGCGTTGATCCCGATGGATTACACTTTACGATTTCCGATACCGGTTGGGCAAAATCTATGTGGGGTAAACTTTATGGTCAGTGGCTTTGCGAGGCAGCAATTTTCGTGTATGATTTTGATCGTTTTGACGCTTCCCAGATCCTACCGATGTTTGCCAAACATCAAATTACCACATTTTGCGCTCCTCCCACCATGCTTCGTATGATGATTAAGCAGGATATTTCACAATATGATTTGTCTTCCGTTCGTCATATGACTACGGCTGGAGAAGCGCTCAATCCTGAGGTTTATCGTCAATTTGAAAAGGCCACCGGACTTCAGATTTTAGAGGGTTTTGGTCAGACGGAAAGTACTATGATTGTCGGCAATATGATCGGCGCTTCGCACAAGATTGGCTCTATGGGTAAGCCTGCTCCGATTTATGCCGTTGAACTCGTTGATGCTGATGGAAATGCCGTTGCAAACGGTGAACCCGGTGAGGTTGTTATCAATCTGAAAAACGGCGTTCCTTGCGGTCTCTTTGTTGGATACTACAACGATGAAGAAAAGACGAATGAGGCGATTCGAGATGGTTATTACCATACCGGCGACCTTGCTTGGCGTGATGAAGACGGCTTCTTCTGGTACGTAGGCAGGGCGGATGACGTAATAAAATCCTCTGGTTATCGTATCGGTCCTTTTGAGATTGAAAGCGTTATTATGGAACTTCCTTATGTTTTGGAATGCGGTGTATCCGCTGCTCCTGATGAGGTCAGAGGGCAGATTGTTAAAGCGAGCATCGTTTTAACCAAGGGGACGGAAGGTACCGATGAACTGAAAAAGGAAATTCAGAATTATGTGAAGGAGCACACCGCCCCTTACAAATATCCAAGACTGGTTGTCTTCCGCGATGAATTGCCTAAGACAGTCAGCGGTAAAATTCAAAGAAATAAGCTTTAAAAGGAGAATTATTATGAAATATTCCATTTCTATCACCAAAACCACTTCTCCCAAGGAGAAGCCTGTTGATGAATCTAAGCTCGGATTCGGTAAAATTTTTACCGACCATATGTTCTTAATGGATTACAATCAGGAGAAAGGTTGGCATGATGCCAGAATCGTTCCCTTCGGTCCCATTCCGCTTCATCCTGCATCAACCGTTTTTCATTACGGTGTTGAAATTTTTGAAGGTATGAAGGCATATCGCAAAGCAAACGGTGAAATTTCTATGTTCCGTCCGATGGAGAACATCAAAAGATTGAACAATAGCGCTGAGCGCCTTTGCCTTCCCCAAGTGGATGAAGAAGGCACTCTTGATATTTTGAAGACCTTGGTGGAGCTTGAGAAGGATTGGGTTCCTCATTCCGAAGGTACCAGCCTTTATATTCGTCCTTTTATGTACGGCAATGACCCTCACCTTGGCGTTCACGCCGTTAAAAATGCTACCCTAGCTGTGATTTGCTCCCCTGTTGGCGCTTACTACGCTGAGGGTATCAATCCCGTTAAGATTGCTATTGAGTCTCAGGACGTCCGTGCGGTAAGAGGCGGTACCGGCTACGCAAAGTGCGGCGGTAACTATGCTGCATCTCTTCGGGCAGGTGAACGGGCTGAAAAGAACGGTTATACACAGGTTCTTTGGCTGGACGGTGTTGAAAGAAAGTACATTGAAGAAGTCGGCGCAATGAACGTTATGTTCAAGATTGATGGCAAAATCGTCACTCCCGAACTGACCGGTTCTGTCCTTCCCGGTATTACCAGAAAAAGCTGCGTAGAACTTCTCCGTTCTTGGGGCTACACCGTTGAAGAAAGACTCATTTCTGTGGACGAGCTCTTTGAGGCTGCCGCAAACGGCAAACTCGAGGAAGCTTGGGGAACAGGCACTGCTGCCGTTGTTTCTCCCATTGGTCAGCTCTTTTATCAGGGCAAGGAGTACGTGGTTTGTGATAATCAGATTGGCCAGCTTACGCAGAAGCTTTATGATAATCTGACCGGTATTCAGTGGGGAAAAATCGAGGATGCAAACGGTTGGACCGTCAAGGTCTGCAATGGATAAAAGAATTACCATTTTAGCGGGTCACTACGGCAGCGGTAAAACCAATATTGCCGTGAATCTTGCGTTCTCATTGAAACGGGAAGGGAAGAAGGTATCCGTTTGTGATTTGGATATTGTGAATCCGTATTTTCGTACCAAGGACAGCCTTGAGGATTTTCAAAAGGCAGGGATTCGTTTGATTTCCTCGGAATTTGCCAATACCAATGTAGATGTTCCCGCATTGCCTCAGGGAATGTATGCGGTGATGGATGATGTAGAAAGTCATTTTGTTTTGGATATTGGCGGAGATGACAGAGGCGCTTTGGCGCTTGGCAGATTGGCACCTTCCATTGTGGAAGAGAACAATTATGAAATGCTGCTGGTGGTGAATTTTTTTAGACCTCTTACCAGAGACAATCAGTCGATGCTGGAGGTAATGAAGGAAATGGAACAGGCTGCAGGTATTTCATTTACAGGAATTGTAAATAACTCCAATTTAGGAGAAGAAACTACTCCCGAGGATGTGCTTTCCACAGTTGAAAAAGCAAAAAGTTTTGCAAAGCTTTGCCACTTGCCTGTGGTTATGACTTCCGTGCGGGAAGAACTTTATGAAACTTTGCGGGGAAAGATTTCGGATCTATATCCGCTGAAGCTGCAAAAAAAGTATTATTGATTTGTAAAAAGGAGAAATTTGTATGGCAAAACTTACATTCAATACTGATTTTTGTAAGGGTTGCGGTCTTTGCGTTGATGCTTGTCCCAAAAAGCTGATCAGACTTGCACCTGATAAGATCAATAAGAAAGGTCACCATCCTGCTGAAATTACAAAGCAGGAGGATTGCGTAGGATGTGCATTTTGTGCGCAGATGTGCCCCGATTGCGTAATCAAGGTTGAGAGGTGAAGAAGATGTCGGAAAAGATTTTGATGAAGGGCAACGAAGCAATTGCAGAAGCTGCAATTCTTGCCGGTTGTCGTCACTATTTTGGTTATCCTATTACTCCCCAGACTGAAGTTGCCGCATATATGGCAAAGAAAATGCCCAAAATCGGCGGTACCTTCCTTCAGGCAGAAAGTGAAATTGCCGCGATTAATATGGTTTACGGCGTTGCTTCTACCGGTAAGCGTGTTATGACTTCCTCTTCCAGCCCCGGAATTTCTTTGAAGGGCGAGGGACTTTCTTATCTTGCCGGTGCAGATCTTCCTGCATTGGTTGTAAACGTACAGCGTGGCGGTCCCGGCCTTGGTGGAATTCAGCCTAGCCAGTCTGACTATTTCCAGGCAACTCGTGGTGCAGGACACGGTGACTTCCATATGATCGTTCTTGCTCCCAGTTCCGTTCAGGAAATGGCAGAGCTTACTGTGAAGGGCTTTGAGCTTGCCGATACCTATCGTATGACCACAATGATCCTTGCTGATGGTACTATGGGTCAGATGATGGAGCCTGTTTCCCTTGATTTTGATGTGAAGGAAACTCCTGCAAAGCCTTGGGCTACCACCGGCACCAAAATGCAGAGAGAGCACAATATCGTAAACTCTTTGTTTCTTGCTCCCGAGGCATTGGAAAAATTTAATTTTTCTCGCTATGACCGCTATCGCATCATTGAAGAGAATGAAACCATGTACGAAGAGTATTTGATGGATGATGCAGAGATTTGTATTGCAGCATTCGGTATTGCCGCTCGTGTAGCGAAAAATGCCATCAACGAAGCACGCAAAGAGGGTATTCGCGTTGGTATGATCCGTCCCATTACTTTGTGGCCTTTCCCCAAGGCTCCCTTTGCAAAAGCTGCTGAAAAAGTAAAATCCATTATTTCTGTTGAGCTTTCCATGGGTCAGATGATTGAAGATGTAAGACTTGCAACCGAGTGCAAAGTTCCCGTAAGCCTTTGCAACCGTGTTGGCGGTATGATTCCTTCCCCCGAGCAGGTTTTGGAAGCCATCAGAAGTGCGCAGAAGTGAGGTGTGAACTATGGTAGTATTTGATAGACCCCATGCAATGGCTGAAGTGCCGATGCATTATTGTCCCGGCTGTACCCACGGTATTGTTCACCGCTTGGTTGCCGAAGTAATTGACGAGCTTGGTATTGAAGGTAAGACCATTGGTGTTGCCCCCGTTGGTTGCTCCGTTATGGCTTATGACTATTTTAACTGTGATATGATTGAGGCTGCTCACGGTAGAGCTCCTGCAGTAGCTACCGGTGTAAAGCGCGCAGATCCTGAAAATCACATTGTATTTACTTATCAGGGTGATGGAGATCTGGCTTCTATTGGTATGGCTGAAACCGTACATTCTGCCGCAAGAAATGAGAACATCACCATTATCTTTATTAATAATGCTATCTACGGTATGACCGGTGGTCAGATGGCACCTACCTCTCTTCCCGGACAGGTCACACAGACCTCTCCCTATGGCAGAGATACCAATGCTTGCGGTTTCCCCATTCGTGTATGCGAGATGCTCTCTGAGTTGGATGGTCCCGAATATTTGGAACGCGTTACCGTTAACAGTGTTAAGAATATTAAGAATGCCAAGAAGGCAATTAAAAAGGCTTTTCAGAATCAGATTGATGGAAAAGGCTTCTCTTTGGTAGAGGTTCTTTCTTCTTGTCCCACCAACTGGGGTATGACTCCTCAAAATGCTCTGAAATGGATTGACGAGAAGATGATTCCTTATTATCCTCTTGGTGTGTATAAGGATCGTAGTGCAAAGGAGGAAAACAAATGAGCGCAAAACAGTTTTTGCTTTCCGGTTTTGGCGGACAGGGTATTCTGTTTACCGGTAAAATGCTTGCATACAAAGGATTGATTGAGGATAAGCAAGTAAGCTGGCTTCCTTCCTATGGTCCTGAAATGCGTGGCGGTACTGCAAGCTGCAGCGTCATCATCAGCGATGAGCCCGTTGGCTCGCCCATTGTTTCCAAGCCTGATATTTTAGTAGCAATGAATCTTCCTTCTTTGGATAAGTTTGAGGATTCTGTTGTTCCCGGTGGTATGATCTTCTACGACTCTTCCTTGGTAGAGAGAGAAGTGAAGCGCACCGACGTTCAGGTTTTCCCTGTACCCGCAACCAGACTTGCAGGTGAAAATGGCTTTGCGACTCTTGCAAATATGATTTTGATGGGTAAGATTTTCAAGGTCCTCGGAGAGTTTGATGAGGAGCAGGTTAAGAAGACTCTTACCAAAGTTATTTCTGCAAAGCGTGCCGATATGATTGATGTAAACCTGAAGGCAATGACACTTGGTGCAGAATACAAATAAAATAACCGATTGGTATTGACAAACTTGTTTTTACTGTGATATAATCCATTTAAGTTTTTTAAATGCGATGAAGGAAATCGTCTTTTTCTCAAGGCATTTTACAGAGAACTGTCGGTTGGTGCAAGGCAGCAAAATGCGAGGATTAGATTCTCATTCCGGAGCAGAGTCGCTGAATGATAGTAAGCGGTTACGGCTTGCCCCGTTATCATGGCAAAGGGTTTGTTAGAACTCGTAGAGAAGGCCGCTTGACGGCAAACAGGGTGGTACCGCGGATTTTTTCGTCCCTGAGGTTTTTACCTCAGGGATTTTTTTCTTGAGGAATTTCGAAAATGAGAGGGTTTTATGATGAAACAGATTATGATTGCTGATACAACACTTTGTACAGAAGAGGGTGTTTTTGGCTTTAAGGAAAAGCTTGAAATTGCGCGTCAACTGGATAAACTTTGCGTTGATATTATTGAACTTCCCGAGATTTCCAATACCAAGGCGGACTGTCTTTTCGTGCGAACTGCCGCTTCCTTTGTGAAGAATAGTATTATTTCTGTAGCTGCCGGCAGTAATATTGATAGCGTTACTGATGCGATTTCCGCCTTGTCTGCCGTGAAAAACGGCCGAATTCGCATTGAGGTTCCTGTTTCGCCGATTGGAATGGAGTATATTGCAAAAAAGAAGGCTGACCCTATGCTTTTATGGATCAGCGAAGCAATTCGTATGGCAAAAGCTTCTGTGGAAGATGTTGAATTTTGTGCTGTGGATGCTACCCGTGCAGAATGTGACTTTTTAAAAAAGGCTATTCAGATTGCAGTAGAGTCCGGTGCAACCTCGATTTCTTTGTGTGATAGCGCTGCTGAAATGCTTCCCGATGATTTTGCCGCTTTTGTTCAGACTTATTCCGAGGGCCTTTCTGTTCCTGTTAGTGTTCGCTGCGAAAATGCAAACGGCTTGGCTTGCGCGGCGTCTGTTTTGGCGCTCCGTAGCGGTGCATCTTGCATTAAAGCGGATGTCATCGGTATCAATGCGCCTTTGGCAGACATTGCTTCTATTCTAAAGAACTGCGGAAACCGTTATTCCTATTTTGCGAAAATCAATCAGACTGAATTGTTCCGCATTTTAAAGCAAATCAATTGGATTGCAAACAATGCTAAAAATGAGCGTTCCGCAATGACTGTAGCAACCTGTGACGAAGTTGGCTCCTATTTAAGCCAGAACGACGATCAAGCTACTGTGATTGCCGTAGTTGCAAAACTCGGTTACGATCTTTCTGAAGAAGATCAAAAGCGGGTTTTTGACGAGTTTCTTCGTGTAGCCGCTAAAAAATCCGTTGGTTCTAAGGAATTGGATGCCATTGTTGCAAGTGTAGCTTTGCAGGTTCCCGCAACCTTTAAACTTGTTAACTATATGATAAATAATGGCAATATCATCTCCGCAAGCGCCCAAATTACTTTGGAAAAAGAAGAAAGCGTATTGCAGGGGGTTTGTATTGGTGACGGTCCCGTTGACGCAGCATTCCGTGCGATTGATCAAATCATTGGACATCACTATGAATTGGATGATTTTCAGATCCAATCTGTTACAGAAGGCAAAGAAGCAATGGGCTCTGCTCTTGTAAAACTTCGTGCCGGGGGCAAACTTTATTCGGGCAATGGTATATCTACCGATATCATCGGCGCCAGCATTCGTGCTTACTTGAATGCTGTGAATAAAATTGTTTACGAGGAGGCATAAAATGAAACTTTCCTTTTCTACAAAGGGTTGGCATCATAACAATTTTGATGAATTTTGTAACATTGCCCAAGAACTTCGTTTTCAGGGAATCGAACTTCATAATATTTATAATCGCCTCTTTACGGACAAAGACGGTGCATTTCACGATTATACCGCCGGGGCCACTCTTCGCAAGCTTTATGAGAAGAATCTGAGAATTCCCTGTATTGATACCATTACTGATGTGGGCTCTGTTAACCTACAGGACAAAGCAATTGATGAGATTGAGAACTGCATTCGTATTGCATCCAATCTCCATATCCCTTATATTCGTTTGCGCGCCAACGATGCAGAGAGCACCGATGCCGCTGTTGAAACTGTTTACGAACTCATTAATAGAGTTTTAGAAAAGGCTAAGGATGCTTCCGTTACGTTGCTTTTGGAAACAACAGGCCCTTTTAGCGACACTTCTGTTCTGCGCAACTTGTTAGATCGGTTTGCAAGTGATCATTTTGCCGCTTTATGGCAGATGTCAGCAGCTTATTTTGGAAAAGGCGAAACCCCCGAAGAGGTTATTAAAAACCTTGGTGCTTATGTTCGCCATGTTCAGTTCAATGATGCCAGAAGAACTGAAAATGGTGTTGAATATTGCTTGGCAGGCGAGGGAGATCTTCCAATAAAAGAGATTATCCTTGCCCTTCGATCCGTAAATTATGACGGATTTGTATCATTGGTATGGGATCCTTCTTGGTGTACCGAGCTTGATGATATGGAGATCATTTTTTCTCAGTTTGTCAGTTTTATGAACCAGTTTGGTGATCCTTCTCAGAATCGGAAGACATTGTATTATAATCGCGCGCGTACGGGTAAATTCGTTTGGAAAAAGGATCTTTTGATTGATGCTACTTTTTCTGATGTTCTGGATCGGATGGTTGAAGAATTTCCGGATCAATATGCTTTTAAATATACGACTCTTGATTATACCAGAACTTATAGTCAGTTCCGTGATGATGTGGATACCTTTGCAAGAAGTTTGATTGCATTGGGTGTAAAAGCGGGAACTCATGTTGCCGTTTGGGCATCCAATGTTCCTCAATGGTTTATCGCATTCTGGGCAACCGTAAAGATTGGTGCTGTTCTTGTAACGGTGAACACCGCTTATAAAATCCACGAAGCTGAGTATTTGCTTCGCCAGTCTGATACTCATACTTTAATTATGACAGAAGGCGCGAAAGATACGCATTACGGAAAGATTATTGCAGAGCTTTGTCCTGAACTTAAGTCTTTGAAGGCGGGCGCATCTCTTCATGCCAGAAGACTTCCTTTTTTGCGCAATGTCATTACAGTCGGATTTAAGCAAAAGGGCTGTATGACCTGGCAAGAGTCTCTTGAAAGAGCCGGTCAGGTTCCCTTGGAAGAGGTACGCCGTATGGCTGCTGCTGTAGATAAGAATGACGTTTGTAATATGCAGTACACCTCAGGAACCACAGGTTTCCCCAAGGGTGTTATGTTGACCCATTACAACGTTGTAAACAACGGTAAATATATCGGAGACCATATGGATCTTTCCACGGCCGATCGAATGATGATTCAGGTTCCTATGTTCCATTGCTTCGGTATGGTTCTTTCTATGACTGCTGCGATGACCCACGGCGCTACGATGTTCCCGTTGCCGTATTTTTCACCGAAACCTGCCCTTGCATGTGTCCACAATGAACATATTACCACCTTTAATGGTGTTCCTACAATGTTCATTGCAATGATGCAGCATCCTGATTTTTCAAAGACGGATTTTTCTTATATTCGAACCGGTATTATGGCAGGTGCTAACTGTCCTGCCGATTTGATGAAAAAAGCAGCCGACATTATGAATATGAAAGAGATTGTTTCCGTTTACGGTCAAACCGAAGCAAGTCCGGGATGTACGATGAGCAGCTACTATGATTCTCTGCAGGTTCGTACCGAAACAGTGGGCAGCGCCTTTGCAAATGTCGAGTGCAAGATTGTAGATCCCGAAACGGGACTAGATTGCCCCGATGGTGTAAACGGTGAATTTGTTGCCCGCGGCTATAATTTGATGAAGGGCTATTACAAAATGCCCGGTGCCACGGCTTCCACCATTGACGACGAAGGATGGCTTCATACCGGGGATCTTGCATGTCGCACACCCGAAGGGAATTATCTGATTACCGGACGCTTAAAGGATATGATTATCCGAGGCGGAGAAAATATCTATCCTAAGGAAATTGAGGAATTTATTTATACCAATCCTAAAGTTCGTGATGTTCAGGTAATCGGTGTGCCCGATAAGCAGTATGGTGAAGAAATTATGGCTTGTATCATCTTAAAAGAAGGTGAGAGTATGTCCGAAGAGGAAATGAAAGCCTTTGTGGCTGCCAGTATGGCACGTCATAAAGTTCCGCGCTACGTAGAATTTGTGGAACAATTTCCCATGAATGCAGCCGGCAAAATTTTGAAATATAAAATGCGTGAAGCTGCAGTTGAAAAGCTTGGCTTGAAATAATTCGATAATGATGCAAAGGAAGAAAAACCTTTGCATCATTATTTTTAGAAATTTAAAATTTTGTATTGACTTTAGCGAGGTAAAGTGATAATATATTAAAATCAAAAGATGTAAGGAGACGATTATGGCAAGTTGGCATAATGAATTTACTGATCGGTTGATGAAGGTTTTTGCAGAATTGAAAACACCGGAAGAGTGTTATTCTTTTTTGGAAGATTTATGTACGATTAAAGAGATTTTGGATATGTCACAAAGACTTGAAATTGCAATTCTGTTGAAAAATGGAACCAATTATCAGGAAATCAATAAGAAAACGGGTGTTAGCACCGCAACGATTAGCCGTGTAAATAAATGCCTTTCCTACGGAAGTGGTGGATATCATGCGGTTTTGGAGAAAATTGAGGATGAACAAAAATGAATACAACGAGTTTGCGAAAAGAAGAACTTGTGATCAATCGCCTGCGCTGTTTATATGAACAGTACGGATATGCTCAATTTAAAATGAGCAAATTCGAGGAATATGATCTTTATGTGAGAAACAAAGATTTTTTGATTTCAGACAGTATTATCACCTTTACGGATACAAATGGGAAGCTTTTAGCCTTAAAACCTGATGTTACATTGTCAATCATTAAAAATTTCAGATCGAGTGAAGGTTTGCTGGATAAAGTATATTACAATGAAAATGTGTATCGCGTTTCCAGCGGGACAAATTCTTTTAAAGAAATTATGCAGCTTGGCGTGGAGTGTATGGGATTGGTGGACGATTACTCCTTGTTTGAAGTGCTGAGTCTGGCTGCCAAAAGTCTTTCTGTGCTTTCCGATGATGTTATTCTTGATATATCGGATTTTGGTCTCTTAACCCAGCTTCTCGCTTCTTTTGGAATCGCAGATTCTATCAAAAAAGAGGTTCTTTTCGCAATCGGCGAAAAAAATGCTCATGATTTGGAACGAATTTGCGTTTCTGCGGGAGTGAATTCCGAAGACATTGATGTTTTGAATGAGCTTGTTCAGATTTACGGTTCTCCCGCTCTGGTTTTGCCTAAGGTCAGAACATTGCTGGAAGGAAAAGTAAACGATGGGGAACTTGCATCATTTGAATCGCTTTGCAAGAATCTTTGCGAAAGCGGGTTTGAAAAGATGCTTCGAATTGATTTTTCCATCGTCAACGGTGTTGATTATTATAACGGAATCGTTTTCAAAGGATTTATAAATGGCATTCCGTCTGCAGTTCTTTCCGGCGGTCGTTATGACGGTTTGATGAAAAAAATGGATCGAAATGCCGGGGCTATCGGTTTTGCCGTTTATCTGGATTTGATGGAAGATTTATTAATTGAAAAGAGGGAATATGACGTTGATTCCGTTGTGGTGTATAGTCCCAACGTTCTTTTCTCTGAGGTAGATCTTGTATTGAAGAAATTGATTTTAGAGGGAAAGTCTGTAATGGCGCAGAGAAGTATTCCGTCTAAAATCAAGTTTAAAGAATTGTGGAAAATTTCGGAAAGCGGGGTGGAGCTTCTTGAAAGAAATGCTTAATATTGCTCTCCCGAAAGGAAGACTGGGAGAGCGTGTTTATACCATGTTCGAGAAGGCAGGCTTTGAATGTCCTCAGGTAATGGAAAATACCCGCAAGCTGATTTTCGAAAATGAAGAATGTGGTGTCCGCTATTTTTGGGTAAAGCCGTCCGATGTGGCTATTTACGTTGAACGTGGTGCTGCAGATCTGGGAGTTGCAGGAAAAGATATTCTTCTGGAATATAATCCGGATGTATATGAACTTTTGGATTTGAAAACCGGTGTTTGCAAAATGGCAGTTGCCGCGCCTGTGGATTTTCGAGATGATATTCGCAAAACATTGAAGGTTGCAACGAAATTTTCGAATATTGCAAAAGATTATTACTTCAAAAAAGGTAGAGATATTGATATTATTCATTTAAACGGTTCCATTGAAATTGCACCGATTTTAGGTCTTACAGACGTTATTGTTGACATCGTGGAAACGGGAAAGACTTTAAAAGAAAACAATCTTGAGGTGTTTGAAGATATCGTTCCTATCAGTACACGCTTGATTGCAAATAAATCCGGTTTTAAGTTTAAAAATGATGCAATCCGAAAGATTTTGACAAGTCTTTCTCAACAATTGGAGGAGCAAAAATGATTCGCATATTGAAGAATGACAAGGTTTCTTCTGCTGAGATCTTTTCTCGTGTTCAGCCCAAGTTTGATGTAGAGTCAATTGTAGCGGATATCATTGCAAACGTTCGTAAAAACGGCGATTTTGCTCTGTTTTCTTATTGTGAAAAATTTGACGGGGCAAAACTTTCTTCGCTGGAAGTTTCCCGTGAAGAAATTGAATCGGCGCTTGCTCAAACGGAGCCTCAGTTTTTGCGAATTTTGGAAGTTGCGGCAGAAAACATCCGTCTGTTTCACGAAAAGCAGGTTCGGAACAGTTTTATTTTAAATCGTGACAACGGAGTTGTCATGGGACAGAAAATTATGCCTGTAGAACGAGCAGGTCTTTACGTTCCCGGCGGAACTGCTTCTTACCCGTCTTCTGTTTTAATGAATGCGATTCCCGCAAAGATTGCCGGCTGTCCGGAAGTTGTAATGGTTACTCCTCCCGGTAAAGATGGAAAAATTAATCCTGTTATTCTTGCAGCCGCATCTGTTGCAGGTGTTGACCGAATTTTTAAAGTCGGTGGCGCGCAAGCAATTGCAGCCTTAGCTTACGGAACGGAAACGATTCCGCGAGTTGATAAAATTGTAGGTCCGGGCAACGCTTTCGTTGCTGAAGCGAAAAAGCAAGTTTTCGGTGTTGTTTCCATTGATATGATTGCCGGCCCCAGTGAAATTTTGATCATTGCAGATGAGAAGAGCAATCCCGTGCATTTGGCTTCGGATTTATTGTCCCAAGCTGAGCATGATAAGCTCGCCAGTGCGGTTTTGGTTACCAGCTCCATTCAATTGGCAGAACAGGTGCAGGCAGAAGTGGAAAAACAAATTCCGCTTTTGGAACGCGCTGAAATTGCAAGAGCGTCAATTGATGATAACGGAAAAATTATTGTGGTTTCTGATTTGCATGAAGCCATTGGGATTTCAAATGAGATTGCTCCGGAGCATCTGGAGCTTTGCGTGGATAATCCTTTTGATTATTTGGACCGGATTCGCCATGCAGGCTCTGTTTTTCTCGGCAGAAATTGTCCCGAGGCTTTGGGAGATTATCTTGCAGGTCCTAATCATACTTTACCAACCGGCGGAACGGCGCGTTTTTCCAGCCCTCTCTCCGTGGATGATTTTGTTAAAAAAATGCAGTATACTTATTTTTCTGAATCGGCTTTGAATTCTGTTGCACAAGATGTTGCATACTTTGCAAGAAAAGAAGGCTTAACTGCTCACGCGAAAAGTGCAATTGTTCGCTCGGAGGATAAAAAATGAGTCGTTTTTTCAGCAAAAAGTATGCAAATCTTGTTCCCTATACGCCCGGTGAACAACCGAAAGAACGGAAATATATTAAGCTCAATACCAATGAATCTCCGTTCCCTCCCTCTCAATTGGCTCAGAAAATGGCGGCAGAATCAGCAAAGCGCTTAATGCTTTATCCCGATCCCGATTGTAGGGAATTAACATCTACTTTAGCGGAAATGCTCGGCGTTTCAAGCGACGAGATTATTTGGACCAATGGCTCCGATGACGTTCTGAATTTTGCTTTTATGGCGTTTTGCGACGAAGACCATCCCGCGATTTTTCCCGATATTACTTACGGTTTCTATTCCGTATTTGCCGAGGCAAATCGTATTCCGTACCAAACGATTCCGTTAAAAGAGGATTTTACGGTTTCCTTGGAGGACTATAAAAAGCAAAAAGGAACCGTTTTTATCGCAAATCCCAATGCGCCAACCGGTATCACATTGAGCCCGAATCAAATTGAAGAATTGCTCTTGTCCGATCCTGACCGTGTGGTTGTGATCGACGAGGCATATGTAGATTTCGGCGCTGAGAGCTGTATTCCGTTGATTCAAAAATTTGATAATCTTCTGGTCACTCAGACCTTTTCCAAATCTCGCTCTATGGCCGGTGCACGACTTGGTTTCGCTGTCGGTTCTAAGGATTTGATAGCTGATTTGCAAACCATTCGTTACGCTACCAATCCCTATAATATTAATACGATGACGATGGCGGCAGGAATTGGAGTCCTTCGCGATGAATCATATACTCGCGAAAACTGCCAAAAGATTATTAAAAACCGATCCTATGTTACTTTAGAACTTAATAAACTTGGCTTTGATATGACCCCTTCCACGGCGAATTTCATCTTCGCCAAGCATCCTAAAATCGCGGGGGAAACTTTATATCTTTCTTTAAAAGAGAAGGGGATACTGGTTCGCTATTTTAATAAGCCCCGCGTATCAGATTATTGTAGAATTACGATTGGCTCTAAAGAGGAAATGAAGGAGCTTGTGAAACAGATCCAAATTATTTTGGAGGAATTATTATGAGAGAATTTAAAATTGACCGAAAAACCAAGGAAACAGATATTTCGCTTTTCCTTTCTCTTGACGGAAGCGGTAAAGCAGAAATAGATACGGGCTGCGGTTTTTTGGACCATATGTTGACTCTCTTTGCTTCTCACGGAAAATTTGATCTTTCTGTGTCTTGCAAAGGTGATACCAATGTTGATGATCATCACAGTGCCGAGGATATCGGTATTTGTTTGGGAAAAGCTTTTGAAAAAGCTTTGGGAGATAAGCGAGGAATCTATCGTTACGGCTCTGTGATTTTGCCCATGGATGAGGCGCTGATTCTGGCTGCAGTTGATTTGTCGGGAAGAAGCTGTCTGAGTTATGATCTTCCCATACGAGCTAAAAAAATTGGCACGTTTGATACGGAGCTTTTAGAGGAGTTCTGGGTTTCCTTTGTGCGAAATTGTCCCATGGCGCTTCATATTCGTTTGATGGCGGGAAGGAATTCTCATCATATCGCCGAAGGATCGTTTAAAGCGGTTGCCAGAGCTCTCAGACAAGCCACATCCGTTGATCCTTCTGCCGCAGATGAAATCCCATCTACAAAAGGAGTTCTCTAATGGTTGCAATTATAGATTACGGCGTAGGAAATTTGTTTTCTTTATCCAGCTCCTTTGCCGCAATCGGCTATGAAGCGGTAGTTACGAGGGATCCCGAGATGATTCGCCAGGCGGATCGTATTTTGTTACCGGGTGTAGGAGCCTTTTCAGATGCGATTGCAAAGCTTCGCGAAACAGGGCTCATTCCTGTGATTCTGGAAGAGGTTTCTCGTGGAAAGCCTCTTCTGGGAATCTGTCTTGGAATGCAGCTTTTATTTGAAAAAAGCTTTGAATATGGAGAATATGAAGGACTTGGATTGATTCCGGGACAGATTCGTCCGATTTCAGATGTTATTTCTAAGGATTTAAAAATTCCGCATATTGGCTGGAATGCGCTCAAATTTTCTAAACAGTCTGAGATTTTCAAGTATTTAAATGATTCGGATTTTGTTTATTTTGTCCATTCCTATTACGGTGCAGGCTGTGATGATTATGTGACGGCTACTGCGGAATACAGTGTGCCATTAACGGCATCCGTGCAGAATAAAAATGTTTACGGTTGTCAGTTCCACCCAGAAAAAAGCGGTGATGTAGGACTGAAGATTTTACGCGCATTTTGCGAATTGGAGGGTTAATATGCTGATTCTTCCCGCGATTGACATAGTAGGTGGAAAAGCAGTTCGTTTGTTTAAAGGCGATTATGCACAAATGACTGTTTATAGCGACGACCCTGTTTCGGTAGCGAAGGATTTTGAGAGGGCAGGAGCAAAGTGGGTTCATTTGGTGGATCTTGAAGGCGCAAAATCCGGTTTGACACCGAATCTTGAAACGATTTGCAGAATTGTACAGGAAACGAATCTTTCCGTTGAAGTTGGCGGCGGTATCCGCAATCTTGAAACGGTTGAGATCTATTTAAATAGCGGCGTGAGTCGAGTAATCCTTGGTACTGCCGCGGTAAAAGATCCGAAATTTTTAGAGGATGCCATTGGATTGTATGGTGAAAAAATTGCCGTGGGCGTTGACTTGAAGGATGGTATGGTTGCCATTAAGGGCTGGACGGAGATTTCTTCTGAAAATGCATTTGATTTTTGTTCAAAGATTCAGACTCTTGGCGTAAAAACGATTATTTGCACCGATATTTCAAAAGATGGAGCAATGCAAGGGACGAATCTTGCCTTATATGGCGAACTTTCTCGAAAATTTAATCTGCAAATTATTGCTTCCGGCGGAGTATCCTCGATGGAGGATGTGGAAAGTTTGGCAAAAATGGATCTTTACGGTGCAATTATCGGAAAAGCGTATTATACAAAGGCAATTGATCTTCAAAAGGCTATCGAGGTGTCTAAATGATTACAAAACGCATTATCCCTTGTCTTGATGTTAAGGACGGACGTGTAGTAAAAGGGAAGAATTTTCTTGGACTCAATGACGTCTCTTCTCCTGTTGAACTTGCAAAATTTTATAATTCGGCAGGTGCAGATGAATTGGTTTTTTATGATATTACCGCTTCTGCTGAGGGAAGAGCATTGTTTACCGATATTTTAAAAGAGGTTGCATCAACGATTTTTATTCCTCTAACGGTAGGCGGCGGCATTAATACACTTGAGGATTTTGACCGTGTTTTGAAATGCGGTGCCGATAAGGTGAGTGTAAATTCCGGTGCGATTCGCAATCCCGATTTGATCGGGGAAGCAGCAAAAAGATACGGTGATCAATGCGTTGTACTTTCCGCGGATATCAAGCGCGTAGATGGCACATTTCGCTTGTTTTCCAAAGGCGGTAGGGTAGATACCGGAATGGATGGAATTCAATGGATCCGCCGTTGCGTAGAAAACGGTGCAGGTGAGGTAGTTGTAAATTCCATTGATACGGACGGTGTTAAAAACGGTTTTGATTTTGAGATGCTTGAAGCGGTTTGCAGTGCGGTTTCTGTGCCGGTGATTGCTTCCGGTGGAGCCGGGTGCAGCAGACATTTTACAGAGCTATTTCAAACTTTACCAAAGGTGGATGCAGGTCTTGCGGCTTCGATTTTCCACTACCGCGAACTGGAGATATCCGATTTAAAAAAAGAATTGAATATGCACGGGATTCCCGTGAGAATCTAAGGGGGGATTTTTATGTTAAATATGGGTGAATTGAAATTTGATGAAAAAGGTTTGATTCCCGCAATTGTTGTAGATGCGATTACAAAGAAGGTTTTGACTTTGGCTTATATGAATCGCGAAAGTCTTGAAATTTCTATGGAAAAAGGTTTGACTTGCTTCTGGAGCCGCTCCCGAAATGAATTGTGGCTGAAAGGGGAAACCAGCGGAAACTATCAACATATTGTTTCTATTACTGCAGATTGTGACAAGGATGCCTTAGTCGTTATGGTAGAACCTGACGGACCTGCTTGTCACACGGGTTCTGTATCTTGCTTTGAGAATCCCGTTTGGGAGAGCGAAAAACTCAAAGAGTTCTCTCCGGAAGCTTTGATGAAGCTGATTGAGGGAAGAAAAATTGATAAAAAAGAGGGGTCATATACTACTTATCTTTTTGAAAAGGGTCTTGATAAAATCCTTAAGAAGGTGGGCGAAGAGTGTACGGAAGTAATCATTGCCGGTAAGGCAGATGACAAAAAAGAAACAATTTACGAAATTGCTGATCTTGCATATCATGTGATGGTTCTGATGATCCAAATGGGAATTTCCTTAGAAGATATTCATCACGAGCTTGCCTCTCGCCACGTGATCGATCACAAGGTGAAGCAGGAAAAAATGACGAAATAAGCTAAAAATGAATAATATTCAAAAAAATAGAATAATACCGACTGAATATTTTCGGTCGGTATTGTTTTTTTATAAAAATTTTGAATTAGTTTTGCGGTAATTATTGACAAGAAAGACTGAAATGTTTATAATATTTCAGTCGAATAAAACATTATGAATATTTATTCAAAATTATTGTTGGCTTTCAAGGAGTGAAACGATGGCAAAAATGTGGGCTGGTCGGACAGACGGTAATGTGAATCAAATCGCTGATGATTTTAATTCTTCGATTCATTTTGATTTCAGAATGTATCGTCAGGACATTCGCGGAAGTATGGCTCATGCTGCTATGCTGGCACGGCAAGGAATCATAACTTCGGATGAAGGAAAAGAGCTCATTTGCGGTCTTGCCGAAATTCTGGATGATCTTGAAAACGGAAAGCTTGATTTTGATATGACCTGTGAGGATATTCATATGTTCGTTGAGCAGGTGCTCACGGATCGTCTTGGCGATCTGGGCAAGAAGCTTCATACTGCCAGAAGCAGAAACGATCAGGTGGCATTGGATATCCGTATGTACTTGCGGGATGAAATAGCCTTGTTTGAGGAGAAGACAGCTTCGCTGCTTTCCGTGATTTGCGAAAAGGCAGAACTTTATCGGGATTACATTCTTCCCGGTTACACGCATCTTCAGCGAGCCCAGCCGATTTCTTTCGGTCATCATCTGATGGCTTATGCCATGATGCTGCTTCGTGATTTGGAGCGTTTTGCAGATTGCAAAAAGAGAATGAACTTTTCGCCTATTGGCGCTTGTGCATTAGCGGGCACTACATACGAAACGGATCGAAGATTTGAGGCAAAAGAGCTTTCCTTTGACGGAATTTGTCTTAATTCCTTGGATGCTGTTTCCGATCGAGATTTTTGTTTGGAGCTGATGAGCGCACTTTCTATTTTGATGATGCATCTTTCCCGCTTTTCCGAGGAGATTATTCTTTGGGCAAGTTGGGAGTTTAAGTTCATTGAGCTTTCAGATGATTTCACGACAGGCTCTTCCATTATGCCTCAGAAAAAAAATCCCGATATTGCGGAACTGGTACGAGGAAAGACCGGCCGCGTGTATGGCGATTTGATGGCGCTTTTCACCACCTTGAAGGGTTTGCCCTTGGCTTACAACAAAGATATGCAGGAGGATAAGGAAAGCATTTTCGATGCCTGCGATACCGTAAAAATGTGTCTGGATGTATTTTGCGGAATGCTTTCGGGAATGAAGGCAAATCGCGAAAATATGAAAAAAGCCGCTCAAAAGGGCTTTATCAATGCAACTGATCTTGCTGACTATTTGGTGAAAAAAGGCCTTCCGTTCAGAACTGCTTATAAGATTTCCGGTACTGCTGTGGCTTTTTGTATTCAGAACGGGAAGGTTCTCGAGAATTTGACCTTGGATGAATTTAAATCCTTTTCCGATTTAATTGAAGAGGATGTTTATGCAGACATCGATCTTGTAAACTGCGTAGAAAAAAGAATCAGCGAGGGTGGAACCTCTCTCGGTTCAGTTGATTCGCAGATCGCGTACGTAAAAGAAAGGATCGAATCGAAATGAAAAAGATATTTATTGACGGTAGTGCAGGAACAACGGGGCTCCGTATTCATGAACGTTTGGCACAGCGCAAGGATTTGCAGGTTATTACCCTTTCCGAAGACCTTCGCAAAGATCCTGTTGCAAGAAAACAAGCGCTGAATTCGGCTGACATTGCTTTTCTTTGTCTTCCCGATGCCGCCGCGATTGAATCTTCTTTGCTTGTAGAAAATCCTGAAACAGTTTTGATTGATACTTCCACAGCGCATCGTACAAATCCTGCATGGGTTTATGGCTTTCCCGAATTGAAGGGACAAAAAGAAAAAATCATATCTTCTAAGAGGATTGCAAATCCCGGATGCCACGCCAGCGGTGTGGTAGCGCTGGTTGCACCTTTGGTTCGTGAAGGTGTGCTGAAAAATGATGCCATTCTTTCATGCTTTTCTCTGACCGGTTATTCCGGCGGCGGAAAGCAAATGATTGCTGAATATGAGGGAGAAAAACGTAATAAACTTCTGGATGCGCCAAGACTTTATGGTTTAAGCCAACAGCATAAACATTTAAAGGAAATTGTTTCATTGTGCTCTTTGCAAACTGCTCCGGCATTTTGTCCCATTGTAGCTCCTTTTTATAGCGGTATGGAAGTTACCGTTCCTTTGTTTGCAGATAATCTTTTGTGCTCCAAATCGGAGCTTGAGGATTTTTTTGTTGAATATTATCAAAGTGGCTTGATTCATTTTGCAAAAGATGCCGATGAGAACGGATTTTTATCTGCCGGAGCTTTTTCAGGAAGAGATGATATGCAGATTACTGTAAGCGGTAATGACCAGCGCATCCTTTTGACTGCCAGATTTGATAATCTTGGCAAAGGCGCAAGTGGCGCAGCAATTCAAAATATGAATTTGATTCTCGGTGTCCCGGAAGATACGGGACTTGCCGTTTGATGGAGGGAAAATATGAAAATCATTGATGGTGGTGTCTGCGCGGCGCAGGGCTTTCGTGCCTCCGGCATACATTGCGGAATTCGAAAAAATAAAACAAAACCCGATCTTGCTTTGATATGTAGTGATACTTCTTGCAGTTCTGCTGCTGTTTATACGTGCAATTTGGTAAAAGGCGCACCGTTGACCGTTACTCGTAAACACCTTGAAAACGGTGTTGCCCGTGCTGTCATTATCAACAGTGGCAATGCGAATACTTGTAATGCCAACGGCATTGAAATTGCAGAAGCAATGTGTTCACTTGCAGCCGAAGGTCTTGGTGTTCAATCCGATGATGTTTTGGTTGCCTCCACCGGTGTAATCGGTCAACCCTTATCTTTAGAGCCAATTGAGAACGGCTTGCCCACACTTCTTACCAAGCTTTCTTATGACGGTTCCGATGCAGCTGCAAAGGCAATTATGACTACCGATCTTACAAAAAAGGAAATTGCCGTAGAGTTTGAGCTGGGTGGTAAGATTTGCCGAATGGGTGGCATTGCAAAGGGAAGCGGGATGATTCATCCCAATATGGCAACGATGCTTGTTTTTATTACTACCGATGCTGCTATTTCCGCAGAAATGCTTCAAAAGGCACTTTCCACTGATGTTCAAAATACCTTTAATATGATCAGTGTTGACGGAGATACCTCTACCAATGACAATGTGATTGTAATGGCAAATGGTTGTGCAGGAAATCCTGTGGTTGAAAAAGATGATGCTGATTTTGCAGTTTTTATGAAGGCTCTTAACACCGTTTCGGTAGCTCTTTCCCGTATGATTGCTGCTGATGGAGAAGGTGCAACAAAGCTTCTGGAGTGCTCTGTATGCGGTGCTTCTACGGTGAAGGATGCCAAGATAATTGCTAAGAGCGTAATTTGCTCCAATCTTTTGAAGGCGGCTATGTTTGGTGCAGATGCAAACTGGGGCAGAATTCTTTGTGCCATCGGCTATAGCGGTGCAAATGTTGATGTAAATCAAGTTGCCGTTTCCTTTGTGAGCAAGAAAGGTAAGATTTGTGTTTGCAAAAATGGTGCGGGTGTGGATTTCTCTGAAGAAAAAGCAAAAGAAATTTTGCTTGAAAAGGAAATTGAAATTCGTATTGACCTAGGAAACGGTGTGGGAAACGCTACTGCTTGGGGCTGTGATTTGACCTACGATTATGTAAAAATTAACGGTGACTACCGTACTTGAGGTGTTAAAATGGATATGAATATTTCCAATGCTGTCCGTGCTGAAATGCTTACGCAGGCTTTGCCCTATATTAAGCGTTACAACAATAAAATCGTTGTTGTAAAATATGGCGGAAATGCTATGATAGATGAGCATTTAAAAATGCAGGTAATGGAAGATGTTGCTTTGCTTTGGCTCATCGGTGTTAAAATCGTTCTGGTTCACGGTGGCGGACCTGAGATTAGCGAAATGATGGAAAAGCTCGGCAAGAAAGCTGTTTTCATTGAGGGCCTTCGTGTTACTGATAAAGAAACCATTGATATTGCGCAAATGGTTTTGGCAGGAAAGGTGAATAAAACTCTTGTTAATCTTTTGGAGTCCAAGGGCGGAAAGGCAATGGGTATTTCCGGTATGGACGGCCGCTTGATTGAAGCGACCACCAAAGATGAAAGACTGGGCTATGTGGGAAAGATTACTAAGATTAACATTGCACCTGTTATGGACCTTTTGGAAAAAAATTATATTCCTGTTATTTCAACAATCGGTTGTGATCGCGAAGGTAATTCATATAACATCAATGGTGATACGGCAGCAGCTTATATTGCGGGTGCTCTCGGCGCTGAGAGATTGATTATGATGACCGATATTGCGGGGATCCTCCGTGACCGCGATGATCCTTCTTCGCTGATTCATTATGTTAGCATCGATCAGGCTGAAGAATTGAAAAAACAGGGAATCGTTTCCGGTGGTATGATTCCCAAGGTGGAGTGCTGCATTGAAGCTATTCGAGAGGGTGTAAAAAACGTGGTTATTATGGACGGAAGAGTACCTCATTCCATCTTGATGGAGCTTCTGACGGATGAAGGCGCAGGTACGATGGTAACTGGTGAGAAGTATGAGTAATTTACAAAATTTGGATCAAAAATATATCGCGGGAACTTATGCGCGTTTTCCCGTTTCCATAATTTCAGGCAAAGGCTCTGAGGTTTATGATGAAAACGGAAAGCGCTATATTGATATGGGTTCCGGAATTGGTGTAACTTGTTTTGGCATCTCCGATGATCTTTGGGTAAAGGCGGTTAGCGATCAGCTTCATAAGGTTCAGCATATGTCTAATCTGTATTATACTGAGCCTTGTGTCCGTTTGGCAGAGCTTATTTGCGAAAAAAGCGGAATGAAAAAAGTTTTTTTCTGTAATTCCGGTGCTGAGGCAAACGAGTGTGTGATTAAGGCTGCAAGAAAATACGGCTTTGAGAAAAAGGGCGCAGAGTATTACACCATTGTAACTCTTGAGAACAGTTTTCACGGAAGAACCATTACGACTCTTTCCGCAACCGGTCAGGACCATTATCACGAATTGTTTCAACCTCTGACACCCGGCTTCGTTCATACCCCTGCAAATGATATAAATGCGCTGAAAGCTTGCGCTTTAAAGCATAAGGCTTGCGCAATTATGATTGAATGCGTTCAAGGAGAGGGCGGCGTGATTGCCCTTGAGGCTGATTTTGTTAGGGAACTTGCCGAGTTTGCTAAGGCGGAAGATATTCTTCTCATTGTTGATGAGGTTCAGACCGGAAACGGAAGAACCGGTTCGCTCTATGCTTATCAAAATTTCGGGATTCAGCCTGATCTTGTCAGTACGGCAAAGGGAATCGGTGGCGGTTTGCCTTTGGGCGCAGCTCTTCTTGGTGAAAAGGTCGAAAATATATTCGGTTTCGGGGATCACGGTTCTACTTATGGCGGCAATCCCATTGCTTGTGCGGGAGCGATCAGCGTTATGGAACGCTTGGATAAAGAATTTCTAGAATCTGTGAAAGAAAAAAGTGCTTTTACTTTTGCATATTTAAAAGATAAAAAAGGAATTGAATCTGTCAGTGGTATGGGTTTGATGATCGGTATCAAAACACACGGCAATGCAAAAGAAATTGTTCGAGAGTGTTTAGAGCGCGGCGTTCTTTGTTTGACTGCCAAAGATAAAGTACGTTTGCTTCCTGCACTGAATATTTCCATGGAGTGTTTAAAAGAGGCGCTGGAGATTATTGCGAAAGTCTGTGCCGAAAAGGAGTAGATTATGAATTTAAAAAACAAAAGCTTTTTAAAGCTTCTTGATTTTTCTTCTGAGGAAATTTCTTATTTATTGGATCTTTCTGCAAAGTTCAAAGAGGAAAAGAAAAAAGGGATTTCTCATCGTATTTGTGAAGGGAAGAGCATCGCTCTTGTTTTTGAGAAATCCAGTACCAGAACCCGTTGTGCTTTTGAGGTTGCCGGTGCCGATTTGGGGATGCATCCGGTTTACCTTGAGCCTACCGGCTCCCAGATGGGGAAGAAGGAAAGCATTGCTGATACCGCCCGCGTATTGGGCAGAATGTTTGACGGCATTGAATATCGCGGTTTTGGTCAGGAGATTGTGGAGGAACTTGCTCATTTTGCCGGAGTTCCCGTTTGGAACGGTCTGACCAATGAATTTCATCCTACTCAGATTTTGGCGGATTTTCTCACAATTCGTGAACAATTCGGAGAGTTGAAAGGGAAAAAGCTTGTTTATATGGGGGATGCCCGTTACAATATGGGTAATTCATTGATGGTAGGCTGCGCGAAAATGGGAATGCACTTCGTTGCTTGCGCGCCTGCAAAATATTTCCCCGATGTAGAACTTCGCCAAATGGCATTGAAAATTGCCAAGGAAACCGGTGCAGTTTTAGAATTTGTTGAGGATCCTTTGGCGGCAACGCGTGGTGCACATGTGATTTATACAGATGTTTGGGTTTCTATGGGTGAGCCCGATGATGTTTGGCAAGAGCGTATACGCGAATTGACTCCTTATCGCGTTACTTCCCATTTGATGGAAAATGCAGGTCCTCAGTGCAAGTTTATGCATTGTTTGCCTGCGTTTCACGACTTGAAAACCACTGTTGGCAAACAGATTTACGATAAATTCGGGATTGATTGTATGGAGGTTACGGACGAGGTGTTTGAAAGCGAAGCTTCCATTGTCTTTGACGAAGCTGAAAACAGAATGCATACCATAAAAGCTGTTATGGCAGCAACTCTTGCAGACCCCGAACTTTTATGATATAATGGCCTTAAACAATTTCTGGAGGAATTGAAATGAAAAAAGGTATTGGTACAAAATGTGTGCAGGGCGGTTACCGTCCCGGAAATGGCGAACCCAGACAAATTCCCATTATTCAAAGCACCACTTTTAAATATGCAACCGGTGAAGCAATGGGAAAGCTCTTCGATCTGGAGGCAAACGGATATTTTTATTCCAGATTACAGAATCCCACCTGTGATACTGTTGCAGCCAAGATTTGTGAGATGGAAGGTGGTAGTGCCGCAATGCTTACCTCTTCCGGTCAGGCAGCCAACTTCCTTGCAATTTTTAATATTTGCAGCTGCGGTGATCACTTTGTATCCTTGGCTTCCATTTACGGAGGAACCTTCAATCTGTTTTCCGTCACTTTAAAGAGAATGGGGATTGATGTTACTTTTGTAACTCCGGAGTCAACCGATGAAGAAATTGAGGCAGCTTTTCGTCCCGAAACAAAGGCGCTTTTCGGTGAAACCATTGCCAATCCCGCTCTGAATGTGCTAGACATCGAGCGTTTTGCTAAGATTGCCCATCGAAATGGTGTTCCTTTGATAATTGATAATACCTTCCCGACTCCTG
Source organism: Eubacteriales bacterium (assembly GCA_045597125.1). Lineage (GTDB taxonomy): Bacteria > Bacillota > Clostridia > Oscillospirales > SIG627 > RGIG5579. The sequence goes on along the minus strand of JAZODR010000052.1, from coordinate 70,817 downwards.
CAAATTGCAGACCCATTGAGTGGGGTGCTGATATCGTTACCCATTCTACCACTAAGTATATGGATGGTCATGGAAGCTGTGTTGGCGGTGCCATCATTGATTCCGGTAAATTTGATTGGACAAAATATCCCGAGAAATTCCCCGGTCTGTGTACCCCCGATCAAAGTTATCATGGCATTACTTATACCGAGCGTTTTGGTATTGAGGGAGCGTATATTACGAAAGCAACCGCGCAGTTGATGCGTGACCTTGGTGTAACACCTGCTCCTATGAGTGCATATATTCTTAACCTCGGTCTTGAAAGTTTGCATGTAAGGATGAAGCGCCACTGTGAGAGTGCATTGAAGGTTGCAAAATTTTTGGAAGCACATGAAAAGATTTCCTGGGTTACCTATCCCGGACTTGAAACGGCTGACAATTATGATCTTGTAAAGAAGTATTTCCCCGGTGGCACATGCGGTGTTATCAGTTTCGGTGTAAAAGGCGGTAGGGAAGCTGCGGCAACCTTTATGTCTAGGCTTGAAATGATCGCAATTGAGACGCATGTGGCAGATGCGCGTTCTTGTTGTCTGCATCCTGCAACTACAACGCACCGTCAGCTGAGCGATGATGAACTTGTTGCTTGCGGTGTTGGCCCTGATCTTGTACGTCTTTCTGTAGGTTTGGAGGACGCAGAGGATCTCATCGCAGATATTGAGAATGCTTTGAGAAACATTTAAGGAGCAAAAAATGCCAATTAAAATCCCAAATGATTTACCTGCAGTTCAGACACTTGCCCAAGAGAACATCTTCGTAATGACCGAAACGCGGGCGATCACGCAGGATATTCGTCCATTACGCATCTTGCTTTTAAATTTGATGCCGAAGAAGATTGAAACCGAAACTCAAATTTCAAGAGTTTTGGGAAATACTCCTTTGCAGATTGAATTAACTTTGATACGAACTGCAACGCATCAATCACAAAATACAACTCAGGAACATCTTCTCGCCTTCTATAAGACCTTTGATGATATCAAAAACGAAAATTACGATGGGATGATCATCACAGGTGCACCCGTTGAATTGAAGGAATTTGAAGAGGTTGACTATTGGCCCGAACTTTGTACGATTATGGAATGGAGTAAATCCCACGTCCATAGCGTTATGCATATTTGTTGGGGTGCGCAGGCGGGCTTGTATTATCACTACGGCATCAAAAAATACAGAATGAGTGAAAAACTGTTCGGCGTTTTCTCTCATACCGCTGATCATCCTACTTCCATGTTGCTTCGCGGTTTTGACAATGAATTCTTTGTGCCTCATTCCCGATATACTACTGTTAAGCGCGAGGAGATAGAAACGGTACCTGAATTGAAGGTTCTTGCTTCTTCGGAACGAGCGGGCGTTCACATTGTTTCTCAAAACGGTGGAAGACAGTTTTTTATTATGGGACATGCGGAATATGATCCTTTGACATTGGACGAGGAATATCGAAGGGATATATCTGCAGGAATCGGCACTGCGCTTCCTGAGAATTATTATCGAAACAATGATCCTGACCAAGGTCCTATTGTAAATTGGAGAGCTCACGGGAGCTTATTGTTTATCAATTGGTTGAATTATTTTGTTTATCAATCAACTCCTTACGATTTAAAATCGTTAAAATAGTTAAGAGAAAAAAACAGGTGCATTTTTGCTACCTGTTTTTTCTTCTTGCTTAATGCCCGTGTTTCTGCTATAATATCAGAGAAAAGGAGGGAAAACTATGAGTTTGTTTCAGAAAATAAAGAAAATTAATTTCCTCGTTTCGATGATTGAATTGATATTAATTTTTGTATTTATTTTTTCGATTTATAAAATTGTTTCATACGTGAATGAGGGGAAAAAGGAACACGATTTTCACGGAGAACTAGCAGATTCTGCTGTTTCTGATATAAATCCTGAGGATGAGTATGATTTTTCCAAGGAAGCCATTGATAAAATTTCCCCTTTTGAAGGCTATGACCCTTCTTCTAATGTTTTGATTTATCCTGATATCAAGGTTGATATGGAAAAGGTAAAAGAAAAATATCCCAATGCAGTGGGGTGGCTTTACAGTCCCGATACTCCGATTAATTATCCCGTTATGCAGGGAAAAGATAACGCATATTTTGTAAATCGTTTGCCCAATGGAGCTGAAAATGCTGCCGGAAGCATCTTTATGGATTATCGCGATAACGCGGCTTTGACCGATTTTTCTCATGTTTTGTATGGCCATAATATGAAGAATAATTCTATGTTTGGTACGATTTTGGATTATCGCAAAGAAGGATACTTTCAAAAGCATCCTTTTATGTTCTACTTTACCGAGGAAAAAACCTATCGACTTGAGATTTTTGCAGGAGTTAATACTTTAGCTACTTCCAATCTTTATCTGGAGCCTGATAAGCCTGAAGACTTTATTTTGTCCGTATTTTCAAAATCTACGTTTTCTTCCAATGTTTCCGTTTCTTCCGAAGACAGAATATTTTTAATGTCTACATGCTCGGGTGCGGTTGGGCAAAATAACCGTTATGTTCTTTTTGCAAAGGTAATCGAAATTTAGCGTTTTCACTTGGTTGTCACATTTTTTGTTTACAATGTGGTCAAGGAGTTGATATGATGAAGATTTTAATTGTCGATGATGAAATGAAAATCCGTACCATTATTCGTAAATATGCCGAATACGATGGTTTTGAGGTTGAAGAAGCTTCCGATGGTATGCAGGCTGTTTCCTTGTGTAAGATTAACTCTTATGACCTTGCAATTGTAGACGTGATGATGCCTGAATTGGACGGCTTTTCTGCCGTTCGAGAAATTCGCAAATTCAGTAACATTCCTGTTTTGATGCTTTCTGCAAGGGGCGAAGAGTATGACCGAATCCATGGCTTCGAGCTTGGGATAGATGATTACGTAGTAAAACCTTTTTCTCCCAAAGAACTGATGATGCGTGTACAAGCAATTTTGAATCGCGTGCAAAGAGGAAAAAATCAGGGGAATTCCGATGAATTTATTTTGGATGGATTAAGAGTTGATTTTTCAGCCAGAATTGTAACCATTGACGATCAGCGTGTGGATCTTTCGCCTAAGGAATATGAATTACTGTTTTATTTGGTTAAAAATAGAAATTTGGCTCTCAGTCGAGAAAAACTGATTTGCGATGTTTGGGGATACGATTTTTATGGTGATGACCGTACCCTGGATACACATATTAAATTGCTGAGAAAAAGCCTTGGTGATTATGCAAAACAGATTGTAACGTTAAGAGGGGTAGGTTATCGTTTTGAAGCGTAATTTTGGAGTAAAATCGAAATTGCTGATTTCTTTTATTGCATTCAGCATTCTCGTAATTGTGCTTCTTTGGCTTCTGGAGGTTGTATTTCTCGACCAGATTTATCGTGCAATTAAAATTAATTCCGTTCGGAGAACGGCCGATAATATGCTTGGCTTAAGTGATGAACAAGTGATTGGGCTATCTTATGATGCTTCTGCATCTGTCGGGCTTTGCTTTACCATTTATGATGAAAAATTAAATGTTTTGGCTCAGGAACATACCAGCGGTCAGTGCGTGGTTCATAATTTATCCCCAAAAACGATTTCTTTTTTTTATAGCGCAACGAAAAATTTTGAAAATACCAGATTTGAGAGCCATCTATCCGCAAGTGATATAACAAATATTCTAAAACGTGTTGAACATTCGCTGGATTATTTCCAATTCCCTCCGGGCTTTTTTATACAAAAGGAACCTGCACTCAGCGCCTCTTCAGATGCTTATGATTGTATTCTTTACAGTCAGATTTTCGAGAATGATCAAGGTCAAGAACGTTACGCCTTAATTTCAGCGGTGCTTTTGCCCATTGAATCTACAGTGCAGACCATACGATTTGAATTGAATCTTTTAATTGCGATTTTAATTTTGGTTTCTATTTTAATGTCCGTTATTCTTTCTCGAACAATTTCCGGTCCTATTACAAAGCTTAATAAAGCGTCAAAAAGCCTATTAGACGGTCATTTTGACGGAAGGGATATCAAGGGATATAGAGAGGTAGAAGAATTAGCCGAAACCTTGCATCGGTCCGCACTGGAGATTCAGCAAGTTGACCGTTTGAGAAAAGAACTGATTGCCAATGTTTCTCACGATTTGAGAACTCCATTGACATTAATTTCTGCTTACAGTGAGGTCATGCGCGATATTCCCGGAGAAAATACACCGGAAAATTTGCAGGTTGTGATTGATGAAGCGCACAGATTATCCGATCTTGTTACGGATTTGATGGATTTGTCAAAACTTGAAGCCGGAATGGAACAACTAAACCTTGAACGCGTTGACCTTGTTTCTCTTGTTCGTGAAATTTTGCTACGCTATGAAAAAATGACTGGATTTTGTGGCTATACCCTTGATTTTAGAACGGAATTTCAGCAGATTTATGTATTAGCGGACCCCGTGAAATTGAATCAGATTATTTATAATCTGGTTAATAATGCAATTCATTATTGTGGTGATGATAAAAAAGTTGTGGTAAAGGTTTTTGTCGAGGATGATCTTGCAGTTTTTCAGGTTGAAGATCACGGAGAAGGAATTCCGGAGGAGAAGCTTGCGTACATTTGGGATCGTTATTATCGTGTAGATCAAAGCCATCAGAGCGCTCCGGTTGGAGCCGGCCTTGGACTTTCCATTGTGAAAAAACTACTGCTTCTGCATCAGGCTCATTTTGGAGTAAAAAGTGATGTGGGAAAGGGAAGTGTTTTTTGGTTTGCTTTGAAAAAAGCTGATTAATGCGATACAATTATTTTTAAAGAGCTCTGGTTTCAGGGCTCTTTTTTTCGCGGGTGGAATGTTGACTTTTTTCGTCGATTATGATAAAATATAATGAAAATTTTTAATGATATGAAGGGAAAATTTATGAGCAAAAAAGAAAAGAAAAAGCTTGGTGATCGTAGAGACGCTACTTTGGTTCGTGATGCTGATCCCTTGCACGCTTTTATGCCATATCTGTTGCTTGGTAGGACCGACAATGAAGCTCTTTTAAATGATGAGATTGATCTTACTGCTGTTACGGAATATCTTGAAAAGAAAAATGCGTCCTCTCCTGATTTTAAATATACAATTTTCCACGTAGTTTTGGCTGCACTTGCAAAAACAATCTATCTTCGTCCCGCGATGAATCGTTTTTTGCAGGGGCATCGTTTATACCAAAGAAATGATATTTCCTTTTCTTTTGTTGTAAAACGTGCATTTAGTGATCGTGCCGAAGAAGCTTTGGTAATTATGAAAATGCGGGAAGATAGCGAACTGTCTCCTTTAGAGCAGGTGTACACCAAGGTTAAGAAAGAGGTTTATCATATTCGGCAAGAGAATAAAGAGGGCGCAACGATTGAGGTAATCGAACTTCTTAATCGCATTCCTCGCTTTTTACTCCGTCTTGTTGCAAAATTTCTCTTTTGGCTTGAGTATCACGGCTGGTTGCCTGCTTTCTTTGAAAAAATAGACCCATATCATTCTACGTGCTTCGTTTCAAATCTTGGCAGCATAAAAATGAGTGCTTCTTATCACCATCTCATTGACTGGGGCACAAATTCATTTTTTGTGATTATTGGTGAGAAGCAATGGAAGCCTGTTTTTCGACCGGATGGAACGTATGAAATGCGTGAAATGCTTCCCTTGGGCTTTACCATTGATGAGCGTATTGCAGACGGTTTCTATTTTGCCAATAGCATTAAAATCTTGCGTTATATTTTGGCGCATCCTGAAATCTTGGATGAGCCGTTAACTCAGAAAATTCTTTTTGAAGGAGAAAATTGAGTGGAAGAATTGAAAACCCCTTGGCTTACAGGCTACGGTGATGTTCCATTTCATTTGGATTACCCGAAACTTTCTATGAGCCGAGTCGTTATGAATACCGCGACTACTTATCCGGATCGGGTCGCATTGTCTTTTATGGGTAAAAAGACAGATTTTCGCACGCTGGCTAATATGATTGATCTTTGCGCCAGAGCGTTTAAAGCCATTGGAATTACCGAGGGTCAGCACGTTTGTTTGTGTATGCCTAACGTTCCGCAAACTGTTTTTTGTTTGTACGGCTTAAACCGTATTGGCGCTATTGCTACCATGATTCATCCACTTTCTGCAGAAGGAGAAATTGCATATTACTTGAAGGAAGCGGATAGTAGTGTGATCGTAACGTTGAATCAGTTTTACGGCAAGGTTGCTACTGTTGCAAATTCTGTTAAAATTAATAAGATTGTGATTACTTCCGTTGCTGATAGTTTGGGAGTCGTGAAGAGCGTTGGGTTCAAACTTACCCAGGGGCGGAAAATCCCCTCTATTCCCGAGGATGAACGCGTTGTTATGTGGAAGGATTTTCTAAAGCAAGGAAGATCATTTGAAGGGGAGTATTTGGTTGAAAAATACGATCATGATCCTGCTGTCATCCTTTTTTCCGGCGGTACCACCGGCGTTACAAAGGGAATTTTGCTTTCCAATCTGAATTTTAATGCTCTTGCAATGCAGACAATTGCCATGTGTAACAGACCTGTTACCGGAAAGCGAATGCTTGCTGCTATGCCAATGTTTCATGGGTTTGGACTTGGCGTGTGTGTACATACTATGATGGTAGCAGGCGGAACTTCCATTTTGATTCCTCGATTTACTCCGAAAGAATATGCAGAGCTTATTATCAAAGAGAGGCCAAATTATATTGCAGGAGTGCCTACCTTATTTGAAACCTTGACGCGTAATTCATATCTTGAAGGAAAAAGATTGGATTCCTTGATGGGAGTATTTTCCGGCGGTGACAGTCTTTCCATTGAATTGAAAAAGAAGTTTGATAAATTTCTTTCTGATCATGGGGCGAATGTTCGCATTCGTGAGGGTTATGGTACTACAGAATGTGTTACTGCCAGTTGTTTAACGCCTTATCATAAAGAGGTTGAGGGCAGTATCGGATTCCCGTATCCCGATACGTATTACAAGATTTGCAAGGTTGGCACAGAGGAAGAAGTTTGTTACGGTGAGGATGGCGAGATTTGTTTGACAGGTCCTACCGTTATGATGGGGTATTTAAATCACCCTGAAGAGAATACCAATACGCTCCGCAAGCATACGGATGGCAGAACTTGGCTTCATACAGGCGACCTTGGATATATGAACGAAGAAGGATATATCTTCTTTAAGCAAAGAATCAAACGAATGATTATAACTTCAGGCTATAATGTGTATCCTTCTCAGCTGGAGAATATCATCGAGTCTCACGAAGCGGTTCAGATGAGTTGCGTTATTGGTGTGCCCGATCCTGTGAAGATGCAGAAAATCAAAGCATTCGTAATGCTTCGAGAGGGTTTTTCCCCTGATGGAAATACGTTGAAATCTCTCCGTGAACATTGCAGAAAAAATATTGCAAAATACGCTTTGCCGTATGATATTGAGATTCGCAAATCCCTTCCCAAAACTCTTGTTGGCAAAGTTGCTTATACCGTCCTTGAGAAGGAAGAGGCTGAAAAGCAAAAGAATTCTTGAATTTTAAGGTTTAATTATGCTAGAACTGAAAGATATTTGTTTTAAAGTGGATTCTCCCGAAGGGAGCAAAGAAATTATAAACGGCATCAATCTGGTTATTGATGAGGGATTTACGGCGTTTACCGGTCCCAACGGGGGAGGTAAAAGTACTCTTGCAAAGATTATTGCGGGTATTTATCAGCCCACTTCCGGCCAAATTCTCTTGAACGGTGAAGATATTACTAGTCTTTCTGTCACAGAGCGAGCAAAGCGTGGAATCAGTTTTGCTTTTCAGCAGCCTGTTCGTTTTAAAGGACTTTGTGTGATGGACTTGATTCGACTTGCATCCGGTAAGGAAATCGGTGTTTCGGAAGCGTGTGAGTATCTTTCTCGCGTTGGTCTTTGTGCGCGGGAATATATTCATCGTGAAGTGAATAGCTCACTATCCGGAGGTGAATTAAAGCGTATTGAAATTGCGCAGATTATTGCAAGAGGAACTGAATTTTCTATTTTTGATGAGCCGGAAGCAGGGATTGACCTTTGGAGTTTTCAAAATTTGATTCAGGTTTTTGAAAAACTCAGAAATGACGTAAAAGGTTCGATTTTGATTATTTCCCATCAGGAGCGTATTTTAAATATTGCTGACCGTGTTGTTGTCATTGCCGATGGAAAAGTATCAGCCAGTGGCAGCAAAGATGAGATTTTGCCTCAGCTTCTGAATCAGAATTCTGTTTGTTCCGCCTTGACGGATAAGATGTAAGGAGGGTGGCTATGGATTTAATCGAGAAAAATCTTTTGAAAGAAATTGCGGATTTGCACGAAATACCCACCGGTGCTTACAACATTCGTCTCAACGGGGAAAGTGCAGGTCGTAGTTCTACCGAGCATATTACGATATCTTCCAAAAAAGATGCGCCCGGTATTGATATTACTATTTTGCCTCATACGAAAAATGAGTCCGTTCATATTCCTGTTGTGCTGACACAGTCCGGTCTGACAGATACGGTCTATAATGATTTTTATATCGGTGAAGATTGCGACGTTACGATTATTGCCGGCTGTGGTATTCACAACAGCGGCTGTGACACTGCAAAGCACGATGGTATTCATACCTTCCACGTAGGTGAAAATTCTGTTGTACGCTACGTTGAAAAGCATTATGGTCAAGGTGAGGGCGAGGGAAAGAATCTGATGAATCCTCAAACGGTGATCCATCTTGCAAAAGGAGCTTCAATGGAACTTGAAACTACACAAATTGGCGGTGTTGATTCTACGGAGCGTAAAACCGTTGCGGATGTGGCAGATGATGCTACTTTGATTGTTCGCGAAAAACTTTTGACTGAAGCCTTGCAAACTGCCATTACCGATTTTACCATAGATTTGAATGGAGAAAATTCTTCTGCCAACGTGATATCCAGATCTGTTGCCAAAAATAAATCTCATCAGAAATTTGTTTCCCGCATCAATGGAAATAATCTTTGTCACGGTCATACCGAGTGCGATGCTATTATTATGGATGAGGCAACTGTTCTTGCCGTTCCCGAGGTTTTGGCAAATGATATTAACGCTTCTTTGGTTCATGAGGCTGCGATTGGAAAGATTGCGGGAGAGCAGCTTGTGAAATTAATGACACTTGGCTTAACAGAGTCGGAAGCAGAAGAACAAATCATCGCCGGATTTTTGAAATAGGATGAAAGATATGGAAGAAAAATATCCTTGTCCCAAAATGACTCCAAAGCAGTATGTTGAGAATTTTTGGTATTACAACAAGTGGTTTGTTCTGGTAGGAATTGTTTTTCTTGCTTTAATCGTCATTGCATCTGTTCAGTTTTTTACAAAGGATGAGCCGGATGCAGGAATATTGTATGCCGGTGCTACCATTTTATCAGATGATGATTGTGAAAAAATCATCTGTTCTTCCAAAACACTTCTTTTTGATGTGAATGGAGATGGTAAAGTCTCTCTTGATTTTAAAAATTTTGTTTTATATTCTGATTTTGATATTTTAAATCATGAGGGGCAGAAAATACAGGCCCGGGAGGAATTCCAAGCATATTCTGAAGAAATTTTAGCCGGAGATGGATGTATCTTGTTGCTAGATGAATTCTTTTATTCAGAACTTGCTCAAAATGGTGCTTTGGTGAATCTTTACGAGATGTATTCGGAGCTTCCCAAAAGCGCTGTTGACTATTATGGACTGCGTCTTGGTGAGACCAAACTCTATCAACAAGAAGGATTTTCCTCCTTGCCGAAAGATACGATTCTTTGTTTGAAATTTTCCCCCGTGGTCGGGGAAGATTCCCCGGAAGAGAAGACTTTGCAAGATCAAATAAATCGAGAATTGTTTCTTCGATTGGTTGATTGATTATTTTTCCAGTCGAACCAAAATTATGTCATCGCCTATGCGTTCTATGCAACACCAGGGAATTCGAATTGTCCGCAATTCACGTTTGCAAAATAAATCCGCAATTTCGATTTTCTTTGGTACTAAAATAGAGATTATACAACCTGTGCACAAGTCGAATTCGATATCCACAATGCAACCGAGCCTTTTTCCGTTGCAAACGTTGATAACCTCCAGCTTTCTCAGATCGTATAGCGTACAGCAATTTCTATTTGGATTCATGCTATCACCCCTTTTGATACATTTTATTTTTTTCGGAGAAAAATATGCCCTTTGATTCTTTTATGACTGCGGCTTTGACTTATGAGCTTTCGCAGAAGATTTGCGGCCTGAAAGTTGATAAAATTTGTCAACCTGAGCGTGATGAGATTAACCTCTTGTTTCGGATACGCGGAAGAAGTAAGCTCATTATAAATTGTACCGCGTCTACTCCGTATATGGCTTTGTCGGATCAAGTGAGAGAAAATCCTTCGGTTCCACCGATGATGTGTATGCTTCTTCGCAAGCATCTCTCTCGCGCTAAAATCACTTCTGTTGAGCAGCTTGGATTTGACCGCATTATCCGCCTTGCGTTTGATAGCGGAGATGAAATGGGCTATTTTAAACCCAAATATCTGTACTGCGAAATGATGGGACGCGGTTCCAATTTGATTTTTGCAGATGAAGATGAGAAAATTCTTGCGGCTTTTCGGCAAAATGATATAACGACAAAATTCGATCGAATCATTATGGTAGGATTTCCGTATCAGCCTATGCCTACCTTGGACCGCATTAATCCGATTACGTGCGACAAATCTCTCTTTTGCGATAGATTTGCGCTATTGCCCGAAGAAAGCAGGCTGGATCTTTTTTTTCAAAAACAATTTCTCGGATTTGGAAAACTGACCGCTCGTGAGATTGTTTATCGTGCTTGCGGCGATGCTGATTGCACCAGTTCCCATGTATCTGCTGATGCGCTTTGGGAGGCGTTTTCTTCGATTGTCAGCAAAGTCAAAAATTCTGATTATTCTCCCTGTCTGATTTATTCTTCCATTGAGTCTATGGAAAAAGGGGAGAGCCCCTTGGACTTTTCTTTTACGGATATTACTCAATTTGAAAATCAGGTTTGTATTGTTCCTTGTGCATCCGCTTCCGAAGCAATTGAAAAATATTATTTAAACCGTAATTTAGCAGAGCGTCGTAGACAGCATTATAATGATATTTCTCAAATTTTAAAAACATGTATGCACAGGCTTGAGAGAAAAATTGCTGCTCAGCAGATTCAGATGGAGGAAGCTTCTGATGCTGAGAGGGATAAACTGTACGGCGATTTGATTATGCAGGAAATGTATCGTATCCGCAAAGGTGATACATTGATAGAAGCTATCAATTACTCCTCGGAGCCATACTCTGTTTTGAAGATTGTGCTTGATCCGATGCTTTCGCCTGCTCAAAATGCGCAGAAATTTTACCGAGAATACACGAAGAAAAAGACGGCTTCACAAAAACTTCAAGAGCAAATTGCAATTGCCCGTGATGAACTTGCTTATGCGGAAGGAATTTATGCAATGCTGGATTATGCTCAGAATTATGCCGATTTAATGCAAATTCGTCAGGAGCTATCCCATTGGAGCTATGGCCGTAGACTTGTTTCATCGCTGAAAAAACCGCAGATGAAAAAAGAAAAACCAAGGCCAAGACAGGTTTTATCGCCCGGCGGTTTTACCATTTATATCGGAATGAATAATTTGCAAAATGATGCAGTGTCTACCGCATTGGCAGAAAAAGAAGATCTTTGGTTTCATATTAAGAATTATCGTGGAAGTCACGTTTTGCTGAAATGGGAAAAGGAGCGTTCTTTTGATAATTTGGATATTGAAACTGCGGCTTCCTACGCTGCCTATTATTCAGAGCTGAATAATAGCACTAGGGTTGAGGTTGATTATACGAAAGCTCGTTTCATTAAAAAGCCAAATGGCTCTAAGCCTGGTTTTATTACGTATAAAAACCATACCACTGTTATTGTTGAGCCTCGACCGATTTCGTAATTCGTTTGGAGAATATATGAGAGAATTTATTACTTTCTGTGAAGAGGAAACACAAAATGTTGGAGCGCTTGTGGCGAATATGTGTAAAGATGGCGATTTTCTTGCGCTCTATGGGGAAATGGGAAGCGGAAAAACTGTTTTTATGCGCGGCTTTGTTGGTAAACTTGTTCCGAATGCTTTGGTTTCCAGTCCTACCTACGCAATTTTGAATGTGTATGAAGGGGATGAAATCAATGTCAATCATTTTGATATGTATCGTATTACTTCCGAAGAGGATCTGTATTCTACGGGTTTTGAAGAAATTATACAAAGTGGAATTACGGTTTGTGAATGGTCAGAAAATATCGAAGAGTTTCTCCCCGATCACTATTTTCGGATTATCTTTCACAAAAAGGGTGAAAATCAGCGTGTGATTTCCGTTGAAAGGGTTTGATATGAAGGTTTTGGGTATTGATACGTCAGCTATTGTTTGCAGCGCTGCTTTGCTTTCCGATGATGCTTTTTTGGCTTCAAAAACGATTTCAGATGGATTAACACACAGCGAAACACTTCTTCCCCTTATCAAGGATGTTTTAGAAGAGGGAAGAATGTCTTTGTCCGATTTGGATTGTATTGCAATTTCTCACGGGCCCGGGTCCTTTACCGGACTTCGCATTAGTATTTCTACTGTTAAGGGATTGGCTGTTTCAAACAATATTCCTTGTGTTGGCGTTTCTACATTGGAAGCTTTGGCTATGAATGCAATAGAACTTGAAGGCACGATTGTTTGTTCGGTTATGGATGCCCGTCGTGGTGAGTTTTATAATGCGCTTTTTCGTGTTGACAATCATAAGCTTTTGCGTCTTTCTGAGGATCGGGCATTTCCCGGCTTGAAGATTGCTGAGGAATTGAGTTCCTTTGAAAAGATTTGTATTGTAGGGGATGGAGCAGTAAAATTTGTTCAGCAAAACCCTTCTTTTTCAGATTATCTTGCTCCGGAGGAGATGCGCTATCAGTCCGGACGTAGCGTTGCACGTTTAGGACTTGCAGGAAAGGGAGTTCCTTGCACAAAACTTTCGCCAAAATATTTGCGACTTCCACAAGCGGAGCGCGAATGGAATAAAAAAAGTAAAGAGAGGTAAATACTATGATCGTTTTGGGTTCTGACCATGCTGGAGATGAATTAAAGCAGCACGTAAAAAAATATTTTGATGAAAAAGGAATAGCGTACATTGATCTTGGATTTCATGAATTGAAACGAGATGATGATTATCCTATCATTGCTAAAGAGGTTGCTCGCTACGTGCAGAGCGGTAAAGCAGAAAAGGGAATGTTGTTTTGCGGAACGGGTATTGGTATGAGCATTTGCGCCAATAAATTCCGTGGAGTACGTGCTGTCGTAGCTTCCGATGTGTTTTCGGTTCGCCATTGTAGATTGCACAACGATGCGAATATTCTTTGCATGGGCGCACGTGTAATGGCAAGAGGTCTTGCTATGGATTTGGTCGATATATTCTTGGACACTGAGTTTGAAGGCGGAAGACATGCAACTCGTGTGAATATGTTTGAGGAAAACCTAGACTAAATTCTTGCTAATTTCAAAGTCCTGTGTTATAATAAGAGTATATTAAGCAGGATACAAAATAAGGTCGCGCTATCCGGGGAGTTAGCGGTGCCTTGTACCCTCAATCCGCTACAGAGGGGGAGAATTCACTTTTGAGGGGGATGGGGATGTCGCAGCCTTGCTTTGCTAGGCGTTGAGAGTCGGGTCTTGTGCAATCGAATGCCGTGAATCATGTCAGGTGGGGAACCAAGCAGCATTAAGCGGATTTTTTGGTGTGCCACGAGGGTGCCTAATTTGAGCCGCGCAGAGAAGAAGCGGGCGTACTTGTTTTTCGAGAAAGGGTGCGCGATCTTATTTTGTATCCTGCTTTTTTAGGAGATTTTATGTATCAGGCGCTTTATCGCAAATACCGTCCCTCTACTTTTGAGGATGTATGCGGTCAGGAACATATTACTTCCGTTTTGAAGACACAGCTTCAAAAGGGAAGAATTTCTCATGCATATATTTTTTGCGGATCGCGAGGAACGGGAAAAACAACTTGTGCAAAAATTCTTGCAAAAGCTGTAAACTGTGAAAATCCGATAAACGGAGAACCTTGCAACGCTTGTCCTTCTTGTATTGCCATCAATGAGGAGCGCGTTCTGGACGTGGTAGAAATGGACGCGGCAAGTAACAACGGTGTCGATCACATTCGGCGTTTGTGCGATGAGGTTCAGTATTTGCCTTCCGAGCTTAAAAAGCGCGTTTATATTATTGACGAGGTCCATATGCTTTCTACCAGCGCTTTTAATGCGCTTTTAAAGACCATAGAGGAGCCTCCCGCTCATGTTCTCTTCATTCTGGCAACCACGGAGATGAATGATATTCCTGCAACCATTATGTCTCGTTGTCAGAGGTTTGATTTTAAGAGAATCACTCCCGCTGTTATTACGGAGCGCTTGATGAAGGTAGCTCAAAAAGAAAATCTTCCTTTGGAACGGGATGGGGCGGCGGTAATCGCCCGTTTGGCTGACGGTGCTATGCGTGATGCTCTGAGTTTGCTAGAGGCATGTCAAGGATACCAGGGTCAGATTACTGCAGAAAAGATTCATTCGATTTTAGGGCTTGGTTCTCGGGACTCTGTTTTGTCCTTATGTCGAGCAATTGCCGAGCAGAATGTTTCTAACTGCCTTTCCTTGGTTTCTGCCATCTACGAGAAAATGAGTGATTTCAAAGAGGTTGTTGGCGAATTGATTTCACTTTATCGTGACCTTTTAGTGATTAAAACCGTTCCCGATTATAAGAATTTTGTAGAGGGTTATGAGAACGAAATTCCGGTATTGGTTGAGATTTCAAAGCTTCTTACTTTGGAAACTGTATTGTATCAGGTAAAAGAGATGGAGGATTTTTATATCTCTTACGATAGAATTGTCACTGATAAGAAGGCATCTTCCGAAATTCTCTTGATACGTCTTTGTAATGAGTCGCTTTCCCAAGATATGAATGCAATTCTGAGCCGATTGTCGAAATTGGAATCCGGTACAATTTGTGCAAAAAATTCTGAGAAAACCAAAGCACCTATTCCTTTTCAGAAAGATTCTTTCAATTGTACAGGAGAATTTAATGGGAGTTTGAAATTAAAGAATCTGTTGCAAAACGTTCCATATATCAAGCCGTGGATTTCGCAGATTCGTTTTGAATCAGATGGCAATCGTTTGAATTTAATTGCCAGTTCTTTTGTTAATGCTTTGTTACAGTCTTCGGATGCGAAAGATACGATTTTGCAAGCTGCTCAGAAGGTGGATCCGTCCATTGTTGATTTGATGTTTGTTCAGACAGATCAAGCTCCGTCCGAAAGTACGAATGATTTTGAAGGTTTATAAAGGAGAAAGTTATGAAAGCCAGATTACCTCAGGGAATGGGAAAAGGTCCCGGCAGTCAGAAGGATATGCTTCGTCAGGTGCAAAAAATGCAGCAAGATATGGAGGCCAAGCAAGCTGAACTGGAGGCAAGAGAATATGACATTGCCGCCGGCGGCGGTGTTTGCAAAATTAAAATTACCGGAAAGAAGGAAATTCTTTCTATCGAGTTGGATTCAATGATTGTGGATCCCGAAGATATTGAAACTTTACAAGATATTTTGGTTGCAGGAGTGAATGAAGCGATTAAACGGGTTGAAGAAACCACTTCAGAGGAAATGTCCAAGATTACGGGAAGCTTGAATATTCCCGGTTTGTTCTGATGATAGGTTTCACGCCAGCTCTTGAGAAATTAGTAGAGCATTTTCGTTTGTTGCCGGGCGTAGGGTATAAATCTGCTGTCCGTATGGCTTTTCACATTTTGGATATGTCAGATGAAAAGGCAAAAAGTTTTGCCGGTGCCATATTGGAAGCAAAAGAAAAAATCGGCAATTGCAAGCTTTGTATGGATATTAGCGAGGAAGAACTTTGCCCAATCTGTTCGGACCCTACTCGTGATTCTGGCATCATTTGTGTTGTTGAAAGCTCGAAAGATGTACTTGCTATTGAAAAAATCAATGATTATAAAGGCTTGTTCCACGTCCTTGGTGGTCTGATTAATCCCATCGAGGGTGTAGGACCTGATGATATTCATATAAAGGAACTGATTTCAAGACTTTCTGATGATCAGCTACGAGAAATTATTGTAGCCACCAATCCCAGTATCGAAGGAGAGGCGACGGCGATGTATTTAAGTCGTATGATTAAACCCTTTGGTATCAAAACAACTCGTTTGGCTTATGGTTTGCCTGCCGGTGGTGAATTGGAATACGCAGATGAATTGACATTATTCAAAGCCCTTGAGGGTCGTACCGAAATATAAAAACAGCAGGGAATTTCCCTGCTGTTTTTGCATTTACTCCGCTGCTCTCAAGTGCTCGTTGCTTTTAAAGAGGATGGAAATGCACCAAAGTGCACATAGTCCAACAATCGCGAAAATAATGCGTGCAATCGCGTGAGAAGTACCTGAGAAAATCCAGGAAACAATATCAAAATTAAATAGTCCAATGCTTCCCCAGTTTAACCCACCGATAATCAGAATTGTAAGAGCAATTCGGTCTAACATTTTTAACCTCTGTTGGTTTGAAATTAGGATATAAAAAAGGATCATATATCCTGTAGATATTATGACCTCTTTTTCAAATATAATGGTTGGTAATTTTTTTAAATTATGAAATCGTTTGTTCCGGTTTGTAATTCTTATCATCATCGGAGAATTCAAGATTAAAATCTCCAAGGAAAATATCAGATGAAATACGCGCGGCACCGCTTCCGTCACTATTTAATTTTTTTCCGACGTCCTCAGAATTTCTCGTAATCATTCCAAGGGTGGTGGTTAAGCTAAGTTTGTAGTGGGTGGCAGGAAGATTGGTTTCTACGTCAATATCACCGCACCAAAGATCAAGAATTGTGCTTGCATTTGCATGATTCGGAAGTTTGGTTTCAATGTTACCGAAATGTGTTGAAACGACACAATTGTAATAAAGGTTCTTTTCCATTTTTACATCGGTAAAATTACCATTGACCGTAATTTTCCCTTCAGGATTGGAGAGATTTTTAATGATTACATCACCATTTCCCGATTCAACGTTGATGTTGGAAGAGGAAATACCGTCAATTGTAATATCTCCAATTGAAGAATAAATATCAATCTGTGTTAAATTTTGTTCTTTTGGAATTTTAATCGTAATTGTTTTTGCGCCGTTGGTGGGATTGCCGGGATTGAATATGTGACGAAGACCTTTGAAAGAGATGCCACCGCGGCTTATATAAAAGCCCATAAAGCCAACCGGGTCAACCTCTTCAACGGTAAGTGTGTCACCTGTAATGATATAAGACAGATTGTTGGTGTTCGCCTTATTGAACTGTAACTCTGCTTTATCACTCTGACAAATAATAACGTCACCAACAAAGGAACTTAAATCAATTTTGGCAAATTTTGTTTCAGAAAGTTGCTTGACATAATTGGATTCGGGAGAGTGCTTGAGAATTTCATCAATAGAAACGGAAATGGTTTCGATGGTTTTGGCTTTTTTGGGCACATCATAAACCTCAATCTTTGCAATTTTTGCATAAAGAGAGGTAACCACCGCAAGTAAAAGTCCGGTACAAAATAAAATCAAGGCGGAGATCAGCAGAGAATGCGTTGTTTTTTTCATGCCTTACCTCCGTAAAGATAACAATAGATGAGTTTGGTATAATGAATAAAAGTTTTTGTAACCCATTTCAACCATTTGGGAACAATAGCGAAAATAAATTCGTAAATCAAGGCTGCAATGGCAATAACAAGAGAGAACAAAATTGTACCGAAGCCCAAT
Source organism: Eubacteriales bacterium (assembly GCA_045597125.1). Classification (GTDB taxonomy): domain Bacteria; phylum Bacillota; class Clostridia; order Oscillospirales; family SIG627; genus RGIG5579. The sequence goes on along the minus strand of JAZODR010000052.1, from coordinate 53,036 downwards.
TCAATCAGTGCTGCAGCGACACTGTCAAATAGAACCAAAAAGCCGTGCACCAATTCAATGATGCCAATTGCAAGCAAAACAACCATAAGGGCAAAGAGTGTGACAACAACGATGAGCGTAAATGTAACCAAAGCTGCATACAGTAAAATAACAAGTCCAAAAGCAAAAAGCAAGAGCGGGGAAACGGCTAAAGTCAGCAATGCAAGTAGAGAAAGTTTAGTTGTTTTATTGTACTTGTTATCCGGGAGAATGTCGTGAAACAAACCAATAAATTCTTTCTTCTCGTCACCGGTTTCCTCAGTGACATTTTCTTCGGAAACAAAATCTTCTTCCTCAAGGGGGATACGCGTTTCATCTGTTTTGCTTGAAAAACCCTCAGTTTTTTCGAGAGTTTTCTTTTTTGCAATACGAATTTCCTCGGTGGTTAGTCCGTTTGCCTCATCAATCGGCTCAGATACAGTTTCTTCTATGGATTCCGTTCGATTTTCTATGACAACCTTTTCTCCGTAAAGAGTTTTAACTTCTCGGTCATCCATGGAATGGATGACTTTTGAAGCTTTTTCAATAGGGATTGGTCTGGAGAAAATGACATCACCCTCTGAAGAATTATCCCGAAGAGAAGGCAGTTTCTCTTGAAGGATGGATTCTAAATAAGCATACAATTCCGGCTGTGATTGATTCGCAGAGAAAATATGCATTTTTAAATTTTCAATAAATTGTTCCGGCGTTCCAAATGCTTCTATCATTGCATTTTCTTCTTCAAGGGTGGCACAAAAAGAAAATTTTTCTTGAAAAAAGCTAAGAACAATTTTTTCTTTTACTGAATCCAAAAAATCAAGGTGAGATTCTAAAAAGCTGATAAATTCGTTTTTCGTCATCATAACTCCACACACTATAATATGATGAAACTATTATTGCATATATTTTTGAAAAAATCAATATGGATTTCGTCAAATTTGAAAGATTCATTAATTTTATTGCAAATTTTTCTACATTGTGTTAAAATGTAAAAAAAGGTGTGAGGTAATCAAAATGAGTGCAGCTGATCATATTTTTATCAATATGTGCCGAGATATTTTGGAGAATGGAACGGATACAAAAGGCGAAAAGGTTCGTCCTCATTGGGAGGACGGCGAGGTGGCTTACACCGTGAAAAAATTCGGTATTGTAAATCGCTATGACCTTTCAAAGGAGTTTCCTGCAATTACCTTGCGAAGAACTGCTTTGAAGAGCTGTGTTGATGAGATTCTCTGGATTTGGCAGAAAAAGAGTAATGTTACCGCCCATCTTGTTAACCCTAAAATTTGGGAGGCTTGGACCGGGGATGACGGAACGATTGGCAAAGCGTACGGCTATCAACTGGCTCAAAAATATAAGTTTAAACATGGTGTAATGGATCAGGTTGATAACGTTCTTTGGCAACTGAAAAACACCCCTTTCTCCCGCCGTATTATGACCAGTCTTTATAATTTTTCGGACCTTTCGGAAATGGGTCTTGAGCCTTGTGCCTATTCCATGACCTTCAACGTGACCCAAGGTGAAAACGGAAAGCTGGTTCTTAATGGGATGCTGAATCAGCGCTCCAGTGATGTTCTTACTGCAAACAATTGGAATGTTGTACAGTATGCTATTCTAATCCATATGTTTGCCAGAGAATGTGATATGGAAGTGGGTGAGCTGGTGCATGTTATCGCGGATGCACATATTTATGACCGTCATATCCCTCTCGTGAAAGAATTAATTGAACGAGAGCCGTTGTCCGCTCCTAAACTTTGGTTGAATCCCGAGGTAAAGAATTTTTATGATTTCACTGTGGACGATGTGAAACTTTTGGATTATGAAACCCACGAACAGATTAAGGGAATTCCTGTTGCCATCTAGGAGGAGTTATGAATATTATTGTTGCCGTAGATGAGAATTGGGGAATCGGGAAGAATAACGATTTGCTGTTTCATCTTCCGGAGGATATGAAGTTTTTTCGTTCTATGACTGTTGGCAAATGTGTCATTTGCGGAAAGAATACGCTTTTGAGTTTCCCGGGTGGTATTCCTTTGCCCGATCGTAAGCATTTTGTTCTAACACATAGTACTTTTCCCGAATCCGATCAGCTTGTTGTGGTTGATAGCCTTGAGAAACTTTTTACTTTAATTTCCCACCTTCCCGAAGACGAGGTTTTTGTTATAGGAGGAGAAAGCGTTTATCGACAACTTCTGCCTTATTGTAAAAAGGCATTTGTTACCAAGATTTTTAAAACGGATACGGAAGCTACCGTGTTTTTTCCAAATCTTGATGAGCATCCCGATTTCGTTTTATCTGATGAGGGCGAAAAGCTTCTTTCAAAAAAGGAAATTGAATATGCTTTTCAAGTTTATACCAACAAAAAAAGAATCTGAATTTTTCAGATTCTTTTTTTCATAGTTGACAAAAAAACGCTTATAATACTTTTATGAAACAAATTATTATAAGATTTATTATTGTATATTTTTATGTGCTATTTTCATTAAAATTGATTGGTAAAAGGCAAATCGGTGAAATGCAAACTTCTGAGTTGGTTGCGGCTTTTTTTCTTTCAGAGTTTGCCAGCTTTACCGTGACTAATAGAGAAGTGCCGCTATATTACGGATTGATTCCTATTCTTTTGATGGTTTTAACCGAAATTTTTGTTTCCTATTTATCTTTGAAGATTCCTTTCATTAAAAAAGCATTTGACTTCTCACCCAGCATTTTAATACGAGAAGGGGACATTCTTGAGAAAGAATTGCGAAAAAATCGTATTACTCTGGATGAGCTTCTTAGTCTCTTGAGACTGAATGGTTATTATGATCTTTCTAAGGTGCGATTTGCAATCTTAGAACCCAACGGTCAGCTTAGTGTCGTGCCTTACGCCAGAAGTGATTCTGTGGCACCGGAGGATCTAAATTTACAGGTTCCCGAAATTGGTTTTTCGGTCGCGGTTATAAACGACGGCAGAATCAATCGGAAAGCGCTTTCCGCGATTGGAAAAAATGAAAAATGGCTGAGGCGTATTCTTAACCGAGAACACTTTGCATCAGAAAACGAGGTGTTTCTCTTGTCTGCTGATTATTTGGGAAATGTAAAAATTATGAAAAAGGATTGTCGTTAGAGCTATACGGTTTTATTTGTATTTCTCCTGGTATATGAAAAATGCGCATATATTCCCTGACAATTTTTATATTCTCGTTATTTTCATTTTCTACAATAACCAAAATAGATGCTATTGCAGCTTTACCGGACGTGGTTTGCCGAACTGAGTTTATTAGTTCAAATGTATCAATACATTGCTCAATTGACATTTTTCTTGCGTCAATGGCAAGTGTAAGTCTTTGATTGTATTTTCGATAAAAGAAATAATCGCAAATGTAGATAACAAGAAACATCAACCCGATTACAGCAAAAAAAGAAAGTAGTATTTCCGCCATATGAAGCACCTCCTTAACATCAGTTTATGCGGGAGGCACTGAAAGGTCAAAAACGGCACGAAGTGCCGTTTTTTTATTTTTAAGTATTTGTTGAAATATCTATTATTATTTGATATAATGAAAAAAGAAAATGTTTTAGGAGATTTATGCTCGAATATAAATTGATTCGCTCTAAGCGTCGGACGGTTTCCGTTCAAGTTATGCGCGACGGTAGTTTTTTGGTCCGAGCGCCAATGTTTTACCCACAAATACAAATTGATAATTTTATAATGAAAAAACAGAAAATTCTTGAAAAACATCGAGCAAAAATGCTCGATATGCCTGCCACGCCTACTGTAAATCGCTTAGAGCTTGAACAGATGAAAAGTCAAGCCCGTCTTCGCATTTTGCCCCGCGTTGAGGCGTTAAGTCATTTGACGGGGTTAACCTATCAAGGCGCCAAAATTACCACGGCTAGAGGGCGTTTTGGAAGCTGCAGCAGTAAAAATCATTTGTGTTTTTCCGTGTTTTTAAATTTGACCTCTGACGCTCAAATGGATTACGTGATTATTCACGAACTTTGTCATACGCTAGAGCATAATCATTCGCCAAAATTTTATGCTCTTGTTTCTCGTTTTTTACCGGACTGGAAAGAGAGAGAAAAGTCTTTAAGAGAAATTATAATTCCTGAGATTGTTAATTAGAAAGGTTTACTATGGCTTTTTTACCGATTAACCGTGAAGATATGTTTGCGCGTGGCTGGAATGAATGTGATATCGTGCTTGTCACCGGCGATGCTTATGTGGATCATCCCAGTTTTGGCACTGCCATCATTTCACGTGTTTTGGAAAAAAACGGATTTCGTGTATGTATTCTTTCACAGCCGCAAGAAGAGAAGGATTATCTGCAGTTTGGCAGACCCCAAATCGGTTTTTTTGTCAATGGCGGGAATATTGACCCGATGGTTGCCCATTATACCGTAGCAAAAAAGAAACGAAAAGAGGATTTATATACCCCCGGTAGTGTAATGGGTCGGAGACCTGACCGTGCTACGGTTACGTATTGTTCGTCGATTCGTGCTGCATTTGGTAATATTCCGATAGCAATCGGAGGGCTTGAGGCATCCTTGCGTCGTTTTGCACACTATGATTATTGGGATAACACGGTTCACCCGTCTATTCTTTTTGAAAGTAAAGCTGATATTTTAATGTATGGAATGGGCGAAAAACAGGTTGTTGAAATTGCCACCCGTTTAAAAAACGGGGAAGCGGTAAATGATCTTCGTGACATACGCGGCACTTGTTACCTGGCTATGGATTATGAAGACAGAGACTGTGTAATTTGTCCTTCCCTGGAAGATGTTAAGCCACAGACTGCCCAAGGCTTTCGCAATTATGCCGTTGCTACCAGAATTGAGCTTGAAGAACACGATCCGATTCGCGGGAAAAGAGTTATCCAAAAGCAAAAAGATATATTTTTGATTCAAAATCCTCCTATGCCGCCTTTGTCAAGAGAAGAATTGGATGCTGTTTATGATCTTCCCTATGAGAGAAATTATCATCCCTCATATGAGTCTGCCGGCGGTGTTCGTGCAATCGAAGAAGTAAAATTTTCCATTGCTCACAATCGTGGTTGCTTTGGTGCATGTAATTTTTGCGCAATCGCTTTCCATCAAGGCCGTGCTGTCACATCTCGTAGTCACGAGTCCGTCATAAAAGAGGCGAAGCTTTTGACAAAGCTTCCTGATTTTAAAGGATATATTCACGACGTTGGCGGCCCCACCGCCAACTTCAGAGCCCCTTCTTGCGATTTTCAAGAAACCCATGGTATGTGTAAAGGAAAGAAGTGTCTGGCTCCAAAACCATGTAAAAATCTTGTCGTGGATCACCGTGATTACCTTGCTCTTTTGCAAAAGCTTCGTGCGATACCCGGAGTCAAAAAGGTATTTATTCGGTCCGGTATTCGTTTTGACTATCTTCTTGCAGACCGAGATGATTCCTTTTTCAAGGAGCTGGTTCGACATCACGTCAGCGGTCAGTTAAAGGTAGCTCCGGAGCATTGTTCTGATCAGGTTCTGTCTTTTATGGGAAAACCTTCATTTTCTATTTATAAGAAGTTTCGCGATCGTTTTATGGAATTGACCAAATCAATTGGCAAGAAGCAGTATTTAGTACCATATCTGATGTCTTCTCATCCGGGAAGTACGATTATGGATGCGATAGAGTTAGCGCTATTTTTAAAGCAAGAAAATATGCATCCCGAGCAAGTACAAGATTTCTATCCTACTCCCGGAACGGTTTCTACTTGCATGTATTATACGGGCCTAGACCCATATACATTAAAGCCTGTGTATGTTGCTAAGGAGCGTAAAGAAAAGGCGGTACAACGCGCTCTGCTTCAATACTATAGGCCTGAGAATTATCGTATGATTCGTGACACGTTGCGACATCTTGGCAGGGAAGATTTGATAGGATTCGGTAAGAATTGTTTGGTTCCTCCCGAAAAAGGCGCAATCAAACCGATAAAAGCCCCTTCCAAGCGAAAAACTTCTTTAACCAAACATTTGAAAAAAAGAAAATAAAACAAAGGGTTTTGGATTCCAAAACCCTTTGTTTTATGTATCAGAATTCTTCTAAAAGTCCTTGAATTTCTCGGTTAAGTTTTGCAATAGGAAGTCCTACAATGTTGTAATAATCGCCCTCTATTTTTTCGACAAAGAGTGCGCCTTTATCTTGAATTCCGTAAGCACCGGCTTTGCCATCGGAAGCGCCCGATTCCACGTAGCTTTCAATTTGATTTTTGCTTAAATCAAAGAAAGTGACGTAACTTTCTTCTGAAAAGGATGTAAGAAGTTCTCCTTTTCGTATGCAACAACCCGTAATCACTTTGTGAGTTTTTCCGGATAGAAACTCCAGCATTTTTTTAGCATCGTTTCTATTTTTTGGTTTTCCTAGCATCTTTCCGTCTGCCAGAACAATTGTATCAGCAGAGATAATCAGATCATTGGGATATGACTTGGCGATTGCTTCTGCTTTTTCAGCTGCTAGAAATACGGGAGCAAATTCTAAACCGATATCATCGGGAAGAGTTTCGTCAATATTGGCGGGAACTACGATGAATTCGTCAAAAATTCGTTTGATAAGTTCTTCGCGTCTCGGGGAAGCAGATGCTAAAATAATTTTCATAACTACCTCTTTTATTCATTTCGTGCTTAATATCGTTCTCTTTTGATTCGAAATTTGCCCGGTGAAAGGCCTACGCGTTTTGAAAAAACACGACTGAATGATGTTTGATTTTGAAATCCGCATTCACTCGCTATGTTCGAAATAGATTTATTGGTATAAATCAAAAGATTTTGAGCTAATCCGATTCGGTAGATGTTGATTAACGCAGAGAAATTACAGAAAAGGCTTTCGCTGATTATATGAGAAATATAATATTTATTGTAGCCAAATTCCTTTGCAATGTCATCCAGTGTAATTTTACTCGTAAAGTGCTCGGATAAATATACTATTATTTTTTCAATTAACTCATTTTTTGAATTTCGCGGAACTGTTTTACAGGAAATTATAAGAGTACCGAAAAGCGCGTTGATGAGCGAGTAGAGAATTGTATTGCGAAAAGCGGAATCATGGATGTAAACATCATAAATTTGTTGAAATAAGTATTTAATTTCGCGGTTCAAACCATCTTTTGTGAGTACTGCATTCTTTGGCTTTTGGTGTAGTAAAATTTCTTGATAAGATTGGATGAAATTGTTGTCTATGATTGCGATTAACGCGGTGGCAGAGCTGGGCAAGAATGTGTGAGGAATATTGGGGAAAATAAGACAAATATCTCCTTGGTTTACAATTCGTTTTCTGCCCTCAATTTCAACTTCCAGAATTCCGTCCAAAACGTAGCATAATTTCAGTTGATTATAAAAAATTGACGGAAATTCCGAAATACCGTTTATTGTTTTAAAGACGTGTATTGGGACGTCCCACAATTTAAATTCCTCTAACATTGTATTTCTCTTTCCAAATTATTTGCAATTATTATATAAAAGCTTTTTGGCTATGTCAAGGTAATTGAAATTTTAGGAATTGAAAATGGATTCGGAAATTTCATTTTGTAGTGCTTCCACCTTTTTAAAATCCATAGCGGATATATAATATTCTTCAAGCTCTTTGTGACAATTTGATGCGGATTTTAATAGGTATGTTGCGCCATCCAGTAGTTCATTACAGCATTTAAAGCTAAATTTAATTTTTTGTTTGGCTTCGGCAAACTTATCAAGATCCAGAAAACGCTTCATATTGATGTAATGATATTCTTTGTTTGGCAGTTCATTATCGTAGTCCCGCTTCCCGAGAATAAAGCAAATTTTGGATTCGGGGAAAAACAATGCGTTAGGTTTATTCGGAAAAATAGGGGAGTGGCTGATATCGTATGACTGGTTTTTTATTTCTGCAATATTTTTTAGTTCTTCCAGATATAAGTGACCACTGTAACAATGATCATCTATCACCCAGATGCGATTGCTCTTATGTTCAAAAGTCCTGAGTTGGTATGCTCCATCTTTACAAATTGTGGAGACGTTTCGAATTCTTTTTTTTGCATTACTAAATTGCCTTTGAAAAAAATATCCCGTTTGTACATTAATATTTCTTAGCATTTTTTCCTGTAATAAATGTTTTTTTGAAAAATTCAGTATTTCTTCAGAGATGTCTCCGAAGGCTTCCAAAAAGTGATAAGCGCTTTTATAATAGTTCTTTTTTTCTTTGATTAGTTCAAAAATTCTTTGTTTATTAGAAATCAGCTTTTTAATATCCCAGAAGGAGCCAAGATTTATGATAGTTTCTATAATTCCCGGAAAATCGGCGTCCATCAAATGCGGAGCTGTTCCGTCAAGTATTGCTATATTTATTTCTGATAAAATAATTCCATCCAATGATTGGGGGTCGGATGAGCAGCGAAAGCGCTCAACGGTCTGACCTCTCTTTTCAGCGTCTTCTGCAATTTTTCTTATCAAGCTTGATTTTCCCGTTCCGGGCCCACCTTTTAAGATGTAAATTTGCTTTAATTCTTTTGGATCGAAAATGGATTCAAAATCGCTTTGAAATCCACGTGCAGTGTTTAGTGATGCAAAAAACGATGTTTGATTTTCTGACATAAAAAAATGCCTCTCTTCCAAAATACTTTATGTATTTTATGAAAAAAAGGCATTTTCTGTTACTTGGCTGGTTTTAGTTTTGCATATGTTGCCATTAGCTTCTTTTTACCCGCTTTTTCAAATTCAATTTCGTAAAGCGTATCTGCTGCGTAGCTTTTTGCACTGATGATCGTTCCAACACCAAAAATTCCGTGGATTACACGGTCTCCGGCTAAAAACACTTGCTGTTTTTGGGAGAAATCACTCTTTTTGGGCCTATTCTCAAAATTTGTAACTCTGTAAACGGTTGAAGGCTGATAGCCATACTGCTCTTCAAGACTTCTGTGATAAGCCTGAAAAAGATTGATTTCAATTTGCTCTTCGGGGATTTCTCTTATAAATCTGGATAAATCGTTAGATGTTGTCTTTCCATAGAGCATTCTATGATGACAGCAAGTAATAAATAGTTGTTCTTTTGCTCTTGTCATAGCCACGTATGCAAGTCTTCGCTCTTCCTCTAGGTTTTCATCTGTGTTGCAGGATTGGGGGGAGGGGAATAGGTTTTCTTCCATTCCTACAAGAAAAACAATAGGGAATTCCAGCCCCTTTGCTGCATGAATCGTCATCATGACTACAGAATTTGCGCTTTTATCGTAGTTATCCACATCGCTTACAAGAGCAATTTCTTCCAAAAATCCGGAAAGCGTGGCTTGGTCGTTTTGATGCTTTTCTTCAAAAAATGCTGCAGAAGAAATCAATTCATCAACATTTTTTCTTCGTTCTTCGTTTTCATCACCAATCAGGGTCTGCATATATCCGCTTTGGTCAATGACTTCATGAACAATTTCGCTTGGCGTATGTTCGCTGGAAAACTCGGTTAAAGAATGTATCAGAGTATAGAATTCCGAAAGTTTTGCATAGCTGCGTTTCAAATCGGGAAATTCATTTGCGCGGGAAATTACATCATAGAAATCAAGACCGTTTTTATTTGCAATATCCCTAATTTTTTCAACCGTTGCATGTCCAATTCCGCGACGGGGGATGTTGATAATTCTGCTGAAACTGACAAAATCGGCTTTGTTGTGCAAAAAGCGTAAATAAGCAATTATATCCTTTACTTCTGCATGGTCATAAAAACGAAGCCCTGCAAGAAGTCTGTGTGGAAGTCCGCTTTTTGTGAAGACAGTTTCTAAAATGTTTGCCTGTGCTTTGGTGCGGTAAAGGATGGCAATGTCCTTGTATTTGTAATTATTTCCAACGGTAAGACGATTGATTTCATCAACGAGAAAAAGAGCTTCTTTTTCTTGGTTTTCAAGCTGTGTTACACGTGGTTGCTTCCCGATTGCATTGTCAGACCAAAGTGTTTTTCCCCGTCTGGAATTGTTCTTTGCAATAAGAGAATTGGCGGCGGTGATGATGCTTTTTGTGGATCTGTAGTTTTGCTCTAAAAGTACGATTTTAGCATCGGGATATTGCTTGTCAAAATTCAAAATATTTTCAACTGCCGCTCCGCGAAATTTGTAGATGCTCTGATCGTCGTCACCAACTACCATTACGTTTCTATATCCGTCGGCAATGTATTTCATCATCATATATTGTGCGTGGTTCGTATCTTGATATTCGTCAACCAGAACAAAACGGAATTTGTTTTGACAATAGGAGAGAACTTTTTCGTTATCCCGTAAAAGGATAACTGTTTGCATAATCAAGTCGTCAAAATCCATGGCATCTGCATCAGATAACTGTTCTTGATAAGCGTGAAAAATTTTGGCACAAATTTGGCGCTTTTCATTGGCTTGATTTTGCTTTTCAAATTCGGAAGCGGAAATCAAAGAATTCTTCGCTTTTGAGATAACGTTCATCACGTATTTTGGCGTGAGTTCATCACTATCAATTTCCATTTCCTTAATGATATTTGTAATAATCTTTTTGCAATCGTCCTGATCGTAAATGATGAAATCTTTCCCGTATGAGGTTTCGTTTGCGAACATGCGAAGTAAGCGTACGCAGATGGAATGAAAGGTTCCGGCCCAAATATCACGGGCGCCGGGTCCGATTACCCGCTCCAAGCGTTCTTTAATTTCGCCTGCCGCCTTATTGGTAAAGGTGATTGCAAGAATTCTGTCAGGAGGGCATGGGTCATCGGCAAAAGTTTTCAGAATTGGTGGATATGCACCTCTTGGAAATAGCTTTTTATCATTTCCAAGCTGTTGAAGAAGAATAAGTTCTTCGGGATTGACTTCAACTTTTTTATTGGAATTGTATGCATTTCCGTAATGAATCAAATGAGAAATACGATTGACCAGAACGGTGGTTTTTCCACTTCCTGCGCCTGCAATGACAAGCAAAGGACCACCGTAGGTCAAAACGGCTTCTCTTTGTTTATCATTGAGAAAAGAATAATAGTTATCAAATAATTGCTGTTTTAATTTTAAATCGATTTCGGGCATAATTATCTCCTTTTACCAGACTATTTTACTATATAATTGGAAGAATGTAAACCCTTGGCGGAAAATCCACTTGCAAATCAACCAGTCAGATGTTATACTAAAAAAAGTGAGGTTATTATGGTTAGAAATATTCAGTCTTGTGCTTTCACGGGACATCGTCCGCGTTCTTTTTCATTTGGGGGTAATGAATCGTCCAAAGAATTTGAAGAGCTTCGTATTAAAATCAAAAATACAATTATTCAGGTTTGCAATGCCGGATGTCGCACCTTTTATTGTGGCATGGCGGAAGGAGTCGATTTATGGTGCGGAGAAATTGTTTTAGAATTGCAGCATCAGTTTGACCCTCCTCTCCAAATTTGCGCTGTTATTCCTTTTGTTTCTCAGCCGTTTACCATGTCCTTAATGAATCAGAAACGTTATCGAAAAATTATGGACGCTTCTTCTGAGCGTTTTCTTGTATCAAGAAATTTTACGAAGAAATGTTATCAAAAGCGAAATTTTTTCATGGTGGATTCCACAGATGCTTTGATTGCGGTATTTAATGAAAACGAAGAGCGTAGCGGTACTGCTCAAACGATTCGATACGCAAAAAGAAAAAATAAAAAGATTTTCTTGATTCACGGAAAATAAAAAAGCCACTCAATTGAGTGGCTTTTTTGTTATGAATAATTGTTGCGGTCTGCCAAAGTTCGGATTCCAAAATAAAAGAGGAGGAAATATACCGCTGCATTGGCAGCAGAGAAGAGCATTGTAATTCTGACAACGTACGTAAAGTTTCCTTGAGCAAACAAGAAGCAAATCAACGATGCAAATAGCAGGGCTCCGTGGATGGCAAGTAAGCGGAAACTAAATTTATTAAGAACAGAGATAGCGGGAGCTGTAATTGCCCCCTTGTCCTTCAGATTTGCGCCAATCGGTTTTAGAGCCATAATATAGATTGCAGCGGCAAGAACCAGGAAAACGAGCATTGTAATCAAGGTGACAAAATTCAATTGATAGGAGGAGGTGAGCATTGCGATTAAAAGAATCGCAACATCAGAAATTAGAGCAATGGTGGCAAAAGTACCGGCCTTCTTTCCAACGAGGAAAAATGCTATGATGCAGACAAAAAGAATTGCTGTGATTATAACTGCAATCGCCGTAAGAAGTGGTCTGCCCAGAGTTGGCTCCAGTTCTGTGGTTTTTACAAGCTTTACAGCGGCGGGGAGAGAGCCACTTTTGATAAAGGAGGCAAGTGCTGCAGCATTTTCATAATCATACTGACCAAATGTGAATGTTTCTTTCACGCTGCTATCACTAACGTTTGCATAAGCAGCCATTTGACCATCCAGCATCAAATAAAAATAAGAGCCTGAAATAGCATAGCTTGCAGTATTTGCATAGAAATCTTCGGCACCTTTTTCTGTAAACTCAATGGTTACCGCGTAGCCACCTTGAGGATGCGCGGTAACACTGGCGCTTTTTACGTAGGATTGATCGCAAAGAACTTTGGCCATATCCGTTCCAACAAAGGACCATTCACCGATAGAACCAAAAGACTGTATCAAACTATTGAGGTAATTCTTCTGCGCAAAATCAACTCGAATCATTCCGTCTTCTACGGTTGCCTTAGCATCGGTAAAACCGCGGTCTCTAAAACGGGACTTTAAAATTTTTGCGCCATTTTTAAGGTTCTCTTCAGAATTTATTTTCTCATCATCGGAATCATAGGAAAGATAAACGGAGCTGCCTCCACCGAATTGCATATTGGTGAGGATGGAATTTTCATCAAAAACAGAGGGGACCAATGTAATCCAATCTGTTGTCCACTCTTTGCTATCTTTGTTGTAGCCAAAATCGTAAAAACGAAATCCAAAAACAGGTATTGCAAGGATTGACACAAATAGCAATACAATAAAAACATATTTTAAAGTCTTTTTCATTTTATATACCTTTCTAAATTTAACGATATTGGAAATATTATAGAAGAAAAACAAAAATTCGTCAAGGTTAAAGCATCAGTAGCTTTTCTAATGCCGCTAGTTTTGCGCAAATTGTAACATATTTTGAGATGGCAACAATGTTATTGAGCTCAACATTGCTGGGGGCGATGCGAAGGTTTTTGTCTTCGGGATCTTTTTTATAGGGGAAAGTTGCACCGGCACCGGTCAAGGTAACACCGATCTGTGATGCAAGTTCCCAGGTTCTCTTCGCGCATCCCGGCATTACATCCAAACTGATAAAGTAGCCGCCGCGAGGGGAATGCCATGAGGCGAAACCGGTATCGCCGAATTCCTCGGCAAAGGTTTTTAATACAGCTTCAAATTTTGGTCTTAGAATCGTGGCATGTTTTTTCATAATTTCGTAAACACCGTTTTCATCCTTAAAGAATCTAACGTGACGAAGCTGATTTACTTTGTCATAACCAAGTCCCTCAAGAGCCAACATGGATGAAAGCCAGGATATATTCTTTTCGGAAGACGCGATAAAGCAAACACCGCCACCGGCAAGGGTTACCTTTGATGTAGATAAGAACTGGAAAATCATATCTTCGTTGCCAGATTTTAAAGCCTCAGTATGAATGTTCAGAAGCTCATCATGCTCATCATATAAGTCGTGGATGAGGTATGCGTTATCCCAGAATATTTTAAAGTCCTTTGCTTTGGGCTTAAGAGCAGCAAATCTGCGTACAGTGTCGTCGCTGAAGGTAATTCCTGTGGGGTTGGAGTATTTGGGAACACACCAGACTCCTTTGATGGTTTCGTCCTCAGCAACAAGCTTTTCAATCATATCCATATCGGGCCCGGTAGAAAGCATTGGAATTGTAATCATTTCAATTCCGAGATGCTCACAAATTGAAAAATGACGGTCATAACCGGGCGCAGGGCAGAGAAAGCGAATTTTTTCATATTTTCCCCAAGGTTTTTCTGATTCGGGAAAACCGATTGCCATAGCGTCAACGATAATGTTATACATCATATTCAGAGAGGAATTACCACCAGTAAAGATTTCCGTAGCCTTCACTCCCAAAATCTTTGCAAAGATTTTTTTCAATTCAGGAATGCCCGTGGGAAGACCGTAATTTCTAACATCAAAACCGGACTCATTTTTACAGTCTTCCGGTGTCTTCAAGATTGTCATAATATCAAGAGCAAGATTTAACTGACCGATTTCAGGTTTTCCGCGCGACATATCAAGATTCAAATTTTTCATCTTGATTTCATTCCATTGTGCGAGGAGATTATTGTATTCGTTTTGCAGCTTTTCTTTTGTGGAAGAATAATAATTCATCTAAGTACTCACTTTCTTTCTTGCGATTAACTTTATTATTATAATACTGTTTGATCAAAATTTCAAGTCCTCAGAAAAAATATATAAAAAAACTCCGATACGTTTGCATCGGAGTTTTGGCGGAAAGACAGGGATTCGAACCCTGGAGTGGGTATTAGCCACTACACGATTTCCAGTCGTGCGCCTTAGACCAGCTCAGCCATCTTTCCAAGTTCAGCTTCCGCAGATCGTGTGATATTCTAACACAGAGTTTTAGAAAAATCAAGTGTTTTTTTATTATTTTTTCAAAAAAACGAAAAATATAGCGGAAACTGATGAAATTATAATTAAGAATCTTCTTCTTCGGAATTTGCCGGGATCTCAACTGCTCTGACTGCCCATTTGAAAATCTTCAGTTTGTTTTTGTCAGAACCGGTTTCAATGGTAACAATATCATCCTTAATTTTTACGACTCTTCCCAGAATGCCGCCATTGGTAGAAATCTCGTCGCCGATCTGAAGGTTGTCTCTCATTTTAGTGGTTTCTTTTTCTTGTTTCTTCTGAGGGCGATAGATCATAAAGTAGAAGATGGCAATGAAGGCTACCAGCATAATAATGGTGGAGATGCCGCCTCCTGCAGCACCACTTCCGGTACCGTTTGTTGCTTCTGCTATAAGATAGGGTGTGAACATAATTTACCTCTTTCAAAATTGATAGATTCATTATAAACCATTTTTTTCAGAAATTCAATCCCTAAAATCACATTTCTTTTATTGCATTTGAAAATGAATTGTGTTAAAATAGTAAAAAAATTGAGGTGTTTATGGTAATTCTCGGAATTGATTTTGGGGATAAACGAATGGGAACCGCGATTTGTGATCGCGACGAAACGATGGCTGTCAGTGTTGCCACCGTTCAAGTTAAGGGTGCCAAGGATGCGGCAATTAAGGCGGCGGCATTGGCGAAGGAACGCGGAGCAGAAAAGATTGTTGTTGGTATGCCTGAACGAGCAGGAGGCTTTCGTGGGGAACGTTGTGAAAAAACCGAGTTTTTTCTTTCCTTTTTACGGGAAATGGTAGATGTTCCTGTTGTGACGGAGGATGAGCGCTATACAACAGTACAAGCGCATACCCTTCTTTTTGAAACAGGTCTTGATAATCGCAGTCATATAAACTGTGTGGATGCACTCTCAGCACAGTTGATTTTACAAGGTTATTTGGATGCGAAGGATTAACAAATTTCATTTTTTATGGTATAATAAGTCAAATTCTTGTTTTAGGAGTAGGATATGAAACCGATTTTCAGAAGCGCAATGTTTGGATTTAGCAAAGAAGATGTGTTTAATTTTATTACAAAACAGAATAAACAATATGAAACAAAGGTTGCAGAGCTTAATGAAATAATTGAAAAGCAGGCTACCGAATTTGAGCGGGACAGTGCCGAGCTCGTTACTCTCAGAAATGCCGCCAATGAGTCTCAAGAACTTTTAAAATCCATATCTGCATTTGTAAGTGAGATTTTGGATGACAAAATGAAAATATTGAATTGTGCAAATATCATTTTAGATGAGGAAAAAGAGACAAGTTTAAAATTTGCAGAGATGAAAATTCGTGTGGAAAATGCGGAAAAATTGCGGGAAAAGGCTGAAAAATTCGATCAGCTTTCCGGTGTTCTTTCCAGCATTTTTAATCAGCCGGAAAATGTTGTGGCAAGCGAAGTCCCCGAAAAGGTTGCCATTTCCAATGAACTTAATTCCTCTCAATCTGTCGCAGAACTTTTAGAACTGCTGGAATCTCTTTCTTCTCATTGCGAAAAGTTGAAGAATGTTCTTTCGCCGGAGAATGAGAATGCCTAAACATGTATTGATTACCGGCGGAACGGGGGGTATTGGGAAAGCTCTTGTTTTGGCTTTTTCCGCTGCCGGTTATCGTGTTTCATTTACATATAATATTTCATCCGAATCTACTTTTCTTGCCGAGCATACGGGTGCCTCCAAGTATTGTGTCAATTTCGAGGATCCGCTTCAGGTTTCCGATTTTGCTGATCGCATTGTTTCTGAAGCAGGGCCTGTTGATATCTTGATAAACAATGCGGGTATTGCCCACTATGGTTTAATTCAAGATGTTACGCAAGAAGAATTTCAGCGTCTGTTTGCAATCAATTTTCAGAGTCCCTTTTTCTTAACGCAACGACTGCTTTCCCATATGATTGCGAAGCAATCAGGTGTGATTATAAATATAGCCTCGGTTTGGGGGGAAGCCGGCGCTTCTTGCGAGGTTTTATATTCTTCTGCAAAAGGTGCTATGATTTCTTTTACAAAAGCTCTCGCGAAAGAACTTGCGCCCAGCAATATTGTTGTGAACTGCATTTCACCCGGAGTTGTGGATACTGCTATGATGGCTTCTTTTTCCGATGAAGAAAAAGCGGCAATTGCTCAGGATATACCTGCCGGTTGTTTTACTTCTCCTGATGAAATTGCAAAACTTGCTTTGTATCTTTCAGAACATTCATCAACATCATTGACCGGTCAGATCATCGGTATGAACGGAGGGATGTACTGTTGAAAAATCTCGTTGAAGAAGCAATTGATCTTTTAGGCAGGGAAGAGTATCTTGCTGCATTTTATTGCTGTGAAACGCTCATTGATCATTATAAGTCAGAATTTATGGAGAAACTTACCGTAAATACGGCAACGGATTATGTTGGAGGAGTCATTTTATACGCACAAATTTGCAGTGCAATGAAAAAGCCTTGGAAAGCTTTTCCAATCCTGGAAGCATCCCGTGGTGCGCTGCGCTTTTTGAGAGATTTTATGGCGGATAGCCAGACCTTGGCGGAAATTTATAATTCGTTTGGCGACGCCTACGCATACGGTACATATTTTCCCGAGGCGGTTATCTGTTATTCCGAAGCTGCTCGATACTTCCAATCTTTGGAAAAAGCAAATGCAGCTTTGTCTTCTGCATTTTTTTATCAAGCCCGTTTTGGCAAAGAGCTTCTAACTGACCTTTCTTTTGCTCAAGAAAAATTTGGCATAAAAAGGCTTGATGAAATTAAAAATGCTTCGGTTGCTGAGGTTGAAGGACAAATATTAACTGACCCCATTGAATCATCAGAGGTGTATTTGAAAATTCGCTTTGATGTAGAAGAAAAAACAGATAAGATTCTTTCACAAAAGAATTTAGAGGGGATTCCTTACTGTGTTTTGTATTGGCATACAAAAAAAGAGGTATTGAAAGAAGATTTCGGTATTGATTGGAAAACCCCTGAAGAAATGAATCCGCATATTCGCTTTTATTAAAAAAATGGCACGATAATTATCGTGCCATTTTTTATTAGCAGCAGGTAGAGAATTTTGACTTTGTCTCGTCAATTTTCTGTTGGGGTGCTGCTTCTGTTTGATACCAGCCGCGCTTTTGCATTTGAACGAACAAATCATGCTGGATGGTGTGTTCGTCTTCAAGAAGTGACATCAAAGTGCTTTTCACGGTTGGTGCAGCGGCTTCGTTTGCACCGGTGTTATAGCCATCACTGATAAACTTTTGTGAGGAAAGGGCATCGTTGATCATTGCGCGATCATCAAAACAATTGGGGTTCATTTAGGCCTCCTTCAGCTCAAAAGGGAACACAGCTTGTGATAATGCTGTATATGCTTCTGTGCAACTTCTTCAAATTTGTTTTTTAGTTCGGCATCCTGCGTTTGAGCAGCATACATTTTGCACTTGCAAATCAAGTTTTCTTCGCACTTTAAACTATCCTCAATTGTGGAAAGTTCTTTTGTCGTAAGGTTTACCATTTTCGTTTCCTTTCCAAGTGGTTTTGTCGGTTAAACCGACATAAATATTATTTGAAAATTTATATTGGGTATGCAAAAAATTGATGGAAAACATTCATCTTTTTTCATTGACAAAATTTCGTAGAAGTGTTATATTATAACAAGAGATGTCAATTTTAACATTTTTTTGAATAGAAAGGAAGCAAGATGAATTATCCGAGAAAAGTTCTTGTTAGGGAGATCTTGATTTCGAAGCCTTTTACTTCCTTAAAAGAATTAGAAGAGCGCTTTCCGGAAGTGTCCAGTATGACTCTGAGAAGAGATATTGAGTTTTTTGAACGTCAAGGAGACGTTATCAAAGTTCGCGGCGGTGCTCGAGCAATGCGTTTTATTACTACCTCTATGGAGGAGAGTATTACTACCAGAAGCGGTGAGAATACTGTATCAAAGCATAAAATCGCAAGCGCTGCTTCCCAATTTATTGAAACCGGAAGAAGTATTTTCTTTGATTCGGGTTCTACCATAATGCAAATGGCCCCTTTAATGCCGAAGACCAGATTGAGCGTGAATACCACCGATCCCAATTTCGCTTTGGAACTGGTCAAGCAAGAAAACATTATGGTGAATCTGGTTGGAGGTCTTCTTAGCAGAGATAACCTTTCTTTATCCGGAATGCAGGCGGTAGAGTATATTAACAAGGTAAATATTGACGTTGCTTTTATTTCTCCGTCCGGCTTTTCCTTGAAAAATGGCTTTACCAGTGGTAATTATAACGAGAGTGAACTCAAAAGTGCCATTGTTAAAAAAGCGGGTTGCGTTATTATGTTGATCCATTCTTCCAAGATCGACAAGAGTTTGCCGTATACGTTTTGCGGATTGGAATATGTCAGCAAAATTGTAACGGATAAACCTCTTGCTCCTGATCTTGTTGAAGCGTGCAAATTGCATGGGATTCAAGTAATCGTAGCCGAATAAATTTGATTATTTTTTTGGAGGTGTTGTTATGGCAACAGCAATTATCATGCCGCGTCAGGGCCAGAGCGTAGAAAGCTGCGTTATCACGTCCTGGAGCAAAAAAGTAGGAGATAAGGTAAATATTGGTGACATTCTTTTTTCCTACGAAACCGATAAATCTTCCTTTGATGAAGAAGCACAGGTAGAAGGTACTCTTCTTGCGATTTTTAAGGAAGAGGGCGAGGATGTTCCTTGTCTTGAAAATGTATGTGTAATTGGTAACGAGGGAGAAGATTTTTCTCAGTTTGCTCCTAAGGATGATGCAGCTCCTGTTGCTGAGGCTGCTCCCGCTGTATCTGCTGACAAAGTTGCACCTGCTGCTCCTGTGGCTGTTGCAACCGCATCTGCTGAAGCGGGCGGTGAAAAGATTTCCCCCAGAGCAAGAATGCTTGCGGATAAGACCGATGTGGATCTTTCCAAGGTTGTACCTACCGGTCCCGAGGGAAGAATTATTGAAAGAGATGTGCAGTTCGCCTTGGATCAGGGCTTGCTGAAAGGTGTGGCTTCCACTGAAACCGCTTCTAATGCAGAAGTTTGTGTTTCTGTTGATGCTAGCGAGTTTGAAGAAGTAAAACTTTCCAATGTAAGAAAGGTAATTGCAAAGTCTATGCATGCTTCTCTTTCTAACTCTGCTCAGCTTACATTAAATGCTTCATTTGATGCTACTAAGATTATGGCATTCCGCGCTTCTTTGAAATCCGGTGCCGAAGCAATGGGTCTGACCAATATCACCCTCAACGACATTGTTCTCTATGCCGTTGCCAAGACACTTCCCGCTCATAAGGATTTGAATGCTCATTATCTAGACGATAAGATGAGATTCTTTAAGCATGTAAATCTTGGTATTGCTGTTGATACCGAAAGGGGACTTCTCGTTCCCACTCTGCCTTTGGCAGAAACCTTGTCGCTGAACCAGTTGGCAACACAGTCCAAAGTTCTTATCTCTGAAGCTCAGGGCGGAAAAATTAGCCCCGATAAACTTTCCGGAGCAAGCTTTACTGTGACGAACCTTGGTTCTCTTGGTATTGAAAACTTTACTCCCGTCATCAATCCTCCTCAGACCGGTATTCTCGGTGTGTGCACGATTGTAAATCGTGTGAAGAAGACTCCCGCAGGCGATGTTACTTACCCCGCTATGGGTCTTTCGCTTACATTCGATCACAGAGCGCTGGATGGTGCTCCCGCTGCAAAATTTCTGAAGGATCTGTGTGCTAATCTGGAGAATTTTGATATTCTTCTTGCAAAATAAGGAGGCATAAAATGTTTGATTTAATTGTTATCGGTGGTGGTCCCGGCGGTTATAACGCCGCTGAGCGCGCCGCAGAAAAAGGTCTTAAGACCTGCGTTGTAGAGGAAAGAGCTCTTGGCGGAACCTGCTTGAACGAGGGGTGCATTCCTACCAAAACTTTGCTTTATTCTGCAAAGATTTATGACTATTCCAAGCATTGCAAGGAGTACGGTGTTGAGTTTACCGGCGCTAGCATTGATCATGCCAAAATCATTGATCGTAAAGATAAGGTTGTTAAGACACTTGTTGGCGGCGTTGGTATGAAGATGAAGAAGGCGGGCGTTGAGGTGATTACCGCTACCGCCAAGATTCTTGGCAAGACTGCAGATGGATTTAAGGTTCAGGCTGGCGATAAGGAGATTGAAGGCAAACGCCTTTTGATTTGCTCCGGTTCTGAAGCTACTCTTCCTCCCATCGACGGTTTGAAAGATTCTCTTGCTAATGGTTTTGCTTTGACCAACCGCGAAATTCTTGATATGAAAGAAGTTCCCGCAACCCTTTTGGTAGTTGGCGGCGGTGTTATCGGTCTGGAAATGGTAAGTTATTTTAATAGTATCGGAAGCCGTGTTGTGGTACTTGAAATGATGGATCATATTGCCGGTCCTACTGATCGCGAAATTTCTGAAATGCTCAAAAAAGAGTATGAGAAGCGTGGTGTGGAATTTATTTTGGGTGCAAAGGTTACCTCCATTAAGGACGGTAAGATCACCTATGAATTGGATGGAAAAGCAAATGAGATTGCCGGCGACAAGGCTCTTGTTTCTATTGGTCGTAGAGCAAGAACTGCAGGCCTTGGTCTTGAAGAAATCGGTGTTCTGATGGAAAGAGGAGCAATCGTTACAGATGAATTTTGTAAGACCAATGTTCCGGGTGTTTGGGCAGCCGGTGACGTAAACGGCAAGGTTATGCTTGCTCATACTGCTTACAGAGAAGGCGAAGTAGCCGTAAATAATATGCTTGGCGGCAAGGACAGAGTTGATTACAATTCTATTCCTTCTGTTATCTATACCAATCCTGAAGTTGCAGCTGTTGGTGAAACAACTGAGTCTGCAAAGGCAAAGGGTTACAACGTTGAAATTAGAACCCTTCCTCTTAGCTATAGCGGAAGATATCTTGCCGAGAACGAAGGAGGCAAGGGTATTATGAAAATCATTGTGGACAAGGATCACAACAAGATTCTTGGGTTCCATATGATTGGTACCTATGCATCTGAAATCGTATACGGTGCCGCTATGATGGTTGGTAAGGAAATGAGACTTGCTGAGATTCAGAAGTTTGTATTCCCGCATCCCACCGTTGGCGAAGTACTTCGTGAAGCAATTTTTTAAATAATTAATTAAAGGAGATAAAAAAATGCCTAAGAGTCAATTTGTCGATCCCGGTAAGGCCTTTGAGTCCGGTGTTATCCATTTTGAGGATATCCCCGTATGTCAGTACAAGAAGACCTTGAAAGAAGAAATGAAAATCTACACCAAAGCTGACATGATGAGAATTTATCGCGATATGGCAATTATTCGCGAGTTCGAAACCATGCTCAATGAAGTGAAAGTTAAAAGCTGTTATAACGGTGTAGAGTATAACAACCCCGGTCCCGCCCACCTTTCTATTGGACAGGAGGCAAGTGCTGTTGGTGAAGCTTATAGCCTTGACATTGATGACCTTACCTTTGGTTCTCACAGAAGTCACGGCGAAATCCTTGCTAAGGGTCTTTCTTCCATTGAAAAACTGGATGAGAAAGAACTTTATGAGGTTATGAAGGAGTTTTTGGACGGTGCTGTCCTGAATGTTGTTGAAAAGCATATGAATGCCGGTGGCGATATTAAAGAACTGGCTATCAACTTCCTTCTGTACGGTGCACTGGCAGAAGTATTTGCCAGAACCACCGGTTTTAACCGTGGTTTGGGTGGATCTATGCACGCTTTCTTCATTCCTTTCGGTATTATGCCCAACAACGCTATCGTTGGTTCTGCAGCTCCTGTAGCTCTCGGTGCCGCTCTGTACAAGAGATGTAACCGTAAGAAGGGTATTGTTGTTGCAAACTTTGGCGACGGCGCCTGCGGCCGCGGTCCCGCTCTTGAGTCCTTTAACTTCGCTTCTATGGACCAGATTACCAAGCTCTGGGATGATGGTAAGGGCGAGGGTATGCCGATTCTCTTTAATGTGTTTAACAACCACTACGGTATGGGCGGTCAGACCCGTGGCGAAACCATGGGCTTTGATATGGTTGCTCGTCTTGGTGCGGGTTTCAATCCCAACCAGATGCATGCCGAGCGCGTAAACGGCTACGATCCTTTGGCTGTAATTGATGCGGTTTCCAGAAAGAAGGAAATCTTGCTTCAGGGCAAGGGTCCTGCACTTCTCGATGTTGTTACATACCGTGTATCCGGCCACTCTCCCTCCGACTCCTCCACCTACAGAACCCCCGAAGAAATTAAGGCATGGCAGGATGCGGATCCCATCCCCGCATTTAAGAACAAGCTGATTGCAGGTGGTATCGCTAAGGAAGAAGAGTTTGCTCTGATTCACGAGCAGATTACCAACCGTATGACCGAGATTATGAAGCTTGCCATCAACGAAGAGATTTCTCCCAGAATGGATCTGGATAAGAATCCCGATGCTATTTCCGGTATGATGTTCTCCAACCTCCACAAGCCCACGATGGAAGAGGGAAGAGAGCCCGAGATGCTTGTTCCCAAGGATGAGTGTCCCAGAGTTAAGGAAATTCGCGGTAAGATCCGTTCTGCAACTGATGCAAACGGCAAACCTGTTTCTAAGATGAAGATGTACAACATCCGCGATGGTCTGGCTGAGCCGATCATCAACAAGTACTATGAAGATCCCACCCTTATCGCTTACGGTGAAGATAACCGTGACTGGGGCGGTGCATTCGGCGTTTATAAGAAGATGACCGAGGCAGTTCCTTATCATAGACTGTTCAACTCTCCTATTTCCGAATCTGCTATTGTTGGTTCCGCGGTAGGTTACGCAATGTGCGGCGGTCGTTGTATCGTAGAGCTTATGTATGCTGACTTTATCGGCTGCGCAGGCGACGAAATCTTTAATCAGATGGCAAAGTGGCAGTCTATGAGTGCCGGTATTCTTAAGATGCCGATTATCCTCAGAGTTTCCGTAGGTTCCAAGTACGGCGCACAGCATTCTCAGGATTGGACTGCTTTGACTGCTCATATTCCCGGTCTGAAGGTTGTATTCCCCTCTACTCCTTACGATGCAAAGGGTCTGATGGAAACTGCCCTGAATGGTACTGACCCCGTAATCTTCTTTGAATCTCAGAGAATTTATGACAAGGGCGAGGAATTCCACGAAGGCGGTGTTCCTGAAGAAGCCTATGAAATTACCATTGGCGATCCCGATATTAAGAAAGTTGGTAAAGACGTTACCATTCTGACCATTGGTGCAGTATTGTATAGAGCTCTTGAGGCAGCTAAGATTTTGGAAGAAAAGTATGGCATTTCTGCTGAAATCATTGATACACGTTCTATTACGCCTTTTGATTACACTAAGGTTGTAGAGTCTGTTAAGAAAACCGGTAAGTGTGTAATCGTTGGTGATGCTGTTGAAAGAAACTCTGTAATGAGAGATATGGCTTCCAATATTACGGAAATGGCTTTCGATTATCTGGATGGACCTGTTACCGTTGTTGGTTCCAGAAACTGGATTACGCCTTGCTTCGAGCTTGATCATATGTTCTTCCCGCAGGCTGAGTGGATCATTGATGCTATCCATGAAAAGATTATGCCTCTGCCCGGTCACGTTGCAAAGAACAATTTCACTACCATTGAAAAGATTGAAAGATCTAAGAAGGGCATCTAAATTTTCTAAAAAAAGGTCACAGGAAATTTTCCTGTGACCTTTTTTGTCTTGAATTTGCATTCGATTTGTTATATAATATTTGCAAAGGAGAGTAGAGATGAAACGATTTTTAATTTTATTACTTTTATCGGTTTTGTTTATGTCGTCATGCTCCATAGAGGCGACGATACCAGAAAATTCTCGTACGTTTTCTCATTATTTGGATAATAAAGAATTATACCAAGATGCGGTTTCATATTTTGAAACCTTGGATTTTCCCGCATTGGTTTCCAGAAATGACTATTATTCTATTAAGGGAAGTGAAGATTATACCGATCTATACATACAAAATATGGACGATTTGTCCATTTCTGCATGTAAAAATCCGTCTATACAAATTTTATTTGAACAAACAGATGTAAAACTCATTGATTGGATTCGTATGGGAAATCTAGAAGTCTGTGCTTTTGATATGTGTATTCCCGGAAAAAATTTTGATTATGGGATACTTTATACCTCTGAAGATTCTCCTATCTATTTCGGTGACCCATCCGTTGAACTTGCCCCATCCGGAAACGGATTTTGTTACGAGAAAAAGGCTTCTTACGGAGCAAAATTCACATACTACACTGAAAAAATTGCAGATCATTTTTATTATTATGAAATTGCATAAAAAATCCCGAAGCCTAGGCTTCGGGATTTTCTTTTAAAAAATAAATTTTGAATCTCCGCTTAGTTGAGCAAGCAAATTACTGTAAATACGCTCGGCTTTATTCTCAAAACTTTGTTGAAGGAGCTCAGCTTCTTCCAAATTATCCAGATACATATTAATTTCCAGGAGATTGAATTTTTTATTAGAAATGGAACAGGATAATTGATATCCTGCTTGTTTGGGTTCTATTTTTGTATTAATATTGGTTCCGTCTTTTTTAAATGCGAGAAGACGAGTAGCGCTATGCATAATGCGGTCTTTCACAAAGCTAAGAATTGAATCTTTTGCTTCCAGAATAAATTCTTTTCCCAAGGAACTGGCAGCAAAAACCGGTTCAATTCCTTCTCCTTTTTCAATTTTCTTAATTGCACCTGTTTCTATCAATTCATTAAAGCATTGTGAAAACACAAAATAACTGATGGAACCATCCCAGATAATGATTTCAGATATCGTTTGAAAATCGAATTCATCATCCAGCTCGTTCAGCAGATATAGAATTATTAATTTGATTTCTTCGTCCTTGTATAAACGTTGGGGCATACTGTTCCTCCGTAGTTTTATGTTTCTATATTATAACACAAATCAAAAAATATTTCAAGAATCATTTCCACAACTTACCATTGATATATTTATAATTTTGTGAAACAATATTAGCGAGCCAACGAAATGATCTCATTTTATGGCATAAGAGCCTAGGCTCAAATTTCTTAACAAGGAGTTAAAGAACATGGCTAATAAGTCTCTTGTTCCTGAAGCTAAGGAAGCGTTGAACCGTTTTAAGATGGAAGCAGCTTCTGAGGTTGGTGTAAATCTGAAGCAGGGTTACAACGGCGATCTTACCGCAAAGCAAGCTGGCTCCATTGGTGGTCAGATGGTTAAGAAGCTGATTGAAAACGCTGAGAACCAGATGAAAAACAGATAACAAGCATAAAAAAGAAGTCGCATTAGCGACTTCTTTTTTCTTTGGAATGAGCAATATAAGACATGGAAATAATAAGTTTCGGAGGTGATATGTTGATAGGGAAAGTTGAACTTTCGGGAATCAATACGTCGGCGTTAAAAGTTTTGTCCGAACAGGAGAAATGCGAACTACTCAGAAGAGTAAAAAGCGGTGACAAATCTGCCCGTGATCAATTGATATCCGGTAATTTAAAATTGGTACTCAGCGTTATTCAAAAATTTACCAGAAGATATGACAGCCCCGATGATTTGTTTCAAGTTGGTTGTATTGGTTTGATTAAAGCGGTGGACAATTTTGATGTTACTCAGAATGTTCGTTTTAGCACTTATGCAGTTCCGATGATTATTGGGGAGCTTCGTAGATTTTTGAGAGATAATAATATGATTCGAGTGAGTAGGTCCGTTCGGGATTTGGCATATAAAGCATTGGCAGAACGGGAAAATTTAACGGTTAAACTTGGTCGAGAGCCAAACAACGAGGAAATTACTAAAGCAGTAAACTTTCGTTTGAAGGAATTATCTGAGGAACGCCAAGAGGAAGTTCAGCAGGTAACGGAAAAGGAAGTCACTCAAGCCTTGGATGCTGTGATAGACCCTGTGTCGTTGTATGATCCGGTATATTCTGATAGCGGTGATACGATTTATTTGATGGACCAAATTCGCGATCAAAAGTGCGCGGATGAACATTGGATTGAAAATATTGCCCTTGAAGAGGCAGTAAAACATTTGGGTGAGCGGGAAAAAAATATTTTGAATTTGCGATATTACCAAGGAAAAACACAGATGGAAGTTGCGGGAGAAATCGGGATTAGTCAGGCGCAGGTGAGCCGTTTGGAAAAGGGGGCATTACAACGAATACGAAAACAAATGTAATCCTCTTGATTTGTATTTTTGGAATATATATTATGCAACAACTTGATTACTTCAGAGCTGTCTTTGTATAAAAAAACGAGCTTTCAATCGAAAGCTCGTTTTTAATTTTGTTTATTTTTTAAGACTTATTGCTTCTTTTGCTTTCTGGGCAATAAATCTAGCGGAAAGGCCGAATACGTCAATCAGTTCAGCAGCCTTGCCGGATTTACCGAAGCAATCGTTTACACCAACTCTCAAAACGGGAACAGGATTGCTTTCCGCAAGTGTTTCACATACTGCGCTGCCGAGACCGCCAATTACGTTATGCTCTTCGGCGGTAACAACACAGCCCGTTTTTGCAGCGGAAGCTTTCAAAATTTCGGAGTCAATGGGTTTAATGGTGTGAATGTTGATAATTTCTGCAGAAATACCTTCTTTTTCCAGTTCATCCGCTGCTTTAATCGCTTCAGCGGTACAAATGCCGGTTGCAACGATGGTAACATCTTTACCTTCGCGGATTTTCACACCTTTACCGATTTCAAAATCGTATGTCTCTTCATCGAAAACTACGGGTACACCGAGTCTTCCAAAGCGAAGATAAACGGGACCGTTATAGTTGATTGCAGCATATACAGCGGCTCTTGCTTCCACAGCGTCTGCAGGATTAATAACAACCATACCGGGAATAGTACGCATTACTGCCAAATCCTCATTGCACTGGTGGGTTGCACCGTCCTCGCCAACTGTAATTCCGGCATGAGTAGCGCCGATTTTCACATTCAAATGAGGGTATCCAACGGAGTTACGAACCTGTTCAAAAGCTCTGCCTGCAGCAAACATAGCAAAGGAACTTGCAAAAACAGTTTTACCAGTAGCAGCAAGACCTGCAGCAACGCTGATCATATTTGCCTCGGCAATACCACAGTTGATAAAGCGTTCGGGATAAACCTTTTTAAAGTCAGCAGTTTTGGTAGACTTGGAAAGGTCGGCGTCCATTACGATAATATTTTCATCTGCACCAAATTCAGCAAGGGCAGCACCGTAAGCTTCTCTGGTGGCAACTTTTTGGCCAATTTCATATTTTTTCTGAAGTTTCATTTTCATATCCTACCTTTCCAATTAGTTCAATGCTGCTAATGTTGCTTCCAGCTCAGACTTAGCGGCTTCATACTGTTCAGCATTGGGTGCATTTCCGTGCCAACCTGCTTGATTTTCCATAAAGGAAACTCCTTTGCCCTTAATACACTTGCAAACAATTGCAAGGGGTTTCTCGGTGGTGCCCAGCTTTGCAACAGCTTTCTCAATTTGTTCAAGATCGTGACCGTCGATAACAATAACATCCCAACCAAATGCTGCAAATTTTGCATCAATGGGAGTGGGGTTCATAACCTTGGTGATGTCACCATCAATCTGCAGTCCGTTAAAGTCGATAAATGCACAAAGATTATTCAATCCATAGTGTGCAGCAAACATAGCTGCTTCCCAAACCTGACCTTCTTCAAGTTCACCGTCACCAAGAATCGTATAGACTTTGTAATCTTTGCTGCTGAGTTTTGCGCTGAGAGCCATACCGCAAGCGGCGGAAATACCTTGGCCCAAAGAGCCGGAAGACATATCAACACCGGGAATGTATTTCATATCGGGGTGTCCTTGAAGAATACTGTCCTTGTTTCTGAAAGTCTTCAGCATATCAGTGCTAAAATAGCCACGATTTGCTAAAGCTGCATACAAAGCGGGCGCGGTGTGACCCTTTGATAGAACCAATCTGTCACGGTCCGCTTTTTTGGGATCAGCAGGATCCACATTCATCTTTTCAAAGAAAAGATAAGAGAGAATATCAGCAATAGATAACGACCCGCCGGGGTGACCGGAAGATGCGCTGAAAATCTCTTCAAGAATTCCGAGTCTGATTTTGGTTGCAATCTTTTGAAGTTCAACCTTTTTTTGATTTTCCATATTTTGTTCCTCCAAAATTTATTGTTTTACAATGGAATCAAGTTTATATTCAAATCTGCAAAAACCAATATTGGTTATGACAGAGATGTATCTTTCATTTTGTTTAAGGTTTCCACGAAGTAAGAGGGAAGAGGCGAGTCAAAAAACATTTCCTTTCCAGTGGTAGGATGTTTAAAACCAATGTTTTTTGCGTGAAGGCATTGACCTGTTAAACCAAAGTTTTTTCTTCCTGCTGCGTATAAAGGATCGCCGACAACCGGGCAACCGAGAGAAAGCATATGTACTCGAATTTGATGAGTTCGACCCGTTTCCAGTGTCAATTCAACGTATGTATAACCGTTCAATCGCTCCAAAACTTTAAAATGCGTTTTTGCATCTTTGGTATTTGGGGTGCCCGATGGGTAAAACATCATTTTTTTTCGGTCTTTTTTGCTTCTGCCGATTGCAAGTGATACAGTACCCGAATCCTCTTTCGGTCCTCCGTAAAGTATTGCATGATACTGCCTTGTAAATGAGTGATCTTTAAACATTGTAGACAAAGCGTTGTGGGCAATATCATTTTTAGCTACGATTATTAGCCCGCTGGTATCCTTGTCAATTCGATGGACAATACCGGGACGAAGCTTTCCGTTAATTCCCGATAAAAATCCCTGGCAGTGATACAGAAGAGCGTTTACAAGAGTCCCGTTTGGATTTCCCGGTGCGGGATGTACGACCATATCTTGGGGCTTGTTTACGATGATAATATCGTTATCTTCATAAACAATATCTAGGGGAATATTCTCAGGTTTGGCATCAATTTCCTGATCTTCGGGTATTTCAACGAAAATAATGTCTCCGGTCGCTAAGCGATAATTTTTGTTCTTCTGTTTTGCGTTGACTAAAACGGCGCCCTCATCAATTAATTGTACACATCGTGATCGTGATATTGATAATTTCTCGGAAACGAAGCGATCAAGCCGTTCATCGGGAGTGTCACAGAAGAATTCAAACGTGCAATCATCCATTTTTCTTGCTCCGATATTCCGATACAAAATCTAAAATTAGATATAAAATAATAAGAAATGCACCAATGGTAATGAAACTGTCTGCAACATTGAAGATTGGGAAGTCAATGAAATCAAAACGTAAAAAGTCAATTACATAACCCAATCGAACGCGATCAACCATATTTCCAATTCCACCACCGGCAAAAAAACAAAGAGAAACTCTAAATAATAGGGAATTATCCTTTTTGCTCGAAATAATTAGATATGCGATAATTGCTATGATAGCTATAGTAGAAATCACCATAAAGACCCAGCGATGATTTGATAGCATACCCCAGGCTGCGCCTTTGTTTTCGTGGTAGCGAAATGATAGAATACCGGGTATGAATTGAATTGCCGAAGCATCTTTTAAATGCAAATTGACATAATATTTTGATATTTGGTCAAAGACTGCGATTAAAACAATAATAAGTGTTTCTAGCATAATGGTACCATATAAAACAATGAACAGGCCGCAAGGTTTGCGGCCTCTTCAAAAATATTAAATTGTATCTGCTTTGGGGGCAACGATTGGTTCCGGCAAATCTTCAGAACCGTTCAAAGCCTCGTCTTTAGCATTATCCAAGGCAAGTTCTTCCGCTTGAAAACCAACGCCTTTTTCCAGTTCGTCAAGATTTAAACTGCGGATGGTTTCCAGATGCTTTACATATTCATCATAAAGTTTATGCTGGAAATCAATTGCATATTTCCTAAGAACAACAATGTTTTCTTTTTCAGCCTCAATCTTTGCTTTGGCATCTTGAACGATAGCATCGCAGCGAGAAGTCAGTTTTTCTTTAATCTCTGCTGCTTCGTCTTGAGCATTGGCTACAATTGCTTCACCGAGCTTCTGAGCTTTAAGAATTGCAGAGCGAATGGACTCTTCTTCGTCCGAAAGCTCAGCATATTTTGCCTTGATTTCGTTATATTTCATTTCAAAATCGCTTGCGGCTTTGTAAGCTTCAGTGTACTTTTCAATTAGAAAATCGAAATATTGATCTACTTCTGCAGGGTTGTAACCGCGGACAGTTCTTGAAAAGGTTTTGTTCTTCAATTCGTGAGGTGCAATCATAATATTCCTTTCATGTCAAAAACGTACTGCCGGCAAAAGAACCCTTATTAAAATCAATAGTAAATACGCAATAAAAAATGAAAAATCAATAGGCAAAGCGGAAAAAAATCGTACTTTTTCCAGCAAAACGCGAACGGGAATGATTATCGGTTCTGTTACAACAGTTACAAAATGTACCAAAGGGGAAGTATCATCCAAGGGAAGCCAAGATAATACGGCTCTAATCATCATCAAAAACTGCAAAATGTCAAGGGCAGTACAAACCAATGCCACAAGAAAGTTAATGAGAGCCTCCAAAATCAATTATTCCTTGGTAAAAGCAGTATCTTGATTGGTTCCCAGCTTCTCGCCGCTGAGTTCAACATTGCTGGGAGTGATAACGTAGGTGTTGGTAGCAACCTTTCTCAAGTCTCCGTTGATGGCGTAAGCTACACCGTTCAAAAAGTCAATCAATCTGCGAGCAACATCTTTGTTGGTTTCCTCCAGGTTGAGAAGAATGGTCTTTCTGTCCACAAGATAATCAGCAATCTGTGTAACAGATTCCAATTTCTCGGGTTTTACGACAACCATTTCAATGGAAGCGCCGCTTGAAACTCTGATATTACCGCCGTCTTTGTATTCGGGATCGGCATCATCAGTATCAGTTTCATAATCAAAACCTTCATCCATATCTTCTTCAGTTTCAAAGCCGTCGGTTTCTTCTGCTTCCTTTCCAAAAATTAAGTTGTTGAGTGCATCCTTAAATCCCATTTTATTTTTCCTCCAAAAATTAATAAAAATTATTTTTTTGTTCTATGTCCGAAGGCTGCGGTCCCGATTCGAACCAAGGTTGAGCCGTGCTCAATTGCTAAGTCAAAATCGGAAGACATACCTATCGAAAGTACAGACATATTAATATTATCTATTTTTTTTGCTGATATGTCAATATAAAAATCCATAATTTTTTGAAAATATTCTTTTTGTGTCGAAATATCTGTCATAATCGGGGGGATTGCCATCAATCCGCAAACATGAATATGTTCAAATTTGGATATTTCCATCAAAAATTCTTCCGCCTGGGAAAGCAGTACACCGGATTTTGATTCTTCTTCGCCCAAATTTATTTCGCAGAGAACATCTATAACTTTTCCGATTTTTTCGGCTTGTTTATTTATTTCTTTTGCCAAGGAAATTCGGTCTAGCGAATGGATCATATCTACTTTATCAATAATGTATTTTACTTTATTGGTTTGCAAGGCGCCAATGAAATGAATCTCGGTGTTTTCCCGTTGAATTTGATCATACTTTTCACACAGCTCTTGAACACGGTTTTCACCGATTAAGTTAATTCCCAAGGAGATCGCATAGTTGATTTCTTCGGCGGATCTTGTTTTTGTTGCTAAGAGAAGCCTTACCTTTTGATGGTATGGACTCTTTTTTTCTGCATCAAAAATTCTTGTTTGAATTTGCTTGATACAACTTTTGATCTCGGATTTTCTTTCTTCTGTCAAAGTATTAAAATTTTCAGTCGAGAATTTTTCCAACATAGAGGTCCTTTCCTTCGGTAATGACGCGGTCAAATTTTGATAAATATGAACCAGGGTCCTCAGTTTTATCATCAGGAATTTTACTTAAAAATTTTGAGTTTTGTGAATCAATAATCTCAACGTTTTTGAATTTCACCATATTTCCTGCCACAACATATACCCCTTGCTTTCCATCAACCATACGTAGTGCAGAGGAAGGAAACGCAACGCCGGTTTTTGATTCCAGAACGATTTTTATAGATTGACATCTGGTATAATCAAATCCTTCGGGAACATCCTCCATACGAAAAACCAAAACAACACGATCCGAATCGGTTTGACTGATTTTTCGCTCAAGAAGCGCCTGTATTTGCTGTCCTTCTGAATATAAATATGTGACAGGGTATTTGCGTCCTACAAATAGCGCTTCTGCTTCACTTACTGTAACCTCGCAAAGCGTATGCCAGTCGAAATCCGTAATTAGCTTTCCAATTGCATCTTCGGAGTATTTGACACGCTCTGCATGGGTGATAGCATCAAAATCAGAAATAGTCATGCTGTCTAAATTCTGGGGTTGAAAAACAGTTTCATAGCCATCTAAAAGGGTGGAAAAATATCCTGTTTTTGTTGAATAAACTGAAGAAATTGGATTTTGAAGGGTTGCGGTCAACTGATCCTTCTTTGCTTGGAGTTCAGTAATTTCAGCACTAAAATCACCTTGCCCTGTGGTTACCAGTTCTCTCTTATTCATATTGATTAGAAGTTCCTCTTTGTATTTTTCAATTAAAGAGAGCTCGTTGTTTTCAGCAGAACTCCTTGCTGAAATCATAGATTGATAAATTCTTTCGTCAATTTTTGAAACGTCGGAGGTTAAATATCCTGTATCAATCGAAGAACGGTTGAGAATTGCAAGCTTCGTTTCGATTTCATCAATTTCTTTTTGAATATCAACACCTTGAGAATTAGAATAAACGGTGGCAATTAACTGACCCGCGCCGATTTTTTGAGATTCACTAACTGCATAACTGAGAATTCCGTTATCCGTTGAATAAAGAATTTCCTCGCTACGTACCAGATAGCCATTTTTTTCCAGCACCTTTTCAAAAGATTGATGGGAGGCATATTCATAAGAAACGTCCGCAGTAAGACTGGTAATTGTTTGAATAATAAAATAGACAATTATGAAAAGCAACAAAACAAAAAACAAGATGATGCTGAGAATATCGTTTGCTTTCATTGAATAACCTCCTTATAAAAATCAAGTGCTGCTTGAAGAGGACTAGGATTTTCGTCCATCCAAATGGTAAGGGCATCTTCATAACGTCGAAACCAAGTCAATTGTCTTTTTGCATAATTCCTCGTTTTTTGCTTCAGGATATCCGTGCAATCCTTTAAGCTGCGTTCTCCACGAAAATAGGGTAGAAGTTCTTTATAACCAATGGCTTGTGATGCGGTTGGGGAGTCAAAGTATCCCTTTTCCATGAGAGTTTGAGTTTCATTCAACAATCCTTTATCAATCATTTGGTCCACCCTTAGATTGATTTTTTGATACAAAGCTTCACGATCTCTGTAATTTAGAAAAATTTTAATAAATTCAAATTTTCCGCTTTTTGTCCTGGATTGTGATTTAAATGAGGAGAGGGTAGATCCTGTAGATAAATAAACTTCTAACCCTCGAATGATTCTTTTTAAATCTTTTTCGTGAAGAGGTGCCGCGGTTTCGGGATCAATAGCTGCTAGCTCTTCCAGCATTTTTTTGCTTTCGCCCGACATAGCCCGTGCATTTAGATCTTTACGAATCTGAGGATCAACCTCCATATCGCCAAAGTCATTGTTGAAAAAAAGTGCATCAAAATAGAGACCGGTTCCGCCGGCAACAATTGGAACAAAATTTTGAGCCAAGGCGGATTCAATTTCTTCTTCCGCACACTTTTTGTAGTCGTAAACAGAAAAAGGTTGTGTCGGAGAACAAATATTAATCATTCGATGCGGCACTGATTTTAGTTCCTCAATGGTTGGCTTAGCGGTGCCAATGTCCATTTCACGATAGATTTGCATAGAATCTGCTGAGATGATAATTCCATTTAGGCCTTTCGCCATTTCCAACGCCAAGGATGATTTACCGGAGGCGGTTGGACCGAAAATAGCTACTACTCGTTTCATAGGATCATCATTGCATCACCAAAAGAAAAGAAACGATATTTCTCTTTCACGGCGTGGCGGTAAGCATTCATTGTTTGATCATATCCAAGCAAAGCAGAAACAAGCATGATTAAGGTGCTCTCGGGAAGGTGAAAATTGGTAATTAGGCCATCAACAACTTTAAAGTCATATCCGGGATAAATAAAAATGTCGGTGTTTGCATTATTTGCAATCAAATTTCCGTTTTTATCAAAAGCGCTTTCAAGAGTTCTGCAGGAGGTGGTGCCGACTGCGATGATTCGACGCCCCTCTTTTTTAGCTTTATAAATTAATTTTGCGGTTTCTTCGGAAACATGGAAATATTCACTGTGCATAGGGTGTTTGGTGATATCTTCCTCTTTGACCGGTCGGAATGTTCCGATTCCAACATGAAGTAAAACCGGAGCAATTGTAACTCCAAGCCGCTTGATTTGATTAAGAAGCGCATCGGTAAAATGTAAGCCTGCGGTTGGCGCTGCAGCAGAGCCGTCAACTGCCGCGTAAACGGTTTGGTATCTTGTTTTATCCTCCAAGCGACGGGTTATATAAGGGGGAAGAGGCATATTTCCTATTTCATCCAATAATTCCATAAAGGTCCTTGAGTGATCGTAATCAAAAGCAATCAAACGATCTCCGTTTTCTTCTACAGAAATTATTTTTGCTACCAATTTTCCATTATCAATACTGAAAAGTTTTCCGGGTTTTGCTTTTTTTCCGGGCTTAACCATACAGTACCATTGATCCAACTCTTTTTGCCGTAGAAGCAAAATCTCAAGCGTGGAACCGGTGACCATGTCCTTGAAATAAAGTCGTGCAGGAATTACTTTTGAGTGATTGATTACCAGTATATCTCCCGGTTTTAAATATTCGGTAAGGTTATAAAAAATGCGGTCTGAAATAGTTCCGTCTTTACCGCATACCAGTAGTCGAGATGAGTCTCTGGGGGTTGCGGGAGTTTGCGCAATCAATTCCTGTGGTAAATCGTAAAAATACGAAGTTTTTTTTAAAAGCTTATCTATCGGCATATGGATTCCTTTATAAATATTGTGTAAATATTTGACTTTTATCAAATTGCATGATAAAATTATACAACATATTGGTTCTTATTTCAACAGTTTTTTCAATGAAATATCTGAAAGGTAAATTATTATGAAAAAGATTCTTTTAACAGGTTGCGGCGGCAGAATGGGTAAGGTTGTTGCTGAGCTATGTAAAAATCGTGAAGATTTTGAAGTTGTTGCAGGTGTAGATCCAACAATGCCAACTTGTGAATTCCCGGTTTATTCATTTTGTTCGGATGTCACGGAAGAGGTAGATGTTATTATTGATTTTTCGTTTCATTCTGCGATTCGCGATATTTTGGATTTTGCAGTTCTACGCGGCATACCTGCAGTTATTGCGACTACAGGTTTTGACAACGAGGAGCTTTCCTTAATTGAAGAAGCTGAAAAGAAAATTCCGGTTTTTCGCTCTGCGAATATGTCTTTGGGTATCAATTTAATTTGTCAACTTGCAAAGCAAGCAGCAAAGCTTTTGCCTGATTTTGATATTGAGATCATTGAGAAGCACCATAATCAAAAGGTTGATTCTCCTTCGGGCACTGCACTTATGATTGCTGATGCAATTTCCGGTGTTCTTCCTGTCAAAACAGAATATGTTCACGGACGACAGGGCATTTGCGGAAAACGGACAACGAATGAAATCGGCATTCATGCGGTACGAGGCGGTACCATTGTTGGCGAACATGAGATATTGTTTGCCGGAAGCAATGAAATCGTTACCATATCTCATACAGCGATGTCCAGAGAAATTTTAGCAAACGGTGCAATTTGCGCTGCTGCTTTTATCATCGGGAAGACAGCCGGTGCATACAGTATGAATGATATTTTTTGCTAACAGTCACCAAATAAAAAAAGCGCCAAATTCGGCGCTTTTTTTATTTATTGTAATCGTGATCAATTTGGATCACACAAAAATGATTTGGGTGTTTTTCGGAAATCCTTTTCTTAATGGTTGAGCAAATATCCTTTCCTGAAATTTTTATACAGTATGGAATAACTATGTCAAAAATCAAATTGGTGTGAGTTGTTCCGTGAACCACTCGAAAGTCATGAAAACTTATCTCCGGGAATTCCTCTTTCAAAATTTCTGTCAATTCATCTTTCAGGAAGAGCGTGTTTGGGTCTTGTGTGTCAACCGGATCCATATGAATGACGGTTTCGCACCCAAAAGTCTCTTTAATTTCTGTTTCAATATTATCAATCAGATCATGTATTTCAAAAATGGAGCTATTAAAGGGAACTTCTGCATGCAAGGATGCCATTCGTCGTCCGGGACCATAATCGTGCACAACCAGGTCGTGAATGCCAATGATATTGTCATTTTTAAGAACAAGATTTTCAATTCCACGAATTAACTCCGGATCAGCAGGTTGTCCGAGTAGAGGAACAATTGTTTCTTTTACGGAGCGAATTCCTGCGATTAAGATAATAAAAGCAACGATAAGTCCGCAAATTCCATCTAAAAGGGGTAAATTATAATACACAGAGATCACAGTCGTAACTAACACTGCCAAAGTGGAGACGCAGTCAGAAAGAGAGTCTGTTGCACAAGCAATCATCGCAGTTGCTCGAATCATTTTACCGTATTTCATATTGAAATACCACATATAAAGCTTAATCAAAATTGAGAGAATCAGTATCAATATCGTGATACCCAAATTTTGAACATCCTTTTGTTCGGGACTTATTATGCTTGAAATAGCATCCTTAGAAAGTTCAAAACCCATCAAAATTATCATAATGGAAACGATAAGTCCAGACAGATATTCAATTCTTCCATGGCCAAAGGGATGTTCCGGGTCAGGTTTTTTTAAGGATAGTCGAATCCCAAATAGGGTGATAATGGAAGAACCCGCGTCGGATAGATTGTTGAAGGCATCGGAAGTGATAGCTACTGATTTAACAAGAATACCTGAGATTAGTTTCATTCCAAACAAAGAAATATTCAGTATGATTCCGAAAATTGAACTTTTTTGTGTAATAGCCGCGCGATCTGACTGAGAAATTTCAACAGTTTTAAGATGTTTCTTAAGGAAAAATCCAATCATTTTATATTTTTTGCTGCGGCAGAAACTGCGATAGCAAGCTGATCAGCACAAGAGGTTGAACGAAAGCCGCAGGTATTTCCTTTCAATTTTTCTTGTATTTCAGAAACGCTCATTCCATCAACAAGTTTCGCTATCGCCTTAAGGTTGCCGTTACAACCGCCGTGAAAGACGATGTTATAAACCTTGTTCTCAACCAAATCAAATTGAATCATTTGAGAACAGGTTCCTTTAGTTTTATACTGAAACTGCATATTTTCCTCCGAGAATTTTATTCATTGCAAGTAATTTTATCATAAAATTTTAAAAAATCAAGTTTCTTTGACTTTTTTAAGTATATATGCTATTATAAATATATTAAATACATTTAAGGCTGTTGGAAGATTGCTATGATATTTCAGAAAAATCAAGTTTTAACCGTGCAAATTACCGAAACTAATATGTTGGGTTTTGGTGTAACAAAAATAAACGGTATGATTGTTTTTATTCAAAAAGGTGTTGAAGGTGATACTTGTAAAATTAAGATTATTAAGTGTGCGAAAAATTACTGTGTTGCCCGCATCGAGGAAATTCTTATTCCTTCTTCCAAGCGAATCAAAGTTGCTTGCAAGCATTTTTTTCGTTGCGGAGGTTGTGTCTTTCAACACATAAGCTACGAGCATGAAAAAGAATTAAAAGCAAAATCGGTTGAAGGATTTCTTTTAAAAGAGGGGCTTTCCGATGTTTCGGTTTTGCCCGTTTTGTCAACTGAAAATATTTGTGGGTATCGGAATAAGGCGCAGTTTCCCGTCTCTTTGGACGAAACGGGCAAGATTGTTTTCGGTTTCTATGCTCCCAAGACCCATAAAGTGTGTGCTCTGAAAGAGTGCAATATTCAAAATCCAATTTTTGTTAAAATTTCTGAGCGTGTTTGTGATTTTTTATCCGAGCATAGGATACATCCGTATAACGAAGAGAAACAAAGCGGTCTTGTTCGTCATATTTATCTTCGCATTGCTCAAGCGACGGGACAGATTATGCTTTGTTTAGTGTTAAAGGAAGATGTATTCCCTTGCACGAATGATTTTGTAACCGAAATGACAAATGAATTTCCTGAGATTGCGTCTATTTGTTTTAATATACAGCCTGAAAACAACAATGTAATTTTAGGAAAAAAGATAATTCATTTATATGGAACAGAAAAAATTTTCGATCTATTTTCCGATCGGAAACTTATGATTTCGCCCCTCTCATTTTATCAGGTAAATCATGATGCGGCAGAATTATTATACCGAACTGCTTTTTCAATGGCAGGTGTGGAGAAAATTGATCATATCATTGATCTTTATTGCGGAATCGGTTCTATTTCAATTTCTGCTCATTCCAAGTGTTCTATAACCGGAGTTGAAATCATCCCTGATGCAGTAAAAGATGCTCGTGAGAATGCTTTTTTAAACGGAATCTCTAATGCAAATTATATTTGCGGGGATTCTGCTGATGCCTTCTCTTATATAAAAGGGATCGGTGTAAAAAATCCTTTGCTCATTCTGGATCCTCCAAGAAAAGGATTAACAAACGAATTGATTGAGGAAATATCAAATAATAACCTGAAAACTGTTCTCTATATTTCGTGTTCACCGGATACCTTCGCGCGCGATTTGGCTCTATTTCGCCAAAAAGGATACAACATTTCTTCGGTTCAACCCGTAGATCTTTTTCCTCGTACTTCCCATATAGAGAATATCGCAGTTT
This sequence comes from Eubacteriales bacterium, assembly GCA_045597125.1. Taxonomy (GTDB): domain Bacteria; phylum Bacillota; class Clostridia; order Oscillospirales; family SIG627; genus RGIG5579. The sequence continues at coordinate 13,794 of JAZODR010000052.1, read as the reverse complement.
TACAAAAATAATGCTATGAGCATATTTGCTCATAGCATTTTTAATTGGTTTACTGAATTTCATCTAATGACCAGCGGGTGTAAAGAACTGACGGATGGTCATCACCCGAGATTCGCTGATAATAGGTTGTCAATAGATCACCATTGGAAAGTTCAACCGTTGAAGGGTATCCTTGATCAACAACAGGCTCAGGAGCTTCTTGACTAATCATGATGTCATCTTCCCAAGTGAGCCCCTTATCTCGGCTGATTCGAACATATTGGCCATATTTATCAACACGTTTGCCACAAGAAAGGATCAGGACACCGGAAGAATGAATCATAAAATGTCCGGGAGCTCCATAACGTTCCAGAAAGACAGGTTTTTCCCAGGTTCTTCCGTTGTCCGTGGAGCGACATAAGTACATAGTAAATTTATGCTGATCCATGGAACGGTTCGCACCAAGAAGGAAACAGCGCACAGCAGCCAAAATTATACCATCACCCAAGTCAACGCAGTGTGGTTCACAGACTCCGCTAAGAGGTTTACCCTTGTGTTCCTTGGGAGCAGGGAGAAGACTTACAAACTCCCATGTTTCGCCATCATCATAACTCTCTACAGCGCAGATTGCGTTCTCTGGAATATTATAGCCGGATAATCTTTCAGCGCCTACGTAGAAGAAACTGCCGTCTTTTCTACGAATTGGACCGTGCGGGGAAGTGACGGGTGCCTTTCTGGGTTCCGACCAGGTTTTGCCACCATCGCGAGAAATTCTAGAAAATGATCCAAATTCTTCTTTAGGAAGATTTTTCCATTTTGCTAACATTGCCTGCGAAAAGGGTTCGAGAATATTTGGATACATTTTCTGTCTTCCGGGGTTATCAAAAACGTCAGGTTCGTTGTTAAACCAAGTGAGAAGCAAATTGTTTTTGCCCCAACACACAAGACCGGCATCGCGGTCATCAAGATGGGTGTCATTAACAATTTGCGGTGCAGACCAAGTTTCGCCTTCGTCGTAGCTAACATACATAAGATTTTTTCCAAAGGGACAAACATGATCGAGTCTATGACCGGAGGAAACTGCATATAGAGTTCCATCTTCTGCACGGGCAACGGTTGGCCAACCTTGATAACGAAAATATCCACTTGTCTGTCGTCCAACAATACCAAATTTCATAAATTCAACCTTTCTTGTTGTAATTATTTTGCTGTACAATCGTCGATATAAAGTTCTCTTACAATGTTTTCAGTTGTTTTTTCGGGTGAAGACGTTTCTTTATTTCTCTCAGCCAGGAACTTAGAAGCAACTTGAGGGAAGAGAGCATATGAAAGTACATCCTCTTCACATTTTGCAAGATCGCCAGCTTCTTTGGAGTATTTTTCTAGTTCAGGACTAAGAAGGTCTGCGGGACGACAGGTAATGACATCATCATTACCGATTGCCTTCTTTCTGACTTCTTCATTTACAGGTGCAGGCAACTGACCATATTCACCGCGAAGAAGACCCTTCGTTTCCTTTGAAATCATTTTATAACGCTCGCCCATCAAAACATTAAGTACTGCCTGAGTACCGACAATTTGGCTGGTAGGAGTTACAAGAGGAGGGTAACCGCAGTCCTGGCGTACGCGGGGGATTTCAGCAAGTACATCGTAGTACTTATCTTCTGCGTTCTGCTGCTTCAGCTGAGAAAGAAGATTGGAAAGCATACCGCCGGGAACTTGATAAAGAAGTGTCTTGGTGTCTACGTTAAGCACCTTGGGATCCAAAATTTTATCTTGTTTCAGTTTTTCGGCGACACCGCGGAAATGTGCTGCGGCTTTTGCCATTAGTTCAAGATCTAAACCGGTATCACGTTCGGTGCCCTTGAGGGTTGCAACAAGCGCTTCGGTTGCAGGCTGAGAAGTGCCGTTTGCCATGGGAGAAAGTGCACAGTCAACAATATCAACACCTGCCTGTGATGCCATCAGATAAGTCATATCACCGGTACCGGTGGTGTTGTGGGTGTGCAGGTGAATGGGGCAGGAAACGGCAGACTTAATTGCCTTAACCAGCTCAAATGCATCGTAAGGAAGCAGCAAATTTGCCATATCCTTAATACAGATTACATCCGCTCCCATTTCTTCAATTTTCTTGGCAAGTGTAACAAAATATTCCTGATTGTGAACAGGGCTGGTGGTGTAGCTGATAGCAACTTCGCAAATACCACCGTAATTCTTTACGGAATCAACGGCTTGCTTCATATTTCTGGTATCATTTAAAGCATCGAATACGCGAACTACATCAATACCGTTTTCAATGGATTTTTTTACGAAAGCATCAACTACGTCATCTGCATAATGCTTGTAGCCAAGGATGTTCTGACCACGGAAAAGCATTTGCAGTTTGGTGTTGGGAAGAGCCTTCTTCAAAGTCCGAAGTCTTTCCCAAGGGTCTTCATTTAAAAATCTCATACAAGCATCGAAGGTTGCGCCTCCCCAGCATTCAAGAGACCAATAGCCGATCTTATCCAAAATTTCACAGGCGGGAAGCATATCTTCCAACTTCATTCTGGTAGCGGCTTGAGATTGATGGGCATCCCGAAGGATAGTATCTGTAATTAGTAATTTCTTTTCAGACATAATTTTCTCCTTAATACTATGCAAAGAGTGCAATCAAAACACCGGCGGCAATCGCAGAGCCAATGACACCTGCAACGTTGGGACCCATCGCGTGCATCAAAAGGAAGTTGGTTGGGTTCTCTTTTTGACCAACAGTCTGAGAAACACGGGCAGCCATAGGTACGGCAGATACTCCGGCAGAACCAATCAGAGGATTGATCTTTTTTTCCTTAGGCAAGAATATATTCATAAATTTTGCAAGCAAAACACCGCCTGCAGAACCAAAACTGAAAGCAACGATACCAAGCAAAAGAATGTAAAGGGTTTGCGCACTTAAGAAGGTTTCTGCACTTGCTGTAGCGCCAACGGAAATTCCCAGAAAGATCGTTACGATATTCATTAATTCGTTCTGCGCAGCTTTAGAAATGCGTTCTACAACGCCGCTCTCCCGCATCAAATTACCCAGCATTAGACAACCTACGAGAGGACCTGCGGAAGGTACAAGAAGGGTAACGAATATAGTCACGGCAATGGGGAAGAGAATCTTCTCTTTTCTTCCGACAGGACGAAGGGTCTTCATTACAATGCTTCGTTCTTTTTTTGTCGTAAGAAGCTTCATAATGGGAGGCTGGATAAAGGGTACCAGAGCCATATAAGAATATGCGGCTACAGCGATGGGTCCAAGCAAATGGGGAGCGAGCTTTGAAGTAACAAAGATTGCAGTAGGACCGTCTGCACCGCCGATAATACCAATAGAACTTGCTTCCAAGGGGGTGAATCCCAAGAACTCAGATGCACCGAAATAGGTAATAAAGATGCCAAGCTGAGCAGCTGCTCCTAAAAGTAAGCTTTTGGGATTTGCAATCAAAGGACCGAAATCCGTCATGGCACCGATGCCAAGGAAAATCAAACAAGGATAAATTCCAAGTTTGATACCGAGGTAGAGATAATCCAGGAGACCTGCTCCAATGGTAGTAAACATATCCCAGTGAATGTGCCCATCTTCAAAAAGCTCCGAGTGAAACATCTCAGCTCCGGGAAGATTAGTAAGAAGCATACCAAAAGCGATAGGCAATAGTAAGAGAGGCTCAAAATTCTTTACGATTGCAAGATAAATCAAAACAAAGGAGATGAGAAACATGACAAGAACTTTCCAGTTCTCGCCAATCATAGAAAACCCGCTTTGTTTTAAAAAATTGACAATGACATCAAGCTTGGTAACTGTATCTTTTTCAGCTAAAATGTTGGTAAATTCTTTGTTGCCGACATTTTTTGCATTGTATGTTCCTCCTGCATAAACAGTATCACCGTTATAGGGAAAATATACAATGAGATCTAGCTGAGCGTGAGGATTTTTGCATTCCTTCAAATCGAAGAGCATTGTTGCTTCTCCGCGGGGGAGAATAGAATCAATAATGCCGCCGTAGATGATAGCTCCGGTGGAACTGTCCTGAAAAATCGCGCAACTATCATCAAAGGTAATTTCGTCATTTTGTGATAAAACCATACACTGAAGTTCAGAATATGCAACATTTGACAAATTCTTGAGCGTTACGGAAAGAGTAAATTGTCCATTTTCTTCTAAAACAATCGCTTCCATTAATGCAATCTCAAAAGATTCTTCGCTTTTTTCGGTAGCGAATACCCCCGTAAAACAAGTTCCTGCAACAAGTAGAATGGAAAATAAAATTAATAAAACTTTTTTCATAATCTTTTCGTTTTATGCAAGCGTGCAAAGAACAGCGCCGGATTCAACGGTAGCTCCTTTGGTAACAGCAACATTTGCAATGGTTCCGTCAGCAGGAGCCATAATTTCATTTTCCATTTTCATCGCTTCAAGAATGAAAAGAACATCGCCCTTCTTGATAGCTTGACCTGCGGTTACATTCACAGCAAGGATTGTACCGGGCATCGGAGCATTAATTGCTTCGCCACCTATAGAAGTGGCCTTTTCTTCAACTTTGGGGGCAGCGGGAGCAGAAGTGGCTTCGGTGTTGTCAATTAATTCGATTTCAACCTCGTAAGCGGTTCCGTTTACATTAACGCGATACTTTTTCATTTTCTTTTCTCCTTAAATTTTCAGATTTTTTTGATTGATGTAATGCGAATGGCGTTTACATCAACATCGCATTCCTCTGCAATAGCAACGCCGATCGCGGCAACAAGTTTTTGTCTGTTGACAGGATTTTGTGCTTTGTTGACGGATGCGGGAGTGCCAACAACGGTTGCAGTAGTAACTGCAGGTTTTTTATCAATTAAAGTGCAAACTGCGCCAAGAATTTTACAAAGAACAATAATGCAGATTAAACTGATAAAAACGGTGCTTAGTCCCATAACAATTACGAACCAGCTTGGAATATCCATAGTGTATCCTCCTAAAAATTCAATCAAAAGATATTTTACAACAAATCGCTTGTTATTTCAAGAAAAAAAATAGATGAAATCTACATTTAACATTTATTTAACATTTTTATATGTCTAATAATTTTTTTTGATAGTTTCTTTATCTTTTTTGGTAAAAAACCATCTTCAAAGTATTGTAATATTCATAATTTGATGTTATAATTTTCAAATAAACAAAAATGAAAGGTTAATTATGGAACGAAAACAGTTAAATGTCATCGAAAGAGAACTCCTTTCCAAACTTTTGTTCCCAAATATATCCGAAACTCCGGATGATATTGAGGAAAAATTCCCATCCAGACAATTAAAAGAAGGCGCGGTAGTTTCAAGAATGGCACCCAGCCCCACCGGCTTTGTTCATCTTGGCAATTTGGTCCAAGGTCTCACTTCTGAAAGAATGTGTCATCAATCTGAAGGAGTTTTGTTTCTCCGCGTTGAAGATACAGATGCAAAAAGGGAAGTTCCCGGTGCAATTGAAACATTGATAGAAACTCTTTCCCACTATGGTATTGTTTTTGATGAGGGCGCTACTTTACAGGGCGATTTTGGTAACTATGGACCTTATCGTCAGCGCCAGCGAAAAGATCTTTATCACGTTTTTGCAAAAAAACTTTTGCTCGATGGCTTTGCTTATCCCTGCTTCTGCACGGAAGAAGAATTAAACTCCATTCATGAACAGCAGGAGAAAGAAAAAGCGAATTTCGGATATTTTGGAAAATGGGCAAAATGGCGAGATGCCTCTCTGGATGAAATAAAATCCGCTCTTGGTCAAAATCTTCCATGGGTCTTGCGTTTCCGTTCCACAGGCTCTATCGAAAATAAAATTAAATTTACTGATTTGATTAAAGGTAATATGGAAATAACGGAAAATGATATTGATCATGTTTTGTTGAAATCTGATGGAATTCCTACCTATCATTTTGCGCATGCTGTTGATGATCATTTGATGCATACGACCCACGTGGTACGTGGAGATGAGTGGTTGTCCACATTACCGTTCCATTTACAGTTGTTTCGTGCGCTTGGTTTCAAAATTCCCAAGTATCTGCATATTGGTCCTTTGATGAAAATGGATGGCACCAGTAAAAGAAAACTTTCCAAGAGAAAAGATCCTGAGCTTGCTTTGACCTATTACAAAGCAGAGGGTTTCCCGATTCTTTCCGTATATGAGTATGTTCTTACTATTTTAAATTCAAACTTTGAAGAGTGGCGCAGAGCAAATCCTGATCTGCTTGCCTCCGCATTTCCGTTTTCTTATAAAAAGATGAATCCTGCGGGTTCTCTGTTTGATTATATGAAGCTTTGCGATGTCTCTAAAAATGTTATTAGCAGAATGACCGCGGAAGAGGCTTATAAAGAGATACTTGCTTGGACAGAAGAATTTGATAAAGAACTTTTCGTGGCTTTAAAAGCTGATAAAAAAAAGGCTCTTGCTATTCTTTCTATCGGCAGGGGAGGAGCGAAGCCCAGAAAAGACATTGCTACATGGAAAGAAATCCGCTCTTATCTTGGATTCTTCTATGACCAATTCTTTAAAATGCTTGATCCTATGCCGGAGAACGTTTCTAATGAAGATATCGTGGAAATTTTAAAGCGCTACTGTAATATTTACAATTCAGATGATGACAGTACTGTTTGGTTTGAAAAAATTACAAAACTTGCCACCGATTTAGGCTTTGCAGGAAAGCCTAAAGAATATAAAGCGAACCCGGAGGCTTTTAAGGGGCACGTTGGTGACATCAGTATGGTATTAAGAATTGCGGTTACCGGCAAAGCGGCCTCCCCGGATTTATGTTCCGTAATGAGTATTCTGGGTAAAGATAAGGTTTTAGAAAGACTTAAGGTTGCAATCATTGAATTTGGAAGTAGGTTTTAAAAATGGAAGAGAATAAAAGCACAAACTTTCTACAGGAAATTATTGAAAATGATTTGAAAAGTGGTATAATCGAGAAGCTTCACACCCGTTTTCCGCCTGAACCAAACGGATATCTTCATATCGGAAGTGCAAAGGCTATCTATATCAATGCAATGCTTGCAAAGAAATATGACGGCCTGTTCAACCTGCGCTATGACGATACCAATCCTGCAAAAGAGGATGATGAATATGTTCAGAGTATTTATGAGGATCTAAAGTGGTTGGGCGCTGAGCCTACAGGCGGGGTGTTTTACGGCTCCGATTATTTTGAAAAATGCTATGAATTTGCTATTCAGTTGATCAAGCAAGGCGATGCATACGTTTGTGATCTAAATGCAGATGAAATGCGTGAATATCGCGGTTCTTTGACCGAACCCGGCAAAGACAGTCCTTATCGCCAAAGAAGCATTGAGGAAAATCTTTCTCTGTTTGAAAAAATGAAAAACGGCGAATTTCCCGATGGCTCTTGCACCCTTCGCGCAAAGATTGATATGGCCTCGCCCAATATGAATATGCGTGACCCGGCTATTTACCGCATTTCTCATACTTCCCATCACAGACAGGGAAATAAGTGGTGCATTTATCCTCTGTATGATTTTGCCCATCCCATTCAGGACGCGTTGGAAGGCATTACGCATTCCATGTGTTCTATTGAATTTGAAAATCATAGACCATTATATGATTGGGTTGTTGATCGCATCGGATTTGAAAAAAAGCCACATCAATATGAATTTGCGAGGCTAAATGTAACTCATACCGTGATGAGTAAGCGTTACCTTCGTATGCTTGTTGAAACGAAAACCGTAGACGGATGGGATGATCCCCGTATGCCTACTCTTTGCGGTTTGAGGAGAAGAGGTTATACACCTTCATCTATTTTTGAATTTGTAAAACGTGCAGGAATCTCCAAAGCATATAGCATTGTAGATATCGGTCTTTTGGAGCATTGTATTCGCGATGAATTGAATTTCAATGCACAAAGAAGAATTGCCGTTCTCGATCCTGTCAAGGTTGTTATCGAAAATTATCCCGAAGATAAAGTGGAAGAATTTCAGCAGAATAACAATCCCAATGACGAAAATGCAGGTACCCGTCTTGTTCCTTTTACTCGAGAAATTTATATCGAAAGAGGGGACTTTAAAACCGAAAAGGTACCCAAGTTCCATCGCCTTTATCCCGAGAACGAGGTTCGCTTGATGGGCTCTTACGTTATCAAGTGTACTGGATACGATACTGATGAAAACGGCGAGATTACATTGATTCGTGCTACTGCTGACCTTGAAACCGGTGGAAAGAATCCGGCAGATGGGAGAAAAATCAAAGGAACTATCCATTGGGTTTCCGCCGATCATTGCTACGAAGCTGATATTTATAAATTCGGCAGACTCTTTTCCGAGGAAAATTTGATTGCACTTCCCGAAGGAAAATCCTACAGCGATTTTCTCAATCCCGATTCAAAACAGCTTTTGAAGAACTGCAAACTCGAGCTTTCCTTGAAAGATGCAAAACCAGGAGAACGATTCCAGTTCGTTCGCAACGGATATTTCTGCTTGGATACAAAATACTCCAACACCTTCAATAGCATTGTTGAATTGAAAGAAAACAAACATAAGTAAAAAAAGAAACCCTTCAAATGAAGGGTTTCTTTTTTTATGCATCTGCGGGAGCACCGTCTTCTTCTGCAATGGTGAAATTGATATCGTCTGCGTTAACATCAGAAAAGAAATCTTGGTCATCAAGATCATGGTCATCTGAACACCACTCATCTCCGTCGCAGATGAATTGCTCATCACGGCTCTGGCGGTACTCATTATAGAGAAGGTAAGCGCCACCAAGTCCACTCAAAAGACCCACTCCAAATAGAGCACGGGAAAGTTCTTTTCTGCGTTCAGCATAGATCAAAGAGAGGACAATCGTGGTAAAAGACTCTGCAACAAGACAGATCGCAATAATGAATTTGGTTTTTCTGGACATATCAATTCTCCTTTTAATTATTGTTATTTTTTTCACTTGATTTGAAAATCAAGTAAGCATTCATAAACTCATCCAGGTATCCATCCATCACCTTGTTGATGTCACCATCTTCAAAACCGGTACGGTGGTCTTTGGCCAAGGTGTAGGGCATAAATACATAGGAACGAATCTGCGCACCCCATTCGATGTTTGTTTTTGTTCCTTTGATATCCTCAATGCGGTCGAGCTGCTCTCGTTCTTTGATTTCAAGAAGCTTGGATTTTAGCATTTTTAAAGCCGTTTCTTTGTTCTGCAACTGACTCCTCTCATTTTGACAACCAACAATGATGCCGGTGGGAATATGCTTAATACGAATGGCGGAATCAGTTTTATTTACATGCTGTCCGCCGGCTCCACTAGCGCGATGTGCCTCAATTTCGAGGTCCTCATCCCGAATTTCAATTTTAATTTTGTCATCAAATTCAGGCATTACCTCGACAGAGGCGAAAGAAGTGTGTCTGCGTCCCGAAGAATCAAACGGGGAAACGCGAACCAAGCGGTGCACACCGGATTCGGATTTTAAATAGCCGTAAGCAAAATCACCTTCAACCAAAAAAGTAACGCTCTTAATACCCGCTTCATCGCCATCCAAATAGTCCAAAACCTTAAATTTGAAACCGCGTCGTTCGGAAAATCTCATATACATGCGATAGAGCATTTCTGCCCAATCTTGAGCTTCAGTTCCGCCAGCGCCGGGGTGAATGGAAACGATTGCATTGCTCCGATCATACTCACCCGAGAGAAGAAGCTTGATTCTTTGCTGGTCGTATGATTTTTCAATAGTACGAATATCATTTAGAATATCCTCTGTGAAGCTTTCATCTTCCTCTTCAATGGTAAGATCCAGAAGCTCCATGGTTGAATGGAAGAGGGAAGAGAGCTCGTCGAAAGCGGTAATAATATCTTTTACTGCTTTGAGTTCGCCCAAAACTTTTTGAGAATTTTCGGGATCGTTCCAAAAATCAGAGTCGGAAGTGATATCCTCTAATTCTTTATTCTTGACGCGAAGCGAGTCAATGTTCAATGATGTTGCAAGTTCGGCAATTTTGGGTTGAAAATCTCTCAGTTGCTGCCTTGCTTGTTCCAGTTGGATAATCAAGTTATTTCCTCCAAGTATTTCCTTATTCTTTATTATACTATGGAGTTTCAATTTTGTAAATATTGTTTTTACAAATTTTCGGGTTTTCCACGGAAAAATAAGGAAATAAGCAAAGAAAAAACAATTGCCGCACAAATCCCTCCTGCGGTAGAACTGAGTCCTCCTGTGAATATTCCAATGAAGCCTTGTTGATCAATCGCCTTCTTTACGCCTTTTGTAAGTGTGAATCCGAACCCCGTCAAAGGAACGGTAGCACCGCAACCAAAAAAATTTACAAGGGGCTCATAAATGCCAATTGCTGTTAAAATTACGCCGGAGCAAACATATCCAGTCAAAATTCTGGCAGGTGTTAACTTTGTTTTATCAATAATGATTTGCGCAATCAAGCATAAAAAGCCTCCAAATAAAAAACTTCTCAGATAATCCATTACTCTTCCTTTCTGGTGACCCGCACAAGGTGTGACACTCCCGGAATTGATTCTTTTTGCAAGACAGTCGTTGCATTGAGCAAAGCGCCCGTTCCAATCAGCAGCACATCGGAGAACTTTTTTCTTCGGAATCCATCTAAAATATAAGAGCAGAATACCACTGCAGAACAGCCGCAACCGCTTCCACCGCTATTTACATTTTGCTTGTTTCTGTAATAGATCATTTTTCCGCAGTCGTCACTATTTTTTTCAATATCAACACCCTCGTTTTTACAAAGCTCTACAAAAATATTATGCCCTTCAAAGCCAAGGTCTCCTGTCAAAATCAAATCAAAATCACTTGGTTTTTTATCGCTTTCATCAAAATATCGAACCAAAGTATCCGTACAAGAAGCAGCCATTGCCGCTCCCATATTATTTGCATCGCATATTCCCGGATCTCTGATAATTCCGGGCAAAAATTCTGTTACATATATATCTGATTCACTTTTAGTATTAAATATAATTGAGCCCGATCCTGTTACAGTATTCTGAGCAGAAGGAGGTCTCTGGCACCCGTATTCCAACGGGAAACGGTATTGTCGCTCCGCTGAACAAAAGTGTGATGATGCTTCTGCCAAAACATTTTCTGCAAGCCCTGCTTCGATGGCGACTGCACTCATTCCGAGTGACAAGGCAAATGTTGAGCAAGCACCGTACAAACCGATGTGTGGAATTCGTTTGTTCTTTAATCCAAATGCTGAGGCCGCGCATTGATTGGTTAAGTCACCGGAAAAAGTTAAGTCAATATCTTCATACTTTAGTCCGGCTTTTTTAAGTGCAGTCTCGCTGCTTTCGCGCACCATTTCAGCTTCTGCTTTTTCCCAAGTTTCCATCCCGAATTTGCTATCAGGAGAGGAAACATCAAAGAAAAGCTTCAATGGTCCTTTGCTTTCCATCTCTCCAACTGCGGATGCAGCCGAACATATTTTTATATCACGCTGAAAGGTTATTGATTTTCTTGCCATCGCAAACTCCCGTTTTTTCTTAGTATGAGACGAAATTTTGCGATTATACAAAAGAGAAGATTGATTACTCAATCTTCTCATAAAATTTAGTTGTTTGTATAATTGTCAAAATAGCCTTGCACCAAAACAACGGGAGTACCTTTGTCGCCCGAGCCGCTGGTCAAGTCACAAAGGGAACCAATCAAGTCGGTAAGCTGACGGGGAGTCGTGCCTTGAGAAGCCATATTGCCCACAAGATTCTCGTTTTTCTTTTTTATACTTTCTGCAATGGCGTTTTTCAATTCTTCGCCGGAAAGGTCTTTATAATCATTGTCAGCAAGATACTTTAGTTTCAGTTCATTGGGCGTACCAATTAAGCCATCGGTATAGGCGGGCGAAACAACAGGATCAGCAAGCTCCCAAATCTTACCTTGAGGATCTTTAAAAGCACCGTCGCCGTAAACCATTACTTCTATATGTTTCCCGGTTGCATCAAAAATTTTCTTTTGAATTTCAAGAACAAGCGGTTTGCAGTTTCTGGGGAAGAGCTTGACCTTATCCTCAGTAGCTTTATTGGAACCAAGTAAGCCATAGCTTTCATTATATCCGCTTCCATTAATCGAAGAAGTCAGTATCTCATCTAAACCGTATACAACCTTTGCGCCAAACTTCTGCAAAAGACGCTTGGTTCTCGCTCTGGTATGAATATCGCAAGTTAAAATATGATCAGCATAGGGAAGAATGAATTTTGCTTGATTGCCGAAGATAATTTCTACTTCTGCTCCTTCCTCGCGAATCAAATCTCCATAGTATTTAACGTAATCAACGCCGGTGAATTCGTGCTTGTTTTCACCAAAAAGCTCTCTGTATTTTTCAAGACAAAGTACATCCGTATAAGGATCAATTCCGGCGTCGTCTAATTTATTGATGCTGACAAGCTCGTTACCAACTTCGTCGGAAGGGTAGCTAAGCATCAAAACAATCTTTTTTGCGCCCCTTGCAATACCGCGTAAACAAATAGCAAAACGGTTTCTCGAAAGAATGGGGAAGATAACGCCGATGGTACCACCACCAAGCTTATTACGCACGTCTTCTGCAATGCAATCGACCGAGGCATAGTTCCCCTGCGCGCGTGCAACAATTGATTCCGTCATTGAAATAACGTCACGGTCGCGGAGTTCAAAGCCTTCGCTTTTTGCTGCTTCCAAAACACTAAGAGATACGATCTGAGCAAGATCGTCGCCTTCGCGAATAATGGGACAACGAATTCCTCTGGATACAGTACCCACTCTTCTCATTTGATCATCCATTTTTTAAATTCCACCTTAATTTTATCGTAGCTGCAAATGATTGCAACCCTTAACAGAAACATTTTACTACAAAATTTCTTATTCATCAATATCTTTTTTAAAAAAAATGCATCATTTTGTCTTTTTTTTACTGATAAATATTTACATCAGGCCAGAGGAGCGTTATAATGAACAAAAGGAGTGTTATACTATGAATTATTGTTATCTATTTGATTTTGATGGAACATTGGTGGATTCAATGCCCACATTTATTTCTGCTATGCTTCGAATTTTGGACGAAAACCATATTTCTTACAATGATGATATTATTAAAATTATAACTCCCTTGGGTCTGAATGGAACAGCTGAATACTACATAAACCAGCTTGGTGTAAAGATGTCCAAGGATCAACTGATGTCCGTAATGAAGGAGTATATGCTGAACGCCTATTTTCACACCATTCCTGCAAAGGAGAATGTTCCGCAAGTGCTGAAGGCGCTGAAAGCACAGGGCGTAAGCCTGAATGTTCTCACTGCCAGCCCTCATATTACGCTGGATGCCTGCTTGAAGCGACTGGGTTTATGGGCACTGTTTGACAATGTTTGGTCCTGCGACGACTTTAATACCACAAAGGCAGACCCCCAAATTTATGTATTGGCAGCAAAGGAGTTGAACCGGTCTGTGGATGAGGTTCTGTTTCTGGATGATAATCTGAACGCAGATCTCACCGCAAAAGCTGCAGGTATGCAAGTTTGCGGTGTGTATGACGAATCCTCAAAGGATTGTGTAGAGCAAATGAAAGCTGCCACAGATTTTTACATTTATGACTTTTTAGAGTTGCTTGATTTAGATATTTCAAAAAAAGCTTGACCAAATGGTCAAGCTTTTTTGTCAGAATAAAGTTGTTATCCAATAAATAACTCCATACACCACACTCGCCAATGCACCGTAGACGATGACTGGGCCTGCTATTGTAAACATCTTTGCGCCGAGGCCTAAAACCCAGCCCTCTGCTGCTGTCAATATAGGACACACCATTTTTGCGAAATATTTACATTAAAACGGCGGTGTGGTATAATGAAA
>JAZODR010000051.1:0-2249 GCA_045597125.1 Eubacteriales bacterium | reverse complement strand
CCCGCAGCTTGTTTTTGCTCTCGGTATTATGGTAGGCGTGTATGCGTCTATGTCACTTGTAGGAGCAACAGAGTCACCGTATTTTTGGATGGCGGTAAGATCCGCAGCCGCAGGTATATTCTTGCTCGGAGCAAGCCTGACATTGCCGAAGATGTTTGCGAAAATCCCGGTAAAGTACGTCTCAGCTGCATTATCGCTCATTTATACAGGACTTGCGTTTGCTGTTCCGCTTGTAACCGTTGAAAAGGCGAATGCAATTACACTTGCTTATCAAATCATCGGCTCTATTGTAATTCTGACTGTTCTTGTATTTTCGATAATCGAAATATTGCGCGGAAAGCAGATAAAGCTTTGTGTTAACAACGCTCTGTCATCGGTACTCGTCTTTTATGTAATGTTCTTGTTCGGCGAAAGCGTGAACATACGTTACAGTCCTTTGATGTGGCTGTCTTTGATGATGCTTGGCGTAATTCTGGTGATAGGATTCCATGAATTTATTCTGTCCGAACGCCGCAACCGTCAATTGACGTCTAATCTTGAGGCAGAGGTAGAGCTTCAGACGAAGAATATGCAGACTATCATTGAAGAACGCGAAAGAATATTGCAGTTCATTTCTCACGATATGAAGAAGCCGCTTTCTTCCGCGCGTGTTTATCTGTCCGCGTTACGTCAAAAGCAAGAACGGGGCGACCAGCTTAAAACCATTGATATCATCGAAGCGAAAGTATCGGATCTGTATGATAATCTTTCTGCGGTTGCTGATTATGCCAAGCGGAAGTATATTGCGGAAACACCCGTGACCGTATCAATTGATGAAATTCTGAATGCGAAGTATGCCGAGCTTGTCCCCGATGCAGAAGCAAACGGAATTGTAATGACAATTTCGGCAAAGCGTGCTCTTGCTTTTGCAAAACCCGACGCATTAAAATCGGTGCTTCATAATCTTATTTTGAACGCCATTGAACACGCCGAATGCAGTAATATTTGGCTTAAAGTCTATCGTAAATTTGATAAATGCATCATTACTGTTACGGACGATGGAAAGGGATTTGGAGATAAGGATGTGTTCCATCCGTATTATTCGGGTAACGAAGGAGAGGAAAATGTCGGACTTGGCTTGTATATTTGCAAGAGCCATATCGAAGCAATGAACGGTACTCTTACTCACGAATATTCGAATCACAAGTTAACCTTTACAATAACGCTTCCGATTGCTTAAACAGTAATTGGCAAAAGGCTTACAAAAGTAATAAAAAAACATCCCCTTGAACAGTTCGAAATGAACCGCCAAGGGGATATTTTAGTATTGGTGTATTACTTATTTACGGCATCCTTTAAGGGCTTGCCCGGCTTGAATACGGGTGTTTTGCACGCGGCAATCTTAACCGCCTCGCCTGTTTTGGGGTTGTGTCCTGTACGTTCCGCACGTTCACGAACCTCAAAGGCTCCGAAGCCGAGAAGCTGAACACTTTCACCGTTTGTCATAGCGGTAGTGATCGCATCAAGTGTCGCTTTGATAACAGCCTCGGCGTCTTTTTTTGAAACGCCTGCGTTGGCAGCAACTACATTGATCAAATCAGTCTTGTTCATAATAGCTCTCCTTTCAGATTTTTTAAATATTATAGCACATTTTATCGGATTTTTCAAGCAGATACGTCCGACGCTATTTCGCCGCGCTTTTCCTTCAGCCTGGCAATTTTCTTTTTCCAAGCCTCTTGGGCATAGCTTTTAGAACAGACCTTTATTATATTTGAATTGTGCGTACAGTATAAGAGCTAATCCAATCAGAACACCTACGCCTATCACCAATCCGCTTGCCGCTATGTTTCCTAACGCTTGTATAACTGCGCCGGCAATTATAGCAACACCGACGATAAGCGTTCCAAGACCGACGAACATACAATATGCCTTTTGGTTCTCCTTCGTGACCTTACGGCGATTGTACCAATGGATCGTGCCGATGTTTCCGCACATATTGAAGATACCGAGCATTACGCAAATTATACCTAAGCCTAACTGAACCAAGCTCTCTCGCAACGGTTCAATGAAGATGAACCCCAATATAAACAGACCGATAGCGCAACCTGCCGCAAAACCGACGATGACCTTCTTCTGTTGGTCAATGGTTTTGTTCTTCGACACAAGGATTTCTTCATTGCTCTTGTTCGGGATCAGCTCGTCGATATTGTGGAGGTGTTCGTTCAAACACCCTTCGGTTAAGAGAGTGGTATATGTACCTCTGCGGTGCT
>JAZODR010000050.1:0-24277 GCA_045597125.1 Eubacteriales bacterium | reverse complement strand
CATAGCATCCGAAATAGGCATGGCACCCGCCAGGGATTATTTCTTCCTGCGTATTCTCCGGGAGGTTCGAGCGGTACTCGTTATATTTGACCGGGTTTAGAACACCATCTTCCGAACCATAGAGCGAGACCACATTCAACCCGCTGTTTGTCAAGTCCTCGGTGGAATAGGCCGCCAGAAGGAAAAGGCCCTCATAGTCCTCAGCGTGGTCAGCCGCATAACTGGCAGCCATAGCACCGCCCAGGGAATGCCCGGCCAGGTACCAATCCTGGATCTCCGGATACTGCTCCTGTATACCGTCAGCGGCGTTGCGGTCAAACACCGCCAAATCAAATGGCATGGAGGGAAGGACGCACAGGATATCTTCCTGTGCAAAGGCAGTCATCAGGGGTGCATAGGCCCTGGACTCCACCTTGCCCCCGGGATAAAAAATCAACCCCGCCTTGGGATGAGACGGAACAAACGCCAGGCTTCCATCGTCTGATTCTATGATAGCAATATCTTCTGTGGGAGCCAGAACCACTTCCACATCCTCATTGGCAGAGTAAGAGCCTGTAAAAAGATAGATCCCGCAAAGAGCGGTCAAAAGCAGCAGTATGCTCCCAAGGATCCGACCAAGCTTCTTTTTTGACATTGTATAGATCCTCCCAGAATGGTAGAAGCGCCCGGATCCCATATGATCCGAGCGCTGATGGCGGAGACGGTGGGATTCGAACCCACGTGGGATTGCTCCCTAACTGATTTCGAGTCAGCCCCGTTATGACCACTTCGATACGTCTCCATATAAAATTGTAAAGGCTTTAGCCTTATTACCAAATTGCGAGAAAACTGCGAGATGCAGATTTCTGAAAGTGCAAATGCACGTGGCGTAAACGCCGATAAACAGCGGAGTTTCAAAGAGTGATGCGTGACAGACCCGACTATGTTTCGAGTCAGCCCCGTTATGACCACTTCGATACGTCTCCGTATGTTAAGTTCCAAGCTCGAACATTGTAACACGGAAAAGGCTCCTTGTCAAATGTTTTTGCGCCATTGATTTCATCAAGAGCACTTGGAAACATTTTTGATTTTTTTGAAAAAAACAAATTTTTTTCGGAATTTTCTTTTTATCGCCATATCTTTTAGAATTTTGCCGAATTTTTTTCGGTTTTTCCTTGACGGATTTTTCTCCTTTTGTTATACTTTTTTTGAAAAAACAAGGAGAAAAAGCAATGTTCAATCTTGATTCCATTGATATTCAGATCTTGACCAAACTAAAAGAAAATGCAAGAACAAAAGCATCGCAAATAAGCGACGAGGTAGGGCTTAGCGTATCTTCCGTCACCGATCGAATCCGTAAGCTGGAGAAAAACGGTGTGATTGCCTCCTACACGGTTCTGGTAGATCAAAAAGCAATCGGCAATGATTCCATTGCCCTGATGGAGGTATCCTTGGAGCACCCCAAATATTACGACTCCTTTGCCGATATGATTGCTCAAACCAAAAATATTGCTTCCTGCTATTATATCTCGGGTGATTTTGATTTTATGCTCAAAATCATAGCTCCCTCCGAAAATCTGGAGGAAATCCACCGCAAGATCAAGAGCTTTCCCGGTGTTTCCGGCACCCGTACAAACGTAGTTCTCCGCTCCCTGAAAAATGAAAACACCCTTCTTCCCGAAGATTAAAAACTATCCGCTGCCAAAAATGCAGCGGATTGTTTTTTGGTATATTGTTTTAAAGAGATAGTGTATGATAAAGATGGCCATCCAGGGTCTTCCAAGAAAAGGTTCCATCCTCCAAAAGCATATATCCACGATCAGAGCCTGCCTTGGGAATGGTAACGGAGCCTGGATTCAAAACAAAAACTCCCTCATGCTCCTCCCAAATGGGAATATGGGTATGCCCATGCAGAAGCACATCCCCCTTGTTCAAAGGAGGAAGAGAGAGGGCATGGAACTTATGTCCATGAGTAGCAAAAACGGTTTTCTCCCCCACAGAAAGGAGAGCGTAATCTGCCAAAATGGGAAATTCCAGCACCATTTGATCCACCTCGGTATCACAATTTCCGCGAACACAAAAAATCTTATCCTTCCGTGCATTTAAAAGGGAGATCACTTCCTTAGGTGCATACGCTTCGGGCAGGTCGTTGCGGGGACCATGATACAAAAGATCTCCCAAAAAAAGTAAACGTTGCGCACCTTCTCGGTCAAACGCGTCAAACAATGCTCGACAAGTCAATGCAGATCCATGCAGATCCGACGCAATCATCCATTTCATCATTTATCATTCCTTCCAAGTTTTTCTAAGTAATATTATAATGATAAATAGAAAAACTTGCAAGGAATTTTGCTTTTTTTTAAAAACATGATATAATTTACAAAAAAGGGGCTTATTATGACAAGGGAAGAATCTTTGGAAATTACCGCCCGCATCGGAGTAGCCATCGCAAATGATGCTCCATGTATTTCCTATACCTCCGAGGATTTGAAAGAAGCTCGGCGGGAGTACAGCAATACAAAATTGCAAGAGCTGGAACTGCGTGGCTTTTATCAAGGCGATTTTGAACTATTTTATTGCACAAAATGCCTTGCAGACCAATTGGATCTATGGCAATATGCCGACGGCAAATATTTAAAAAAGTTGTTTTCCGTGGCTAGAAAATTCCACCGCGATCAATTTTACAAGGATCCATATCTGAGTCAGATTAAAATTTCAAAGCGAAAAATTGAAAACATTCTTTTAACCGAAGGAGTCTACAAACGAGGTGAATTTTTTCAGTATGATATGCCCCGGCTCAACGAAAAGCGCCTTTACAACACGGAATTTCGCTATTGGATTGGCGAGGAGATCCGTTGGTACCGCGAAAGAACAAAAAACTCTTGAAAATTTACTCAAACTTATGTTACAATAAATCCATAATACACAAAATAAATAACAAAGGAAATTTTTATGAATATTATCATTGTAGGTTGTGGAAAAGTCGGTTCCACCGTACTGGAAAGTCTTTCCTCGGAGAATCACAATATCGTAGCAATTGACAGTGATGCCAAGGTGATTTCCGAAATCTCCAATTTGTACGATGTCATGTGTCTTTCCGGCAACGGTGTGGATTGGGAAACCCTATTGGAAGCAGACGCGGACAAAGCAAATTTACTCATCGCCGTAACCGACTCCGACGAATGCAATATGCTCATATGCTGTATGGCAAAGAAAATCGGGGTTCCCTATACCATTGCCCGTATTCGTAATCCGGAATACAACGACAAAAGTCTTAGTTTTATCAAGCAGGCGCTGGATATCTCTTTTGCGGTCAATCCCGATGCGGTTGCGGCAAAAGAACTTTTCAATCTGCTCCAATTCCCCGGTGCAGAGAGTATCGAAACCTTTTCCAGACGGAATTTTGAACTGATTGAAGTCGTTCTGAAAAAGAACTCCGTTCTTCACGGCATGACCTTGATGGATATGAGAAAGAAATATCCGGCTTCCTATCTGGTGGGCATTGTCCAAAGAGAAGACAAGGTCTATATCCCCAGCGGCTCTTTTCAGCTGCAAAGCGGTGACCGCGTAGGAATAACCGCCACCGCTTCGGAAATTGCAAAGCTTTTTAAAATGATGGGAGCGATGGAAGACCGGGCAAAGAACGTTATGATTATCGGTGCCGGTCGATACGCCCATTATTTGACCAAGCATCTTTTGGGTACCGGTGCATCGGTTACGGTCATTGATAAGGATAAAACGATTTGCCAGAGCTTTGCCGAAGCCATTCCCGAAGCCATTGTCATTTGCGGAGATGCCGCTTCCGAGGAGCTTTTGATGGAGGAAGGCTTGATGTCTATGGATGCCTTCATCACACTGACCGGCAGTGATCAGGAAAACATCCTTCTTTCCTATCTTGCCTCTTCCAAGGGCGTAAAAAAAGTTATTACCAAGATCAACCGCAAAGAATTCTATTCTATGGCGGAAAAGCTGGGACTGGAGTGTGTAGTTTCTCCCAAGCATATGATCTGTGATATTGTGACCCGCTATGCCAGAGCCCTGGCTGGTTCTGAGGAAAGCCAGATGGAAACGTTGTACAATCTAATGGGTGGAAAGGCAGAAGCAATTGAATTTATCGTAGGCGAAAATTTCCCGGAGAAAAACACTCTCCTAAAGGATTTGAAACTGAAAAAGAACATCTTGGTTGCAGGTATTATCCGCGGCAGACACGTAATCATCCCTGCAGGTTCCGATCATATTGAAGCAAATGACCGCGTGGTAATCCTTTCCGCGGGAAGAAGTATTTCTGAGCTTGAAGATATTTTGGAGTAATTTATGAATCGCAGAATGGTTTGTTATACCGTAGGCTGGATCGTCCTTTTAGAGGCGGCGCTCCTGATCCCCTCTCTGATCGTTTCGATGATCTACACAGATTCCAGCACCACGGCATTTCTCTCTACCATCGGCATTGCTCTGGTTTTAGGCAGTGCAATGCTTCTCATTGCACGCCCCCGTACCAAGGTGCTTTATGCCAAGGAAGGCTTTGCCATTACCGCCCTTGCGTGGCTGTTTTTGTCCTTGGTAGGAGCGCTTCCCTTCTACTTTTCACGGCAGATCCCAAACTATATTGATGCCTTTTTCGAGACCGTCAGTGGCTTTACCACCACCGGAGCCTCCATTTTAAAGGACGTGACCGCCATGGATAAGAGCCTTCTGTTCTGGCGCAGCTTTACCCATTGGGTAGGCGGTATGGGTGTTCTGGTATTTTTAATGGTATTTCTCGGAGGCCTTTCCGACAGATCTATCCACATCATCCGCGCAGAAATGCCCGGTCCTACGGTGGGCAAAATTCTCCCCCGTGTGAAGGACACCTCAAAAATTCTCTATATCATTTATCTTGTCATCACCGCCGTCATGGTAATTGCACTGCTATTGAGCGGAATGAATCTGTTCGACAGCTTGATTCATGCATTTGGAACTGCGGGCACGGGAGGCTTTGGAATTTATTCCGATAGCGTAGCCTCTTTCCCCGCAACGCAGCAATGGATCATCGCCGTGGGAATGCTCCTGTTCGGTGTTAATTTCAACTTCTATTACCTGATTCTGATTCGCCGCTTCCGCGCGGCACTCCGTTCTACGGAACTTTGGGTCTATATCGGCATCATTGCCACTGCCACGACTCTCTGCTGTATAAACCTTATACCTGTCTATAAAAACATTTCCGATCTGATCCGTCACAGCTTCTTTCAGGTTTCCTCTATCATTACTACCACAGGCTTTTCCTCCGTGGATTTTAACACTTGGCCCGCCTTTTCCAAAACCGTCCTTTTGATCCTGATGTTCCTCGGCGGTTGCGCAGGCTCTACAGCGGGCGGATTCAAGATCTCCCGCGTGATTCTCCTTTTCAAAAACTGCGCATCGGAATTTCGTCATTTGAGCCATCCAAGAAGTATGAGCGTCATCCGCTTCGAAGGAAAAATCGTTGACGGTACAACCCGCAAAGGCGTCAGCAGTTACCTTGCCATCTATACCATTTTCTTTTTCATCATATTTCTTTTGATCAGCGTTGACGGATTCAATATTGAAACCAATTTCAGTGCCGCCGCTGCCTGTTTTAATAATGTGGGCCCTGCGCTGAGCGCGGCAGGTCCCATGGCAAACTATGCCGGCTACTCTGATTTTTCCACCCTTGTACTTTCTCTTGCTATGCTTTTGGGAAGACTTGAAATATGGCCTATCGTAATAGCGCTCTCCCCTTCCGCATGGAAAGGATGGCGGGCATAAGAAAGGAATCCTATGGACTATCAAAACATTAAAAATGACCCCGAGATCCGCTGTTATATCAAGGGCGCGGATGCTTCCCTTGTTTCTCTGGGCTTTACCGAACACAGTTTCCAGCATGTGACACTGGTAGCGGAAAAAGCAGGTAACATTCTGAAAGCGCTTAGCTATGATTCGCGCACTGTGGAACTGGCAAAAATCGCAGGCTTTCTCCACGACATCGGAAATCTGGTTAACCGTATCGAGCATAGCCAAAGCAGCGCTTTGATGGCAATGACCCTTCTACAAAACAGAGGCTTCCCTCCCGAGGAAATCGCCCCCATCATTTCCGCAATCGGAAACCACGATGAAGGAACAGGTACTCCCGTCAACGAAATTGCCGCCGCCTTGATTCTGGCCGACAAATCCGATGTGCGTCGCACCCGTGTTCGAAACCGCGAAACCACTTCCTTCGATATTCACGACCGCGTCAATTACTCCGTAACCAAATCAGATTTGGAAATTTACCCGGAGGATGGCTTTGCTCGCCTGAACCTTTCTATTGATACGGAATTGGGTTCGGTTCTGGAATATTTTGAAATCTTTATGGAACGAATGCTCCTGTGCCGCAAAGCCGCACAAAAACTGGGGCTGGAATTTAAGCTTATTATCAACGAACAAGTTTTATTATAAAAAAAATCCCGATTTTCCAATCGGGATTTTTTTAATTTCCGGTCGTGGGAGGAGTTCCGTAAATCTGCTCGTAAAGCAGATAACAATTTTTCTTCAAATCGGGAATCAAATTATAGCGTATAGAAGAATAGGTTCCCTCCAAAGGGACCTTGGTACTCTCAATGGAATATCCAAGCATTTCCGGCACTTTTCCAATCAAGTCCTTCAACATATCTTTTTGCATATTGGTCGTTACCAAGGGAAGGAATACATCAAGCAGGTTATTGATTTGACCAAGAGACAAACCGCCCGCTTTGCTGACCATTGCGGAAATTATAGCACGCTGACGCTCTGTACGCTGAAAATCCGAACCGATGCTTCTGTTTCGGGAATGCGCAAGTGCCTGAACCCCATTAAGGTGATGCACCCCACTCACCGTCTGCAACGGAACTGCAGTATAACCTGTCATATGACTTTCTTTGGCATTGCCCTTCTCGTAGCGATTGATAAAATTTGCCTCTGCCGCAGTTAAATAAAGATCTACCCCGCCCATAGCGTCCACTACCTGAACAAATGCTGAAAAATCCACCTTAGCGTAATGCTTGACGTCAATATTGAAGGTTTCCTTCAATACCGCCATCGTCAAGGTGGGTCCACCGTAAGCATAGGCATGATTGAGCTTGTCATAACCTCCGTTGATGGGATTTTTGGGCTCGGTAGGGTAATGTGCATACAAATCTCGCAAAAAGGAACAGAGTACAATTTTATCCGTTTCACGATTGATACTCACCAGCATCATAACATCGGTTCTTCCCGCTCCGCCTTTTTGACGGGAATCGGTTGCAAGAAGCAAAATATTCGTCACCGCTTTGGTATCACAAATCAAAGGAAGCCCTGTATTGCTAAAGGTTCCGTGAAGATCCAGCTCTTCCGTTTCCGGAAGAATTTCCCCTGTACCCTCCAAAGTCTCCGGAAGTTCCTCCGTCAGTCTCTCAGTGACAAAACTGATTTCTTCTTCCTGAGTAACGATATTGATTTTATTCAAATAATAATTTAAAACCCCGTGATAAATCCCAAATCCCAAAAGAAACAAAACGGAGAACACACAAAGAACGATACCGATTACTTTTAACGCGATGTTATTTTTGTTTCTCATATAAAATCAACCTTAAAAAGAGATTGTTCAGTCCTGCTCCAAGGGTTTCCCCGTGGTGGTAGTCGCCGCTGTCGTAGTAGATGTGATGGTAGTGGTAGTCGTCGTTGTAGTAGATGTTACTGTAGTAGTGGTCGTTTCGGGTTCTGTTTCCGTCTGCTCCGGCGCAGTGGTTGTTGTGGTGGCCGTTGTAGTGGTAGATGTGGTGGTAGATGTGGTAGTCGCGGGTGCAGAACCGCCTCCGGAAGGTTTCTTGGTCACCAAAGGATTCTTTCCGCTGGGAGCACCGGGTGCTTTTTCCCCGTAAACCAACTCGTAAAGGGCAAAACAATTTCTTTCCAAATCGGGGATTAAATTGTAATTTTTCTCGGAAAACATTCCATCTCCGGGAATGCGGGTGCTCTGGATATCATAGGTCAGATAAGAAGGAAGATCTACGAATAAATCCTTAATCGACTTTTCCGGAATATTGGTGGTAACTAAAGGCAATACCTTGTCAAGCAAACCGTTCAGCTGGAAAATGGACAAGGTCTTTGCTTTCGCTACCATCGCCTGAATCAAATCGCGCTGCCGCTGTGTTCTGGCATAATCGGACCCGACTCTTCGATTTCTCGCATGGGAAAGCGCCTGTACACCACTCAGATGATAAACGCCCGCAGAGGTGGTTTTTAACATATCACCGGAAGTTACCTTCAAAGCTTTGTTTGCCGGCTCTTGCATAGTCTCTACAAGAATACTATTGATGGCACGCGCCTCCGCCGCAGACAGATACATATCCAGACCACCCATAGCATCCACAATATCACGAAAAGCGGAAAAATTGATTTTGGCATACTGGGAAACCTCAATATTAAAAGTTTCTTTCAAAACCGCCATAGTCATTTGGGGTCCGCCGTAAGCATGTGCATGATTCAATTTATCGTATTTTCCCGCAGCGGGACTTTTAGGCTCCGTGGGATATTTGGCAAGAATATCTCTCATAAAAGAGCACAAAACAATCTTGCCGGTCTTGGTATTAACGGACACCAAAATCATACTATCGCTTCTTCCGGCGTCGTTTCCACGGCTATCAACCGCCAACAAGAGATAATTTTTCACATATTTGGTATTGCAAATCAACGGCAGATTATCCGCACTCAATTCACCGTTGTGGTCCGGATCTTCGATTACGGAAGAATTTCCGTCCTGATCGGTGATTACCTCCGTTTCAAAGTCCAGATTCGTTTCCTTTTCCACTACGGTAATTTTATCAATTTTACGATCTACCCACCAGTTGACAAAAAGCACCAAAACAAGAATCACTGCAGCTACCGAAGAACCGACAATCATCCACATCTTCTTTTTCGATCTTTTCAGTTTTTCTTTTGTTGCTTTTTTCGCAGGGGCAGAAGTCTTTTTTTCTTCAGAAGCTTTTGCCATAGTTTCCCCCTATGTTGGTATTTTATAGAGAAATCATTGTGATTATACACAGTTTCAAGGAAAGAATTTCTTCTTCCCTTTCGGATTCATTCTATTACAAATTTCGTAAAAACACAAGACATTACTCCAAAATTTACAAATCATCATCTTTTTTGCCACATTTTCAGACAAAAAATCCCCCGAAACAATCGGGGGATTTTTCCGTTTTGATTTACAATGTGTCAATCCAGCGGCAAGCGGCAACAGCAGCAGTTGCTCCGTCAGCCGTAGCAGTAGTGACCTGACGCACACCTTTCTTGCGGCAATCCCCTGCAACAAAAATACCGGGCGTCTTGGTCAAGCAATCCTCCGCTGAATCAAAATAACCAACCTGATCCAGCTCTGCAAGGTCAGCAAAAGCACCGTTTTCGGGAACCAAACCAATGGCAACGAACATTCCATCTACCTCCAGCAGGCTTTCCTCGCCCGTTGCTACCTTTTTCAAGGTGATACTATGAAATGCATCTCCATCTGCAATGGCAGAAACCACCGTTCCCGTAATAATCTCAACATTTCCGCGGGAACGCAGAATCTCCTCTAAGCGCTTCTCGCCTGTCAAAAAGTCCAGATTCTGAACCACATATACCTTTTCGCTGGTTTCGGACAAAAGAATTGCCTCCTGCAAAGCGGAATTTCCACCACCGATGAGCGCGACGGTCTTATTCTGATAAAAGGCACCGTCGCACACTGCGCAAAAAGAGATTCCCTCTCCGATAAATTTCTCTTCGTTTTCCAGACCCAAATGACGATGACGCGCACCGGTTGCCAAAATCACAGCTCTCGCTTCGTATTGGCTGCCCTCTTCCGTGATTACAAGTTTCTTGTCGCCATCTTGGCGAATTTCGATTACATTTTCCACCTCTACGTCTGCGCCCTGCGCCAATACCTGCTCTACGAATGCATCCGCAAGCTCAGTACCGGAGCAAGAAGCAAAGCCGGGATAATTTTCTACCTTGGGAGAAAAGGTAATCTGCCCACCAAATGCTCCCTTATCCAAAAGAAGAACAGATTTATTTGCTCTGCGAGCATAAATAGCGGCGGTCAAGCCTGCGGGACCTGCTCCTACGATTACAATATCATACATCTCTTTCACCTCTCATTTGAATTTGAAAAAAGACAGGCGGGGCAATGCCCCGCCCTCTTTGGTCTTATTGAACGGACTGAATAAACTTCTTTACACCGGGAACGGAGACAAATTTGTCGGTCTTGCCGTCCTTAACGGTAACCAGTGTGGGTGCCTGCTTGATGCCGAGCCCCTCGGTCAGAGCAACGTTTTCCTGCGCCATAATCTTGGTAAAGGAAACATTTGCCTTATCCAGAAGCTGAGTTGCAATCTTACAGTTGGGGCAAGTTGCGGAAGCAAACAGATATACGCCGTCTGCCAGGAAGGCGCCTCCTTCTTCCTGCACACTCTCCTTCTCAGCCACAGGGCCCTTGTGAGTCAATTTAGAGTTTGCAATATCATAGGTCTTTCTTTCCTTGTATTCCTGACTCTTACCGTCATTCCAGTTCTTTACGGGACGGTAATAACCGGTAATACGGCTATACACCTCAGTTTCCTTTCCGCACTTGGGACAAGAGTAATGCTCGCCGGAAATGTAGCCATGCTCCTTACATACGGAATAGGTAGGAGACAGGGTGTAATAAGGCAAACGATAATTTTCTGCAATCTTACGAATAATGGATGCGGCAGCCTTCCAATCGGGAAGCTTCTCGCCGATGAAAGCGTGGAAAACAGTACCGGAGGTATAAAGGGTCTGCAATTCATCCTGAATATCCAGCGCAGTGAAGATATCGTCAGTGTAACCAACGGGCAGATGAGAAGAGTTGGTGTAATAAGGAGTTTCTCCCTCGGAAGCGCAGATAATATCGGGATAAAGCTTTCTGTCGTGCTTGGCAAGACGGAAGGCGGTAGATTCTGCAGGAGTAGCCTCCAGATTATAGAGATCTCCATACTTCTCCTGATAATCGGAGAGACGCTCACGCATATGATCCAGCACTTCTTTGGTAAATGCCTGGGTTTCTTTATTGGTCATATCCTTGCCGATCCACTTGGCATTCAGACCTGCTTCATTCATACCAACCAAACCGATGGTAGAGAAGTGGTTGTTGAAAGTGCCCAAGTAACGCTTGGTGTAGGGATACAATCCCTCATCCAAAAGCTTGGTGATAATGGTGCGCTTGATCTTCAGGCTTCGCGCGGCAATGTCCATCATATGATCCAATCTCTTGAAAAACTCTTCCTTATTTGCGGCAAGGTATGCAATACGAGGCATATTAATAGTAACAACACCTACGGAACCGGTGCTTTCGCCGGAACCGAAGAAGCCGCCGGACTTCTTTCTCAGCTCTCTCAAATCCAGACGCAGACGGCAACACATGGAACGCACGTCAGAGGGCTCCATATCGCTGTTCACGTAGTTGGAAAAATAAGGAGTTCCGTACTTAGAGGTCATTTCAAAAAGAAGCTTATTGTTCTCGGTTTCGGACCAGTCAAAGTCGCGGGTAATGGAATAAGTGGGGATGGGATACTGGAAACCGCGTCCATTGGCATCACCCTCAATCATCGTTTCGATGAAGGCGCGATTAATCATATCCATTTCCTTCTTACAATCGCCATACTTAAAGTCTACGCGCTTACCGCCGACAATACAGTACTCATCCTCAAGGTCATGGGGACAAGTCCAATCCAAAGTAATATTGGAAAAGGGTGCCTGAGTACCCCAGCGACTGGGCGTATTTACACCATAAATAAAGGATTCAATACACTTCTTTACAGCATCGTAGCTGAGATTGTCCACCTTCACGAACGGAGCCAAATAAGTATCGAAAGAGGAGAATGCCTGTGCGCCTGCCCACTCGTTCTGCATAATACCAAGGAAGTTTACCATCTGGTTGCAAAGAGTAGCCAGATGCTTTGCGGGAGCAGAGGTGATCTTTCCGGGAACACCGCCCAGACCCTCTTCAATCAATTGCTTCAAGGACCATCCTGCACAGTAACCGGTGAGCATAGAAAGATCGTGAAGATGAATATCTGCATTCTTGTGTGCCTGACCGATCTCGTCATCGTAAATCTCGCTGAGCCAGTAGTTTGCAGTAATTGCGCCGGAGTTGTTCAGAATCAGACCGCCTACAGAATAAGTTACGGTAGAATTCTCCTTTACTCGCCAGTCAATGTTCTTCACGTACTGGTTTACAATCTCGGTGTAGTCCACCAAGGTAGACTTCATATTGCGGAGCTTTTCTCTCTGGCGACGGTAAAGGATATATGCCTTTGCCACGTCTGCATAGCCTGCCTGTACCAGAACGGTTTCCACACTGTCCTGAATGTCTTCCACAGCTACCATATCGTTCTTAATCTTAGGTTCAAAATCAGAGGTAACCTTTAATGCCAGAAAATCAATAATGTTGTCGTTAAAATTTCTCTCGCAAGCTTCAAATGCCATTTTGATCGCAGTAGAAATCTTCTCAATCTGGAAATCTACGACTTTGCCGTCACGCTTTTTTACTTGATACATAACTCATTCTCCTTCTTCTTGTCCCCGAAGCTTCGCCTTCGGGATATATATTCTTATCGTTTCGAGGAATTCTTTCATCTCCTTGGGAGTGAAAGGCTCAAAGCCCGATCCCAGAAGATTTCCGGAATCTACAAAGCCCTGCAAAAAATAGTTCTCTTCACCTGCCAGCCACTTGCCAATCCCCTCCATATGACACACCTTGTGAATCCCCTTCACCAAAGTTGTACGGAATTCATAAGGGATGCCCGAGGAGCGAATGATCTGTGCTGAGCGCAAAAAGCATTCTATGGGAAAATCCTTTCCGATGGCAGTTTCATAACTGTCCGGCGCGCTCTTGATATCCATCGCGATATAATCAATATCCCCCGTAGCAAGAAGTGCCACCAAGGCATCGGGCGCCGAACCGTTGGTATCCAGCTTCACCGAAAAACCCATATTCTTCACTTTTTTTACAAAAAGTGACAAATCGGGTTGCAGCAGAGGCTCTCCGCCGGTGATACAGACTCCTTCCAGAATTCCCTTTCTTCCCTCAAGGTAAGAAAGCACTTCCTCCTCCAGATTCGCACCTTCTCGAGGAGTCAACACCAAAGAGGCATTGTGACAAAAAGGGCAACGCAAATTGCAACCGCCGGTAAACACGGTACAAGCAACACGCCCCGGAAAATCAAGAAGCGTCAGCTTTTGATAGCCTTGAACATTCATTTGGATTCCTCATTCTTTCTTTGCTCTGCAAGTATAACACATTTTTGCCTTCTCGTCAAGAAAAAAACACAAGATATTGTGCTTTTACGAATTTGTGCAAACAATATCTTGTGCTTATGCTTTTGTGCAAAAAAAGAAAGCTCCTCCCCCGAAAAGCCGAGAAAAGGAGCTTTTTCTTCTTTCAGATGCGTCGAAAAACAAGATTTGCTTTCTCCCCTTGAGACAAAAGAAGCTCTGTCCCCTGAACGGAAAAGGTAAAAGTTTCTTCCGTTCCGTCACTTTCGATGGTCACAGTATTTCCTTTTGCCGTCCAAGTTCCGAAAGGAATTGAAAACGGAATGGCATCCCCCTGCTTCTGCTCAATAAAAATTTCTCCTTGCTCGGTAAAATGATACACGATGGAAAACCTTCCAAGCTCCTCATCCACCATCTCGGTTTCCCAGCGGCCGAAAAGCTCTGTTCCGTCGGCTTTACCGCAGGCAAGAAAAACAAAGGGCAAGGATAAAAGAATGCAAAGCGTAATAACGCATAGCAAAATGCGCTTCATTCCGTCCCCCCCTTTCTTTTTTCTTTTTTTCATATTATGCCCGAAAGAGCTGGGTTTGTCAATGCCTTTCTTTAAAATTAGTAAATATTTTATTCATTTGCTATTCATAACTTTTACTACAGAAACACTTAGGTCGTCCCTTCCGCCCCCCTTTTCCCGTGCAAAGGAGAAAATACGATCGCAAAGAGTTCCGGCATTTTCAAAGTTATTTTCGGAAAGAAGTGTAATCAATTCCCCGCCTTCTTCCCCTTCTTCCACACCGTCGGAAAGGAGAATCACAAAATCCCCCGGCAAAAGACGAAGGGTCGTTTGCTCCGCGCACATACTCGTCAAAACCCCGGCGGGGGGAGTTCTGGATTCAATGCGGCGCAATCTGTCACCGCGCAAAACGTAAGATGCCGCCGCCCCCGCCTTGATAAAATGCGCCTCTCCCGAAAGAAGGTCTATTTCCAAAAGATCAACCGTAGTAAAGGTTTCATCGGTTTTGCTCATCAAGAAAGCATTCAGCATTTCCAAGGTAACGTTTTTAGGGGTGGCGCAGTGCATCAGCTTTTCAATGAAGATAGCAGCAAGACGGCTGGTAAACGCAGCCTCTCTTCCGCTGCCCATTCCGTCGCAGATTAAAGTATAAAAATAATTCTGCGCCGTTTCAAAAAAGCCCGCGTGATCTCCGCTGACGCTTTCCCCTTTTTTCGTGCATCCCGATTTTGCACATTCCAAGCTCAAAACTCTGGTCTTTTGCAAGCGCATGATTACGCTTTCCTCCAGCATTGTGAAATCAGGACCTGCAAAACGACAAGAAAAGGCATCCCCAAATACCTGCAAAATCTTCTCTGCGCAATGTTGCACCCGTTCCAGAGAAACTCCGTACACGTCGATTTTCAATTCCCGATTACCGAATACCGCCACTCTTCTGTAAGAAATTCCAAGATTTTTCAGTGCCTTTTCCGCGATGCTTTCCAAGGCAGGATTGTAATCCAATTCTCGATCCAGCTCCCCTGCGGTACTTTTCAAAAGACGGGAAACCGAGCTGTATTCCCCGGCCAAAAGTCTGGTCTTGTTATTCTTCAAAAAACTTCCGTTAAGCTCTCCGAATCGACGATTAATCAATTCCGCAAGTTCCCGCAAAGAGATACAACTCGAGCGGAACGGCTCTCCGAAATCCTCCTCTTCCACCTTGCCGTCCGCCAACAGCTTTGCCGCAATACGGGCAGTAGTGTCCACAGAAGAAGCTTGTCTGCTACCCCAACAAACTCCGGAAAGAGCGCACTGGGTGCAAACCATAGCGCAACAATCAGATACCAAACGGCTGCTATCGGAAAGCTTTGGTTTCTTTATGGTATTTCCCACCGTATAGAATACTTCCGATAAAGAAGAAAAAGCCTCGCTCATGCTACGCAATTTTTGTCTGGCAGCCTTGACTCCTTCCGCGCGAAAGGGTTCCGGCTTTGCATCCGCCTTCTTTTGCTGCCGTACTTTTTCCCCCGGCAAAAAATAGGACAAGGGGAAAAAAATTGCCAAAGCACACAAATAATCCGCCGTAAAAAAGCCAAAGCGCTCCAAACCTTCCGTGTACATACAATACCCGCATGCCGCCACGAAAGAAATCATCATCGCCACATACGAAGAATACTCAAAAAACAAGCCTGAAAAAAAGCCGGCAACCGCCAAAGCGGGTGCAACCTCCGGAGAAAGCTGCGCCATCCCGCCGATCATCCCCGCCGCCGCACCGTACAAAGCACCACGGCTTCTGGCAAGACACAGAGTAAACACCACCGCCAACACGAAAGACAGGGATACCGTTACCACCTGTACCTCTCGCAGCGTGTATAAAAAAAGATACGCCAGGGCAAAATTTGCCCCTTGTGCATAGACTCTCCGTTTGGAAGAAAGACCTTCTCCCATTTCGCCCGAACCGATTTCCATATAAAATCCGCAAAGCAAATAGGAAAACACAGGCGTAATGATTCCCCCACTAACTGCTGCAAACACCGCGCGCAATTCAAATCCGTCTATGGCTGCCAAAAGAAGTCCAAGCCCCGCCGACGCAAAAGCGGAAAAGGTAACGCGGGCAAGATTCCCCTCATCCATTCTTCCTCCGCTGATTCCCGCACGGGTAAGGAAAAAAATCAAATATGCCAGAAGATAAAAGAATCCGTTTTGTCCCACAAATGCCGACGAAACCAGAACACCGGAGAACACCGTCAGCATCACCGCTGTCTCAAAGGTTCTCAGCGCTTTTGACCGCTCTCCCGCCACTGCCTTTCGGCGCAAGGCAGAAAGCAAAGCAAAACCCGCAGGATAGACATCCAAAGGAAATCGAGCAAGGCTGATCAAAGCGGAAAATGCAAAAATTCCTATAAAAAACAGAATCCCCAGCGCCGCTTTTTTTATTTTTTTCGTTTCTTTTTCCTGTTCCTTCATACATACGTCAGCAAAGGAATTCATCACCGCTCCCACGCCTCGAACACCTACCGAAACTGCCGCGCAAAACATTTCCCACAAATTTTTCCGATTTTCCTTTGTTTCTACTGTATTTTTCATCTTTTTTTCCATTGTTTCACTTCCTGTCATCGAGTTTTGGATTCTCATTCTAGCACGGACATCAGAAAGGAAATGTCGAAACAGGAAAGAAATAAAATCATATTTTTTCTTTCTTCGTCGCATACTAGAAAAAATGAAAAAAGGAGTATTTTTTATGAATATCATGCCTATGCTTTGCGAAGGTTGCAAATGTCTGGACAGCATCGTACTGAAACCGAAACTAACCCTTTCTCTTTCCTCATATAACCGGCGCACAGGATATAATTCACAGCAGCAATGCATCAGTTTCTCCACCGGCTTTACTCTACTCCGCGGAATGATAATGCTTGCCGGCGGCACTGCCGTTGCCTACGGCGCGATGTGCTATCTCCGCCGCAAAGAACGCAAAAAAATGTGCCACGCTCTGAAAATGCAGACAAAACAAAGTGGAAAAATGGCCAAATCGTAAATTTTTTATCTTCGCTTCTGCAAAAGACTTGCTTTTTCTTTCCATCTATGGTAGAATTTTTTCTGCTCCGTCTGTGGTAAGGCGAAGCAAACAATACGAATCCGTAACGCAGTGAAGGGGATAAACGTCCATGTTTTCAAAACGGACCGTTCACCTCACCCTTGCCGGGTTACAGGATCAGAATTTATGGAGGTGAAAACCATGCTGAAAGAAGAAAAGCAGCAAATCATTACCACTTACGCAACCAAAGAAGGCGATACC
The DNA here is from genome assembly GCA_045597125.1 of Eubacteriales bacterium. GTDB lineage: Bacteria > Bacillota > Clostridia > Oscillospirales > SIG627 > RGIG5579. Next base: position 7,256 of record JAZODR010000050.1, on the reverse strand, counting down.
GGATCCCCTGAGGTCCAGATCGCAATCCTGACCTCGAGAATCAATACGCTCACCGAGCATCTCAAGGCCAACAAGAAGGACCACCACTCCCGCAGAGGTATGCTGAAGATGGTCGGTCACAGAAGAAACCTTCTGAACTATCTGCAGAAGAAGGACATCAACCGTTACAGAGCGATCATCGAGAAGCTCGGTCTGAGAAAGTAATCGGTCCGTCGTATGTTTGAAAATCACAGAATCTTCAAATACGAGTTTGCGGGCAGACCCCTGATTATCGAGACCGGTAAAATCAGTCAGCTTGCCAACGGCTCCTGTCTGGTTCGTTACGGTGACACTTGCATTCTGGCAAATGCTACTGCAAGTGCCGCTCCCCGAGACGGTATTGATTTTCTTCCCCTGTCTGTAGATTACGAGGAAAGACTGTATGCAGTGGGCCGTATCCCCGGTAGCTTCAACAGACGCGAAGGCAGACCCTCTACCAAAGCAATTTTGACCAGCCGTGTGATTGACAGACCCATTCGCCCCCTGTTCCCCAAGGATCTGAGAAATGACGTTTGCATTTCCCTTCTGACCCTTGCCGTAGATCAGGACAACTCTCCCGAGATTGCCGCTATGATTGGTGCATCCATTGCTCTGTCCATTTCCGATATTCCTTGGAACGGACCCATCGGCGGTGCATTCGTTGGTATGGTTGACGGAAAGATTGTCATCAACCCCACGCTCGCCGAGAGAGAAAAGAGTACTCTGGAGCTTACCGTTGCCGCCAGCGAGAAGAAGGTCGTTATGATCGAAGCAGGTGCCAAGGAAGTTTCCGATGAACAAATGTACGATGCCATTATGACCGCTTTCCAAGAAATCCGCGGTCTGGTTGCATTCATCAACAGCATCGTTGCCGAGATCGGCAAACCCAAATTCTCCTATCCTTCCTGCGAAGTTGACCACGATATGTTCGAGGCCATCAAGGAATTTGCCATTGAGGATGTGAAATCTGCCCTTGACACCGATGACAAGACCGTACGCGACGAGCGCATGCAGGTGGTTTACGAGAAGATTTATGCAAAATTTGACGAGATCTATCCCGATAGCCGTCTGATGATCAATGAATGTGTTTACAAATTACAGAAGTTCGTGGTTCGCCGCTGGCTCCTGGACGAGAAGAAGCGCGTTGACGGCAGAAGAATGGACGAGATCAGACCCCTCGCTTCCGAGGTTGGTCTTATTCCCCGTGTACACGGCTCCGGTCTGTTCACCAGAGGTCAAACCCAGGTGCTCACCCTTGCAACCCTCGGCTCCATTGCCGACCAGCAAATGCTGGACGGTGTTGATACCGAAGAGTACAAGAGATATATGCACCACTACAATATGCCCGGCTATTCCGTAGGCGAAGCCAAGGCTTCCAGAAGTCCCGGCAGACGCGAAATCGGTCACGGTGCTCTTGCAGAAAGAGCTCTGGAACCCGTTCTCCCCTCTCTGGAAGACTTCCCCTACACCATCCGTCTGGTTTCCGAGATCGTTTCTTCCAACGGCTCCACCTCTCAGGGCTCCATTTGCGGTTCTACCCTTGCTCTGATGGATGCGGGTGTTCCCATCACCGCTCCCGTAGCAGGTATTTCCTGTGGCCTAATCACTGAGGGCGACGAGTGGGATACCATGATTGACATTCAGGGTCTGGAAGACTTCTTCGGCGATATGGACTTTAAAGTTGCAGGTACGCACAAGGGTATCACTGCTATCCAGATGGACCTGAAGATTGACGGTCTGACTCCCGAGATTATCAAACAAGCTCTGGAAACCACTCACAAAGCAAGACTCTACATTCTGGACGAGGTTATGCTCAAGGCAATCCCCGCACCCAGAGAAGATGTATCTGAGTTTGCTCCCAAGATGATTTCCATGAAGATTCACCCCGATAAGATTCGCGAAGTAATCGGTTCCGGCGGTAAAGTGATTCAGAAAATTTGCGCTGATACCGGTGCCAAAATTGATATTGAAGATGACGGAAGCGTATTTATTTCTGCAGTAAATCGCGACAGTGCGTATGCCGCGAAGAAGATCGTTGATGCCATCGTATTCGAGCCCGAAGTAGGTATGGTATTCGAAGACTGTACCGTTACCCGTCTGATGACCTTTGGCGCTTTCGTTGAATTCGCCCCCGGCAAGGAAGGTCTGGTTCACATTTCCAAGTTGGATAAGAAGCGCGTAGAAAAGGTTGAGGATGTATGCAAGGTCGGCGACAAGATGAAAGTAAAACTCATTGAAATCGACGACAAAGGCAGAATCAATCTCTCTCGCAAAGACGTAATGGACGAAGAATAATTTTAAAAAAAGAAGCAGAGAAAATTTCTCTGCTTCTTTTACTTTATTTTTTTTCGCCATTACAACTTCCCCTGCATTTTTTGGAATAAGGGCAGCCGATGCAGGTCTCTCCTCTCTTTTTCGCGCGAGAAAGATACCAAATAATCCCCGCCGGAATCGAAACCAAAATTACAATAATGATTATATTTTCCATTTGTTTGCACCGTTCAGCTTTTTATTGGTATTCACGATGAGGCTGACCACGGCTCCCACCATGGCAATAACAATGAGAAGACCGCCGATGGTAGCACTCACATTCAATGTATCGCCCACAATCAAAGAGCCGATGGTGTAAACCAAGTAAGATACGGTATAGCCTACAGCAAACTGAAGACCGATGCCGCCCCAGAGCCATTTTGCACTCTTCATTTCTGCGCGCATTGCACCAATAGCCGCAAAGCAAGGAGGTGTATAAAGGTTAAACATCAGGTAAGCCAAAGCGGCAACCTTGGTGATGGCCATAATGCCGGCAACCTCACTTCCTGCGCCCTCCATCATAGCAAGCTCCTCAGTATCAATCAGATTTTCAAGTCCCACAAAACATACCGCCAGAGTTCCGACTACGTTTTCCTTCGCAATAAAACCGGTGATGGCTGCTGCTGCCAACTGCCAGGAAAGAACGCCCACAACGGGAGCGAGAAGATATGCAAAGGGAGAAGCAATGGACGCCAGAATAGACTGGTCTGCACGTTCCGCAACGGTAAAACTCCAAGTAAAGCTCTGCATCAGCTGCACCGCCATATTACAGAGCAGGATAATGGTAGCCGCTTTCACAATGTAAGCCCAACCTCGGCTGCACATCGACTTGAATGCACCCCACAAGGAAGGAACCTTATATGCGGGAAGCTCAATGATGAAGAAGGATTTTCTCACCTTGTGACCGGTGATCAGGTTAATGAGCAAAGCACCCAAGAAGATCAGTGCAATTCCTGCAAAATACATCAATGCACTAACCCACCAAGCATCGCCAAAGAATGCCCCTGCAAACAAAGCAATAACGGGAATCTTCGCACCGCAAGGCATAAAGGGAGCCAGCATAGCGGTAGCTCTGCGTTCACGCTCATCACGGATGGTACGACTTGCCATAACACCGGGTACCGCACAGCCTACGGTAATCACGAAGGGAATCACGGATTTACCGGAAAGACCAACCTTCTTAAAAATAGGATCCAGAACAACTGCTGCACGGGACATATATCCGCAGTCTTCCAGCAAAGCGATCAGAAAATACATCACCATAACCAGGGGAAGAAAGCCGACAACAGCAACCACACCGCCGATCACACCATCTACCAGAATCGCAGACAGCAAAGGACTTGCATTCTCAAGCAAACCGCCTACCCAACTCTGAAACGTTTCCAGAATCGGCACGAGTCCGGGAACAAACTTTCCGCCAACCTCGACGCCTTCAGCAATCCAGGTGCCGAGAGTCGTCTGAGAAATATAAAACACCAAAAACATTACTGCGGCAAAGATCGGAATACCCAGCCACTTATTGGTCAGAACCGCATCAATCTTATCTCCGAAGTTCTTTTCTCGGGTCAAAACCTTGCGAACCTCAACCTCTTTTACAATATTATTGACAAATGCAAACCGTTTGCGGTCAGCCTGCGCCGCTTGCCTTTTATCGGTCAAGTCAAATGTACCTTCCACATAAGGAGCAATCTGCTTTGTTCCAACCTGCTTTGCGGCTGTCTCAATCAGAGCCTGCAAACCGTCAGCGGAGGTAGAAATTGTTTTGATTACAGGACATCCTAGCTTTTGAGAAAGCACGTCTGCATCAATGGTATTACCCTTTTTCTTACCAATATCACACTTATTGAGTGCTACCACAACGGGAATACCAAGCTCCAAAAGTTGTGTCGTAAAAAACAGGCTGCGGCTCAGGTTGTCTGCATCCACGATATTGATGATCACATCTGGATTTTCATTCTTTACGTAAGAACTGGTAACACTCTCTTCACTGGTAAAGGGCGACATAGAGTACGCACCGGGGAGGTCAACCGCAGTGATGGTGTGTTTTCCTGCGTACACCTTCTTAATCTGGTGTTCTTTTTTATCGACGGTAACACCTGCCCAGTTGCCAACCTTTTCATTGCGGCCGGTCAGAGCATTGTACATGGTGGTCTTACCTGAGTTGGGGTTGCCTGTTAAAGCAATTCTCATTTATTTTCCTCCTCATCTATACTTTCATCCGTTTGTTGAATCAAATTACGTTTCTTTCAAAGTTAGCCACCGCTAACTCTTCTTCAAAAAATAAACCGCAGCTTATTTTTCAAGGATAATCGCTTCTGCCAAAGCAAGATCAATGCTATATCGCGCGTCCTTAATGGAAACAGTCATGCCTTTCCTGCGATGAGCAATCACGGTAATAGCCTCCCCTTCGTAGCAACCAAGAGAAAACAAAAAAGAGTTTAACTCCTCATCATCCGTCTGAATCTGCTTGATGATATATTCTTTTCCTTCTTTTGCTTCTCTCAAATTCATTGAATTTTACCTCTTAACATTTTCGAGTTAGCCATTGCTAACCATCCATTATTATACAGATATTTTTTATCTTGTCAAGTGTTTTCATCACATTTTATTGAATATAATTGATTTATCATAATATTTATGATATGATAAAAATGTAAAAAAAATGACGGAGATCTTATTATGTCTTTAAAACCATCCGCAGAAATGTATCTGGAAACAATTTATATTCTTTCTCAAAAAAAATCCTCTGTTCGCTCCATTGATATTGCAGAACATATGAATTATTCCAAACCCAGCGTGAGTCGCGCCGTTTCTCGCCTAAAAAAAGAAAACTATATTACCGCAGACTCTCTAGGGTGTATTACACTCACCGAAAAAGGTCTTAATCATGCGCAAAAAATTTATGAACGCCACATTGTCATAAGCAGCGTTTTAATTAAGTTTGGAGTTGACGAAGAAACCGCCTCTCAAGATGCTTGCAGAATTGAGCACGTCATTAGTGATCAATCCTTTGAACGCCTAAAAAAATTTATCGAAAAATAATCCCTGTTTTTGTTGACTTAAAAAACAGAACATGCTACAATATTCAAAAAATTGGAGGTTTTTCTTATGAAATTTTCCATTGTATCCCGATGCACATCGGGTGCATTTCGTTATCAAGCGTGGCCTACCGTTGCCAAGGGCAAGGACGGCACCTTGTACGCAGCTTCTTCCGGTCATCGACTAAATCACGTCTGTCCTTACGGAAAAAATCTGATGGTGGTTAGCCATGACGAGGGCGAAACTTGGTCCTCCCCCATCATTATCAACGATACCTATTTAGATGATCGCGATGCAGGTCTTGTAATTTGGGAAAACAATATTCTCCTTACTTGGTTTAATCATCCCGAAAGTTTCTTTGAAACTGCCCCTGCAAAACCTCATTACGCATTAACTACCCCTCTTGCAATGGGTATGCGTGAGCTTTGGAAAGCTCTTCCCGAAGAAGAAAAAGCCTTCGGTTCCTTTACCCGCATTTCTCGTGACGGTGGCAAAACATGGTCTGAGCCAAGACGTGTTCCCGTTTCCGCTCCCCACGGCCCCATTCGTAAAAAAGACGGAACCCTCCTCTACCTTGGTAGAGAGTTCTACAATGAAAACCACGGTGACGAAAACGGAACTGTTATGGCCTACGAAAGCCACGATGATGGTGAAACTTGGGAATATCTTTCCACCATTCCCAATCTCGAAAACAACCCCACCGGATTTGTAGAACCTCATCTCTGTGAGCTTCCTGATGGCACCATCATTGGCGGATTGCGCATTTCCATTGCCGATTACCCCGGTCAATTGAGAACCTATACTACTTTCTCCAATGACGGCGGTAAAACTTGGACGAAACCTGAGCCCTTAGAGGGAGTTTACGGCGCACCTCCCCATTTCCTGCTTCACTCTTCCGGCGCTTTAATCCTTACTTACGGAAGACGCAGATATGGCAAGCAAGGCCAATACGCTCGTATTTCCCGCGACGGCGGAAAAACATGGGGCAAAGATTTTCTCATTTCTCCCGAAGCCCCCGATTGGGATCAAGGTTACCCCTCATCGGTGGAACTGAAAAACGGCGACATTTTCACTCTCTATTATCAAAAATATGAAGGCGACAATTACCCCTCCCTTTTAGCAACTACTTGGAACCTTGACGAAGAACCAAAATCATGACCACCCGTCAAACGGGTGGTTTGCACAAGGGCTAAAAGCCCATAGGACTGACCCGCGTCTAAAGGCGCGGGCTTTCTCTTTGTTCAAGCCTTAGAGTCTTTGCCGCTTTGGCCACCCCTAAAGGGGTTTATTTGGCAAAGGGATCCTCGTATTCTCTTACACTTAACTTATCTAAAGCTATGTCTGCTTTCTCTTGGTCTTGGATATATTTCTTTATTGTTGCTTCATTTAAACCGACAGTTGTTACATAATATCCTTCTGCCCAAAAGTGCCGGTTGCCAAATTTGTACTTCAAATTTGCATGCCGATCAAACATCATTAGCGCACTTTTTCCCTTTAGGTATCCCATAAAACTGGATATACTCGTCTTGGGCGGGATACTCAACAGCAGATGTACGTGGTCGGGCATCATATGCCCTTCTAATATTTCTACCTCTTTGTACCTACATAGTGTTCTAATTATGTCTTGCAGATCTTTCCGATACTCGTAGTATATTACTTTTCTTCGGTATTTCGGAACAATTACGATATGGTACTTGCATAACCATTTTGTATGTGCTAAACTGTTTGTGCGATTTGCCATAAAATTCTCCTTTCGTTGTACTCTAAGACTTGAACAACCTTATTGTACCATCGGGGAGAATTTTTTGGTATAACCACCGACGCGCACCCGCATAGCGGGTGGTTCTTTTGTTTCGGACGTTCCGTCCTCAACGGGCTAAAGCCACTAA
>JAZODR010000049.1:0-3025 GCA_045597125.1 Eubacteriales bacterium | reverse complement strand
CGACACGCTAAAAATCACACACGAAGCCGTTGCCAACCACCTTGGTTCTCACCGCGAGGTCATCACCCGAATGCTGAAATACTTTCAGAACGAAGGAATGGTCAAGCTCTCCCGCGGCATGGTTGAGCTTGCAGATAAAACCAAGTTAGAAGAACTAAGCGAAATATAAACGATGTCCGCCGATGCAAAGCGCACGGCGGACATTTTGTATACCTGCCTTATTCAATTCCTTTCAGTTCATAACCTGCATCCTGAACAGCCTTTTTGAAAGCATCGTCCGACACATTTTGATTCAGCTTCACACGAGCCGATTGATCATCAAGACTTACGGCCACCTCTTCTACACCGGGTACCGCTGCAAGTGCTTTTTGAACGTGCATGACACAGTGACCGCACATCATACCTTCAATTTTCAATACCTTTTCCATATCTAATTCTCCTTCCATTTTCACTTGTATCTTGGTGTGTTTTATGCTGTTTGGTTTGAACCATCTGAGCCGCAGTGCATTCGTTACCACAAATACCGAGCTAAAGCTCATAGCAAATGCGCCGATCATCGGATTCAATTTTAATGCAAAGGGGATAAAGAACACCCCTGCCGCGATAGGAATACCGATAATATTATAGATGAACGCCCAGAACAGATTCTGCTTGATATTGCGAATGACCGCTTTACTGAGCCGGATGGCGGTCGGTACGTCCATCAGATCGCTTTTCATCAAAACAATATCAGCCGATTCAATGGCGATATCTGTTCCCGCACCGATGGCGATGCCCACATCTGCTCTCGCAAGGGCCGGAGCATCGTTGATGCCGTCACCTACCATAGCAACCTTTTTACCTTCGTTTTGCAGACGGCGGATCTCTTCCTCCTTATCCTGCGGAAATACCTCGGCAATCACACGGGGAGCGCCTACCTCACGTCGGATCGCTTCTGCGGTCTTTGCATTGTCGCCGGTAAGCATAACGACCTCGATGCCCATAGCGGACAATTCTTCGATAGCATGCTTGCTGGTCGGTTTTACCACGTCAGCCACAGCGATCACGCCCATCAGCCGACCGTCACGGGCAAAGTACAGCGGTGTTTTGGCATTATCCGCCAGTTTCTCACCGAAGCGGAACAATTCTTCGTCTGTAATTCTGCTTGCCTCCATCAGTCTGCGGTTTCCGGCAAGGCAAAGCTTACCGTCAATCACACCGGTAATGCCTTGACCTGCAATCTGCTGAAAATCGCTCACTGAGAGATAGGGCACGTCTGCATTTTCAGCTTCTGTTACGATGGCTTCCGCCAGGGGATGCTCCGACAGCTTTTCAAGAGATGCCGCAATCTGTAAAAGTTCTTTTTCGGAAGTTCCTTCACAGCAATGAACATCCGTAACGGCAGGCTTGCCTTCGGTGATGGTTCCTGTCTTATCCAGCACCACCGTGTCAATGCTGTGCGCGGTCTCAAGTGCTTCCGCCGATTTGATCAGGATTCCGTTTGTGGCTCCTCTGCCCGTTCCCACCATGATGGCAGTAGGCGTAGCAAGCCCCAAGGCACAGGGGCAAGAGATCACAAGAACTGAAATGCCAATGGAAAAAGCGAACTCCAAGCCGTAGCCTGCGATCAGCCAGACAATAGTGGCAATTACCGCAATTGTGATTACAATCGGCACAAACACGCCGCTGACCTTATCCGCCAATTTTGCAATGGGTGCTTTGGAGCTTGTTGCTTCATCCACAAGACGAATGATCTGCGAAAGCGCCGTGTCGTCGCCAACCTTTGTCGCCTGCATTTTAATATAGCCCGATTTGCTGACGGTAGCGCCGATAACCTTATCTCCCATGTTCTTTTCTACAGGGATACTCTCACCCGTTAGAGCGGATTCATCTATAGCAGAAAAGCCTTCCAGCACGATACCGTCCACCGGAACCGATTCGCCGGCTTTTACGATAAGCACGTCACCGAGCACCACGTCATCCACAGGAATCTGAATCTCCTGACCGTCCCGTACTACGGTAGCAGCCTTAGGTGCCAGATTCATCAACTTGGTAATCGCATCGGCGGTCTTGCCTTTGGCTCTCGCCTCCAAGGTCTTACCAAGGGTGATCAATGTCAGGATCATAGCGGCAGACTCAAAATACAGATCCATCATGAAGCTATGAACAAGCTCCATATTGCCGCTTCCCAAACCGACCCCGATCTTATAAATCGCATAGATTCCGTAAACGGTAGCCGCACCCGAGCCTATGGCAATCAGTGAATCCATGTTGGGCGAGCCGTGGAACAATGCCCGAAATCCGCCCTTATAATACTTACCGTTAATGATCAGTACGGGTATCAATAGCAGAAACTGGGTGAAAGCAAAGGTCATTGCGTTTTCAATTCCCAAAAGGAAACTCGGCAGAGGCCAGTTCATCATATGCCCCATTGAAATATAAAACAGAGGAAGAGTGAAAATAACTGAAAGCAATAGTCTTTGTTTCATTGCTTTGTATTCTGCCTGTGCCGTGCTGCCATGTGCTTTTTCAGCACTTGTATTCCGAAGATCATCCTTTGGTTTCGCTCCGTAGCCGCTACCTTCAACGGCATCTACAATACCTTCGGTGTTCAGACTGTTCTCATCGTATGAAACCGACATGCTGTTTTTCAGGAGATTTACAGACACATCCTTCACACCCGGGAGCTTTCTCACACAGCTCTCCACTCTGGATGAACAGGCTGAGCAAGTCATGCCGGTTATATCAAAATGTTCTTTACGCATTATATCACTTCTTTCTTTGCGAAGCTGCTTCTTCGCTTTCTATGGTCTTATTATATCACGGAAGTACCCCCACTTCCGTGATGACATCACATAAAAAATACCACTCTTCCTTTTTTGAAAGAGTGGTATTTGTTTAATACTCCATTCCGCAAGCGGTGGCACGTTCGATCAATGCGCGGTCGTTTGTCACCGCGTCGTAAAATCGAAAGCCTCCCGCGAAATTATATGCCGTATAACCGTTTCCCTCCAAAATGCGGCTTGCAATATAGCTGCGAAGACCG
>JAZODR010000048.1:0-31507 GCA_045597125.1 Eubacteriales bacterium | reverse complement strand
CATGGCTACGATCCGACTTCTCTGCCAATTTTCCAACCCAAAATAGAAAAAATGTGCGATAAAATATTATCACACATTGAGCTACCAATAAAAAAGGATGATGCTTGGTGGAAAGATCTTGACCTAACAAAGAAAAATCTTCTCAATATACTGCAGCCTATCGAGTTCGACGGTTACGAGTGGGTATTGCTGTCCTGCAGGATTTCTCTGCGTGATCCCCAAGAGGATTACAAATGGAAAGACACGTATGACTTGTTTGTGTGTTCTTCCGCAGATGAAACAATAATTAATAACGGAAACGAAAGGTATCTCACTATAGAAATTGACGATTACAATGGCGACCTGCTAAATTATAAAAATTGCACTTATAGGCCTTGGTTGTGTAAATCTGTTCCGGATATTGCATATAATTCTGGCTTGTTTGACGATACCCGATTAGTTCTGCCGCCGGCTGAAATCATTTCTTTGCTTAATCTTACCTTAAATTTAGAGGAAATGTGTTGGTATAACGATGACGGCAATAAAATTATTTGTTGTAATAACAATAAAGCGTCTTACTACCAAGATCCTATAACAGGTGCAGTATTTATCAGAAAAGATGCGTATGAACAATTATTAAAACTTTCTAATATCAAATTCTTTGCTTTTGCCGAAAAGTATATTGAAGATAAAGGCTTCTGCCCCGATAGTGCCTTTCATTTTGAAATTGTTGACGGTAAAATTGTCAAAGCATATCCAAATTGCAAATTTGATGATACACTTCGAGATCGTACCGATCCTCAAGAATGTCTAAATTGTAAGCATGGTTTTTATTCGAAAGAGGAGGTAAAAAAAGACCGAGAAATACTAATTAATATCATCAAAGATTATGGTTATTAAAATTATTATGATTAATAATTCATTGTAAAGGAGAAAAAATATGATAGAGAACATCATCTTAGATTATTATGAACATAGGAAGAAGCAAAGCAATATAAAGCTTGGGTTGAATAGATTTCCAAAAGGCGTTAAAATAACCGTTATTATATCTATAATAGTTTTGTTTTTATCGCTGCTTTCAATATTTTTCTTGATGTTGTTTTTCCCTAAACAATATTGGTTTCTAATTGGTGTGGGATTTTGTGCTGCGTCATTAATTGTTCTTTATATTTTCGACACAATAAATCGCAAGAAAAATGCAGAAGAGCGCATAAAAGTATACAAAGAAAAAATCGACCTGTTAAAAGATATTTTAGAGAAAGAATTCTCAATTGATACAAAAGAAAAATTATGTGAATTAATATCTAAATATCAAAAATACATAGATAATGTTAATAAAGCTGACAAGAGGAAAAATCGTATTTTTATCACAATCACCACATCTGTATTAACTTTTATAGCAACACTAATTAAAGAGATTGACAAGTCAATAATAGACTATGAATTTTGGTTATCCATTGCATTTTTCATAATATTGGCAATTGGTATTACGAGTGCATTGGTTTATGGTAGCATATATTTTAATAAATACTATAACTCAACTAAACAACGATACGAATCAATTATTAATGACCTGGAATATTTAAAACTATCAGAATATTAATTATTTCATAAATTTTCTCAAAATATAGCAAAGGCAGAGAGTTTTCGCTCTCTGCCTTACTTTTTATGTTTGTGATATTAAAACAATAAATCCGAACGCATCACCTATCACGGTAATGAAGTTGGGATTTATCGCACTTGGCAGGGGCAGAAGGAATCGAACCCTCGGCACTCGGTTTTGGAGACCGATGCTCTACCTGCTGAGCTATACCCCTACAATATTATAATACACTGAAATTGACGTTTGTAAAGAAGTGGTGGGCCTTCAGGGGTTCGAACCCGGGACCTACCGGTTATGAGCCGGTTGCTCTAACCAACTGAGCTAAAGGCCCACGTCAAATCTAAGCGCTTAATCATTATAACATAAATGTCTGTTTTGTCAACAATAATTTTAGATTATTTAAAAATTTTATTGAACTATGGTGTGTGTCATATTTCATAATGCTTGACTTTATATTTTATGTTTGTTAAAATATTATCGCATTTATGAAAAGATTTGAGGCGATTTTGTGTTTAAACGAATATCAGTTTTATTTCTATTGTTTGCTCTTTGCATCACGTTTGTTGCTTGCGGTGAGCATTCAGTTTCTACCGTAAGGGACAAAAACACTGGCAAAGATGTGCTCATATATCAGAATAACCGCTATTATCTTTCGGATAAATTCAACGGTTCTCGTATTGAAAAATCTCAAAGAAAACTGCTTGATGGCGGTGAATATGATTTCGGTTTCTATTATTCGTATACATACGATAAGCCGATGTATCTTGTAAGCGTAACCGATGATGAAATGTGTTATGTTCGCGAGGACTACAGTTTCAGTACCGACACTTTTAATATCATTGGCTCTGATGTTGTGTTTGTTTTTAATGAATCTGTTTTTGAAAGCAACACAGTTAAGGTTGATTATGCAAATCTTGACAAAAATGCAAAAGAGGTTTTGCTTTATAGCAAGCAATGTCCTTATCTTATCGTGAAGTCTTATATTTTCCGACAAGATTCGCTTTGGTATATTTATATCAACGGTTCGGGTGACAAAGCACAGGAACTTACACCCGAATTTTCAAATGTTTTATTTGAAAAAGGTCTGCTTTACTAATCAAATTACATCTTTATAATTCAAGAAGACCATTGGTTATGATTTAAGGATTCTGGGCATAATTTATTAATAAGTTGAGAAAAACCGCAGTGCGTGAGGTGAATTATGAACAGGTCTGCCAAATTTAAACTTATCACATCAAGTGCGGTGCTTTTGATAAATATCATTTGCACCGCTTTTATATTGTTGTTTTCTGTAGAAACTACTGTGTTAAAAATAGTTGGCTCATATGTTGCAGTTTTTCTTGTAAGCGGTATTGTCTGGGCTTTTCCAATAAGATTTTATGTATTATCACTGTCTTTTGTTGTTTTTGCGTGTTCGTTGGGTTCTTGCATAAATCTGTATTACTACGTTAAATATTATGACCTGTTTGTGCATTTTTTGAGTGGAATATTGCTGTTTGAGGGCGGTCGAATTATTATTGAAGTGGTTAATAATAGAAGAGTACAGTCATATGACAGAGTAAATGTTGGTATGTTTTCAATATTCTTTTCTTGTACTTGTGCTTCCGTTTGGGAAATTTATGAATTTTTTTGTGATGTTTTAATAAATGCTAATATGCAAGGAACAAAATTTAATACAATGGGGGATATTATAGCAGGAACATTGGGTGCTGTTTTCGGTCTTGGTATCTTTTGCGCTGTTGGAGTTTATAAAAATAAACACGATAAAAAAATCAAATAAAATTAAAAAAAAGACTTGATTTTATTAAAAGGTTACTGTATAATAGTCGAGTACTTGAGCCGGAATGATGGAATTGGCAGACGTGCTGGACTCAAAATCCAGTGGTAGCGATACCGTGCGGGTTCGACCCCCGCTTCCGGCACCAAAAAACTCCCGAATCTATATGCTTCGGGAGTTTTCTTTTGCTTTTTTCTTGATTTTTTGGAGTGCGGTGGGAAGAGCATAAGAGGAATCGATGTTTTCAAATGATTCCCAAACAAATCCTTCCCTTTGATTGGAACATTCTACCAAAAAGGCGGTCATATGCCATTCCAGATGAGTAAAAATATGGGTAGCTTTCCCCAAAGCACTGATCTTTTCCGAGGAAAAGCCTTCGTTCTGCAAATGCTTTTGGGCAGTAGCACGGGTCATAGCAGCATCCACAGAATAAAATTCCCACATTCCGGCCAAAAGCCCCCCCTCCGGACGGCGGCGGATGGCAATTTTGTCCCCACACTTCAAAACGAAGACGGTTTTCTCGATAATCTTTCGATCCTTTTTAGGACTTTTCACGGGAATGGTTTGCCAAAGTCCGTCTTTGGCTTTACAAATCTCCCGCAAAGGGCAAACTGTACAAAGAGGAACACCCGCAGGGATACACACCCGCTCCCCAATCTCCATAATTCCTTCGGTCAAATCACCCGCCGCAGAGCCACGGGGATATATTTCCTCCAAGAGCGTGGCAATCCTTTTCTTGGTTTCAGGCACGGCAATATCACTTTTATCGCCCAAAACTCTGGTCATTACGCGAAGTACATTTCCGTCCACCGCAGGGGAAGGTTCTCCAAACGCAATAGAGGCAATGGCGCCCGCCGTATAGTCGCCGATGCCCGAAAGGCGGCGCAATTCTTTTGCCTCTCCGGGCATTTCTCCACCGTATTCGGTCATCACGGTAACAGCAGCCTTTTTCAAATTACGGGCGCGGGAATAATAGCCCAGACCCTCCCACAATTTGAGAAGCTTATCCTCCGGACACGCAGCAAGAGCCGCAAGATCAGGCAATTCCCTCAGAAAACGATGGTAATACGGAATCACCGCTTCGATTCGGGTCTGCTGAAGCATCACCTCAGAAATCCAGATGCGGTAAGGGTTTCGCCCCTCACGCCAAGGCAAAACTCTCCCCTCTCGGCGAAACCAATCCACTACAATATCTGCAAATTCCCTTGGAATCACAAGCCAGACTCCTTTCATTAAAAACTTTCTCCTATTTATTGTACCATATTTTCGCAAAAAAACAACCGTAGTTTTACGGTTGTTTTTTCTTTAATCGCAGCAAGGATCTTTCTTTTTAGAAGGTTTAGGCTTGTCAGCGGCAGGGGGAGTAACATCTCCCAGACCCGAAGTTTCGGAAAAGAGTACATTCGATTTTGCCATTTCCACAACGTCAGTGGGCACGATGATCTTGGATGCTTTACCGTCAGACATTGCTACAAGTGCCTCGTATTTTTTCAGCTCCAAAACGGCTTCATCCACACCTGCTTCACGCAATGCACGCAAACCATCAGCCTCTGCTTTTTTAGAAAGGAAGATTGCCTTTGCTTCGCCCTCTGCTCGGGCAATACGGGCATCGCGCTCACCTTCGGCGGCAAGAATCATTGCTTGCTTATCGCCCTCTGCTCGAGTAATAGCAGCAGCCTTATGCCCCTCTGCTTGAAGCAAAGTTTCTCGGCGATCGCGCTCTGCCTTCATTTGCTTTTCCATGGCATTCTGAATTTCGGTGGGAGGGATAATATTTTTCAGTTCCACGCGATTTACCTTAATGCCCCACTTATCCGTTGCTTCGTCCAGAATCTCGGTCATTTTCGCATTGATGGTATCGCGAGAGGTCAAAGTACCGTCCAGCTCCAATTCACCTACAATATTACGCAAGGTAGTAGCGGCAAGATTGGAAAGGGCAGAAATAGGATTGACCGCACCGTAAGCGTAAAGCTTGGCATCGTAAACGGCATAATAAATCACCGTGTCGATCTGCATGGTAACGTTATCCTTGGTGATAACAGGCTGAGGGGGAGAATCCAAAACCTGCTCCTTGAGAGTCACACGCTTTGCAATTCTCTCCAAAAAAGGAATCTTCACGTGAAAGCCTGCCGACCAAGTGGTCTTGTATTTACCCAAAAATTCAATAACAAATTCATTGGCTTGGGGAACGATCTTTGCATTAGCAAGAATAAAAGCAATCACCAAAAAAACAAGAATTATAACAAGTTCCATTTTTATTCTCCTTATCATTGCTATTCTATATAAAATTATAGCACAGCAAATTTTTTATGTCAAGAAAGCACACCTTGACTTTTCTCCCATGCTTTAATATAATGCTTTAGAAGAAAAAGGAGGCGTGAAATGTTTCGTCCCATTGAAGAAAAAGACAGAAAAATCTATCTTGCTATGGCAAAAAAATTTTATGACAGTGATGTTGTCCTCTCACCCGTTCCCGCAAAAAATCTCGAAAAAACCTTTTCCCTCTTGATAGAAGGTTCTCCCTTTGCCGATGCCTTTATTTTTGAGGAAGAGGAAAACATCATAGGCTATGCCCTCCTTGCCCGCACCTGGAGCCAGGAGGCAGGAGGTGAGGTTATCTGGATTGAAGAAATTTATCTGGAGCCTGCCGCCCGTGGTAAAGGCTACGGTTCAGCTTTTTTTCATTTTTTAAAAGAAAAATATGCTCCTTGTGCAAAACGCTTCCGTTTGGAAGTAGAAAAAGAAAATGAAGGCGCAGTTTCCCTTTATAAGCGGCTTGGTTTTGATTTTTTCCCTTACGATCAAATGAAAATAGACAGAGAGTGAATGATTCACTCTCTGTCTGTTTTTAGTTCAATTCAATTTTTTTGCCATCTTGGAAAAGGCTTCTTCCAACAATGTTGGTAGCAGCGCTTGTTTGAATTTCAATCAAAGGCATTTCACCCAAATCGGTAAAGTTTTCAGAAGTAATATTCTCCAAAATCATATGATCAATCGCCGAAGTCGTTCCCGTCAAAATCGTGGGAATATTGTCAATAAACTCACGGCGGTGCAAATCGGAAATATGCACGTTCTTCACGTCGATTTTGCCCTCAAAATCAATAACGCCGTAGCGCTTATACTTGGTAACCTTGGGGAATTTCACCACAGTACGGTCGGACTTAGAAGCGTACACGTTATCAATGGTCACATTCTCAATCAGGCCGCGTTTCTCGGTTTTATAATACTGCATAAAGCCGATAACGAAGTGATAAAATGTACCGCGAATATCAGAAATATGAATATTGCGAATGGAGCACTCCGGATTTGCAGTGAGAAGACGAACAGCACTATAGGACTGATCCGTGTAAATACCACGAACGGTAATATCGGAAATTGGACCGCGGGAACCCTCTTCAGCATTAAGAGCAACAATATCATCGTAGCAAGTGCCAAATAGCTTCTCAATGTTACCGTGATGACAATTGCCGCAAATATGAACTCCGTCCATATTACTCTGGTAGAGATTTCCGTCATTGAAATCAAAAGTAAGATCCTCAATCTTAAAATAGGATACCTTATCAAGTGTAATACAGAAATTTGCAGGATCCTTGAGCGTCATCGAGGAAATCTTGAGATTTTTCACGTTATAAAACAAGAACATCAGACCCGTGTACCCTTCCGGCTCATATTTGCCCGTGGAAAGAGGATTGGGATTCTGCTGCTTATTGTTGAAATTCCAAATACCGCCCATCACCTCAATGTTTTCCGTAGGCGCATCGGGGCTATAGCGATTTAAATAATCAAAAATCTTAAATCCACCACGGTCTGCTAAATCATCCACAGTGGCACTTTTCAGCATCATACAATTAGACTGCGGTGCAAGACGAATCTCGGCAAAACGAGGAAGCACCAATCTAAAGTTAGAATGAAGCACCAATGTGCGAGAAATGAGATAAAATGCCTTCGGCGAAGGCAAAACCACCTCGCAAGACGAATCAATCATCTCCTGAATGGCATCAGTATCATCGTGAATTCCGTCACCATATAGCGTATATTTCATAAGTTTCTCCTTTGATATCATCTGCTCTTATTATAGCAATCCGTTTTATAAAGTCAAGAGTAAATCGAAAAAAATAAAAAAACGCAAACTCTTGCATTTTCACTTTTTCTATGATATAATACCTGAAGTCGCTAATGTAGCTCAGTTGGTAGAGCAGCTGATTCGTAATCAGCAGGTCGCGTGTTCAAGTCACGTCATTAGCTCCAAAAAAAGAAAGGCTCTTTCGAGCCTTTCTTTTTTATTTTACATTTTGAAAAGAATTTCTTTTAGGAGTTACAGTATTGCAATAGGTATCAGAATTTAATACGACGAAGTGAAAATCTGCCTTATTTGCAGGAAAATTTCCGTCTTCGGGAGAAAATTCTCCTTGATACACCAAGAGCGTATAGACCTTATCCGTATCCAGCTTAATGCCCTCAAAACAAAGACGGTAAAACGCATATTGAAACTGCTTTTTCGCGCTGTAATAACTCACCGTATAAAAACAGTTTCCACCACCGCTTTCGCGAAGAACAAAAGTATAGCCCATCTCTCCGCTTCCCGGCTTTATAAGGCGACGATTGACGCGCGCGGTAAGTTGCAGATTTTCCGCTTCCTTCAAATAAACAGGATATTGCACGATAACCCCGCCTTTGGCATCCTCCTCAACAGCAGAATTGATGCGAAGCACCTGCTGACATTCCTCAGGATAAATGGCAGATGCTTTCTCATTTAAAAGAATCATTTTCTCATATTCCGAGTTTCCCGATGCAAAAATGCGAGAAAGAATGAACACCCAAACAATAAGGCTAATAATGGCAAAAGCAGTGTTCATAATGCGGGTAATAGGCCATCTCGGCTGCGCCTCATTCCAATCGTACCCATCCACGCCCTCAGTTTCGTATTTCTTCTTTCTTTCACCCAGTCCTATGAAAAATTTTTTCATTTAATTTATTTTGCTGCTGCTACGATTGCTGCAAAATCTGCAGTCTTCAAGGCTGCTCCGCCGATCAGACCACCATCAATATTGGGCATTGCCAAAAGCTCAGCACAATTATCGGGCTTCATAGATCCACCGTACTGAATAGTAATATCTTCTGCTACGGCATCGTCATAAAGATTCTTAACCAAGCCGCGAATGAAAGCACAAACCTCTTCGGCCTGCTCCTTAGTAGCAACAAGACCGGTACCGATTGCCCATACAGGCTCATAAGCGATCACAACATTCGCCATATCCTCGCGAGAAATTCCCTTCAAATCCAGTTTGATTTGACGGGCAATCACTTCCTCGGTGATACCGTCCACTCTCTCGTCCTTGGTTTCACCAACACAAAGAATCACCTTGAGCCCTTTTGCCAAAGCGGCAGCAGTTCTCTTGTTCACAGTTTCGTCGGTTTCGGCGAAATACTGTCTTCTCTCGGAGTGACCGATGATAACGTACTCACATCCTGCTTCGATCAACATATCTGCGCTGATCTCACCGGTGAAAGCTCCGGAAGCCTCAAAGTGGCAGTTCTGAGCACCCAGTTTGATTCCGCTTCCCTCAATTGCCTTCTTTGCAAAGAAAAGGTCAACAAAGGGAGGGCAAATTACAACCTCGCAAGAAGCATCCTTGATCTGAGCAATTTCAGCTGCAAGAGAAGCTGCCTCAGAAGGAGTCTTATTCATTTTCCAGTTACCTGCAATAACCATCTTTCTCATTTTTCTATCCTCCTTATCTGTCCTGAAGACAAGCAATACCGGGAAGCTCTTTGCCTTCCAAGAATTCAAGACTGGCACCGCCGCCGGTAGAGATGTGGGTGATCTTATCGGCAAAGCCAAGCTTCTCAATTGCCGCGGTAGAATCACCTCCGCCTACGATGGAAGTAGCAGAGCTCTGAGCAACTGCTTCTGCAACGGCACGGGTACCGGCAGCGTAATTCTCAAACTCGGAAACACCCATCGGTCCATTCCAAATTACGGTCTTAGCATCCTTAACAGCCTCAGAATACAGTTCAATGGTCTTGGGGCCGATATCCATACCCATAAATCCATCGGGAACTTCGTTGGATGCGCAGATGCAGCTTTCAGCATCATTATCAAAAGAAGCACCGCACTTATTATCAACGGGAAGAAGGAACTTCACACCCTTCGCCTTTGCTTTTTCAACCAGTTCAAGAGCAAGCTCCATTCTATCATCCTCGCAGAGAGAGGTGCCGATCTTGCCACCCTGAGCCTTAATGAAGGTATAAGCCATAGCACCACCGATGATGATGGTATCAACCTTCTCAATCAGGTTAGTGATAACAGCGATCTTATCGGAAACCTTTGCACCGCCGAGAATTGCAACAAAGGGATGCTCGGGCTTCTCCAAAGCACCGCCCATAATCGTAATTTCCTTATCAATCAAGAAGCCGCATACTGCAGGGATATAATGGGAGATACCCTCGGTAGAAGCGTGAGCACGGTGAGCAGTACCGAATGCATCGTTTACAAACAGATCTGCCATAGAAGCCAGAGCTTCTGCAAAATCAGCCCCATTCTTCTCTTCTCTGGCATCAAAACGAACATTCTCCAAAAGAACAGCTTCGCCTTCCTTGAGGGCAGCAACCTTTGCCTTGGCATCCTCGCCAATAATATCAACGGCAAAGGTAACCTTGTTACCCAAATATTCATTAAGTCTTTCTGCAACGGGCTTCAAAGTCAACTTTTTCTGATCGTCGCCTGCCTTTGCAAGGTAAGCAGCCGTTGCAGCAGCCTGCTCAGCCTCAGGAAGCTTTGCAACAGCCTTTTTTTCCTTCTTAGTCAGACCAAAGCCCTCAGTGAAAATATTGTGGGGCTTACCCATATGAGAGCAAAGAATTACCTTTGCGCCATTTTCCAAAAGATACTGAATAGTAGGGATCGCAGCGGCGATTCTCTTATCGCTGGTGATCACACCGTCCTTCATGGGCACATTAAAATCGCAACGGACAAAAACTCTCTTGCCGCAGACTTCTACGTCCTTTACTGACTTTTTGTTCATAGTAGTTCCTTCCTTCTTTGAATTTCATTTCTTTTATTTTATCACAAACCTTCTTTTTTCGCAATAGATTTTACCGAAATTCAGGAAAAACAACCAAATTTCACACACATTTTATGATTTTGATAAACAGGGATAAAAAAAGAGACCGATTTCTCGGTCTCTTTGCCTTTCGGAAATACTTAAGCCTTTGCTTCCTCAGCAGGAGCAGCTTCCTCAACAGGAGCCTCCTCCTTTACTTCCTCAGCAGGAGCAGTCTCCTCAACGGGAGCCTCTTTCTTTTCAGCCTTGGGAGCAGCTTTCTTTGCAGGAGCCTTCTTTGCAGGCTTCTTTTCTTCCTTCTTCTCTTCCGCTACCAACTCAACGATTGCCATTTCAGCAGCATCGCCACGACGAGGTCCGGTAAGAACAACTCTGGTGTAACCGCCACATCTTCCCTCAAAGGAAGGAGCGATCTCATCAAACAATTTCTTAACAACGTCCTCTTTGGTAATGAAGGAAAGAGCCTGTCTTCTGGAGGCAAGGGTGTTCTTCTTTCCAAGAGTAATCATTTTTTCAGTAAGACTCTGTACTTCCTTAGCTCTGGTTGCGGTGGTTTCCAGTCTGCCCTTTTCAAGCAGGAAAGTTACCTGGCCGCGAAGCATAGAAAGTCTGTGGTCAGTCTTTCTGCCAAGTTTACGCATTTTATGTTTCCTCCTGATAATATTGGAAAAAAATCAGTCTTCTTCCTTCTTGAGCTCAAAGCCCAAGGTCTGAAGTTTGTGAATGACTTCTTCCAGAGATTTCTTACCGAGGTTGCGGACCTTGATCATGTCCTCCTCGCTACGGTTGATCAGATCTTCAACAGTGTTGATACCGGCACGCTTCAAGCAGTTAAAAGCACGGACTGACAAATCAAGCTCTTCAATAGCCATTTCCAGAACCTGAGCCTTAACAACCTCATCTCTGTCCTTCATCACGTCGAGCTTCTTAGCTTCATCAGAAAGATCAATGAACAGATTCAAATGCTCGACCATAATCTTAGCAGCCAGAGAAATGGACTCCTTCGCAGTGATGGTACCGTCGGTCTCCACTTCGAGGGTCAGCTTATCGAATTCCATACGATCGCCGACTCTGGCATTATCTACCTTGAAATTTACTTTCTTTGCGGGAGAATAAATGGAGTCGGTGTAGATGGTTCCGATGGAGGGAGTTCCCTGCGCCTTGTTACGCTCAGCGGAAACATATCCTCTGCCGGTTTCAAAGGTCAATTCCATGTAAAGCTTTGCACCCTGTGCTACGGTGCAGAGATAAAGTTCGGGATTCAAAATCTCGATATCGGAATCAGCATTGATATCACCTGCGGTAACTACCTTGTCACCCTGGACATCAATCACACAAACCTTCGGTTGGTCGGTAAAAAGCTTTGCACGGATACTCTTAATATTCAGAATAATTTCGGGTACATCTTCCTTTACGCCGTCGATGGTGGAGATCTCATGGAGTACACCGTCGATCTTCACGCTAGTTACGGCAACACCGGGAAGAGAACTGATCAGGATGCGACGAAGCGCATTACCCAAAGTAATGCCAAAGCCTCTCTCTAAAGGCTCTACCTCAAATACACCAAAAGCGCCGTTTTCGGACTGCTCTACAGTATTAATACCCGGTCTTTCAATTTCAATCATGAAATAACCTCCTTAAAATCTTAGGGATTATTTAGAGTAAAGTTCGACAATGAGCTGCTCGTCAATCTCAAAGTCAATGTCCTCTCTCTGAGGCATTGCAATGATCTTGCCCTTTCCGTTCTCCTTATCAACTTCAACCCATTTCGGGATAATCTTTCCTTCGCACTTCTCAATAACGGTCTTAATCTTGGGACGATCCTTCTTGGAGTCCTTGATTGCGATCTCATCGCCAACCTTGAGAAGCATGGAAGGAATGTTAGCATTCTTTCCGTTTACAGTGAAATGACCGTGACGAACCAGCTGACGGGCATCTCTGCGGCTTTCTGCGAGGCCCATTCTGTAAACAACGTTGTCGAATCTTCTCTCGATCATGATCAGCAGGTTAACACCGGACATACCTTCCTGTGCGTCTGCCTTTTCGTAATAATTTCTAAACTGGGTTTCCAGAATGCCGTAATAGCGACGGGTCTTCTGCTTCTCGCGAAGCTGAAGTCCGTAGTTCTTCATCATTCTGGCACGGGCTGTGCCATGCTGTCCGGGTACAGTGCCACGACGAGTAATGGGGCACTTATCAGAAAAGCATCTTTCGCCCTTCAAAAACATTTTTACGCCTTCTCTGCGGCATTGTCTGCACGCAGGGCCAGTATATTTTGCCATTTTTTCTCTCTCCTTTCCAGATTATACGCGTCTTCTCTTAGGAGGACGGCAGCCATTGTGGGGGATGGGAGTTACGTCTTTAATCAGCGTAATCTCAAGACCTGCGGTCTGGAGAGCGCGGATGGCAGATTCTCTTCCCTGTCCGGGGCCCTTTACGAAAACTTCAACAGTCTTCAGACCCTGATCAACAGCCAGCTTTGCAGCGGTTTCTGCTGCCATCTGTGCAGCGAAGGGGGTAGACTTCTTGGAACCCTTGAAGCCAAGTTCGCCGGCAGATGCCCAGGAGATCGCATTACCATTCACATCGGTGAGAGTGATAATGGTGTTGTTGTAAGTAGAACGGATATGAGCTGCGCCTTTTTCGATATTCTTCTTCTCGCGGCGCTTCTTGGTCGTTCTTTTAGCTTTGGAAACTGCAGCCATGTTTTTCTACTCTCCTTTATTTCTTCTTGTTTGCAATGGTCTTTGCAGGACCTTTTCTGGTTCTTGCATTGGTCTTGGTTCTCTGACCTCTGACGGGCAGACCCTTGCGATGGCGGATTCCGCGATAGCAACCGATATCCTTCATTCTCTTGATATCGTATGCAATTTCTCTGCGGAGATCGCCTTCTACGGTATATTCGTTTTCGATGACTTCACGCAGCTTTGCTACGTCGTCATCCGTCAGATCCTTGACTCTCGTATCGGGATTGATGCCGGTCTTTTCGAGGATCTTCTTGGAAGATGTAAGACCGATACCGAAAATGTAGGTCAAACCGATCTCGACGCGCTTTTCTCTGGGAAGGTCTACACCTGCTAAACGTGCCATACTGTTTTTCCTCCTCTTAATTAACCTTGCTTTTGCTTATGCTTGGGGTTCTCGCAGATCACCATAACTTTGCCTTTTCTTTTGATGACCTTGCACTTTTCGCATATTTTCTTTACGGAAGGCTTAACTTTCATTTGATTTCCTCCATATTGGTTTTAAAAATTACAGACGTCGGATAATTCTTCCGCGGGTGGGATCATAAATGCTGACTTCTACCAGCACCTTGTCGCCCGGGATGATTCTGATATAGTGTTGCTGCATCTTACCCGAAATGTAAGCCAGAATCACCATATCATTGGGAAGCTTAACTTTGCTTGTGGCATTCGGCAAGGTCTCAATAACCGTGCCTTGGAATTCCATTACATCGTCTTTTGCCAAAATAACTCACTCCTTTGATCTTGGCATCACAGTTCGGTTAAAATTTTTGCGCCGTCGCGAGTAATCGCAACTGTATTTTCATAATGTGCGGAAAGGGATCCGTCCAAAGTACGAACGGTCCAGCCGTCCGGCATCTGATAGACTTCTTCTGTTCCGGCATTAATCATCGGCTCGATAGCCAAAGTCATACCGGCATAAAGTCTGGGTCCTTTTCCCGCTACCCCGAAATTAGGTACGTCGGGTGCTTCGTGGAGTTCTTGCCCTACGCCATGACCGATATATTCCCTAACAACGGAAAAGCCTGCGCTCTCCGCCGTAGTCTGAACAGCCGCAGATATATCGCCCACTCGATTTCCCTCGCAAGCCTTGGAAAGCCCAGCATAAAAGCTATCCTTTGTGACTTGAATGAGGCGCTCGGCTTCGGGTGTGATCTTGCCACAAGGAAAGGTACGGGCACAATCTCCGTGAAAGCCATTCAGATATGCACCCACATCGATAGAAACGATGTCACCGTCCTTCAGCACCTGGTTCCCCGGTATTCCGTGGATCACCACATCACCTACGCTGATGCAGGAGCTTTTGGGATAACCCGCATACCCGAGGAAAGAAGGCGTACCGCCGTGCTTCTCGATATACTTGCGGATTTTCAGATCAATCTCACCAAGGGTTACCCCGGGTGCGATGATACTTGCGCCCTCATAAAGGGCAGCAACGGTCAGCTTGCAGCTCTCCTGCATCAGCGCAAGCTGTGCGGAATTTTTCAGCCGAATCATACACGCACTTGCTCGAGAATCATTTTCGTGATCTCTTCGGGAGATAGAGTACCATCTACAGAGCAAAGCTTCTTTTCATAATAAGCAATCAGAGGCTCGGTCTGTTCGTGGTACACCTCAAGGCGGTGCAAAACGGTTTCGGGCTTGTCATCGTCACGGATACAAAGCTCAGCTTTGCAAGTGTCGCAAACACCCTCTTCCGCGGGTTTGTTATAGAGCACATGATAGGTTCGCTGGCATTTGGGGCAAAATCTTCTGCCGCCCATACGCTTCACGATATCTTCATCGCTCACCTCGATGTTGACGACACGGTCAATGCCGATGCCGCTTTCATCTAAAAATTTTGCCTGTTCAATTGTTCGGGGAAAGCCATCCAAGATAAAACCGTTTTCACAGTCAGGCTTTGCTAAGCGTTCCTTGACCATAGCGCAAACCAGATCATCGGGAACAAGACTGCCTTTATCGATGTAGCTCTTAAACTTAAGTCCAAGAGGTGCACCTTCCTTGATGGCCGTTCTTATAATGTCGCCGGTTGAAATCGCCGGAATCGCAAGGGCGGCGCTAATTTGCGCTGCCTGCGTTCCTTTTCCGGCACCGGGTGCTCCAAGAAAAATCAGTTTCATTATCCAAGAAATCCTTTATAGTGACGCATTGTGATCTGAGATTCCAAATCGCGAACCGTTTCCAGCGCAACGCCAACAACGATTAGCATAGATGTTCCACCAAAGGACACGCTACCAAGGTCAACCGCACCGCCGGAGACCGCAAATGCCAAAGCATTTACTGCCATAGGCAGAACTGCAATCACCGCCAGGAAGAAAGCACCAATGAGGGTAATTTTCTTCAAGGAGCTGGCGATAAAATCACTGGTAGGCTTTCCGGGACGGAGACCGGGAATAAAGCCGCCGTTCTTCTTCAAATTGTTCGCAACCTCTACGGGATTAAAGGAAATGGCCAGATAGAAGTAAGAGAACGCAATGATTAGAACAAGTTCGACGAGAATGTAAACAATATTCTGAGTACTGAACAAATTCAGGAAACCTGCCCAGAAAGAGCCTTCCTTCGGTTCGGGGAAGAACATGGAAATCGTCGCGGGCAGCATGAGAATGCTGGAAGCGAAGATAATCGGCATAACGCCGGACATATTCAACTTAATGGGAAGGTGGGTGCTCTGTCCACCGTACATCTTTCGACCAACCACACGCTTTGCATACTGTACGGGGATTTTTCTTTCGGATTCGGTCATAAAAACCACGAAAGCAACAATCAAAACAGCAATTACTGCAAAAAGCAAATAAATCAGGATCGTAGAGATTACGTCAACAAAGGTTCCATTGCCCAAATTCAGAGTTTTTACAAAGCCGGTTACCATAGTGGGAAGAGATGCAATGATGTTGGCAAACAGAATCATAGAAATTCCGTTTCCGATACCACTTTCATTGATCTTCTCAGCCAGCCACATAATAAGAGCTGCACCGGCACAATGACAGGCAATGATTACAACCGCCTTGAACCAATTGGGTTCGCTGATCGCCTGAAGGCTCTTCAGCGTTACATAGTAACCGTAAGAGGTCAGGAGCGCGATGGCAACTGTACAATAACGGGTAATCTGTGTCAATTTCTTTTTGCCTTCTTCACCCTGTTTGCTCAGCTTTTCTAATGCGGGGATCGCAATGGTAAGAAGCTGAATAACAATAGAAGAAGTAATGTAAGGCGATACAGAAAGTGCGAACAAGGTCGCTTGGGAAAATGCAGAGCCTGACAGTATGTTCAAATACTGGAGCATCGTACCTGCGGCCTCGGTATTAAACCACTCTTCGATCATTGTATTGTCAATATAAGGTACCGGAAGTACACAACCGATACGATAAATCACAATAATCAACAACGTGAAGAGCATCTTTCTGCGAAGATCAGGGAGCTTCCAAGCGTTGACAAATGTTTTCAGCACTTTAAATCACCTCAACCGTTCCGCCGGCTTTCTCGATCTTAGCCTTTGCGGTATCGGAGATCTTGTGAGCTTTAACGGTAAGCTTTTTGGTAACATTACCGTTTCCGAGAACCTTAAGACCATCGAGCGGCTTAGAGATTAAGTTTGCTTCCACAAGTGCAACCAGATCAACTACTGCACCATCATCAAAAAACTTATCCAGAACGGAAAGGTTCACGATTGCATAGTGAGTAGCGAATCTTTCATTGTTAAAGCCACGCTTGGGAAGTCTTCTGTATGCAGGCATCTGACCGCCTTCGAAGCCGATGCGAACACCGCCGCCGGAGCGAGCCTGCTGACCCTTATGACCGCGACCGCCGGTCTTGCCGTTGCCGGATCCGGGTCCTCTGCCCTTGCGCCATGCCTTTTTGGTAGGCACGACAGGAGCCAATTCATGAAGCTTCATTGTGTTTCCTCCTATTTCCTTAGGCATTCTCGACGCGAACCATATGCTTGATCACTTCGATTTTGCCCTTCACTGCAGCGCTATCTTCCTGAACGGTGAAATCGCCGATCTTCTTCAGGCCGAGAGAAGCAGCAGTCTTTTTCTGCTTGTCGAGTCTGCCGATTAGGCTTTTCTCGAGAGTAATTTTAAGAGCCATTGTTTCTCCTCCTCGTTCAGTTCAGAATTTCCTCGGGAGTCTTGCCACGCATTGCTGCTACTTCCTGAGCAGAGCGGAGAGCGCGCAGTCCCTCGAAGGTTGCTTTCACAACGTTACCGGGGTTATTGGTACCCAAGCACTTAGCACGGATGTCGGAAATACCGGCCAGCTGCAGAACACTCTTCACCTTGCCGCCGGCAATAATACCAGTACCTTTGGGAGCGGGCTTGAGAAGAACGCGACCTGCGCCGAAAATGCCGACGATCTCGTGGGGAATCGTGGTACCCTTCATGGAAACCTCGATCATGTTTTTCTTTGCGTCCTCAACGCCCTTACGGACTGCTTCGGGACGCTCGGAAGCCTTTCCGAGGCCGTAGCCTACGTGACCCTGTCCGTCGCCTACTACAACCAGAGCGGAGAACTTGCGGACACGACCGCCTTTTACGGTTTTGGAAACGCTTTTGGTGTAAACAACGTCTTCTCTCAAATCGAGAGTAGCCGCATCAATTTTCTGTGCCATATCATTTCCTCCCTTAGAATTTTAAACCAGCTTCGCGGGCGCCTTCTGCAAGCTCCTGAACACGTCCGTGGAAAATGTAACCGCCACGGTCGAACACTACATCGGTAATGCCCTTTTCAAGAGCAGCCTTTGCAACTGCCTGACCCACAAGCTTTGCGGCTTCTTTGTTGCCGCCATACTGATTGAATTCCTTATCAAGAGAGGAAGCGGAGGCAAGAGTCTTACCGTTTTCATCATCAATCACCTGAGCGTAGATGTTCTTGAGAGATCTGAAAACGCAAAGTCTCGGCTTCTGTGCAGTTCCGAAAATCTTTGAACGAACTCTTTTATGTCTTTTAATACGCTTTTTATTCGTATCAACGCGAGAAACCATACTATTCCACTCCTTTCCTTATTTGCCGGCCTTACCGGATTTGCGGCGAATACGCTCGCCAACATACTTGATACCCTTGCCCAGATAGGGTTCGGGAGGACGTTTGCCTCTGAGTTCAGCAGCAACTTGACCAACCCTCTGCTTATCAATACCGCAAACATTCACGTGGTTTGCATCGGGTACCTCGAAAGTGATGCCGTCTTCTTCGGTCATAACAACGTCGTGAGAGAAGCCCAGGTTCATAACAATCTGGTTACCCTTCTTAGCAACACGGTAACCGCCTTCACTAATCTCAAGCTCCTTCTTGTAGCCGTTGGTGACGCCTTCTACCATATTTGCAACGAGAGTACGGGAAAGGCCGTGAAGGCTCTTTGCTTCTTTCTCATCGTTGGGACGCTTAACCAAAACTTCGTTAGCGCCTACTTCGATCTGCATCAAAGGATGAATATCTCTGGTGAGAGTGCCCTTAGGACCCTGAACAGTAACGGTAGAACCGTTTACGGTTACCTTTACACCTGCGGGGATCTCGATGGGCTTAAGTCCAATTCTTGACATATTCTTTACCCTCCCTTACCAAACGAAAGCGAGTACTTCGCCGCCAACGTTTGCTTTTCTTGCAGCGCGGTCAGTCATGATGCCCTTGGAAGTGGAAACGATGGCAACACCGAGACCGTGCATAACCTGAGGGATCTCTTCGCAGCTAGCGTAGATACGAAGACCGGGTTTGGACACTCTGCGAATGCCCTGAATGATGCGCTGTTTGTTGGGACCGTACTTCAGGGTTACGCGAATGATACCCTGATTTCCGTTGTCCACAATCTCAAAATTCTTGATATAACCTTCGTCCAACAGAATCTGAGCAATTGCTCTCTTCATATTGGAGTTGGGGATATCAACACTTTCATGCTTTGCAGCATTTGCATTTCTGATACGAGTGAGCATATCAGCAATAACATCTGAAATTTGCATTACAATTTTCCTCCTGATTGCATTTAGTTTGCGGCAAAGCCGCACTTGAATACAGATTCTGCCGGTTTCTTACCAGCTTGCCTTTCTGACACCGGGGATCTGACCCTTGTATGCCAGCTCGCGGAAGCAGATACGGCAGATACCGAATTTACGAAGATAAGCATGGGGACGGCCGCAGATCTTGCATCTGGTATATTCTCTGGTAGAATACTTCTGCTTCTTCTGCTGCTTCAAGATCATTGCTTTCTTTGCCATTTTTCTTTCTCCTCCTTACCTTATCTTGCGAACGGTGCACCCATGAGAGACAGAAGCTTGCGTGCTTCCTCATCGGTGTTGGCGGTGGTTACAAACACAATATCCATACCGCGGATCTTATCAATCTTATCGTACTCGATTTCAGGGAAGATCAACTGCTCTTTAATACCGAGAGAGTAATTTCCGCGTCCGTCGAATGCGTCGGGATTAATTCCCTTGAAGTCACGAACTCTGGGAAGAGCCACATGGAACAGACGATCAATGAATTCGTACATAATGTCACCTCTGAGGGTAACCTTTGCACCGATCTTCTGACCCTGGCGAATCTTAAAGTTTGCTACGGACTTCTTTGCGAAGGTAGGAACTGCTCTCTGACCGGTGATGGCAGACAGATCGTCGATAATGTTATCGATAACCTTTGCATTTTCCTTTGCCTCGCCAGCGCCTACATTCACCACGATCTTGTCGATCTTAGGAATCTGCATAACGCTCTTATACTTAAATTCCTCCATCAAAGCGGGAGCAACTTCATTGCGATAAAATTCTTTCATTTTAGCCATTTCAGTATCCTCCCTTACAGCTCAGCACCGCATTTTGCACAAATGCGGATCTTCTTGCCGTCTTCTTCCTTGATTTTGGTTCTGACACCCTTTTTACACTTGGGGCAGTAAACGCTGACCTTACAAGCGTAGATGGGTGCCTCAGCCTTTACGATACCGCCGGTCTCGCCCTGCTTTCTGGGCTTCACGTGCTTGGTAACCATATTGATACCCTCAACGATTACCTTGCCTTCCTTGGGGCTGACCTCAAGAACCTTGCCGGTCTTAACTTCGCCGGGCTTCTGGAACTTGTTGTCAAAGCTGCCAACATTCAAAACGACCGTATCGCCTTTTTTAATGTGAAGCTTGTTACTCATATTCTTAGGCGTGCTGCCTACAATCCTTCTGATAAAGATTGCTCAGCACTTGTCTCCTTTCAGTATGTTACATTCAGTGGGACAAGATCAGAGTACTTCGGGAGCGAGGGAGAGGATCTTCAGATAATCTCTGTCACGAAGCTCTCTTGCAACCGGTCCGAAAATTCGGGTTCCCCTGGGGTTCTTGTCTTCTTTGATGATGACTGCTGCATTCTCGTCGAATCTAACGTAAGATCCGTCGCTTCTGCGGGTGGGTTGTACGGTTCTGACAACAACTGCTTTCACAACGTCGCCCTTCTTAACCATACCGCCGGGAGCCGCCTTCTTTACTGCACAAACGACAACATCGCCAATTGCAGCATAGCGTCTGCCGGTACCGCCCAGTACGCGGATGCAAAGCAGTTCTTTTGCGCCGGTATTGTCGGCGACTTTCATTCTGCTTTCTTGCTGAATCACTTTTCGTTACCTCCTGGTCGGATTATTTCGCCTTTTCGATGATTCTTACAAGGCGCCATCTCTTATTCTTAGAAAGGGGTCTGGTTTCCATGATCTCAACCTTATCGCCTACACCACACTCATTATTCTCATCGTGAGCCATAAACTTTACGGTCTTCTTGATGATCTTGCTGTAGAGCGGATGCTTTACGTTGTCCTCGATGGCAACAACGATGGTCTTATCGGTTGCATTGGAGACTACCTTTCCTACACGGGTCTTTCTCAGGTTTCTTTCCATGTTCTTCAATCTCCTTTACTTACTGTGCGGAGTTATCAGCCTTGAGCTCATTCTCACGAATCACGGTCATAATGCGGGCAATGGTCTTGCGCGCTTCCACAATTTTCTGAGGATTTTCAAGCTGATTGATGGCGTGCTGGAAGCGGAGGTTGAAAAGTTCTTCTTTCTTTGCAACAAGCTCTGCATTCAACTCGTCAATGGTCATTTCTCTGATTTCACTTAATTTCATCACAGTGTATCCTCCTTAACTTCCTTGGTTACGAATTTACACTTGATCGGCAGCTTGTGGGACGCAAGACGCATTGCTTCTTTAGCAACCTCTTCGCTGATCCCATCCATTTCAAACATTACTCTGCCGGGCTTAACAACTGCAACCCAGTACTCGGGAGAACCTTTACCGGAACCCATTCGGGTTTCAGCAGGCTTTTCTGTAATGGGCTTATCGGGGAAAATCTTAATCCATACCTGACCGCCACGCTTGATATAACGGGTCATAGCAATACGGGCAGCTTCGATCTGGTTGCTGGTAACCCATGCGGGCTCCAATGCCATCAAACCGTAGGTACCATTGGTAACCTTGTTGCCACGATATGCCTTACCGGTCAATCTTCCACGGTGAACGCGGCGATATTTGACTCTCTTAGGCATTAACATTTCTGCGTCCTCCTTCTCTGGAAGAATTGTTGTTGAATCTGCGATCGCCTCTGCGCTCACCGGGCTTTCTGTCGCCACGGGGACGGCGGTCGGGACGGTTGTCCTGTCTTCTGGGATTGGTGCGATTTACGGTCTGGAGAACCTCACCTCTGTAGATCCAGATCTTAACGCCAACCTTACCGTAGGTGGTATTGGCTTCGGCAAAGCCGTAGTCAATGTCAGCGCGGATCGTCTGCAGCGGAATGGTACCCTCATGGTAATGCTCGGTACGTGCAATTTCTGCACCGCCGATACGGCCGGAGCCGCATACCTTAATACCGCGTGCGCC
The DNA here is from genome assembly GCA_045597125.1 of Eubacteriales bacterium. Classification (GTDB taxonomy): domain Bacteria; phylum Bacillota; class Clostridia; order Oscillospirales; family SIG627; genus RGIG5579. Next base: position 9,503 of record JAZODR010000048.1, on the reverse strand, counting down.
GAGGCGCATGGTTCTGCCGATGGCAAGCTTTACTGCTCTGCGGAAGGAAATTCTTCTTTCCAGCTGACCGGCAATGTTCTCAGCAACCAGCTGAGCATTCAAATCAGGGAGCTTAACCTCTGCTACGTTAACTGCAACAGACTTACCCAGCATCTTTTCAAGCTCTGCGCGGAGCTTTTCGATTTCTGCACCGCCACGGCCAATGATGATACCGGGCTTAGCGCAATGAATGGTAACGCGAACCTTAGAAACGGTTCTTTCAATTTCGATCTTGGGAACACCTGCAGCCTGCAGCTTTTCCTTCAGATACTTTCTAAGTTTGTAGTCGGAAACAAGAGTGTCGCCGAAATCTTCATCCTTAGCAAACCATCTGGAATCCCAATCTTTGATGACACCGACACGAAGGCCGTGAGGATTTACTTTCTGTCCCATCTCTTAATTTCCTCCTTTCTCTTCTACTGCGATGGTAATGTGAGAAGCTCTCTTGTAGATGCGGAATGCTCTACCCTGTGCTCTGGGCTGAATTCTCTTCAGCGTGGTACCGGGAGTTACATAGCACTCAGCAACAAAAAGCTTTTCTTTATCCATCTGGAAATTGTTTTCGGCATTTGCAATTGCCTCATTCAAAATCTTCAAAATAGGTTCTGCGGCACTCTTGGTAGTGTTCTTCAGAATTCCCTTTGCCAGCTCAGCATCCTTACCTCTGATGAGGTCAAGAACGATCTGAACTTTTCTCGGAGAAATCCGAACTTCATTTCTGTGTGCCACGGCTCTTTTCTTTGCCGTTTCGTTCATTTGTCAGTTTCCTCCTTTAAGATTAGCTGTTAGCGACCTTAGAACCGGAATGGCCCTTGAAGGTACGAGTGAGAGCGAACTCTCCCAGCTTGTGGCCTACCATATCCTCGGTAACATATACCGGAACATGCTTTCTGCCATCATAAACAGCAATGGTGTGACCGATAAATTCGGGGAAGATGGTGGAAGAACGGGACCAGGTCTTGATAACCTTCTTTTCGTTCTTGTTGTTCATCTCAACGATTGCTGCAAAAAGTTTCTCTTGGACGAAAGGTCCTTTCTTAATGCTTCTGGACATATTTACTCTCTCCTCTCTCAGCGATCGTTCTTGCGCTTCACAATAAACTTATTGGTACGCGCTTTCTTGTTTCTGGTCTTGTAACCCATAGTGGGCTTGCCCCAAGGAGTAACAGGAGTGGGACGACCGATGGGAGAACGACCTTCACCACCACCGTGGGGGTGGTCGCAGGGGTTCATAACGGAACCGCGTACGGTAGGACGGATACCCATGTGTCTGGTCTTACCTGCCTTACCAACCTTTACGTTCTCATGCTCGAGATTTCCTACCTGTCCGATGGTTGCCATGCAATCCAAACGAACCAGTCTTACCTCAGAAGAAGGAAGTCTCACCTGAGCCATACCATTCTCTTTCGCCATAAGCTGTGCCATAGCGCCGGCGGTACGAACCATCTGAGCACCTCTACCGGGGTAAAGCTCAATGTTGTGAATCATAGTACCTACGGGGATGTTCGCAATGGGAAGTGCATTACCGGGCTTAATATCGGAATCTGCACCTGCGGAGATTTTATCTCCAACCTTCAGTTCCACAGGAGCGATAATGTAGCTCTTCTTGCCGTTCTCATACTGAATGAGAGCGATATTCGCGGTTCTGTTGGGATCGTACTCCAAAGCGATAACAGTAGCTACGCCTTCGGTCTGACGCTTGAAGTCGATGATTCTGTACTTTCTTCTGTTGCCGCCACCGTGATGACGAACGGTAATGCGACCCATGTTGTTACGGCCGGAATGCTTCTTCAGGGGCTCGAGAAGGCTCTTTTCAGGCGCCTTCTTGGTGAGCATGGAGTAGTCCTGCACGCTCATATTTCTTCTACCGGGGGTAGTAGGCTTATATACCTTTACAGCCATTTTTATACCTCCTTACATCATACCATCGAAGAACTCGATGGTCTTGGAGTTTTCGGTCAAGGTAACGATGGCCTTTTTCCATTCGCTGGTCTTACCAACGTGGTAACCCATTCTCTTGGACTTAGCCTTCATAGAAACAGTATTTACTGCCTTAACTTCTACCTTGAACAATTCTTCAACTGCGCGAGCGATCTCAATCTTAGTCGCATCGTTTGCAACGCGGAAGGTGTACTTCTTCTGGGTTGCGGTAGCAGCCATGGAAGCCTCGGTGATTACGGGCTTCAGAATAATATCATAAGCGGTCTTCATGCCTTGTATACCTCCTCCATTACTTCAACGGATTCCTTGGAGATCACGAGCTTTCTGTGGTTGAGGATCTGGTATACGTTGAGGTTGTTTGCCTGGCAAGTGGTAGCACCGGGAATATTGGCAAAACTCTTAATGGTCATTTTGTCAACTTCAGGAAGTACCACAAGGGGCTTTCTCTCAGCATCAAGGGCACGGAGCATCTGAGCCATAGGACGGGTCTTATACTCAGCGGCCTTCAAGCCTTCAACTACGAGGATCTCATTATCAGCAAGTTTTGCGGAGAGTGCGCTCTTGAGAGCAATTCTCTTTACCTTCTTGTTCACGCTAACGTGGAAGGTGCGGGGCTTGGGTCCCAAAGCTACGCCGCCGTGGGTCCACTGAGGAGAACGGGTGGAACCCTGACGAGCTCTACCGGTACCCTTCTGCTTCCAGGGCTTCTTACCGCCGCCGGAAACTTCGCTGCGGGTCTTGGTAGACTGAGTACCCTGTCTTTGATTAATCAGATATGCGCGGACAACGCTGTGCAATACGCTCTTATTTACCTCAGCGCCGAAGAGCTCCTCGGAAAGGGCGATTTCACCGGTAACCTGTCCTGCCATATCATAAACTTTTACGTTAGGCATTTATTTTTCTCCCTTCTCTTGGATTAAGCTTTTACGCTGTCACGGATGAATACGATTCCGTTCTTTGCACCGGGAATGGCGCCGCGAACTGCGATAATATTCTTTTCCGCATCAATTTTAACAACCTTGAGGTTGAGGATGGTAACCTGTTCGTTACCATACTGACCTGCCATTTTCTTATTCTTAAAGATTCTGGCGGGATCAATAACACCCATAGAACCGGACTGACGGTGAACGGGGCCGGTACCGTGGGTCATACGAAGACGATGCAGATTCCATCTCTTGATGGCACCGGTGTAACCATGGCCCTTGGTGATGCCGGTTACATCTACGCTTTCGCCTTCTGCGAAAATGTCAGCGGTGATAACATCGCCAACGTTCTTCTCGTCGGCGTTCTCAAGACGAAACTCTTTGAGATACTTCTTGTAAACTACGCCGCTCTTTTTAAAATGTCCCTTTACGGGGTTGGTCAGCTTTCTTTCTGCGATGTCGGAAAAACCGAGCTGAAGTGCGCTGTAACCGTCCTTGTCCATGGTTTTCTTCTGAACTACTGCACAGGGACCGGCCTCGATCAAAGTAACGGGGATAACAGCACCGTTTTCAGTAAAGATCTGGGTCATTCCGATTTTCTTACCAATGATTGCTTTCTTCATTTTTTCCTCCTAAAAACATGTTATTGGTTGAACTTTGTCCAACATGACTCGTTTCCGGGTCGGGGTTTTGACGTCTTACTCGAATCTGTATTCCAGTTCAACGCCGGCAGGGAGCTCGATTGACATCAACGCATCTACAGTTGCCTTAGAGGGGTTGAGAACGTCAATGAGTCTCTTGTGGGTGCGCAATTCAAACTGTTCGCGGGAATCCTTGTACTTGTGAACTGCACGCAAGATGGTCACGATTTCTTTTTCAGTGGGCAGCGGGATGGGACCCGATACCTTAGAACCCTGACGCTTTGCAGTTTCCACAATCTTCTCCGCACTCTGGTCAATGATCGTGTGATCATAGGCCTTCAGTCTGATGCGAATCTTTTCGTTCTTTGCCATTTTTTGCCTCCTTAAAATATTTGCTTACCCGCAAGTGGTAGCATGATTTGCTTTGACGGGAAGCGCAAATTTGCGCTATATACGCCTTCGGGTGTTTCTTTTCACCCTCAGTAAATGACTCCGCCTCAGGCGGATGCCTCAGGCGGAGAAAGCAGCACAAGCTTGCTTTCGCCCGATCAACCGGACATACTCCACGGAAAAACCTGCATTTTACGCAGCAACCTCCCGCTTCTCAGCACATCAAAGCCAGTATATTATAGATAATACGCATAAAAAATGCAATAGATTTTTTCGAATTCAAAAAATATTTACAATTTTAACCATATTTATATGGTTTTTTTCGCATTTTTCCCGTTATTTTTGCTTCATAATAATAAATGATTTACAGTAGAAGGAGCAATATAATGAAAAAAACTGTTGGCTATATACTTTGTTATTTTTTGGGAAGTATTTTATATCCCTTAATTGAATTAATCGCCCGCGGGCGCACCCATATTTCAATGAGTATTTTAGGAGGAATCTGCCTTTGCGCAATTTATTTCACCCACAATTGTCTCAGCAGAGGGCGAATTTTGCAAAAAGCTTTTTTCTCGGCAATTCTGATCACTCAGTTGGAATTCATCTGCGGTGTAATTGTCAACCTATCCCTGAAGCTTTCCGTTTGGGATTACTCAGACCGATTTCTCAACCTTTCCGGACAGATTTGCCCTCTGTTCACCTTTTTCTGGTTTCTGCTTAGTTTAATTCCCCTTACAATGTTTAGCGCAAAAGAAAGACAGGGATAACTCCCTGTCTTTCTTTTGCCCAGGCTTAGATAATGTCTACCATAACCTTGACATTTTCTTTCGTGGCACAAGCTTTCATAACGGAACGAATCGCTTTCGCAATTCTTCCCTGCTTGCCGATCACTTTGCCCATATCTTCAGGTGCCACACTAAGCTCAAGATGGAGAATGTTCCCATCCATTCGCTCAGCAACAACCACCTCATCGGGCTTGGTCACAAGTGCCTTGGCAATATCAATGAGTATCTGTTTCATAGTTTCTCCTTGATTAGTCAATGGCGCCGCTCTTCTTCAGAATGCTCTTTGCGGTTTCGGTAGGCTGTGCGCCGTTGGCGATCCACTTTTTAGCTGCTTCTACGTCGATATTGATTGCAGGGGGGTCCATAAGGGGATTGTAAGTACCGATCTCCTCGATGAATCTACCATCGCGGGGATAACGGGAATCTGCAACAACAACACGGTAGAAAGGAGCCTTCTTAGCACCCATTCTTCTCAATCTGATCTTTACTGCCATGATTTCACCTCCTTCAAATCTCTTATAAAATCCCGTTAAAACGGGAATTTCATTCTGCCAAATTTTCCTTTTTTACCGGACAACTGCTTCATCATTTTATTCATCTGCTCATATTGACGAAGCAACCGATTCACATCTTCCACAGTTTGTCCACAACCTGCCGCAATTCTGCGGCGGCGGGAAGCATTAATAATATCGGGCTTTTGCCGTTCCTTAGGAGTCATAGACTGGATAATCGCCTTGGTTCGATCGATTTGTTTGTCGTCGAAATTGGCATCCTTTAGCGCACCGAGCTTCATACCGGGAATCATTCCCATAATCTGCTCCAATGGGCCCATATTCTTCAGCTGGTCGAACTGTTCCATATAGTCTTCCAACGTAAAAGCATTTTGTCGAAGCTTTTGCTCCATTTCTTTTGCTTTTTTCTCATCAAAAGCGGCCTCCGCCTTATCAATGAGAGTCAGCACGTCGCCCATACCAATAATACGACTTGCCATTCGGTCGGGATAAAAAGGCTCAATCTGATCCAGTTTTTCTCCAACACCAATAAATTTAATGGGCTTTCCTGTAACATAACGCACAGAAAGAGCTGCGCCGCCTCGCGTATCGCCATCCAGCTTCGTCAGAATCACACCGGTAATATCCAAAAGGCTGTTGAAGCTTTCTGCCACGTTCACCGCATCCTGACCGGTCATAGCATCCACCACCAAAAGAATCTCAGTGGGATTCACCTGTGCCTTAACTCGCTTCAGCTCATCCATCAATTCTTCATCTACGTGCAGACGGCCTGCCGTATCAAGAATGACCGTATCGTAAGCGCCATTCTCAGCGTACTTTACACCTTCGCGGGCAATTCGGACAACATCTTTACAATCATCAATAGAAAACACAGGAGTCTCCACCTGCTCGCCTACCACCTTCAACTGGGTGATTGCAGCAGGTCGGTACACGTCACAAGCAACCAGCAAGGGACGCTTTCCCTGCTTTTTCAGCATCTTTGCAAGTTTTGCGGAATGAGTCGTTTTACCACTACCCTGCAGACCGCACATCATAATTACGGTAGGCAATTTGGGCGAGACCGCAAGCTTCTCACTCTTTTCTCCCATTATGGCAACAAGCTCTTCGCGCACAATCTTCACAATCTGCTGATGAGGCAGAAGGCTTTCCAACACCTCAGAGCCAACGGCTCGATCGCTGACGCGGCCTACAAATTCTTTTACTACCTTAAAATTGACATCCGCTTCCAAAAGGGCAAGCTTGATCTGGCGCATTCCCGCCTTCACATCAGCAGGAGTAAGTTTGCCCTTGTTCTTAAAAGAACCAAGAGCAGAAGCCATCTTATCCATCAAGCTTTGAAACATGGTACCCTCCTACAGTATTTCTCGGATATGATCCAAAATCTCCCTTGAAGCACCCGCCTCCTCCGCTTGCTTACACAGATTAGAAAGCTCCTTGCGCTTGGCAAGAAGTCCCAGCTTCATCTCGTATTCACGAAGCTCAGCGCAAGTGCGGGTAATCAAATCCCGTACCGCCTGACGGCTGGTACCCGTGTCTTGTGCAATTTCCGAAAGAGAAAGATCGGAGAGGTAATACCCTTCAAAAACTTCTCGCTTTTTCTCGGAAAGAAGGGGTGCATAAATATCGTACAAAAGGGATAGGGACAAATCCTTCTCAAACAAATTTGATTCTCCTTCTGTAAATATTTTTTCTTTACACTCGAATATTATACCAAAAAAATTTCTTTTGTCAAGAGAAAAATGAGAAAAAATTAATAACGGGCTCTTTACACGAGCCCGTCTATAGTTCCACGCAAAGATCTGCGTAGTCTTTAATATGAAATTTTTCAAAATACGCCGTTTCCATCGGAATCCATTCCGTCAAAAAACGATCCAATTTTTCGGGGTCACGCGAAAGCAAACGTTCCCTTTGTTTTTCCGGACTGATTTTCAAAAATATGCGAAGGTCATACACAAATGCTCCAAAAAAAGGATGATGGCTATAGCTTCCCTCAATCACGTACATTTTTTTCCGAGGAACCAAAATTTCATCCCCCAATTTCCCACTCTTACATACATAGGGACGATATGAAAAATCCTCCAATCGGATAAGCGGTGTGATTACCTCATCCCAAAATCGTTCCCGATCCACGTTACCGCCCACCTCTGATAATCGCTGAGGCGTTCTTTGCTCAGGACGCAGGAAAAAATCATCCATATGAATCACGTTGCAATCATATTTTTCCTGCAAAGAATTTGCCAGAGTAGTTTTCCCCGAAGCGCAAGGGCCATCAATGGCTACAACAACTCTCTCTTTTTCGGAAAGCAATTTTTCAATTATTGTTTTTACCATTTTTTCAAAAGAGGAGAAATTTTTTTATAAAGTAAAACCGTAACCAATGAGCAAATGACCCCCTTAAAAAGATTAAAAGGAACCGTTGCAAAAAGGACCAAGGTTTTCAAATCCTTGATTGCGGGAATGACACCCTTTGCCATATTCATCACAACATCAAAACCAAATACCTTAGCATAAGCGGGTATGAGAAAACAATAATTGAGAATCGCCGAGGTCAAAACAAGGCATAAAAGGCCAACACTCAAACCAACCAATGCACGGCGAAAGTTTTTTTTCTTCCTATAAATAAAAGCAGCAGGAAACACAAATACTACTCCCATTAAAAAATTGGCAATTTCTCCAACAAAAGCCGTCATGGTACCATTGACAGAAATATTAATTAGCTGCTTGATTCCTTCCATTGCAAAAACTGCCCAAGGACCCAGATGAAATCCGCCGATAAGAACTACAACATCGGAAAGATCAAGCTCGTAAAATGGCGGAAAGAACGGTAGAGGCACCGTAAAAAGATTGATTACCCCCGCCAAGGCAGCAATCACTGCAATCTTTGCAATAAGAGTTCGATTTTTCATATCTCCTCCAAAATAAAAACACCCCTGCAAACAAGTTGCAGGGGTGCCATAAAAACGTAACGAATGTTACAACTGACCTTCTACCATCCGGACTATACCGTCGGTGCAGGAATTTCGCCTGCTCAGCTTTCGCTCGTGGACTTTACCACCGGTGTGGAATTACACCAACCCCTGAAGATCAATATTCAATTAGCCGAGAATCTCGGTAACAACACCGGAACCAACGGTTCTACCGCCTTCACGGATAGCGAAGCGGAGACCCTTTTCGATAGCGATGGGAGCAATCAGCTCAACGTTCATATCAACGTTATCGCCGGGTGCGCACATCTCAACATCAGCAGGAAGAGAGATAACACCGGTAACGTCGGTAGTTCTGAAATAGAACTGAGGTCTGTAGTTGTTAAAGAAGGGAGTATGACGTCCGCCTTCCTTCTCGGTAAGAACGTAAACCTGACCAACGAACTTGGTGTGAGGATTGATAGAACCGGGTTTTGCAAGAACCTGACCTCTTTCAATCTCCTTCTTGTCGATACCACGGAGAAGAACACCTACGTTGTCGCCTGCTTCAGCATAGTCGAGAAGCTTACGGAACATTTCAATACCGGTAACAACGGACTTCTTGGTTTCCTTCAGACCTACGATTTCGATTTCGTCGCCGAGCTTCAGCTGGCCACGCTCTACTCTACCGGTAGCAACAGTACCACGACCGGTGATGGAGAATACGTCCTCAACGGGCATCAAGAAGGGCTGATCAGCCTTACGGTCGGGAGTGGGAATGTAGGAGTCAACAGCTTCCATCAGCTTGAGAATGGGAGCGTACTCGGGAGCGGAAGGATCGGTGTTAGCAGACTCGAGAGCGTCTCTTGCAGAACCTCTGACAACGGGGATATCGTCACCGGGGAAGTCATGCTTGGAAAGAAGATCGCGGATCTCCATTTCAACCAGTTCGAGGAGCTCTTCGTCGTCAACCATATCGGTCTTGTTCATAAATACTACGATTGCGGGAACGCCTACCTGACGAGCGAGCAGGATGTACTCGAGAGTCTGCTGGAGAGGACCGTCGGTAGAAGCAACAACCAGAATAGCGCCGTCCATCTGAGCAGCACCGGTAATCATGTTCTTAACGTAGTCAGCGTGGCCGGGGCAGTCAACGTGAGCGTAGTGACGGTTCTCGGTTTCGTACTCTACGTGTCTGGTGTTGATCGTGATACCTCTTGCTCTTTCTTCGGGAGCGTTGTCGATCTGGTCATAAGCCATAAACTCAGCCTTGCCGTCGCAGAGAGAAAGAGTCTTGGTGATAGCAGCGGTAAGAGTGGTCTTACCGTGGTCAACGTGACCAATGGTACCAATGTTTACATGGGGTTTG
>JAZODR010000047.1:0-5353 GCA_045597125.1 Eubacteriales bacterium | reverse complement strand
GGGATATTCCTACATATACAGAAGCACAAAAAGAAGAACTTGCCGTACAGATCACGACGATGACGATGGAAGCAAAGCTCGCAAAGGTTTTGACTTTTGTAAAAGAAGATAATCCGCTTTCAATGAGAGAGCGCGAAATTCTCGAAATGATTATCGCAGGCAAAAAGCGTAAGGAAATCGCAGAGAAAATGCACCTCTCCGAGAACACGGTAAAGACCTATACGAGAACGCTTTACGGCAAGCTGAACATCAACTGCCGAGAGGAATTATACGAGCTTCTACTCCAAAATAACGGCTAAAAATGTAAATCAAAACTTACAAAGGATGACGGAAAACTCCGTCGTCCTTTTTTTGTTCCCAAAACGGAGATTTTGCCTTCAAAAATAGCGCTCTCACCCTTTTTCACCCCTATTTTTTGAAAAATCACCCTTTTTCACCCCTAAAATCACAAACTTTCACCCCTAAGGGGTGTAGTGGGAAAGGTATCCTATATGATAAAATATAGGCAAGATAGTAATATCGAATCAAACGGAGGTGGTGAAATGTGACCGACAAACGCATCCTATTTGGCGAGTTTGAATTTCCTGTGGAAAAAGGTCTTGAATATCTCATCAACGAGAATGTTCCCGAAACCGATTTTCTGCTGGTCAACGAGCCGCACGATACCTTTTCAATGACCTTTGAGAAGGACTTCCCAATCTTCACCGTACCAAAAAATTCGGATCGGGATTATTTCCTATTCGAGCAGAAGCGAAAAGACAGAGTGATCAAATTCTTCTGCCCCGAAAAGCATGAAAATCTCGATTCGGCGGTATGGTACTTCTGCATGGAGCTTTACGACGAAAGAGGTGAAGCTCACACCCTGCCCGGACAGGTAAGGGTTGAATTCGACGGAAATATTCTCCGTCAAGCAAAAGGCAAGCCGAAATTTATAGAACTGCTCGAAGGTGTGAAGCTCGCTACGGTTGCCTCGGTATAACATTTCACGAAAGAAAAGGAGAAAAGACAATGAAAACTAAAAAATTTATAGCATTGATGATCAGTTTGATTATGGTGCTTTCGATGCTGCCGGTTACGGCATTGGCAGTCACCCCGACTGATGCGGTGAGCGAGGTTGAGTTGACACTTCCCGAGCCGCGCGCGGGCGAAACCGTAAACCTTAGTATTTCTTCTGTTGAAGCCAAGCACCATATGACCTATAAGGTAGTAGGGCTTCGTTGGTACAAACAGGGCGACGACAGACAGATGGGCGTTGAGAGTGGTGCAGACACATACTTCATCGGTGGTCAGTCCTATACCGTAGAGGTCGATCTCGAGGTAAAGAGCGGTAACAGCGGTTGGAATTTTGAATATACCGGCGTTGATACAAATTATAGCGGCATTCACGCTACTGTGAACGGCAAAAACGCAACGGTAAAATATCCCCCCTTGAATTCTGATAAGCACAAAACTATTACCGTAGCTTATACATTCAGTTATATTGCTGACGGTATCATAAACTATCCCAACATTTCGATCCCCACGCCGATTGCGGGCAACCTTCCTCCCAAAAAGGAAGATTTAAAGGTAGGCTATCCCCGTGCGACTTGGCTCCCCTCCACAGATTACCTTTGGTACGTTTACGAAAACAATGCTTGGAGAAAGATGGAGCAAAATGAGCATTATGCTGCAGGTGCGCGCTACAAGGTAGAGCTTGCGATCCAGACGAATGAAGGCTTCCGTTTTAATATTGAAAATGCCGACGATTACAGAAACGACGGCGGTAAGCAGATTTGGGGTTATATTAATGGTGACAAGCGTACTATGGCACTCAAGGCACTTGGCGCAGGACAGTACGACGACGAGATCGTATTCGTAACTTATGAATTTACTTCCTGTGAGGCGCAGTACGTAGACAGCGTTTCCTTCAGCGGAATCATCGCCCCCTCGGCAACACAGCATCCTCAGTACAATCCTCCTGCGATGACAGGCAGTTACACATTGTTTGACGATGAAGAATTTACCGGAGGCGCACAGTTTAACTTTGTAAACGGTATTCAGTGGACGTCTGTAAACGGACTTTTGGATGCTACCTCGGTATTTGAGATGGGTGGCGTTTATTCGATGACCTTCTTCATCAAGACATTTGACACGCACCGTTTCACCGATTGGGTAGATGGAAACGCCAACATAGGCTACGTTGATGTCATGGTTTTGCCCGACGATCCCACTATCGCAATGGTCACCGTCACCTTTGCTCCCTGCGACGGCGGTGTTCTTAGCGAGGTCAATATCAGCGGTATCAAGAATCCTGTACACGGCGAAGCTCCCGATTATGAGTTTACATATGGACAGGGATACGATCTCGGCACTTCTGCCGATGCGATAGTTTGGTATGACCTTACCGCCAACAAAAAGCTTCTCTCTACCGATACCTTTGCTTACGGTCATGAATATGAGCTTCGCATCATCCTCCGCTCCGAAAAGCAGATCCTTGGCGCAAGCAACGGTAAGTTTGAGTTTGCTTCTCACGATGCTCTCACAGTAAAGGCAAACGGTATTGCTGCTACCAAGATTGAACGATATAACGGCAACTCCGAGGCGAACTGGTTGCTTGCATCCATTCCCTTTGAGTGTGAAAAGCACACCATCGAGCAACTTGTGATCACGGTGGATAATCCCGTTGAGGGGATGCATCCCGCAAAACAGGTTGAAAAGGGTGACGATACCTACAATATCGAGGAATTTATATTCGTCGATTGCGATACGGATATGGGCTTGAACGCTGAAGGCGTGTTTGCCGGTGGAAAGTCTTACCGATTCGTTCTTGCAGTTACTCCCAAAGAGGGATTCAAATTTGAAAACGGTATCACAGCAGCAAAGGTAAACGGTCAGGATGCGGGCGTTCTGTTTGCAAACGAGGACGGTGTTTTGATCGTTCTGAACCTTCTTTCCGAAGAATTGCCTTATTACACTATTAGCTTTAGTCCCGGAGAAGGCATGGGTACGATGAGCACCTTGACGGTAAAGGGAGGACTTATCACCTTGCCGGAATGTGAATTTACGCTCCCTGACGGAAAAACGTTCGCCGGCTGGTCGACCGACGGTGGAATGACTCTTCTTACAGGAGAATATGACGTGACCGAGAGCGTAGACTTTGAAGCTATTTACGTTGAGGCAGGAGTGCATAGACACGTTTATTCCGAGGGATACGATTACAGTGACGACACGTTCCATTATAAGAGCTGTATAGATATAGAAAATTGCGATGACCCCAACGGCTCAATGATTTATAGCATGCATGACTACGGCAACAACAGCAACTGTGACGATACTTGTACGGTTTGCGGTTACATAAGAACCCAAGGTCTTGGTGGCGAGGCTCTCCACTTCTACGAGCATGAATGCTCTGAGGTCTGCCCCAACTGCGGACTTGCAAGAGAAGCAGCGCCTCATACGCCCGGAGCCGAGGCAACCTGCACTGAAGCGCAGAAGTGTACCGTATGTCAAAAGGTGCTTGAAGAAGCAAAGGGACATACACCCGGAGCAGAAGCAAATTGCGGACATGACCAGACTTGTACGGTTTGCGGCACTGTTTTGGTAGAGGCAAACGGTGAACACACTCCCGGTGCAGAAGCAACTTGCACTGAACCTCAGAAATGTACCGTTTGCGGTTCGGAGCTTAAGGCAGCAAACGGACATTCTGCCGGCGTTGAGTGGATCACCGATGAAAACGGTCATCACAAGCTCTGTGCTTGCGGTGAAAAGGTAGAAGCAGGCGCACACGTTGATGAAAATGATGACAAGATCTGTGACATTTGCGGATACGAAGCAAAGGGCGGCTTTACCGATGACGGACAAGCCAAGAACGGTCTCGGTGCAGGAGCGATTATTGCAATAGTAATCGGCTCTGTGCTGGTAGTCGGAATCGGCGGCTTTGCAATCTTCTGGTTCGCTATCAAGAAAAAGAGCTTCTCTGATCTCAAGACAGTTTTTAAAAAGAAATAACCATATCAAATAAAGGGCATAAGCCCTGACACATGGGTTGGGGCTTGCCCCCAACCTATGTTGTTTTTAGGGAGAATACTATGAAAAAAAGAATATTTTCAATTTTATTGACGCTTGCCCTGTTGCTCGGCACAGCGGTGTTCACGGCAATTCCTGCATCTGCGGCAGTTCACAATTACGGTATCTACGTGGGCGGCATTCAGGTAAACGAGGATAACGCCGCCGACGTGCTGGGGGACGGCACCGTTTCTTACGATGCCGCCAGCAATACTCTCACGCTGAACGGTGCCAATATCACCGAAGTCCACACTGCGGATATATTCACTGCCGGTATTTATGCCGAGATCGCGGATCTGACCATCAAGTTGGTGGGCGAAAATCGGATCACGTTTCCCATTCATGATGGTGGTCTGCCGGATGGCAGTGAAGTGGCTGTCGCTTCTACCAAAAATATAGAAATATCCGGTACGGGCAAGCTTTGGTCAAACACTTACGTTGTAACAGGCGCGCAGGACGTTGTGATCAAGAATTGTGAGATCTCCTCTGACTGGATCTGTCTCAGCGCGATGGGCGACGTGACCGTGGAGGACGCGACGATCAGTGGCAAGGCGGGTCTGATCGGCACCGAGACCGGTGACATCATGCTGAAGAACACCAACGTCCCCGATGGCGGAAACTATATGGGAATATATACCGAAACTGGTGATATTACCATTGAAGGCTGTAATGTGACGATACATGGCACCGCCGTGGATGAGGAAACCATCCCGATCGCCGTTGGTGAGGGTGGCGGTAGCTTCACGGTGAAAAATTCGGTGCTTGACATAAAGGGCAATATGTTCGGTATTTTGGCTCCTACGAGCGCGGGCGTCTTTGAAAATGTCAGCGGCAAGATCGAGATAAGCGGCGCTGCCGCCTATGCGATGATGTTTGGCGGCACGGTTTCAATGACGGAGTGCGATCTTGAGATCTCCTGTCGCGCCACCAAAGAGGGCGCGTGCGGCATCAGCGCCATGCAGGATATTGGCATCGAGGATAGCAAGCTGAAGATCGATGTCCGCGCCGCGGACAAGGAAAGCGCTCTTTGCATCGGCGGTATCGAATCCCCTAACACCAACGTGGATATCTGGAACAGCACCCTGGAGCTGACGGCATCGGGGCCCAATGCCGCAGGTATTTATGCCAATAACGTGAAGCTGAACCACAGCATCACCACGGTTGAGGTTACCGCGCTTGCCACCGGCAAGGGCTTTGCCGCAGGTATTGTTGCGGCGCAGGGCAGAGCCCTTGTGAGCGGAGGCGTGCTGGAGGTGCTTGTCACGGGCCCCGTGGAGCACGAGGGTCCTGCCACCGTAGGCATTCTCAT
>JAZODR010000046.1:0-88583 GCA_045597125.1 Eubacteriales bacterium | reverse complement strand
GATCTGGCTTTCTGCGCCTTCCCCTACGAAATGTGGGATATCAACGGCAAAGAAGTCCGTGATGCTTCTCCCTTCAAGAGCACCTTTATCGGCTCCTTAACAAACGGCGGCTTTGGTTACATTCCCGCTGCCGTTGCTTTCACCAACGGAGGTTATGAAGTATATTCCTGCCGATTCCCTGCAGGCGCCGGCGAAGAATTTGCCGCCGAAATGCTCCGTCTATTAAATATTTGCAAAAACGAATAAAAATACAAAAATGCTATGGAAAATATTTCCATAGCATTTTTTATCAAGCCTTGATCAAAAATTCTTTAATTTGACTCATCTGCTTCATTGCCGTTTCATAACCAATGCGGTGCGCCAAACGTAATTTCTCCGGATTTTTTTCAATTCGCCCTACATCCAAAGACTCCTCAGGCGCAATGATCAATGCCTTTTTCTCCGCCTCTCGGGAAAAGACCTCTTCCCGCTGAGCATTGTATCGCAAATGTCTGCTTTCCAGACAACGATAAAGTGCGCTTTTCTTTCCATATCGAAGAGCAGCAAGGGGTAAAGCGCTTGACTTTTCCTTGCGGTAATGGCGCGGCTGTGTCAATATTACCACGTTTTTTTCAAAGCCCTGCTCCTCCATGAACCTAAGAGGTACCGAATCCGCAAGTCCTCCGTCCAAATAAGCTTCTCCGTCCAAAATTACCTTACGCGAAACCAAAGGCATAGATGCAGAGGCGCAAAAAATACTCAGATTTCGTTTTCGATTTTTATCGCAGAGAAATGTCCGCGCCTCCCCCGTTTTCACATGAGTACAAGTGACCCAAAAGGGGGTAGGGTCCTTTTCCCAAAAATCCCAATCAAAGGGATCCAATTCCATAGGCAAAGTATCATAACAAAATTTCCGCCCGTACAAATCCCCCGTCATCAAAAGAGAACGAATACTGCAATAGCGTGCATCCCTGCAGTACGTTGTATTATAGCGGAGCGCTCTTCCCTTTTGATAGGACTTAAAATTACACCCGAAAGCCGCTCCCGCACTGACTCCCACAATACCGTCAAAACGAAGCCCCTCCTCCAGAAAGGCATCCAAAACTCCCGCAGTAAAAAGTCCCCGCATCGCGCCGCCTTCCAAAACCAGTCCTGTTTTCATCATAAATCTCCTTCAACAAATTGCTTCCAGTTTAACAAAATAACACCTTTTTTGCAAGATTTTTGTCAAAATGACCACTCCAAAGTAGGAAAAACACTTGACGAAAGGCATAAAAGAGACTAAAATATAGAAAACTAAAGTTCAAATGGAGGTTTTATTATGAGCGACAAAGAACTGGAAATGGAAGAACTTGAGCCCGATCGCGTAGTCCTGACGGACGAAGAAGGCGTTGAAAGAGAATTCGATATTATCGGCACCCTTGAAATGGAGGGGAACGAGTACTTTGCTCTGGTTGCCGTTGAAGGCGACGAAGACGAGTATATTATCCTCAAGGCTGTGGAAGAAAACGGCGAGGAGGTCCTCATCACCATTGACGATGACGATGAGTTTGACCGTGTTGCCGATGCCTTCGACAACGAAATGATGGAAGAGATTGATTTGGACGCAGCAGAAAACAAGCAATAATTTTTCGACAATCTATACCTGCCCTTCACGTGATGAAGACGACAAGAAACCTACGAATTGAAATTGGAGCCCGACTTCTCAAAACGGCTGCAGACCTCCCTGCTACGGCACGGACGTTGGGAGCACACAAGTTCGAGAGAGGGCACCGCCCCTGGCTAAGTGGGGTTTTCACTTCTCTTCACACGGTTGCGGCGGGATTAAAAAAAGCACTTCTTTCGAAGTGCTTTTTTTATTATCTTTTTACTCTTGCATTTCCGCCCCATACGCTCCAAACCACTTCTTCATCTGCAGGCTGTGCGTAGTCTGTAAGGAAGGTGGTTGCCAATGCACCGGAAGCCCAACCGAACTGGATCCACTTTTCGCTTTCCCAGCCCTTGAGAATTCCATAGAGCATACCGCCTACAAAACCATCACCACCACCGATACGGTCCAGAACGTGGATTCTGCGAGGTTCAACCACGTGCCACTGATCTCCTGCCAGCATAATTGCGCCCCACAGGTGAGAATTTACATTCTCAACCTGACGCAGAGTGGTAGCAAATACGGAAGCATTGGAGAATTTTGCTTTAACGCGGGTGATCATCTCTTTAAAGGAATCAATCTTCGCGGCAATGTCCTTGCCTCCCGCCTCAGGTCCCTGAATACCCAGACAAAGCTGGAAGTCTTCCTCGTTACCGATAAGAATATCGGCAACGGAAGCAATCTCGGTAAAGATCTCGTGGAGCTCTTGTTCTCTGCCCTTCCAGAAGGAAGCGCGGTAATTCAAGTCAAAGGAGATCAGTGTGCCGTACTTCTTAGCAGCGCGTGCAAGCTCTAGGCAAAATACACTGGTATCGTGGCTGAGTGCACCAATCAGACCGGACAGGTGCAAAATACCAACACCCTCCTGACCAAAAATGCGTTCCAGATCAAAATCCTTAATATTCAAAGTTCTGCCAACTTCACCTGCTCTGTCATTGCAAACTCTGGGACCACGGGAGCCATAACCGGAATCAGCAATGTTAAACTGGTGACGATAGCCCCAGGGATCACCCTGCTCTACTTCCTTACCCTCAAAATCCATACCGCGGCTTCTGAGATCGCGCTTAATGAAATCGGCAATAGGACTATCCTTTACAAAGGTAGTCAAAACCTTCGTAGGAAGACCCAGGTATGCGGAAATAGAGGCTACATTCGTCTCGGCGGAAGTTGCCTGCATCATAAACAGATTAGAAGAAGCAACGGGCTGACCGTTTTGAGGGGTGATACGAACACCCATACTGGTAGGAACTACCAGAGCATACTTACAATTTTCACGAAGTTTCATATTTTTTCTCCTTATACGGTGTATTGAGTAGCAGCAGTGTCACCGCCGTGGCCGGTCCAGTTGGTATGGAAAAATTCACCTCTGGGAGCATCTATTCTCTCGTAGGTGTGTGCGCCAAAGAAGTCACGCTGAGCCTGAAGCAGGTTTGCGGGCAGTCTATCGCAACGATAGCCATCATAGTAAGCAAGTGCAGAAGAGAAAGCGGGAGTGGGCATACCGGTAAGAGCACCCTGAGCCACAACCTTTCTCCAGCCGGGCAGGAGAGAAGCAATCTTCTCGGTAAAGTAAGGATCGAGAAGAAGATTGGTCAATGCGGGATTCTGATCAAAAGCTTCCTTGATCTTGCCAAGGAATACGCTGCGAATAATACAACCGCCTCTCCACATAAGAGCGATTCCGCCGTAGTTCAAATTCCAGCCGTAGGTCTTAGCAGCGGCACGCATCAAGGTATAGCCCTGTGCGTAAGAAACAATCTTAGAAGCAAGAAGCGCACAACGGATGTTCTCAATCCATTCAGCCTTCTCCTCAGCAGAAAGAGTCTTTGCAATCTCAGCAGCTTCAGGGAGAACCTTTGCAGCTTCCACTCTTTCTTCCTTCATAGCAGACAGGCATCTTGCAAAAACAGCCTCGCCGATGAGGGTCAGCGGAACACCTTCGTCCAGAGCAGCGATGCCGGTCCATTTACCGGTACCCTTCTGTCCTGCAGTATCAAGAATCTTTTCAACGATCGGCTCGCCGTCGGTATCCTTGTAAGCCAGAATATCGCGAGTAATCTCAATCAGGTAGCTATCAAGATCGCCCTTCATCCAATCGGCAAACACCTGGTGCATCTCGTCATCGGACATACCCAGCATATTCTTCATCAGATGATATGCTTCACAAATAAGCTGCATATCGCCATACTCAATGCCGTTGTGAACCATCTTTACAAAGTGTCCTGCGCCATTTTCTCCTACCCAGTCACAGCAGGGAGATCCATCCTCAACCTTGGCGCAGATTGCCTGCAGAATATCCTTTACCAGAGGCCAAGCTGCGGGAGAACCGCCGGGCATCAAAGAAGGACCGTTGAGAGCGCCTTCCTCACCGCCGGATACACCGGTACCGATGTAAAGTTTACCTGCCTTCTCCACATACTCAGTGCGACGCACGGTATCGGGAAAATGGGAGTTACCTCCGTCGATGATAATATCACCGTCATCCAAGAGGGGGAGAAGAGAATCAATGGTAGCGTCAACTGCGCCGCCTGCCTTGATCATCATCATAATCTTGCGGGGCTTTTCAATATTTGCAACCAACTCCTCCAAGGAGTAAGTGCCGATAATGTTTTTGCCTGCGCCTCTTCCCTCTACAAAATTCTTTACCTTTTCGGTGGTACGGTTAAATACGGCAACCGTATAGCCCTTGGACTCCATATTCAGTACCAGGTTTTCACCCATTACCGCAAGTCCGATCAATCCGATATCTGCCTTTTTCATTCTGTTTTCTCCTTTTTTATAATTAAATTTGTTTTAGCCGTAAATTTCTTTGTGGCGCGCCTTCAAGCCTTCCAGCACACTGTAGGGAATTTCCAAATTTCCTCTGCCCCGACCAATAGCGATATGAGGCTTATTTGCGCCGTGGTAATCAGTTCCTCCCGAAAGCACAAGACCCAAGTCCTTTGCCATACCGCGATAGCGTACCTCCATATCAGGAGTATAGTCAGTATAATACCCTTCCACACCGTCCAAACCGTGAGGAATCAAACTCTTGAGAAACGCCTTAAGAGGCTCATCCTCCATTTTAATCAGATGCAAGTGCGCCGCAACGGCAATCCCCCCCGCCTCGTGAATAAGAGAAACTGCCTCGTGGGGTAAAAGCGCCTGCTTATTGGAATAAGCGTAGCATCCCACGGAAAGATACTTTTTAAAGCAATCCTGCACCGATTCGGCATAGCCTTTTCTCACCATAATTTGAGCAAAATGAGCGCGACACAGAACGGGATTGCCATGTGCCTCTTCCCGAAGCTCATCCATGGTAATTTGAAACCCTTGCTCATTCAGCTTTCTGCAGGTTTCCTCCTGTCTTTGGTCACGAACCACCAAAGAGTAAGCCATTGCTTCCTGAAGTTTTTTGTTTTCCAAATCAATAAAGTAGCCTAAAATATGAAGCTCAGTATCCACCTGCGCGGAAAGCTCTACTGCGGGAATCACTTCAATCCCCAATTTTTCTCCTTCTGCCATTGCCTCGCGAACACCGTCAATATTGTCGTGATCGGAAAGAGCAACTGCGGAAAGTCCCGCCGCGTGAGCAGTACGGATCACGTCTGCCGGAGTTTGTGCTCCGTCACTTTTCAAGGAATGCGTATGCAGATCAATCAGTTTCATCGCTGCCACCTTCAATCATCGCAAACCCAAAGGCCAAGTGCAGGATTGGAAATATAAAAGATCTCCTCGCCATCTACGTTATGGAAACCGTCCGTGAGAACAGCTGGGTCATATTTCTTTGCCATTTCTTCATAAGGCACATAGCAAAATGCCGCGCCCTCCACCTCTGCCTTTGTAAGACCGCCGGCACAATAGGTAATGGTAAATCGCCCATCGGAAGAACCATGAATCAAATGGGCTGCAACGGAAAGATTGTTCTTCAAATCTTCATTTTCCTCAACCAACTTCAAAACCTGTTCTCTGCCCACGTAGCCGTATTTACGGATCAGCTTATCGTTTTCTTCATCTTCGCCAAAACCCCTTACACCGGGTGCCAAAACGATCAGCTCACCGCCGTCGGCAATTGCCATACGGGTGCGGTAAATAGCCTTATTTCCCAACCAGGTAGACTTAAATTCTCTGGGGTCCAGATAAACGACCACCTTCTTCATTCTTTCTTTCATGTGGGTCAGATTAATCTCTTGACTCTTTTTTACAGCCGCCTCAAAGATACTTCTTTCCCTGCCGATGTAAAGACCATGGAGGGTAATCTCATCGCCCTTGTTGGTAGTCGTGGTAAGTACGTACATCAAAGGAACCTTAGCCATAAAATGCTCCTCAGCGTAGTCAAACACGCGGCGCACGGGAGAAAAATCCTTACCCATAATACGCTCCATTCCGTAGAATGCACCAAGCATATGGGAGGAGTTGATCATAGAAGATCCACCGCAACCAACGAAAATATTTTTAGAATAATTTGCCATACCCACAACCTCGTGGGGTACTACTTGTCCGATAGAAATTACCAAATCGTAGGAAGGATCCACAACTTTCCGATTCACCTCTACGTCGATAGAATCATTGACAAGACCTTCAGACACCTCAGATACAAAACTTGCGGGAACTTCGCCCAATTTCACCACATCGCTGCGCCAATTGTGCACAACCATACGGTCAAAAGGAACGGAACCGAAAAACGCTTTCCACTCTTCTTCTGTCATAGCAAAATGAGTTCCGAGAGCGGGCATAATATCTACCTGACACTTATCCTTTAAAAGCTGATAATAGATTTCGGTAATCACACCTGCGCCGGAATACATACGGGTAAAATCGGGGGGCAGGAGCAATACCTTGGAGAGCTTCTTGCCATCCAGAGATTTTTCAAGCGCTGTTTGCAGCTCTTCTCGGGAAAGACCGCCTTCCTTTTCGTAAATCATCGTTTCCTCTTTCCTTCCCGCTACCCGGGAAATCAATAAAAGTTCAAGATAATCTTACCATACCCCCACGCACTTTTCAATGACCGAGAACGAAATGACTTTATTTTCAAAATATTTGCCAATATAATAAAGATTTTATCAAGATTTTTACCCCTTTCTTGCAAATAATAACCAGTTTACATAATCAGCGCCATCCTTTCTCTGAAAAAAAAGAAAAGCCACACTACCGTGTGGCTTTTCTTTTTGGTGATTCATCGGAGATTCGAACTCCGGACCCCTTGATTAAAAGTCAAGTGCTCTACCGGCTGAGCTAATGAATCGAGAACGCTTTCTTCAAGCGTGCCATTTATCATAACACAGATTATTTTCTTTGTCAAGAGAATTTTGAAAAAGTATGGAAAAGACGTTTTTTTTGTGATATACTGATAAAAAATCGGGGAAAAGGAGGCTTTGGTTTGGAACTGATTATCGACAAAAATTTTTCAGGATTGACCATCAAAAAGGTTTTATTTGACCGACTGAAATTTTCCAGAGCCGCCATCACAAGCCTGAAGACCCGCGAAATGGGCATCACCGTTAACGGAGAACACAAAACTGTGCGCTATGTGCTTTGTCAGGGAGACGTTTTGCGCCTTTTGGTGGATGATACCCGCCCCTCTCCCCGAATCCGCGAAAGCTGCGGGGACATCGACGTGCTTTTCGAGGATGAACACATCCTTGCGGTAAATAAGCCTGCGGGAATAGCAGTACACCCCTCTAAAAAGCTGCAGGACGATACCCTTGCAGGGCGCATTCTTTATCACCGATATCCTATGGTATTCCGTGCAGCGGGACGGCTGGATAAAAACACCAGCGGCGTGGTCATCTGCGCAAAGAATCAGGTGATTTCCGCAAAATTCTTCCATATGATAAAGGATCACAAGATTCGTAAAGAATATCTGGTCTTGACCGAAAGTGATAAAACTCCCCCCGAAGAAGGAAAAATTGATCTTTGCATCCGTCGAGATGAAATCAGTTATATCAAACGGGTTTGCTTCAAGGCAGATGGAACGGAAAAAGACTGTGAAACGGCTCTGAGTACCTTTAAGCTTTTGGCAAGCAGCCCCCCTTACCACCTGTTTCTGGCAAGTCCGATTACGGGCAGAACCCATCAGCTCCGCGCCCATTTTTCCGCCATCGGGTTTCCCTTAGTCGGCGATACCTTGTACGGAAAGGAATCTAATATTATTCACCGACAGGCACTCCACGCCTTGCGCCTGAGCTTTGACCATCCTGCAACAGATGCACCTATTTCCATTACCGCACCCCTTCACGAAGATTTTCAAAAAGCGCTCATTGCCGCTTTCGGCGATATACCCACATCAAGGAGAACCCTATGAAAACCATTCAAAGCTTTACCATAGACCATACCAAGCTCCGTCCGGGGCTTTACATTTCCCGCAAAGATGGGGATGCCACCACCTTTGATTTGCGCACCCGCACCCCAAACGCAGGAGATTATATGTCAAATCTTGTAATGCATTCCGTGGAGCATCTGTTCGCCACGGCGGTACGAAACGGTCCCTATGGGGACAAGGTACTGTACTTTGGTCCCATGGGCTGTCAAACCGGCTTCTACCTAATTACCCGGGAGCTTGCCCCCGAAACTGTTCGGGATGAAATTTTTCGTGTTCTGGAGGAAATCTGTGCTTGGCAGGACCAAATGCCGGGAAATCGGGAAATTGAATGCGGTAACTACCGCAATTTAGACCTTAACGCAGCAAAAGAAGAATGCAAGGCATATCTTGCGGTTCTGAAAGAAAGAGAGATTGATTTTCAATATGAAGTATAACAAAATCGGTATCATCTGTGCTATGCCAAGCGAAGCGGAAGAACTTCTTGCCGCTATGACAGAAAAAGAAAAAAGAGCCGTCGGCTCTTTGGATTTTTTCACAGGTAAAATCGGCAAAAAGGAAGTCGTACTCTGCATTTGCGGGATTGGCAAGGTGTTTGCCGCTATGTGCGCTCAGACTATGATTCTGACTTTTTCTCCCGATTGCATTATCAATTCCGGCGTAGCAGGTTCTCTTTCCGATACCCTTGAGATTCTGGATATCGCCGTGGCAGAGGAATTAGTCCAGCACGATATGAATACTTCTCCTTTGGGGGACCCCGTAGGAATGATCTCAGGCATCAATCGGGTATATCTCCCTGCAGACACAGAACTGACACGCGATATTTACGCCGCCGCAAAAAAACTTGGCTTTTCCGCCAAAAAAGGGAAAATTGCCTCGGGAGATCAGTTCATTGCCGATAAGGAGCAAAAAATGCGCATCAAAACGCTTTTTGATCCCATTGCTTGTGAAATGGAGGGCGCTGCCATTGCTCAAGTAGCTTTTATCAACCGCGTCCCCTTTGCTTGTATCCGCGCCATTTCTGATTCCTACTCGGGCAAAAACGAAATGGATTATCCCCTGTTCGCCGCAAAAGCCGCCCATCGCGGAGCAAGTCTTCTCATCAAAATTCTGGAAGACTAAAATTCCCAGGATTCAAACGTAGGGACAGGCTGCAATTTGTGCAGACTTCTCGCGTGATACCGTTCAATAATAGCACGATCCTCATCACATGCCTCTCCCGTAAGAATATATCGGTCAACAGCATCATAGGTAACGCCCATTTCCTTCTCATCCGTCTGCCCCTCAAAAAGCCCTGCCGAGGGTGCCTTTTCAATAATCGAAGAGGGAGCTCCCAGATAGCGGAGAAAATCGTACACCTCCCCAACGGTCAAATCGGAAATGGGGTTAAAATCATGACCGCCGTCACCCCATTTGGTAAAATATCCCATGTAGCGCTCACTGCGATTGCCCGTTCCTGCCACAAGCAGACCCTCTGCCGCGCCAACGGCATAAAGAGTAGTCATCCGAAGACGGGGGGCTATATTGGTCAAAGCCTGAGAATTTAATTGGGAAACTCCTTCCAAGGCGGCGATCTCTGCCGCCTTGACAGCAGTCAAATCCACCATACGGTTCTCAATTCCAAACTTTGCGCAAAGAGCCTCTGCATCCTCCAAATCCTTTCCGAAATTCACAGAGGAACCGCAAGGCATCATCACACTCACTGTATTATCACAAGCCATTTTAGACAAAATTCCCACCAAAGCGCAATCCTTACCGCCGGAATTGCCAAATACAATGCCTCGGCTATGACTGCGTTTTACAAGTGCCTTTATAAAAGCAACTCTTTCTTCCGTTTCCTTTTTATAATCTCTCATAGTTTTTCTCCCTATCGAAGCGTTCTCTTTTCATCATATCACAAGAAAAATCAAAGGTCAATCCATTTTTCTGTTGCAAAACTAAAAAAGTCGTGATACAATCAAAACGACAATAAAAAGTTGTCCAAAAGGAGATAATTATGAATAACAACTTCTCTGTAGGCTACGGTAGAAAAAATCTCACCGGCCCCCTACCCATCAATACATGGAACGGCACCCCCGCCGAAACCTACCGTGATCCCTTAATGCTATCCTGCGTTGCCTTCAGCGACGGAGAACATACTGCTCTTATTATGAGTGCAGATATTTTTAAGATTGATGGCAGTGGTTTTGAAGAATGCGCCAAGTTTTTGGGCGAAGAGCTGGGAATTGAGCGAAAAAGCATTCTCATCAACGCCACCCACTCTCATTTTGCCCCCACGATTAAAGCAAAAAGCGCTTGGTCTCAGGGCTTCTGTGAATCTGCATTAGCAGCAGCAAAACAGGCTATTGACGATCTTGCTCCCGCCAAAGCTTACGTGGGCAAGGGCTACACCGATCATCTTACCTTTGTTCGTCGCTATCTCTTGGCAAACGGCACCTACAAATTCAATCCCAATCCCAAAGACAATCCCGTTGCCCATGAATCCGAATCAGACAATGAGCTCCGCACCATTCGTTTTGTTCGCAATGGCAAAAAAGATATTTTGATGGCCAACTATCAGACCCACTACCACGGCGGTGTGGAACCGGATGTCATTACCGCCGACTGGGTAGGAGAATTTCGTAAAAATGCCGAAAAAGAGCTAAACTGCCACTTCATTTACTGCAGCGGCTCATCAGGCAACCTGAATTTTATGTCTGCCATTCCCGGCGAGGTAAAGCATCCTTCCCTTCAGGAAGCTGCTGCGGAACTGCTCCGCGCCGCCCGTGAAGCCATTGAAACTGAGACCCAGGTAGAAACAGGAAAAGTCGTAAGTGTTACCACCCTTTACAAAGGAACCGTGCTCCACGATACCGAAGAGCGGATCCAACAAGCGCGCGAAATAAAAGAAGCAAGCGATCCCGCCGAAGCGGCGGCGCTGGTGAAAAAATACGGCTTTGTCCATCGCCTTGAGCCCGGCGCCGTCCTTTACCGCGCCACCTTAGGCGAAACTCTGGACCTTCACTTTTTCGCAGTCGCCTTTGGTGACATTGCATTCACCTCCGTTCCTTTCGAGCAGTTTGATACCAACGGACAAGAGGTCAGAGCCGCATCCCCCTTCAAGATGACCTTTACCCTGTCTATGACAAACGAATCTCACAACTACGTCCCCTCTGCTCTTGCATGCAACCATCGCTCCTACGAGGTGGCATCCGGAAAATTCATTCCCGGCAGCGGCGAAAAATTCGCGGATCAGCAACTTCTCCTCTTAAACGAGTGTAAAAAAACAAATTAACAATTTCCAAAAAAAACGGAAGATTTTCTTCCGTTTTTTCATTATAATTTTAAAAAAATAAAGTAAATCCATAAAAATTCACCAAATGTTCACCCTTTTTCTTCGCTTTTTTTGTAACATAAAAATACAAACTACTATAAAGGAGTTTTCCTATGAAAAAAATTATTTCCCTTCTCTGCCTTTTGGCAATCTGTTTGCCGCTATGTGCATGTGGCCCATCTCTGGCAATAGAAGAGACAAAAACGAGCACCACAGAAAACAAAACCAATACCACCAAGGAAGATAATAAAGCCGATCCCATCGTCTATCCAAACGGTTTCTCCGTAGGCTTTGGCCGTGTAGATATTTCCGGTCCCTTGCCCGTTGCCATCTGGGAGGGCGAAGCGAAAACGGTTCGCGATCCTTTGATGCTGACCTGCGTTGCCGTTTGTGACGGGGAAAACGTAGTTCTTATCATGTCCATCGATTCAATGAAAGTCCAGCCCAACTCTTATCAGCTGTGCGCAAAAATCGTTGAAAAAGAATACGGCATTCCCGGTGAAAATCTTTTTATGAACCCAACCCACTCCCACACAGCGCCCTCGATCGGTTCCATTGGCGATTATCCCAACTGGCACAAAAATTTCTATAAGCAATTTCCCATTGCGGTAGAAAAAGCCCTTCGCGACCTTTCCCCCGCCAAAGCCTTTACTGGAATGGGACACACCGATAACCTAACCTTCGTGCGCCGCTATCTGATGAGCGATGGCACCTATAATTCCAAATACAATGTCACTCCCGGCGCCAAACCTGTTGCCCACGAATCCGAAGCAGACAACGAGCTTCGCACCATCCGCTTTGACCGCGAAGGCAAAAAGGACATTTTGATGGTCAACTACCAAACCCACTATTTTGGAATTGGCCGCAATGATCAGCTTTCTGCAGACTTTGTGGGCGCTTTTCGCGATTTGGCTGAAAAAGAACTGGATTCCCACTTTATTTACTGCAGTGGCTCCTCCGGAAACTTAAATTTTTCCGGATCTTCCATTCTCGATGAACAGAAATACCCCTACATGAACGATGCCGCAGCTGAACTTGTCCGCGCCACTCGCCAAGCACTTCAGAGCGAAACCGAAACCGCCACAGGAAAAGTTGTAGTAAAAACATCCGTCTATGCAGGAACCATCAGAAAAGAATCCCCCGAGCGCGTAGCAATAGCCAAAGAGATTAACGATGCAGGCGTAGAATCTGAGCGCGGCAGAGTACTTATGAAGCAACACAGTATGTTCGATCTTCAAGTAGGCTCAATTGTAAAGCGTTCCCAAATGGGAGATACGTTGAAGATGAACTTCTTCGCCGCCTCCTTTGGTGATATCGCCATTGCCACCGCTCCCTTCGAGCAATTTGATACCAACGGACAGGAAGTCAGAGCCGCTTCTCCCTTTAAAATGACCTTTACTCTCTCTATGACAAACGAATCCAACAACTACGTTCCCTCTGCTCCAGCCTATGAACACGGCGGCTACGAACCCTCTACTTCCCTTTTCATTCCGGGAAGCGGCGAAGAATTCGCCCGTGAACAAATTCGTCTCCTTAACGAATGTAAATCCGCTTCATAAAAAAAGCGGGGACTTTTTCAAAAGTCCCCGCTTTTTTATTTACTTTATTTCCGTAATATTCAAACTTGCCTTTAACTCTTTAACCTTTTCGGCGTAGGAAGAAAAGCCCTTACGGAAGGTACAATCAGTCTCCCATTCACGGTAGCCAACAGAAAACTGCTTATTCTCATTTAAACGCACATTGTTATAAGTCTCCGTCAAAATATCCTTCCAATCGGGAGTACCGTAGGAAAGCCTAGCGTAAATAGGATCCAGATATGCCTTCCACTCAGCGTAACCGTCCATAAACTTCTTATTTTCTTCGGCATCCCAATCATAGCGATATCCAAGGAAGGGGGAAACGAAAGAATTCAGATTCTTTTGTTTTGCCTTCGCAACATAATCGGGATCCATATCATCGGTTACATAGCCAAGAAGAGAATTACCCGTGCTGTAAAAGTCCATTGCATAAGAATCATCAACCACAGTAATCACATTCTCATTGTCTGCATTTACAATGTAGTGAACCTCTTCGATACCAAAGGTCAGAAGGTTGTGCAATTCGGTATCAGTAGAAAGAAGAGTTACAATCTCCATTGCTCTTTCAGGCTGTTTGCAATGAGAGCTGATGCCGAAAAGGCCGGCATTCAGAACCGCTTCATCAGTAACGGTTGCACCCTTATACAAATGCAAGGTGTAACCCTTTTCTTCCCACTGTTTCTTCTGTTCTTCATTCAGTTCCTGAACAGAAGCGAAGAAATTGGTGTTGGTATCAGACAGGTAACCCTTTGCGCGGTAATCAGCCTTCAACTGGAAATAATCACGCATAGCATCATGAGCGCTATCAGGATTCAAAGCCGCATTGGTGGTAGTTTCCATTTGGGTTCCGCCAAGCAAGTTATCAGCAAATACACAAGTCATGTGACCCATATCCACATCATCATAGAATACAGCTCCCTCAGGCTCAAAATCACCATAAATGGGAGTAATACCTGCTTCCCCTGCCTTTACAGCAGCAAAGGCATCATTCAAATCGGTGATCGAACGAACCTTAGAAAGATCAACATCGTACTTTTCAACCAGAGCGGTATTCAGCACAAGATAAGTCTCATTCGTGTTAATATCGCGGTTATTGGGGATACCGAAAATACCACCGTCAACAGTAGCTGCAGAAAGAAAGGAAGGATATACATAATCGCGGATTTTCTTGCAGGTATTATCCAAGAAGGTCTTCATATCCACCAGTTTACCCTGTTGTACCCAATCATAGTACTTCTCCTGATTGGGAATGAAGATAATATCCATCTGGGTCTTATCCCACTTTACCTGGTCCTTGCCTTTTTCAACCAGTTCAGCCTCTGCCTCGGCCTTTTTCTTAGCCTCATCCGCCTTCTTTTTGGCTTCCAGACGCTTCTGCTGATCAAACTTTACTCGTTCCTCGGGGGAAAGCTTTGCCTTGTACGCCGCTTCGCTCTTTGCAATCGCAGCAGCTTCCTGCTCAGCCTTCAACTTCTCAGCTGCCTCTGCAGCAAATTCTGCAGAAACCTTATCCAGTTCGGACTGATACTCCTGCTCGGTAAAGAACTTCAAGCGGATTGCAGTCTTATATTTTGCAACGCAGTAGTTGCTAACTTTTTCCTCAACAGCCTCCAAGGCTTCCTTGGTCATTTTTTCATCTTTGATGGCATAAAGGGTCAAACCGATATTGGGTCTCTGAACCTCTACCTGCTCTTCCTCGCCCTCTTCATTCTCCTCCTCTTTGGGAGTAGTCGCACAAGAGGTCATGCAAAGAGAAAGAATCATAATCAATACCAGCATAAGACTAATCAGTCTTTTGGTCATTTTGGAATCCTCCTTGAAATTGAGCCTAAACATAGGCATTTACATATATTTTACACGAAAATCCATCTAGTGTCAAGGTATCACGTCTTCGTCAATATCCCTAAAAAGAAAAGCAAAAAACCGTGTTACTTACCAAAATTCGGCCTAGATGTAACCACATTGTGAAAAAACTTAATCCAAGTAGTCTTTCAGCTTTTTCGCACGGCTGGGATGACGCAATTTGCGCAGCGCTTTTGCTTCAATCTGACGAATACGCTCACGGGTAATATTGAACTCCTTACCCACCTCTTCCAGCGTGCGGGTCCTGCCGTCGTCAAATCCGAAACGAAGCTTAAGCACCTGCATTTCTCTGGGCGTCAACGTATGAAGCACCTCGTCCAGATGCTCACGGAGCATCGTATAGCTTGCTGCCTCCGCGGGAGCGGGAGCATCATCATCGGGAATAAAATCGCCCAGATGGCTATCCTCTTCCTCGCCGATGGGAGTTTCCAGAGAAACGGGCTCCTGTGCAATCTTCATGGTCTCGCGGACCTTTTCTACGGGAATATTCATTACCTCTGCAATTTCCTCGGCACTCGCCTCATGACCAAGCTCCTGCAACAGCTGACGGGATACACGCAAAACCTTATTAATCGTCTCCACCATATGTACGGGAATACGAATGGTTCTTGCCTGATCGGCAATGGCGCGGGTAATCGCTTGGCGGATCCACCAGGTTGCATAAGTTGAAAATTTAAAGCCCTTATTGTAATCAAATTTTTCAACTGCCTTCATCAAGCCGAGATTTCCCTCCTGAATCAAATCCAAGAAAAACATACCTCTGCCCACATAGCGCTTTGCAATGCTGACAACCAAACGCAGATTTGCTTCCACCAGCTTCTGCTTTGCCTCGTTGCGAATTTCCTCGGTTTCTCCCTCAATCATCTGCTGAGCAAGAAGCAGTTCCTCTTCGCCTGTAAGAAGAGAAACCTTGCCGATTTCCTTTAAATACATTCTGACGTGGTCTTCCAGAGCAAGGCCCTCACCCTGAAGCATCTGCTCCATATCCTCACTGGTTTCCAGAGCCTCAACCTCTTCCTCATCCTGCAGCTCATCCAAATCGGGCGCTACTTCCATAATGGCGGAAATATCCACCCCGCTTGCCTCCAGAAGATCGTACAGTTTCTCCAACTGCTCGGATTCGTATTCCACGTCCTCCAAAAGCTCCATAATTTCGGAAATCTTCAAACTCCCTTTCGCTTTTCCTTTTTCCAAAATGGTTTCAAAGGCTTTTTTCAGCTTCATTTCAGGGATCATTTCTTCATTCTTTTCGATTCCTGCTTTCTTCTTTGTCATTCTTATTTATCCTTTCTTGATTTTTCTGCTTTTAACTTTTCAAGCCAACTGCCGGAAAGAGGTTCCGATTTGGTTTCTTCCTTTTTCATCTCTTCGGCAAGCCTTGTCAGCATTTCTTTCAAAACTTGAGGAGAATTGTTTCCCAGCTCCTCCCGCTTCTTCCTCATTCCTTCCATTTGTCCCATTTCCTCAGGCGAAAAAAGCTCATTCATCGCGCCACCGTTCCATTCCTCTCGGTGTTCACTCAAATCTAAAAGCGCCTGTAGGACCCGTTTGCAAAAATCGCATCGGAATAAATCGGGATTCAAAAGCGCTCGATACTTCGGATCAGCCAAATAATCCGGACGAAGAAGCAAAATTCCCAAAATGTTTTCCTCTTTTGCGGCTGCGGAAACAAATTTCGCCTTATCAGGATTAATCCGATCTCCGATTCCTCGGGTCAGATCCACTTCCTTTTGCAGAAGCTTCTTCTGTTCGCGCCGAAATTCGCTGCCGGTCTTCTTATCAGTTTGTAAACGAATCACCTGCGCGGGAATTCCCGTAATTTCTGCAGCTCTTGCAATATACAATTCCTTTTCCACAGGACTTTGCACCGTGGCGAAAAGAACCGTACATTCCTTGATAAATTCCTCTTTGCCGTCCATGGTGGAAAGATCTTTTCCCGCGGCAAGCCGACCAAATAAATACTCAATGGCACCGGGCGCGGTAGAAGCGGCTTTCTGAAAAGCAATTTTGCCAAAGGCGCGAATAAAATCGTCAGGGTCCTTAATCTCATTCCCCTTTGCATCAGTTCCGTCCAAGGAAATCACGCGAACCCGCAGTCCCGCTTCCTGAAGCAGTCGAATAGCCTTTTCCGTGGCGCGCACACCGGCAGAGTCCGAATCATAACAAATGCTGACCCGCTCGGTAAAACGGGCAATAAGCCTACATTGATTGGGAGTCAGCGCCGTTCCCAAAGATGCCACTGCATTGGAAATACCATGAGCGTGGAGCGATACCGCATCCATATTGCCCTCACAAAGCACAATCTCCTTTTCGGGACTGTTCTTTGCAATGTTCAGCGCAAATACGTTATTGCTCTTTTTGAATACGTCCGTATCATTGGTGTTGACGTATTTACGGTAATTTTCTTCTCCGTCGCGCTTGGGAAGTATGGTTCTGCCGCTAAAGGCAAGAACATTTCCGTTCACGTCGATAATCGGAAACATTACCCTTTGACGAAATACGTCATAATACCTTCCGTTTTTACCGGGACGGCACAGAAAAAGACCGTTCAGCTCTTCATCATAATACCCCAGTCCCTTCAAATGCTTATAAAGGGCATCCCATTCCGAGCCGGCATAACCCAGACCAAAGCGCTTGATAACGGGAACGGAAAGTCCGCGATTCACCAAATACTCCAGACCCGCCTTTCCCTCGGGGCTAAACAGATTCTTATGCCAGAAACGAGCCGCCTCCGCGTTGATTCCGCAAAGTCTTTTCTTATTGATTCTTTTTTCCATAGGAGCGCTTTGCGGCATTTCCAGTCCCGCCCGATTGGCCAAATACTCCACCGCAGAAACGTAATCCAGATTTTCCATGGTACGGACAAAGGTAATCACATCACCACCCGCACCGCAACCGTAGCAATAATAATGGCTGGGATTGGAATAAAGGGTAAAAGAGGGAGTCTTTTCATGATGGAAGGGGCAGCAACAAACCATATTGCTTCCTGCACGTTTCAACGTAGCATACTGAGAAACGATCTCTTCCAACGGATTGCGCAAAATCACTTCTTGAATAAAGCTTTCGGGAATCAAAAAAACACCTCCTCTTTTTTCTCTATACTCATATATACGACGAAAAAACAAAAAACACTTTTTTTCTTTTCAAAAAAAGTGTTTTTCACAAAAAAATGCAAAACTGACTTTTATGCAATTTTAAGTTTTCCACAAGAAAAAAACAAAAAATACAGTCGAAAAACCCTCAAAAATCCAATGTTTTCCCAAGAACCCACAGAGTTTTCCACAACACTGTGGAAAAATTCCTGTGGGAAAACACTTTGTAAAAATTACACGTTTTTTGAAAAAAGAGGGTCTTCAGGCGCCAAAATTTCTTTCTCTGCAAGATAAAAAAGAGAACTTTGTTCCGCAGGATGGAAAACCAAGCGATGACTTCTCAGCGCCTGATGGAGAAAATGCGCATCCCGAACCGTGCCATACTTAGTATCCCCTACCAAGGGATGCCCCAAATAGGCAAGAGTCGCGCGAATCTGGTGTGTTCGTCCCGTATGCAAACGAATCTCAACCAAACTGCGATCCTTTTCCTTATTATAGGAAAGAAGGGTGCAATCGGTAATCGCGGTCAAATATCCTTCGCGAGGAACCCGGGAAACGAAAACCTTGTTTTTCTCGCTGTCTTTTTTTAGATATAAACGAATCGAATCCCGCGTGGGCGCCTTCCCATGACACAATGCCAGATACCCTTTTTCCACACAGCGACGGCGAATCATCTCATTTACTTCCCGCAATGCCACGGCATTTTTCGCAGCAATCACAAGTCCCGATGTATTGCGGTCTATCCGATTGCAAAGCGCGGGCACAAAAGAGTTTTCCTGGGAGGGACAATATTCGCCCTTTTGAAACAAATAGGCTTTGATATGATCAATGAGGGTGCCCGTGTCCTGCGTTTCATCCGCGTGACAGGAAAGACCGACGGGCTTATCGCAAATCAAAAGATTTTCAT
The DNA here is from genome assembly GCA_045597125.1 of Eubacteriales bacterium. Lineage (GTDB taxonomy): Bacteria > Bacillota > Clostridia > Oscillospirales > SIG627 > RGIG5579. Next base: position 69,906 of record JAZODR010000046.1, on the reverse strand, counting down.
CTTCATATACAGGTGAAAGATCAGGCGTCAAAGAAAGAAAACGCGCCTGGCGCTCCCCGAAAAAGTCAGGCGACAAAAACATTTGCACCGTATCGCCTTCCTGCAACATCTGACCTGCCTCGCATCGTTTCCGATTTACCTTAATCTTTTTGGTGCGAATGGCCTTATACAAAAGCGATTTGGGAAGACCCATGGTCGCCTTCAGAACAAATTTGTCCAGACGCTGCTGAGAATCATTGGTGCCGATGATAAATTCTTTCATTTTATTCAAGCACGATAAGCGGTCACGGCATTGATGGTCAGACCCTTACCCGAAAAATTGATCTCATATTCGGTCAGAATGTTCTCCTCTGCCCAGGGAGAATTGTGCAGGTCACGGCATACATCTTCACACCGCCATCCGCAAGCAGCATAGTTTTCCAAGGAAGATTCAAATAAAAGCACATTATCCGTTTTTTGACGGATATATCCGCCCTCTTTCAAAATCTGGCGATACACCGCAAGAAATCCGGGAGCAGTCAATCTCCTCTTTGCATGACGCGCCTTGGGCCACGGATCGGAAAAATTCAAATAAATGCAATCAATTTCGCCGGGCGCAAAATAATCCGCAAGCTTTGCCGCATCGGCATTGAGAAAAAGCACGTTGCCAAGACCCTCCCGTGCCAATTTCTCCACCGCCAGAAGCATCGCTTCTCGACAATATTCCACCGCCACATAAAGCACCTCCGGATTGCGACGGGCAAGCTCCAATATGAAAGCTCCCTTCCCACACCCAATCTCCAGATGTAAGGGCTTATTTTTCTCTCCGCCAAACAAACTGCGAAAATTTCCCTTGTGACATTCAGGATCGGTGATCAGAAGCTCCGAACAAGCTGCAAGGCGCTCGTCGGTGTGCTTCTTTTTTCTCATTCTCATAAAATCATCCTCTTTTTTCCCTTTTTCTTTTTGTATTCTATCATTTTTTTCTCCCAAAAGCAACAGGCAAGACAAAAAAGCACCTTTTTCCCCTTGACAGATTTATTTTTTATGGTATAATCAAATTGAAAGTCAAAGAAAGTCAAAGTCAAAAAGGAGCCAAAATGTTATTATCTCAAAGAATTGCTCAAATGCTGGAAGAAATGTTGGAGGAATCGGGAGGGGAGCTTTCCATTGTTCGCAATGAATTGGCAAGCCGTTTGGGCTGTGTCCCCAGCCAAATCAATTATGTCATCTCCTCCCGCTTCACCCCCGAACGCGGCTATATCGTAGAAAGCCGCCGCGGAGGAGGCGGATATATCCGCATCCGCAAGATCGTAATGCACCGCGACGAATTTCTGATGCACTTTTATCAGGCAATCGGGACTCGGATCAACCTCGAAACCGCCTCCTTTTTCCTTTCCGCTCTGCAGGAAAAAAGCTTTCTGACCCATCACGAGGTACGCCTACTAACTGCCGCCCTTTCCGACGCTGCCTTATCCAAGGTGTCTGCAGAACAGCGTGGAATTCTGCGAGCAGACCTTATGAAAAATATCATTTTGCAAATTCTTTCTGATTTGGAGGGATAATATGAAACACACTTTATGCCAAAATTGCGGTCAAAACCCCGCTACGGTCTTTTATCACGAAACAAAAAACGGCGCTGAGCGCGAGCTTCATCTCTGCAATCAATGTGCCGCAAAGCTGGGTATCGGCAGTTTTCAGGAAGACCTTTTTGCTTCTTTTTCCCTATTCTCTCCCCACAAGCACGAATCCAAAAAAGAAGAGCACTGCCCCCTTTGTGGAACGACCCTATCCCAAATCCGCCATCGGGGAAAATTCGGTTGCAGTTCCTGCTACGATACCTTTGGAACAAAGCTTGATCTGACCCCCTTCGTTGGCAAGGGCTACAACGGCGAAAAACCAATTCCTGAGAAAAAATCAGACGAATCCAAAATCGCATCTCTCAAGGCAGAACTGAAAAAAGCAATTGCCGCCGAGGATTACGAGCGTGCCGCCGTTTTGCGGGATGAAATTCGCGCACAGGAGGTACAATAATGTATTGGTACGAAAAAGAAGGGCAAATTTTTTCTCCCGTAATCTCCACCCGCGTTCGATTTGCACGCAATCTGGATGCTACCCCCTTTCCCAACAAGCTTTCTCCCCAAGGGCGCATAGAGCTTTGGAATAAGGCGACGGATACCTTCGCGAAATACGATGGAAAAGCCATATCCTTTGACAAGCTGAACGCTTTGGAAAAGACCGTTTACGTTGAAACTCGTCTTGCAAGTCCCTCCCTTGCCTCGGCTGAAACAGGTGCAGGACTGATTCTCTCCCCCGAAGGGGATGTATCCGTAATGATAAATGAAGAGGACCACCTGCGCATTCAGGCAATTTACCCGGGGAAAGCCATCGAAGAAGCTTTTCACGCCGCAAGCAAATGGTGCGCATACGGCGAAAAAGAACTTAGCTATGCCTATCGCAAAGGACTGGGGTATCTGACCTCCTGTCCTACCAATTTAGGAGCAGGATGCCGCATCTCGGTCATGATCCATCTACCCGCCCTCCATCGGGCAAGAGCAATGAACAGTCTGACCGAACACCTGAACAACGCAGGCTTTACCGTAAGAGGAATCTTCGGGGAAGGCAGTCGCGATGCGGAAGGAATCTATCAGATCTCCAACCAGCTCAGCCGCGAAAAAACGCCCGAGGAGATTTGCGATGCTTTTCAAAGAATCCTTTTTGATATTGAAGAACGGGAGCGAAGCGCTGCTTCCCTCCTTTACAGCAATGACAAAGACGGGCTGGAGGACAAAATCTGCCGCGCCATCGGGACGGTAAAATTTGCAAGAAAAATGTCCTACGGGGAATTCATTTCCCTTTATTCCCTGATTCGTTTCGGCAAAGCACTGGGACTCGAAGAGGCCAGAAACCTTCCTCTCACCGATCGGCTTCTCATTGAGCTGATGCCTGCGCCCATGATTCTCTCAAGCGCCGAAAACGAAAATGAAAACTACCGCGATCTTACCCGCGCAAAGACTCTGCGGTGCCTATCCAACTAGAAAGGAGAAACCTCTATGAAACAAAATTTTTCCGAACATGCTCAGCGCGCTCTGCAAAACGCAAGTGAAGCGGCAAGCGGGTTGGGGCAAGATTATATTGGCAGTGAGCACCTACTTTTAGGCCTACTCCTGACCGAAGATTCCGCTGCACAGTTGATTCTGGAGGAAGGCGGTGTGGAATACGATGCCGCCCGTGAAAAACTTGCTCAACTCACCGAAACCGGAGAACCGCTCCAAAGCACCACCGCCCAGCTGACCCCCCGTGCGGGACGAATCCTACAAGGCGCAGCTTTGGAAAGCGCCCGTCACCACGAAGAAACGGGAACGGAACACATCCTACTTGCCATTTTGTCCGACAGCGATTCTCTTGCCGTACGAATCCTCCAGCTTTTGGGTGCGGATGCTTCCGCCCTGTATAAGGCTTGCCGCGAGGTCATTCGAGAAAACATTCAAGAAGAAGAAGCCCCTAAGGGAAAAAAATCTCCCCGAGGGAAAATGAAAAATCTGGAAAAATACGGTTTGGATTTGACCGAGGAAGCAAAAAAAGGTTCTCTTGACCCCATTATCGGCAGAGCGCAGGAACTGGAACGGGTAATCCAAATCCTTTCCCGACGCACCAAAAACAATCCTTGTCTTATCGGCGAGCCGGGGGTTGGCAAAACCGCCATTGCCGAAGGTCTTGCCCAAAAAATCGCATCAGGTGACGTTCCCGAAAACCTTTTGGATAAACGCGTGGTCACCCTGGATCTTGCCGCTATGGTAGCAGGCTCCAAATACCGCGGCGAATTCGAGGAACGCATCAAAAATGTCATCGACGAGGTAGTGGAAAACGGCTCTGTCATCCTTTTCATCGACGAAATGCACACCATCGTGGGCGCAGGTGCCTCCGAGGGCAGTATGGATGCCTCCAATATTCTCAAGCCCCATCTTGCCCGAGGAAAGCTCCAGCTCATCGGCGCAACCACCCTGGCAGAGTTTCGCACCATTGAAAAGGATGCCGCCTTAGAGCGCCGTTTCCAAGCGGTGCAAGTGGGCGAACCAACGGAGGAGGAAGCCATTCTCATTCTCCGCGGTCTGCGAGGAAAATATGAAGCGCACCACAAACTTGCCATTCCCGACGATGCCATTGACAGCGCAGTACGACTTTCTGCCCGCTATATTACCGACCGATTCTTACCCGACAAAGCAATTGATTTAATTGACGAGGCGGCTTCCCGTCGTCGTATCGCTACGCTCTCCGCCTCCCCCGAGGAAAAAAAGATTTTGGAAGAGATTGCCGCCTTGGAAGAAGAAAAGAAAACGGCAGTAGAAAAAGAAGAATATGAAAAAGCAGGAGAAGTACTTGCCGCCATCAAAGAAAAAAATGCCCTCTTGCAAAAGCAAAAGGAAACAAAACACGCTGCAAAGGATGCCATCACTACCGAGGACATTGCCGCAGTAGTAACCCAGTGGACAGGCATTCCCGTCAGCCGTCTGCTGGAAGAGGAAGCCGCCCGCCTTTGCAAAATGGAGGAGGCCTTGGAATCTCGCGTCAAGGGGCAACCGGCAGCAGTGGAAGCGGTAAGCCGCGCCATTCGTCGTAGCCGAACAGGCTTGAAGGATCCCAAACGACCCGTCGGCTCCTTCCTCTTCACAGGCCCCACCGGTGTGGGTAAAACCGAGCTGTGCCGCGCCCTGGCAGAGGTTCTCTTCGGAGATGAAAACAAAATGATCCGCGTAGATATGTCAGAACTGATGGAGAAGCACTCCGTTTCCAAACTTATCGGCTCTCCTCCCGGCTATGTAGGCTTTGACGACGGAGGACAATTGACGGAGAAAGTGCGCCGTAGTCCTTACACAGTGGTTTTATTCGACGAAATTGAAAAAGCACATCCCGATGTATTTAATCTTCTGCTTCAAGTTTTGGAAGACGGACACCTTACCGATTCCCACGGCAGACGAGTAAACTTCAAAAATACGGTTATTATTATGACCTCCAACTGCGGTGCTTCTCAGCTTGCGGTAAAAAAGACCATGGGCTTTACCGCAGAAAGTCCCCGCGATACCCAGCAAAATGACGATGAAGAAAAAATCCATCGCGCTCTGAAAGAAACCTTCCGCCCCGAGTTTCTCAACCGTCTGGATGAAATTATCGTATTCCACCGCCTTGGAGAAGAAGAAATCCGAAGCATTTGTGAAAAAATGCTTGCCGAGGTAGCCGCCCGCCTAAAGGATGCAAGCGGCATTACCCTCACCTTCTCTCCCGAAACAGTTGAAAAACTTGCCCGCGAAGGCTTTGACCCCATCTATGGCGCCCGTCCCTTGCGCCGCGCCATCCAAAAGCGAGTAGAGGATTCACTTTCCTCCAGACTCCTCGAATCCCAATTCAACCCGGGCGATACCCTCCTTGCCACCCTCACCGACAACGGAGAAATCTCCTACGAAAAAAAGTGACCCGAAATTCGGGTCACTTTTTTAAAACGCATTATTTGCAGAGCTCGTAAGTATCCTTTGCAATCATCAATTCCTCATTGGTAGGAACAATGAGAATACGAACCTTGGAATCTGCGGTTGCAACGTCCATTTCCTTGCCAAGCTTTGCAATGGCATTAGCTTCTTTGTCCATATAGGCACCCATAAAGCCGAGCTTGGAGGCTACTCTTTCACGGTAAGAAGTGTTGTTCTCACCGATACCGCCGGTAAATACGATAGCGTCAACACCGCCCATAGCGGCAGCGTATGCACCTACGTACTTGGTCAGCTGGTGGCAGAGCATATCCTCAACCAATTTGCATCTCTCATTGCCTTCCTTAGAGCCTGCTTCCACGTCACGGTTATCACTGGTAAAGCCTGTCACACCCAGAATACCGGACTTCTTATTCATCACAGCATCTACCTCATCGGGAGTCAGACCCTCCTTCTTCATCAGAAGAGGAACAATAGCGGGGTCAATGGAACCGCAGCGAGTACCCATAATGATGCCTTCCAAAGGAGTGGTACCCATCGTAGTATCAAGGCACTTACCGCCCTGAACAGCTGCGATAGAAGAACCGTTGCCCAAATGGCAAGTAACAATATTCAGCTCCTCAGGCTTTTTCCCCAAAAGTTCTGCAGCGCGCAAAGAAACGTAGCGGTGGGAAGTACCGTGGAAGCCATAGCGGCGGATTTTATACTTTTCGTAATACTCGTAAGGAAGAGCATACATATAAGCATATTTGGGCATGGTCTGGTGGAAACCGGTGTCAAATACAGCTACCTGAGGAACACCGGGCATAATCTCCTCGCAAGCGCGGATACCGGTCAGGTTGTGGGGGTTGTGAAGCGGGCCAAGTTCACAGCATTCTTCAATTGCCTCGATAACCTTATCGTTTACCACAACGGAACCGGAGAATTTCTCACCGCCGTGAAGAACTCTGTGTCCTACCGCGCCAATCTCGGAAAGCTCGGAGATTACGCCGTGTTCGGGATCGGTCAGGGTCTTTACCACAATGGAAATCGCCTCGCCATGGTTCTTCATATCCACGTCAACCTTATAAGCGTCCTTACCGGGAACCTGATGCTTGAAAGCACCTCCTGAGATACCGATACGCTCACAAAGGCCCTTTGCCAAAAGCGCATTATTGGTCATATCAATAAGCTGATACTTTACGGAAGAGGAGCCCGCATTAATAACAAGAATTTTCATCTTTTTCATATTCCTTTCAATCTTTTTTGATACGGGAAAATTTTACCACATTTTTTTTGCCATTGCAAGAGATTTTTATTTTTTCCTTTTTCCTTCCAAAATTTTCATTTTCAGTTCAAATAAAGGCATAGGCGCTCCCAGAAGCGAGGCACATTCAAAAGCGCTTTTTCCTGCATGCAAGAGAGAAAGCACCTTTTCATCCTCGTAAAGCAGCTGCGCCGCAAAAAGATTCGCCTCATATTCTGGCTTGAGAGTCATATCCAAAAGAAAATGATCCTGCACAATGGTATCCTTTGCCATTTCCCGATGGAGCGCATCGTGACCCAATTCGTGAGCAAGAACCTGACGCGCCTCTCTCCGCTTCATATTCCCATTAAGAAAAATAAAGCGCTGACCCAATATCACCTTATACATTCCGCGCAGGGTTTGAAACTCGGGACAAAAGCGTAGCAAAATCCCTTCCGCTTCGGCAATATCAAAGGGATTGTGTGTTCCATACTTTTCGCAAAGCCCATCGGCAAGAGAAGCAATGCGCAAGATCTCACTCATTGCTCTTTTCCTCGATGACGGAAAAGGTGCGCTTTTCCTTTTTTGCCGCCCAATATGCGGCAATAATCGCCTCCATGGCAGCATCCCGATCCTCATCACCGATCTGACCGCCCGCAAAAAGACCCGATACCGCCTCTACCAATTCGCGCAACTGTACCTTGGCATCTGCAGGCGCGGCAACGAAGCTCTTTTCCCCTTCGGAGAGAAGCTGTTCCGCCGTCATTCCCAGCGCAGTAGCAAGATTTACCGCAATATCAAGACTTGCGGGATATCGCTTGCCCATTTCATAATTCTGCAAGGTACGCATGGAAATTCCTGCTTTCTCCGCCAATGCCCCTTGCGATAAGCCTGCCTGTTTTCTGGCACTCTTCAACCGTTCCGAAAACTTCATAATTCCTCCAAGCGAACATTTTTTCATATTTTACCATTGACAACGAACAAACTTTCGTATATCATAAAAACACGAAACATTGTTCGTATTTATTATACAAACACGAACGAAATTTGTCAATAGGAGAAATTAAAAATGGATCGAAGTATTTTACACTGCGATATGAATAATTTTTATGCCTCGGTAGAACGGCTCTTTGACCCCGCCCTGCAAGGAGTACCCGTAGCAGTATGCGGCGAAGAAGAAATGCGCCACGGCATTGTTTTGGCAAAGAGTGAAGAAGCCAAAAAATGCGGAGTAAAAACGGGCGATGCCATTTGGGAAGCCAAACAGAAGTGCCCCGAGCTGCGCATCGTGCCGCCCCGCTTTGACCGCTACATGACCTATTCCCGCTATGCGCGGGAAATCTATCTGGAATACACAGATTTGGTAGAATCCTTCGGCTTGGATGAATGTTGGCTGGATGTAACCGCCTCACGCCTGGCTTTCGGCGACGGTGTCCACATCGCCACAGAGCTTCGCAATCGGGTGCGGCATGAATTGGGACTGACCATTTCCGTAGGCATTTCCTTCAATAAAATCTTTGCAAAATTGGGAAGCGATCTGAAAAAGCCCAATGCCCAGACCTACATCCCCCGCGATGGCTTTCGGGAGCAAATTTTCGGTCTGCCCGTAGAAAGCATTCTGGGAATAGGTCCCAAAGCCGCCTTGATTCTCCACCGCTTCGGATTTCACACGCTGGGCGCTCTGGCGGAAGCAGACGATTATTTTTTGCGTTTGCAATTTGGCAAAATGGGGGCGGTTTTAAAAGCGTATGCCCGCGGAGAGGATCTGAGCCCCGTACTCCCTTGCGATTATGAACCGCCGATGAAGAGCATCGGACACGGTCTGACCGTTTCCAAAGATTTAGAAAACACCGAAGAGATCTGGACCTTAATTCTCGCTCTCTCGCAAGAAATCGGCGAAAAGCTCCGCTTCCATAAAAAGCGGGCAATGGGAATCGCTCTGGTGTGCAAGGATCGAAATTTTTTCACCAGAACTTTGCAAAAGCGACTGCTTCTCCCCACCGATTGCACCATGACTCTTGCCAAAGAAGCCTTTTCCCTGTTTCGCGAGCGATATTCCTTCAGCGTACCCCTTCGGTCAGTAACCGTCCGCGCCATTGATCTGATTCGGGAAGAGGCTCAGCAGCTTTCCCTTTTAACCCGGCGGGAAGATGTACGGGCAGAACGGCTGGATCGGGTCACCGATGCCATTCACAGCCGCTTCGGAAAATCCGCCCTCGCTCCCGCACGGCTTCTGAAATCCAACCCCTTACCCGATCTCCACGGCTATGTTCCCTTTTGCTAAAAAAAAGGACGGTTCATATAGAAACTCTCTGCTGAAATTCAGCAGAGATTTTTTTGTTACTTGCGAGTAGGCTTTACGTTTGATGCAGGAGCGATGTTGCCATCAATAGTCCCATTGGCATCTTCAAAAGCTTTAATATTTTCTCTTATTAAAACAAGCACTTGACTGTTTACACTTCTACCTTCGTAATCAGCAATGTGTGCAATTTTATTCAACATTTCTTCTTCAATTCTTATTGAAACACTCTTGATAGCCATAAATTTACCTCATAATAAATATATTGTATATTTATTTTAGATGTATTATGTGTTACAATGTAAAAAATAGATATATAGTATATCTATTATATTTTGAGGAGAATGCCATGAAGAAAAATACATGTTGCTTTTTCGGTCATAGAATTATAAACGAAACCGAAGAACTAAAAGCAAAACTTATGGAGATAATTGAAAAACTGATTGTAGATGAAAAAGTTGACACGTTTCTTTTCGGGAGTAAGAGCCGTTTTAATAGCCTGTGTCTTGAAGTTGCAACCGAAATAAAAAAAATACCCGCACATAAAACGAGTTTATGTGCGGGCAGAATATCCTTATATAAGCGAACACTATAAAAACTACTTGCTTGAAAATTATGAAGACACCTATTACCCCGAAAAGATAATAAATTCAGGAAGAGCTTCTTATGTAAAGCGTAATTATGAAATGATAGATAATAGCCAATTTTGCATAGTTTACTACGACGAACAGGGCGCCCCAACTACCCGCAAAAGCGGCACCAAAATTGCCCTTGATTACGCTATAAAGCAATGTAAAAAGATTATTATTGTTGCAGTATGAGAGAAAATTAAAAGCTGTGCGGAACTTCCGCACAGCTTTTTTACAGTCCTTACGGGTACAACCCATATAGAACCGCTCTTTTTTATTTTTGCGTATAATACAAAGTTTTACCCGCTTCCACAGACCGAGTCAACCAAACGGAAGCGCCGATAATGCATCCATCTCCTACGTAAGTATTGCCTCCCAAAATGGTAGCATTGGCGTAGATAATTACATTGTTTCCGATGTTAGGATGCCGTTTCACATTCTTCACAGGATTGCCGTTTTCGTCCAGCTCAAAGCTCTTAGCGCCCAAGGTCACACCCTGATAAAGCTTGACATGGTTGCCAATGACACAGGTCTCTCCCACAACGATACCCGTACCGTGGTCAATACAGAAATATTCCCCGATTTTGGCCCCTGCATGAATATCGACACCTGTCTTTTCGTGGGCATATTCGGTCATAATGCGGGATAGCAGGGTCATTTTCAGTTCATACAGCTCATGGGCAAGTCGATAAATAGAAATCGCGTAAAAGCCGGGATAGCACAAAATGACCTCCTCGCGGCTCTTGGCAGCAGGGTCCCCTTCATAAATGGCATCAATATCCTTGAGAAGAAGCTCTTTCACCGCAGGCAAACGGGAAAGAAAGCCATCGGCAAGCGCCTCCACATCCTCATCGCTTTCCCGAAAATGGGAAGCCTTTTCCATCAGAGTAACAAGCGCGTTGCGCACCTTTCGGAGAAGGGAAAGTCCACTCAATCCCTCCTGAGTTACACTGCGACTCTTAAAATAACCCGGGAACAAAAGGGTCTGCAAATCCTCAATCAAATCCACTACCTCTTTACGGTTAGGCAAACAGACATCAGCACTGCATTGACGGAGCTTACTGCCCTTTTCCAGGCTATCGAGGGATTCCTGTATTTGTTTTAATAACATGCCAGCTTTTCCATATGACGGGCAAGCTTAGCCTTTGCCTCCCCTTGCAGAAGCGTAGGTGTAACGGGAGTAAAGCTAGTAGTACGTGCCTCGTAGCCACCTTCCGCAAATGCCGCTTCGGAGGGAAGATATCCTTGTGAGCCATTGCAGTTACAAGCAGTTAAAATCATCATATCGGGATAAGCTTTACGCAGTACATCCGCATATTCCGTAAAAGGTTCCCCGCCATAACCTACAAAGGCAATCTTGCCAAAGGCTACCATGGTAACAGGAATCTTCTGGAACAAAGGCAAGTTCTCCATATTGGCAATACGGCGAATCTCACCCTTATCCGCCATGTTCAAGGGGACAGGAGTAGGCTGGCCGGCACGCACCAATTTATGCAAAGCCTTGCACTCCTCAATGCGATCAATACCATCTAAATTGGTACGGATAGGATGAATGGTTACCTCACCACTGATGGGCCCTTCTGCCACTTCCTTGCCATTATCCCAAAGAGAAAGAGCAACTTTCACAATCTCCTCTGCAATGGGTTTGCAAACCTTCATATATTTTTCATCAACATCATTGGGCACAGCAGGACCCTTCACGTCAAAATGGTTGGTATCGCCCTGACAGCCATTGATGAGAATACAACGAACGCCTTCCTTCTCCAGAGCTTTTTCGGTAAGTCTGCGAACCCAGCCGGGCCAGTCTGCAGACGCGCGACAACCACCGATGGTATCGGGATGAGTCTGGAAACCAATCATGGCAATATCAGCCTTTCCATCTCTGTGGAAACGAACCAAACGAACCGTGTTATCCGCCTCACCAAGGGGATGATCAATATCGGGATTGCCAAAGCCGGGGTTAGTCTTTACAGAACCGTCCTTCATACGAAAACGACGGACAAACGATATCGGACGAGCAGTCTCTTTCTCGCCTACAGTAACAATAGCCTCTGCCATATCGTCCAATGCAAGCTTAACTACATCTACATACTTTCTTTCCAAAGACGCCTTGTAGTAAGCAGGCAAACGGGTGCTGTTTCCTGCAGAAACGGCAGTGTGCTGATGCAAACACTGAGTCAGAATGTTCTGTGCAGGGATACCCGTCTCCTTCTCAATAAGCGCACGCAAATCAGCGCAATCAACTGCTACCATAGAAAGAAAATCTCCCGTAATGATGGCAAGTTTGTCCTCTCCCACCTCAACGACAACAGCATTCAGTTCCAAGGCATCCAGTACACCAACCATAATACGAGGCTGAAAATACCCGGATAATCCCACACCCATAGGGGGAGTTACGTCAACGCGTCCAAATCCAACTTTCATTTTTCATTCCTCCTAAAAAAGTTTCTGATTACCTTTAGAATACCCTCTACCCCTTGCCGTGTCAATAGATTTTCGGATATTTCTCCTATTTTTTAAAAAGCAAAGGCAGGCAAAAGTCTTTTGTATTTCTCAAGGGAAGCAGCAGCGTTCCATGTAATATAACCACCGTTGCAACCCGCATCCCGCAAACCGCGAATCTGAGCGGAGATTTCATCGGGACCATAGGTGAGATAGGGCTCTCGAATGGCATTGTACGCTTGAATCCAGGTGCGCACCACAGCGGGCGTTGCCGTTTCTCCTTGACGAAGCATTACATTTTTGCCCCATTGATTCAAGGTCTCGTAAGGATGCTCCCACGGCAGCCAATCACCGCTGGCAGCGAAGTGATCGGGATAGGGCATTCCGCTAATAGCATCCACCACGTTGCTGATAGCAGGCCAATACTGACCGTAAGCGGTCACATAGGTATAGGCACTTTCACCAAACACATCTGCGCTGACATAAGCGCCGTTTTCACGAATCATATCCGCAGCATACATCAAAAAGCGCTGAATCGCCTGTGCCTTGGTCTCCCCGAAAGAATTGCCAAAATCAATTTTCCCCGCTTTTTCAAGACTTCCCGTACGGTCAGGGAAACGGACGTAATCGAACTGAATCTCGTTAAATCCCATCATTTTTACCGCCTCCACCGCAAGATCCACCTTGTACTGCCAAACGGTGCGATTGTACGCAGTAGGCCAATATTCTCCCGAAAGCTTAATGGGATTTCCGTCAGTACCCGCAATGGCAAATTCGGGATGGTCCTTTACAAAATAGGTATCGTTGAAGGTGGTAATACGCCCAATAACGTAGTACCCCCTATCCTTAATCTTTTGGATTGCACTCCTGTATTCCTCTACGGTATTATGCGCCGCCTTTGCCGCCGTAGGAGAATACTCTGCCATCACCCGACCCGCGTAGCCAATGGCGCCGCTATCCGCAATATCCACCACAAAGGCATTGATACCGCTTCCCTCTGCAAGCTCCAAATAACGATCCACATTTTTTACGCTCCAGGTGGCCATATACAGAGCGCGGCACTCTGCAGGCATCACGTTGCCCTCAATAGGCGCTTTCTCTCTGGGAAAATAATCCAAACTCGCCGCATCTCCCCCGCCGTAACGATTGTCGCGCCGGGCGTGAACAGCATCGTTATTAAAATCAGCAAGAGCCTCGTCAAGAGTTTTCACTAGGTAATGGGGCGGGAGATATCCTTCCTCCTCGCCTTTCTTCACGCGAAGCATATGCACCGAACCGTCTTCTCGCACATAATCGCAGCCGCTTACTTCAAGCGCCTCCCCTTTCTGAGCAAACGTATTCAAAAGCTTTCCTTCCGCAGTTCGCAAATTCACCGCAGTACGTACGTACTGCGTGTGAGCGGGAACCACCAGCGCAAGTTCGGAAACGACACTTGCTCCCTCCTGCAAGGTAAATACCGAATCATTCGCAAAAATCTCCGTCTTCCCATCAGGCATTACCTCATACTGTACCTGTGCACCGCGAACAATAGTGCCGGAAAGTGTGCCGTCCTCATAATATTCAGCACTTTGCTCAGGCGATGCCACAAAGCCCGTTTCCCACTTGCGGTCAACCACTTTTTCCTTCTTTTTTTCGTTCGCATTTACAGCTACACCATCATCCCAAGGCGCAAGGGAAAGGAGAACCCCCGCCGAAACTCCGACGGCGATCAAAACACAAACAAGCAAAGCGATCCATACAATTGCTCTTCTTTTCATTCAAAAACTTCCCCTCGTTTTATTTTTCCGCAAAATTCGACATTCTTGAACCAATTTCCCCGTTCTCTTTCATATGTAATTATAACACAAAAAAAACAAACGAGCAATACAAAAAAGAACGACTCAACAGAGTCGTTCTTTTTTGTCTCTCTTGTATGAAAAAGAACTGGGTAAAATCGGCTATTTTAAGCCAAAAACCGCTTATTTTTTTCTTTACACATAAATTATACCACAAGAGCATGAAAAAATCAACAAAAAAACAGAAAAAATTATTACGCCGAATTTTTTAAGGGTAAATATTTTTCGGTGATTTCGTATCCACCTTTTATGTAGATTTTCAAATCCAACTCAGGTGTAACTTCAATACTAGAGTAAAATGCAAAAACAGCAAATGTCCTAACTGCAGATAAATAATAAGGCGGCAAGATTCCTCTTGCCGCCTTTAACTTATTTCATAGATAAAAGTTCTGCCTTTTTCGCATCATACTCTTCCTGAGTTATCGCACCCATATCTAAGAGCTGTTTGAATTTTAAGATTTCATCTGCAACAGAAGATGCTGGCATTGGTTGAGAAGTAACCTGCTGTTCAGGCGAAGGAATTTCTTGACTTACAGGCTGTGATGCCGCGTCAATCCCTTCGCAAATAGCTTTATATGCCTTATCTAATTTAGTTGTATCCTCACCAAAGAAGAATAACACATCATCATTTGATCTTCCGCCAGTTCTTCCATTTACAAATCTTAAGAAGCCTATTTCTCCTTCGCCGACTTTCTGACGTTCCACATAAGTATATGTATGATAATCAATTTTATACTTGCCCATCATAACCTTAAAAGAAGCTTTTTCAGGGGCATATTTATCGGCTGCAGCGTTAATCGCTGCAGAAGTTGCTAAACTGATACCGGCTTTGACGATGCCACCCGACAAAACACTACGAGCCAAAGATTTTGCAGCACTATTAGAAATCAAAGTTTCCTTAGGCTGACCACTCTTTAGAGCCTTGGCGTATTCAACAGAAACAGTGTCGACATCGAACTCATCATCATTAGTGAACAGGACACAATGATCAACAAACACCTTTAATTTCTGGCCTTCTCCACCGTCAACAGAGAATAATAACCCCTTTTGAATTTTGCTATCAAAATGTTTATTAATACCCTCTATAACAATAGGTGGGAAACCATTCTTACTTGCAATTTTCAGAACTTTTTCCCTGTTCTTTTCTACCTCTTCATTATCCTCATATTCGGTAGCTTTCCATGCGGATGTGTTAATCTTGCCATAACAATTTTTACAGATATTAGCCTTACCTAATGGTTGACGGTGTTGAACCGGCATACCACAGGCATCGCACACAAGCATCGAATTCATTTGATTCATAAAGAAGTCATTGATAGCCGTCACAACATGTTGAGGAAAATTTTGTTTATGAGCAGCTTCTAAAGCTTTGCAACGGTGCTTTTCCACATCCTCATGTCTATCATATTGATGCTTCCAAAACAGGCCATTTGCTTTCATAAAGCAAACCTTGCAAATATTAACATCACCAAATTTTTCTGGCAACAAAGAAGTTTTGCCGCATACGTCACATTTTGCCATAGATTATCTCCTTTTCAACCTCAAAGAAGTCAAGATTTTTTTAATTATACCACATTTCTTAAAATATGACAATACAAAGTAAAAACTTACAGAAAGCCCCCTTGCATTAACCAAGGAGGCTTTCAATCTAAGATATATCAATAATCTTTTAAATTCGGACAGTTCCCGAATACATCGGTACCGAGTTCTGTATCATCCCAAATAGTAACATCCTCAAGATTTGTGCAACCATAAAAAGCGTAGCTTTCGATAGTTTTTGTATCACTTGGTATGCTAAGTTCTTCGAGAGCAATACATCCTCTAAAAGCTCCTTCTCCGATCGTTTCACTTCCCCAAATAGTCAAATCCTCGAGTCCAGTGCAATTCTCAAATGCGAACTTGCCGATAATTTCAATATCACTCGGAATGCTTACTTCTTCTAAACTTGTGCATCCCTTGAAGGCACTCTCACCAATCATTTCACCGCCCCAAAAGGTAATTGTTTCAAGTGAAGTGCATCCTTCAAATGCAGATACCCCGATCTTTTCGTTATCACTTGAAATGCTGAATTCTTCAAGGGCCGTACAACCCTTGAATGCTCTATCACCAATCACCTCTATGGTGGCCCACATAATAAACTTTTCTATTGTTGTACAATTTTCGAATGCACCAACACCGATATGGGTAACATCCTTGCCGTCAATCTCTGAAGGAATTGTGACCTCTTCTTCGGATCCGGTGTATTTAGTTATCTCTACAGAATTTTTACCAAAAACAGTATATTTAAAATTTCCTTTTGTGCCGGTCTCGCCACCCGCAACATTATCTTCGGTTTCTGTGTTCTCAGTAGAAGCAGTCTCTTTCTTCTCGTCGGACGATTCTGTTGTGCTGCTTGTAGTCTTATTTGTATTCAATATATCATCCACATCGAAGTTTTTGTCATACATAAATTCTTTGCGGATATCGACATAGTCCTTATACAGATCCGAACGTGCATCTACCCAATCCTTGTAAAAATCCGAACGTGCATCTACCCAATCCTTGTAAAAATCACTTCTAACCTCAACCCAATCCTTATAGGGCAATGTGTCTTCAGCATCATCAATGATACCATCATAATAATCATCGTACAAAAGTTTAAATGCATCCTCATAAATGACGTCATAGAAACTATCAAATGCATCTTCATAAATCGCGTCATAGAAATCTTCTGTCGCCGAGTCAATAGCGTCTGAATCTCCGTTATCAACGGATGTTGCTACCAACTTATAATATTTTACAGAATTATCCCATATACGACTGTACAGTTTTTCTGCCTCATCAATACAGAAGGTGTAGTACGCCTCAATCTTATCTATATTTTTTTCATAGCCGCTATAGGTATCGCCAATAGATTTTTGGACTTTTGCGAGTTCAGCATTTATTTCTTCTCCAGTAGCAGTAAAATCAGCAGCAATGCCAGTCAATATTCCTTCTAGCGAACTATAATCAATTTTTACCTTTGGCGGATTATCGTTGCTAACCTCTTCACCTTTTCCTCCGCCACATGCAGCTAGTGAAACTACCATACAAAGCGCTAACACCATTGCTAATATTTTTTTCATAACAAACCTCCTGAATTTACTTTGCAGATTTTATAATTCGCCATATCGAACGTTCAGAATAATTGTACTTTTGCGCAAGTTGAAGCGCATTCTTCCCGTTATATTCCTTGATGATGGCCTTATGTATGTGCTCTTTTGAGAACAGCCTATTTGGGAATGAAATTTGAGTCCCATGGAAAAGATTGAAAATTCTAATTGTATTTTCAATTCCAATTTCGTCTGCTATTTCGCGATAAATTTCATTCAATCCGCTAAGGTCGCTTCCCAATAAATTCACATCCCACTTTTCCGATAAATCTACATTTATCGACATAATACCACCTCCGCTAAAACATAACAAATGACATTGTCTTTGCGTTTGGCAGTATCGCCCAGAAACACAGTTCCTACCTTTTGATTTTTCTTCATAAAAAAGCTCCTTTCCGAACAGAAAGCATCTGTTCAGAAAAGAGCTTGTAAATTTCGCGAATAATTTTTTAATCAAGATTAACTAACCAAGTATTCACTATCACCTTCTCGATATTTCCTATGTTACTTTAATTTTTTCGGCATAAGTTCAGGGTTCAATTCAAGTTATACCGAAAACAGTGGTAAAATATTACCTTCAAAGCTGATTAATTCAAATCGTCCCAAAAAACACAAAAACCCTTGAAAAATCAAGGGTTTTCGTGTCCTGTTCCTTAGTCGGACAAGATTTTTGGAGGTGCCACCCAGATTTGAACTGGGGAATAACGGTTTTGCAGACCGTGGCCTTACCACTTGGCTATGGCACCATATTCGATTGTGGCTTTTTCGCGCGTCAATTATTATAGCAGAGGGGATTGGCTTTGTCAAGGAATATTCTAAAAAAAATTTCTTTCATGGATTTTTCCTATTTAATAATATTGACTTTTACCTCTTTATATGCTAAATTATATCGGTAAAAGTATGGACAAACAAATTCTGTCTTTTTCTAGGGAGAAAGACGGTTTTTGTAAGCAAGACACATGAATCACACAGGAGGTTTTCCATGATTTACGAAAAAGTAAATTCCGATATGAATTTCGTCGAGCGCGAGAAAAAAGTGGGCGAATTCTGGAAGGAAAACAAAATTTTTGAAAAGAGTATTGAACAGCGCCGAGAGGGTACCCCTTACGTATTCTACGACGGTCCTCCCACGGCAAACGGCAAACCTCATATCGGCCACGTTTTGACCCGTGTTATCAAAGATATGATTCCCCGTTACCGCACGATGAAGGGCTGTATGGTTCCCCGTAAAGCAGGCTGGGACACCCACGGTCTTCCCGTAGAGTTGGAAGTGGAAAAACTTCTGGGTCTGGACGGCAAGGAGCAGATTGAGGAATACGGCCTGGACCCCTTTATCCAAAAATGCAAGGAAAGCGTTTGGAAGTACAAAGGTATGTGGGAGGATTTCTCAGGCACCGTTGGCTTCTGGGCAGATATGGACGACCCTTACGTTACCTATCACAATAACTTTATCGAATCCGAATGGTGGGCTCTGAAGCAGATTTATGAAAAGGGTCTTCTTTACAAAGGCTTCAAAATCGTTCCCTATTGCCCCCGTTGCGGAACCCCTCTCTCCTCTCACGAGGTAGCGCAGGGCTATAAGGCAGTCAAGGAAAAGAGTGCCGTTGTCCGCTTCAAGGTGATTGGCGAAGATGCCTTCTTCCTTGCTTGGACCACCACCCCATGGACCCTCCCCTCCAACGTTGCGCTCTGTGTCAATCCCGAGGAAGACTATGTGAAAGTCAAGGCAGTAGACGGCAAAGTCTATTATCTTGCCGCAAAGCTCGCAGAAACCGTGCTTTCTCCCTTGTCAGAAAGCGGAAGCGCTTTTGAAGTTTTGGAAACCTACAAAGGTACCGAGCTGGAAGGCAAGGCGTATGAGCCTCTCTTTGCCATTGCAGGCGAGCTTGCGGAAAAGCAGGGCAAGAAAGGTCATTACATTGTATGCGACACCTACGTTACTATGACCGACGGTACGGGTATCGTACATATCGCTCCCGCCTTTGGTGAAGACGATGCCAAGGTTGGAAGAAAATACGATTTGCCCTTCGTTCAATTGGTAGATGCTAAGGGTTGCCTGACCGACAACACCCCCTTTGCGGGAATGTTCGTCAAGGACGCAGATCCCGAGGTTCTTAAGGATCTCTCCTCCCGTGGACTGCTCTTTGATGCGCCCAAGTTTGAGCACGATTATCCCTTCTGCTGGAGATGCGATACTCCCCTGATTTACTACGCAAG
Source organism: Eubacteriales bacterium (assembly GCA_045597125.1). Taxonomy (GTDB): domain Bacteria; phylum Bacillota; class Clostridia; order Oscillospirales; family SIG627; genus RGIG5579. The sequence continues at coordinate 50,666 of JAZODR010000046.1, read as the reverse complement.
AGAGTCTTGGTTTATCCGTATGACCGACGTGCGCGAGAATCTCATCCGCAACAACAACACCATCAATTGGATTCCCGAGTCCATCGGCAAGGGAAGATTCGGTGACTGGCTGGAGAACGTACAGGATTGGGGCATCTCCCGTAACCGTTACTGGGGCACTCCTTTGAACATTTGGGAATGTGAATGCGGTCACCGTCATTCCATCGGCTCCATTGCTGAACTGAAGGAGAAGAGCCGCAACTGTCCCGAGGATATCGAGCTCCACCGCCCTTACATCGACGCCGTTACCATTACCTGTCCCCAATGCGGCAAGGAAATGAAGCGCGTTCCCGAGGTCATCGACTGCTGGTTTGACTCCGGCGCCATGCCCTTCGCTCAGCATCACTATCCCTTTGAAAACAAAGAAAAGTTTGAAGCTCAGTTCCCTGCAGACTTTATTTCCGAGGCAGTGGATCAGACCCGCGGTTGGTTCTATTCCCTCCTTGCCATCTCCACTCTCATCTTTGACAAAGCGCCCTACAAAAACGTTATCGTTCTGGGCCACGTCCAAGATGAAAACGGGCAGAAGATGAGTAAATCCAAGGGCAACGCAGTTGACCCCTTCGATGCTTTGGAAACCTACGGTGCCGATGCCATTCGCTGGTATTTCTACACCAACTCCGCGCCTTGGCTCCCCAACCGCTTCCACGGAAAAGCCGTAGTAGAAGGTCAGAGGAAGTTTATGGGTACGCTGTGGAATACTTATGCGTTCTACGTGCTTTATGCCAATATTGATAGCTTTAATCCCGCCGAGTACACCTTGGATTATGAAAACCTTTCCGTAATGGATAAGTGGCTGCTCTCCGGTCTTGCCTCCACCGTAAAAGCGGTAGATGAAAATTTGGAGAACTATCGCATTCCCGAAGCTTGCAGAGTTCTGCAAAAATTTGTGGACGACCTGTCCAACTGGTACGTGCGCCGCGGCAGAGAAAGATACTGGGTCAGCGGAATGCCCCAGGATAAAATCAATGCGTATATGACCCTGTACACCGCCCTTGTCACTGTGGCAAAGGCCGCCGCCCCCATGATTCCCTTTATGGCGGAAGACATTTACAGAAATCTGGTCTGCTCCGTAGATCAGAGCGCCCCTGAATCCGTTCATCTCACAAGCTTTCCCGAAGTAAATGAAGCTTGGATCAATACCCGACTGGAAATGCAGATGGAAGAGGTTCTGAAAATTGTTGTAGCAGGCCGTGCCGCCCGTGCAGGTAGCGGTAGAAAGAACCGTCAACCTCTTGCAAAAATGATTGTCAAGGCAGAAAATGCCCTTTCCGAGGAATGTTGCCAGATTATCTGTGAAGAGCTGAATGTGAAAGAAATCGTATTCTCCGAGAATGTAGATGAATTTCTTTCCTACTCCTTTAAACCACAGCTGAAGACCTGCGGTCCCAAATTCGGCAAACAATTGGGCGAGCTTCGCACCGCCCTGCCTCAGCTGGACGGAGCCAAAGCAATGGCAGAACTGAATGCAGACGGCTCTCTGGCGCTGGAGCTTCCCTCCGGCAGAGTAGTTCTGGAGCGCGAAGATCTAATCATTCAAAACGAGCAAAAAGAAGGCTATTTTGCCGTAAACGATGGAGACCTTACCGTGGTACTGGATATCAATCTGACCGAGGAACTGATCACCGAAGGCTTTGTGCGCGAGATCATCTCCAAGGTACAGACTATGCGTAAGGATGCAGACTTCAACGTAACCGACCGCATAGAAATCGGCATTTTTGGCAACGACAAGCTTTTTGCCCTTGCCCAAGCAAACCGTGACGAGATTTGCGGTGATACCTTAGCAAATTCCCTTTCCTCCTCCCTTTCCGAAAATGCCAAGGAATGGGATATCAACGGAGAAAAAGTCACCATTTCCGTAAAAGTTATAAAATAGAAAAGGAAAAAATGATGGAAATTTTAAATCAATTCCTAAAGCTCTTTGAGAATTTTCAGTATCTGGAGTGGAATCAAATAGCAATGTGGGCAATCGGAGGTCTTCTGATCTTCCTTGCCATCAAAAAAGAGATGGAACCTACGCTGCTGCTCCCGATGGGTTTGGGCGCCATTTTGGTAAATCTTCCCATCAATCCCGAGGAAGCGGGCGAAGGCATCAACGGTGTATTAAATCATCTGTTCAATATGGGTATGACCCACGAAAGTTTTGAGCTTTTTCCCTTGCTCCTCTTTATCGGTATCGGCGCTATGATCGACTTCGGTCCCGTACTTTCCAATCCCAAATTGATGATTTTCGGCGCCGCCGCCCAATTCGGTATCTTCTTTACCCTGTGTCTGGGACTTTTAGTTGGCTTTGATCTAAACGACGCCGCTTCCGCCGCCATCATCGGCGCGGCAGACGGCCCTACCTCCATTGTCGTAGCACAGACGCTGGGCTCCAAGTATATGGGCGCAATTATGGTAGCCGCTTACTCCTATATGGCACTGGTTCCCGTAGTACAGCCTCCCATCATTAAGCTCTGCACTACCAAAAAAGAGCGTTTGATCCGTATGAACAATGCAAACGGAAAGCCCGTTTCCAAACTGACCAAGATTCTCTTCCCCATCGTGGTAACCATTATCGTAGGTCTGTTTGCTCCCGGCTCCGTTGCTTTGGTAGGCTTTTTAATGTTCGGCAACCTGCTCCGCGAATGTGGCGTACTGGACAATCTGTCCAATACCGCCCAGAACGTTCTGGCAAATCTGATTACCATTCTTTTGGGCATTTCCGTTGCTTCTCAAATGACCGCAGATAAATTTCTGACTTGGGAAACCATTCTGATTCTCGGTCTTGGTCTTGCAGCCTTCGTATTCGATACCGTAGGCGGCGTAATGCTTGCAAAATTTATGAACCTCTTTCTGCCTCAAGACAAGAAGATTAATCCTATGATCGGCGCCGCGGGAATCTCTGCATTCCCAATGTCCGGCCGTGTGGTTCATAAGATGGGTCTTGCTGAAGATCCTCAGAATTTCCTTTTAATGCACTCTATCGGCGTTAACGTATCCGGCCAAGTTGCATCCGTTATCGCAGGCGGTATTATTCTGGCAATGGTACAGGGCTGAGAATAGGAGGAAAAAATGACAAATTTGAATAACGTAATTTCCCAAGGCCTTCCCATTATGGTAGCGGGAATGCTAGGTATTTTCGTAGTAATCGGCATCATCATTCTGACCGTTGCTCTCCTTACAAAACTTGGCAAGGACGACGGCTATTTTACAAAAGGTGTAAAAGCCCTCTTTACGAAAAACAAATAAAAAAGAAGGAAGCGATTGCTTCCTTCTTTTTTATTCGGTTTTTGCCAAAAACGCGCGAAGTCTGGGGGATTTTGGATTGAGGAACAATTCCTCGGGACAACCCTCCTCCGCAATGACCCCATCTGCCATAAAGACTACCTGATCGCTAATCTCACGGGCAAAATTCATTTCGTGAGTGACAATAATCATAGTGATATTTTTCTCCGCCAGTTCTCGAAGAACCTTCAGCACCTCGCCCGTCAGTTCCGGGTCAAGGGCACTGGTAGGCTCATCAAAGCAAAGAATCTTGGGAGAAAGCATCAAAGCACGAGCAATGGCAACTCTCTGTTGCTGTCCGCCTGAAAGCTCACAAGGGAAGTTTTCCGCCTTCTCCGTCAGCCCCACCTGCTCCAAAAGCTGATCGGCATGCTCCTCAATCTCCCGAAAAATGTCTTTTTTGTTTTTCTTATAATCTGGCCTTTCCTTAGCAAGAAGCTTGGGCGCCAAACACAAATTATCCTTCACACTGTACTGAGGAAAAAGATTGAACTGCTGGAATACCATACCGAAATTCATTCTCTTTTCCCGAAGCTGAGCATCGCTCAGCGCTTCACCCGCCTTAAAAAAGCTTTCGCCCTCCAGGAAAAATTCACCATGATCCGGCTCGCAAAGAAAATTGATACAACGCAGAAGGGTAGTCTTTCCACTGCCGGAAGATCCGATGATGGAAACCACCTGCCCCTTCTCCATGGAAAAGTCAATGCTTTTCAAAACCTCGGTTTTCCCGAATTTCTTGGAAATGTTTTTTACCTCAAAATATGCCATCTTTCCCCCTCCTTTATGCCTTGAAATAGGAGAGCTTCTTCTCCACGCGTCCCAGAAGCACGGTTACCACACCCACGAAAATCAGATAAAATACCGCCGTGTAAAAGAGCGGCCAGATCAAAGCTTGGGTAGAGGCCATATCCTTAGCACATTTAATCAGTTCAGGGATTGCAATGGCATTTGCAAGAGCTGTATCCTTAACAAGGGTAATTATTTCGTTGGAAAGAGCGGGAACAATGCGCTTCACCACCTGCTTGAGGACCACCTTGAAAAAAATCTGCCCCTTACTCATACCCAAAACGTAGCCTGCTTCATACTGACCTTGGGATACACTTTCAATACCACCGCGAAAAATTTCGGAAAAATAACAAGCGTAATTGATCACAAAAGCAATCAGAACCGCCAAAAATCTGCCGTACCACAAGAGTTCACTGCTTCCTGCGGCAATGGTCATTTTTACATCAATGGTATTGAAAATGTTTACAGAAGCATTTCCGTCGGACAAAAGGCTGGGCAAGTAATAAATTACAAAAATAAACAACATCAACGGAATTCCGCGGATAATCCAGATAAATATCTTTGCAGGAACCTGAACGACCTTCAATTTGCTCATTGAGCAAAAGGAAAATACAAGTCCCAAGGGAATCGCAAGAATCAATGTCAGAGCAAACAGCAAACAAGTAATGCCAAAGCCCTGCAAAAGATCCTGCGTAATTGTCAAAAAGTTCATTTTTTTCCTTTTCTATAACGCAGAAAACTGCAAGGCAATACGCGCCTTGCAAGTTTTCTCATTGATTACTCGATTTCTTATTTCTGATCTGCAAAATCGGTGATGGCAGTATTTTCAACACCATACTTCTTTGCAAGCTTTGCAATGGTGCCTTCAGCAGCAAGCTCTTCCAAAGCGCCGTTTACCTTTGCAGTCAAATCAGAGCCCTTCTTAAAGCCGATTGCATAATACTCTGCATCGCTTTCTACCTTTTCAGCAATCTCAAGACCTGCATAATCACCCTTGCCAACGTAAGCCTTAGCAAGCTGCTCGTCCAGTACAACGAAATCTACTGCGCCCATACTCAGTTCCTTCATCGCATCCAGCTGAGAAACAACGCCCTTCTTAATCGCGCCTTCCAGTTTTTCCGTGAGGAAGGTTGCACCTGCAGAACCGTTTTCAACTGCGCCAACCTTACCGGCAAAGCTCTTGGTATCCTTAATTTCCTTTGCAAAATCAGCCTTTGCTACGATTACCTGCTTGTTGCCCATGTAGTTATAGGAAAAATCAACCTTATCTGCTCTCGCAACACCATCATCATCGGAGGTATTGGCAGTAAAGCCGTTCCAGATACATCCGATGGTACCGGAATTCAGTTCGCTGTACTTCTGTTCCCAGTCGATTTCCTTGAAAAGCACCTTGTAGCCAAGCTTGTTGAATACAGCCTTTGCAAGGTCGGTATCAAAACCAACCAGTTCGCCGTTCTCTTCATAGTTCATCGGCTCGTAAATGGTGTAGCCTACTACAACCGACTTTTCCTCTTTAACTTCTGCTTCGGTTGCAGTTTCATCTGCGGTAGCAGTCTCAACAGGCTCTGCAGTACAAGCTGCAAACGATACCAGCATCAAAGCTGCAAGAATCAATGCCAAAAACTTTTTCATTGTAATTTCCTCTTTTCTCTTTTTTGTTTTAGCGATTTACTCTGCTAAAGTGATAAAGATATCATAGCACCAAGAAACGCTTTTGTCAAGAGTTTTTTAGATTTTTTTGAAAAAATACAAAGCAGCAAAAGTTTCGCGAAAAAACAACTTGAAAAATCTTTTGAGTTAGAGTAAAATGAAAATAATCAAAGCATTGTATCAGGAAAGGACCCCTTATGAATATCATCTCTACCCTGTGTCAAGAACTGAAAATATCCGAAGAGCGTTGCCTTGCCGTCATTGAACTTTTAGACGGCGGAAATACCATTCCCTTTATCGCCCGTTACCGCAAAGAAAAAACAGGGGCTATGGACGATGTGACCCTGCGCACCTTTGCAGACCGACTGGAATACCTGCGCGGTTTGGAAAAGCGCCGCGAAGAGGTAAAAAGCGCCATTGAAGAACAGGGCAAAATGACGGACGAAATTGCGCTTGCTCTAGAAAAAGCCACCATTCTGGCAGAAATCGAGGATATTTACCGTCCCTTCCGCCCCAAGCGCAAGACTCGCGCTTCCGTGGCAAGAGAAAAAGGGCTGGAGCCTCTGGCTCAGATTATTTTCGATCAGGGCAAGGGTGAAAAAGCAGAACTGATTGCACAATCATATATTAATGAAGAAAAAGGCGTTCTTACCGTAGAGGATGCCATCACAGGTGCGCTGGACATCATCGCGGAGGACATTTCCGACAACGCAGAGTTTCGCGGAGAGCTTCGCCGTATGATGGTAAAGGAAGGAAAATTCGTCACAAATGCCATTGAGGGCGCGGAAATTGGCGTTTACGCCATGTATGAAAACTTTTCTCAAGAAATCCACGCCATTCCCTCCCACCGCATTCTTGCCGCAAACCGCGGTGAAAAAGAAGAGGTCTTAAAGGTCAGTTTAGAAATGGGAGACTATGTTCCCCTTTCTTTCTTACAAAACCGTCTGGTAAACCCTGTTTCTACCTATTCCGCCTTGATGGAAAAAGCCATTGAGGATAGCTACCGCAGACTCATTTTCCCCTCTTTGGAACGCGAGATTCGTACCTCTCTTACCGACGATGCAGGTGAAAAAGCGTTGGTTCTCTTTTCCGAAAATCTGAAAAATCTCCTTCTCTGCCCCCCCATTAAAGGAAAGACTGTTCTGGGCTATGACCCGGGCTACCGTACGGGTTGCAAACTGGCAGTAATAGACCCCACGGGCAGAGTACTGGATACAGGCGTAATCTATCCCACAAAGCCTTTGGAAAAAACCGAGGAAGCGGAGAAAAAGGTATTAACACTCATTCGCAAATGGGGCGTTGATACCGTAGCCATTGGCAACGGCACCGCCTCCAAAGAAAGCGAAATCTTCATTGCGGGCGTCATCAAGCGCAATAGCCTTCCCGTGAAATACACCATGGTCTCCGAATCAGGCGCTTCGGTTTACTCCGCTTCCCCCTTGGGGGCAGAGGAATTTCCCGATTTTGACGTAACCCTTCGCTCCGCCGTTTCCATTGCAAGAAGATTACAGGATCCATTGGCAGAGCTTGTAAAGATCGAACCCAGAAGCATCGGTGTAGGTCAATATCAACATGACTTGAAGCCCGCCCGTCTTTCCGAGGCGCTGGGCGGTGTCGTTGAAAACTGTGTAAACCGTGTGGGCGTAGATCTGAATACCGCCTCTTATATGCTCCTGTCCTACGTAGCGGGCATCGGGAAAGCCGCTGCAAAGAACATTGTAGCTTACCGCGAAGAAAATGGAGCCTTTGAGAGCCGCAGTCAGGTGAAAAAGGTTCCGAAAATCGGCGCGAAAGCCTTTGAACAGTGCGCCGGCTTCCTACGCGTTCCCGGTGGAAAAGAGCCTTTAGACAACACCGGTGTCCATCCCGAAAGCTACGATGCCGCCAAAGCACTCCTGAAAAAATTCGGATACGATCCCAAAAACTTGACCGTGGACGGCTTTGCGGGATTGAGTGAAAAATGTGACCGTGTGGGAAGAGATAACCTATCCACAGAGCTTGGCATCGGCAAAATCACTTTAGATGATATCATTCGCGAGCTGGAAAAGCCGGGCAGAGATATGCGCGATGACTTTGCTCAGCCCATTCTCCGTGATGACGTTTTGGGAATGGAAGACTTAAAAGAAGGTCAGGTTTACCAAGGCGTGGTTCGCAATGTATGCGACTTCGGCGCCTTTGTGGACATCGGCGTTCATCAGGACGGTCTGGTACACATTTCCCAGCTTTCCGACCGCTTTGTCAAACATCCCTCTCAGGTTGTCAGCGTGGGAGATGCAGTAAAGGTAGCAGTACTGGGTGTAGATTTAAAACGGAAAAAAATCAGCCTGACAATGAAAGGAATTAAGGAATAAATGAAAAGTGCCCCCTTTAGAACAGTTCTCGCCTTGGCTACAGGAGGCTTTCTCCTGTACCTTGCCATCCATTATTGGCCTTCTCTTGCTAATTTTATCGTAGGTCTTTTTACCGCGGCACTGCCCTTAATCATTGGCATGCTGATTGCCTATGTGGTCAATATCGTTATGTCAACCTACGAACGAAAGCTTTTTGGCAAGGCAAAGAAAAAATGGGTCCTCTCCCTCAAGCGCCCCCTTTGTATGATCCTCGCCTTCCTTTCCTTTTTTGCAGTATTGGCGCTGGTCATCGGTTTGATCATTCCCCAGCTTTTGGAATGTATCCGGCTGCTTGTAGGAATGATCCCCTCCGCCATTGACAAGTCCATCGAATTTTTTGAAAAGTATCATCTGCTGTCCGAGGAAATTTTAACCACGCTGGATGCCATTGATTGGAAAAGTCGAGTAGAACAGCTTGTAGATGTTGTAACCAGCGGCGTAACAGACGTAGTAGGCCTTGTCATTCAAACACTGCAAAATGTGGTATCCGGTGTGATCACCACCTTCCTCAGCTTCATTTTCTCCATCTATCTTCTTTTAAGCAAAGAGAAGCTGAAAGTGCAAGTGAAACGCCTGGGCAGAAATTTCCTGTCCCAAAAGCTCTACAATCGTATTTTGTACATAACGTACAACCTGAACGTGTCCTTCCGCAAATACCTGATCGGGCAATGTGCGGAAGCGGTCATTCTGGGCCTTTTATGTGGAATCGGTATGCTGATTCTCCGTTTGCCCTATGCGGCAATGATTAGCACACTCATCGCCTTCACCGCCCTGATTCCCATTGCAGGTGCTTACATTGGCGCTTTCATTGGTGCCTTTATGATTCTGACCGATTCCCCCGTCAAGGCGCTGATTTTTTTAATCTTTTTAGTGATTCTCCAGCAGTTGGAAGGAAACCTCATTTATCCCCGCGTGGTTGGAGAAGCATTGGGGCTTCCCGGCATCTGGGTCCTGGCAGCTGTCACCATCGGCGGCGGTATTGCAGGCATCCCCGGTATGTTTCTGGGTGTTCCGCTGGTAGCAGCAATATACCGTACCCTTCGCGATACCCTAAATGCACAAGAAAATTCACCTAAAAAAGGCGTAGCATCGTAGATGCTACGCCTTTTTTTTCCACAAAATATCAATTATCTTGGCCGAAAGAAAGGCAAATCCCGTTCCCAGAATCGCGCCTGCCAATACATCGCTGGGATAATGCACCAAAAGAAACAGGCGGGAAACACAAACGAAGAATGCCAGAATCAAGGCTGCAATACCCCATTTTCGATGGTAAAGAAAAAGACCCACAGATGCCTCGAAGGAGGCGAGAGTATGCCCCGAGGGGAAAGAATAATCGGTGCTCATTTCTCCCCAAGCAAGTCGGTGAGAAAGCGCTGGATCAAAATCGTATGGCCGAGGTCTTGCAATCACGTTTTTCAAAACACCATTGCCCACAATCACGCCCAGAAGAAGAGCAAGGCCCATGGTAAAGCCCGCTTTGCGAGTCTTGGGGATCAGCATCAAAACAAGAGACAGGGCAATCCAAAAAATGCCCGCTTCGCCGAAGCTTGTAATGGCTGTCCAGATTACATCGGTAACTTCAGTAGCGCTATCCTGCAAAATATGTAGAAAGGAAATCTCCAGATTTGTCAAGACTTCCCACATATCAGTCACCTGTGTTCACGCAATCAAAGATGCGCCAAGTTCCGTTCACCTTGCGGGCAAACACAGTCATAGACAGATGGTCCACGTAATTTTCGCGGCCACTCATCTTCAAAACCTGATCAAACGAGATATGACAGCAAAGAGTATTGTCATCAAAATAATAAAAGTTTTCAACAACCTCGTTTTTAAACTCATACCCCTGGTGGTCCCACACAAAGGAAGAGGGATTGCTGGCAGTACTCTTGTAAAAATCGGAACGAGTATCAAAATAACGAGATACAGCGCCGATGCTTCCATCGTCCTGCATATAAGCGGCATACTCCTTCAAACCCGTAAGCAGACGATCGGAAAGTGCCTGATCCACGTCGCTTTCATAAACGATATCCGCTTCCAAAACACCGCTTTCTTCATTTTTGATAAGCTCCACATCGTTGCCATCAGCATCCTTTACGGAAAACTTAGGAATCGCCAAAAGCCCCTCAAAGCGGTAGGTGTCAAAGGAAATGCCCGGCACACCTTCAGGCAAATGCCCATTCCAAGTATGGGCAGTGCTTTCCAAAATCTGCTCCGAACCAACGACCTTTTCTCCTACATAAAGGGTATAGGAAGCGGGGATACAAACCTCAACGCTCTCGTTCTTTTTCAAAAAGACTTCTAGGCCCGAAAATTCATAGCCGTAAAAGCCCCACTTACTTCCCGCATCCTTCGCTTTGGTCACGGTAATGGTTGCAATCTTAGTGGAGGGAATACCCTTCACCCCCATTTCGGCGGTAGCGTCCTTTACTTCCGTTTCCGTAGAAACGGAAAGGCTCTCAGGCTCTACAAGTACTACATTGTACTTGGCAACTCCGTCTGCCACACCTGCAGAATAATAGCTCATCACCTTATCCTTTTTCAAAGCTGCAAGAGCCAAAGCCGCGTCCCCTTCCTTTTCCAAGGGGCCCGACTGATAGCCGGAAAGCTTTAAAACCTCGTCCCACTTTTCGGTGACAAAATACGTATCAAAAATTTCTTTAGCACTATGAATGGGCTGACTTTGCTCAAAAGCATCCAGCCAAGAAAGGAGAATGCCCGCGCCCACAATGGCAAGAACCAACAAAGCCGTTACAAAAATAGCGTAACTCATCCAAAACGGATTCTTTTTCCAAACTCGATTCATCCGTTCGCACCTCCCACTACAAAGAAGGTAGGAAGCCTTCTAGGCTCTGTAAACGCTTTATAGGTATTTACAAGACCGCGGCGACCATATTCATCCAAGCTGTTTTTATCAATGTTATAAAGATCATAATAATTGCGGTAATACATCATAGCGCTGCTTCCGCCATCCAGTTTTCCCGCGGCAGTGGCACCGTACTCCAGCATCACCTCAATCAAGTCGTTGTGCGTAGCACCAAGGCTGGAAGCGGTTCTTCCATCGGTAACCAGCATCAGAATCGTGCCGTCTGCACGCTGACCAATTGCAGTGCGCTGCGCTCTGCCCGTATTCTTATCCGAATAGTGCAGAGTCATATTTTCTCCGTCGTTGGTGATTAGACAATTGCCTGTCTGGAAGCATACTCCGTCACGAATATTAAGTTCTTTGGCGCGCGCCTCGGTCATTCCCTCGGAAACCACCAGCTTATTATCATTTGTCAAGCCCATAAAAGTACGATTGGTATGGCCGGAATACACCATTTTTCCCTGAGAAAAGGTAATGCCGATGGGAGTGCTTCCATTCCCGCCGCCTGCGCCGTCGGGAAATTCGCCGCCGTTAATGGCACAAACCGCATTATACTTTTCCACAACCTCAAAAATGCGCATACCGGGCTTACCGGATTTAAAATCGCCCGAAGTACCTACGAATACACGGGTAGGATCCTGAATTAAAAGCATATAGCCCTTGAAGGTGGGCTTTTGAATGATCTCCAGACGAATGCCATCAATAGCAGAAGCCCACTCATCCTTTTCCTCTTGGTTATCAGGAGAGGTAACGTCATCCATAGACACCACATCGTATGTGACAGTCTTACTGCTTTCCTCGATCTGACGAACCAAATCATCATCCAAAAACAGGCCGGGAATCCACTTGGTCGCACTTGCCTGCTTGGCAGAAAGCACCAAGGCATCGCGCATAGTGGTACTGGGTCCGTTGAGAAGCACATAGCACGCCACCATCACACAGACCAAGACAAAAAGCAAAAACGTTCCTGCAAAAAGGCAAATTTTACCGATCAGTGCAGTTTTAACTTTTTTATAATCATTCTTTTTCTGACCGTTGTTTTCTTTTTTCGGTGCTCGCTCATGAAGTTCATCCAGCACCAGCACGATATCTTCCGTCTGTTTCACAAAAGTCCTCCATCTTATAAAGTCTATCTCTCATATTATCATATAAATATCTATAATTCAACACATTCCGAAAAAATATCTCATTTGTAATTTCTTACAAATAAAAAAAACATCCCAAGTCTTTCGACTTGGGATGTTTTTGGTGACCCATACGGGAATCGAACCCATGATTCCACCTTGAGAGGGTGGCGTCTTAGCCGCTTGACCAATGGGCCGTCTGCAGATTGAGATTATAGCAGAACTTCCGCCGTTTGTCAAGAACTTTCTTTAACTTTTTCTACTCTTCCCAAAGGATAAAGCCATAAAGTTCCAGAATCAAATCCACTTTTCCGCAGAGGAAAGCGCCTCTCTTTTAACTTTATTGCTTTTTGCACAAAAGCATCCTTCTTTTTTTATTTAAATTAAAGACTTTGCAGAATCCTTACTATGTGATATAATATATTTGTATATTTATATTTTGTTTTTATTCTCACCATCTGAAAGGATTTATAATGAAAAAAACAAGTGTTATTCTAATTCTTACCTTCTGTCTTGCCTTTGCCGCCATGGCTTTTTCTGTACAAGCAGATACCATGCCGCAGTTTTCCGTTGCGGCAAAAGGTGGAGATTATACCACCATCGAAGAAGCCCTTACATCCATTGAAAAAATGGCTGCAAAAGGCGAATTGAATTCCAAGGGAGTAAAACTGGTTTTGACCGGCTCCCATACCGCCACGGCAAATAACAGCCTCCTCTTCGGACAAAAGACCATCTTTTTACCGAGCGGAAAAAAACTGCCCATTACCATTACGGGCGGGTCCTTGAATATGCCTTCGGGAAATGTTGCTTGCGCTAACGATTATACCTTTGCCGACATCGCCATCCCCTTCGACGATGTGCAAACCAATCTGTTCGCGGGAAGCGGTTGTGTAACCCTAAGCAACATCCAAACAAATCTGAATAACACTGCTGAATATAAAAGTTGCTTTTACGGTGATACTTTTACCGCAAACGTATTTAAGGGCTGGACAGAACAAAATCTGAATTCCTATCAAAAAAACGGACTCTTCCATTCCTCTATGATTCTTGGAGAAGGCATGGTATATGAAAGCACCGCCTATGCTTGTGCCGCGGTCGGCGCCTCTACCGACTTTTCCGCACAAATCGGAACAAAAACAGTTTCCGCCGCCAACACGCAGGCAGAGCTGATTATCGAAGGCGCTTGGCTGAAAAACACCTTGGCAAGAGTAGGCACAAACCCCGTAGGAAACTCCGTTCTTCAAATCAAAAGCGGTTCTGTTTGCAACCTCTATGCCCTTGCCCCTTCCGCCTCCACCAAGTATATAGGCAATCTTACCGTTCTGGTAGAAGGCGGCAGCAGCTCCATTTGTCTGTTGCAAAACTGCACCTTAAAAGGAAATCTCAGTGTTTCCATAAAAAACGTAAATCTTTTAACCAATGAAAGCGACGCTCAGAAAATTGAACTCGGCAATTCAAATACTTCCGTCCTCGGCGATATTTCCGTTGATATGGAAAACGTCAAGGCAGAACGCTACCTCGGCTCTGCATCAAGCAACAGCCAAAAGGTTACCGGTGATATCAAAGTCAGCGCCAAAAACTGCGAATTCACCGGTCTCTTCCGTAGCGGCTTCGGCCAGGCCACCATTTGCGGAAACGTTGAAAACACATTGGAAAATGTACAAATCGGTCCCGCTATGCGTGGACTTGACCAATGCCCTGTATTGGGAAAAGTCGATGAATACACCGGTAAACAGCAGAGCGTCGGCAACCTGACAAACACGCTGAAAAACGTCACCTTTGCCGAACCCGCTTCAGAAACCTCCATATACCTGGGTACCTCCGGTTCCTGTACCATAGCGGGTAATATTCAAAACACCGTAGAAAATGTTACCACGCAAGGTAAACTTACTCTGTACCTGGCCAATTCCAGCGGTACCGTCAACGGAGATATCACCAACACTGTAAAAAGCGGCAGTTTCTCCCACTACGTTTACGGTGGCCCCTACGGCGGCACGGTAAAGGGTACGCTCCGCAACTACATAAACGGCGGTACCTATGCGTATGAAACATATCTGGGCGGTTACAATGCTACCTTCACCAGGAAAATTGAAAATCATGTTTCCGGCGGAGTCTTTAATCATTATCTCTTCTGCGGTCCGCGAGACGGAAAAGTAACAAAATCAGACAATATCCCCTATGCCATTGAAAACTATTTTACCGGCGGCTCCTTCCACGGAGTATGGGGCAGCGGCGAAAACGGACTTTCAAGCGTTTTAAACGCCAATGTTTACAACGAGATTTCAGATGGAAATTTCGGTGTATATAATACCACCGACAAAATCAATTCCTTTGCAGGCTCCGTGCGCAACGGAACCCACAATGCCAACGTGGATACGCTGATTCGCGGCGGAACCTTTGAAGGCTACGTATTCGGCGGTGCCATCCCTCATCAAGAAAGCTGGAGTCGTAGCCACAAAGGAACCTCGCGCCTTACTCTTGCAGGCGGTGATTTCCACTATTTCCTCGACGCCAACTGCCGATGGGGCAGCTTTGATGAAAGTTATCTCTATGTCAATACCGAAAAGGCTGTAGAGCCTCTTTCTATCTCCTCTGATTTGAATCTCCAATCCTTCATTGCCGCCTCCGACACCATTCCCTCTATTTTATCAAAGCACATAACCTGCAAAGATCTCATCTCCCGCGGCAAAGCGCCCCTGCAGGTTTTGGGAAGTGTAAAATGCGACAACTTCATCGTAGAAGCCGGCTCTGCTTCCCCCGAAATTTACGGAATTGCAAATGTAAAGAATCTAAATGCAGGCAGTACCAAAATTACGCTGGGTGCCAAAGCGCGTATAAACACAGAAGCCGTAAACGGCGGCACCGTCAGGCTGGAGCAAAGCGAATACTGGATGGCAAAAACCTACTTTACCTCCCCTGCAAATACAAACATTCTTCTATTCCTCGGCGAAAAAGCCTATGGCGAAGCTACCGCGGAAAACGGCGTGGTCAAAGGGACAAATTCGCCCTTGGAAGGCGTTTCCTTTGTTTTTGACGACACAGTCTCTCTCCGTTTTTACTTTAACAAGGAAAAAGTAGATTACTTCAAAAATGATTTCTCCTTCACCGCCTTTTGCGGTGAAAATCCCCTCATAGACACCATTGACTACACCAGCCTTGTTCTCAAGGACGGCTTCTATACCGTTCTCTCCCGTCCCCTTTCTGCAACAGAATTTTGCAGCACCATTACTTTAAGCAGCTCCATCTTCGAAGGCAGAAGCTTTACCTCTCTCCAGCTTGCCGAAACAGGTATTCAAATTTACGGCAAGGAAGGACAGCGCTCCGAGCTTGGAAACCTTTTGAAAGGCTTTTCCAACTACGCGGTAGCCGCTGATAATTACAAAAACAATAAGACCACCCCCCTCCCCTACGAAAACCTTGCAAAAGAAACCAAATTCACCCCCAAAAACGGATTTGTTCCCCTGGTTGATAGCCCTTGGGTATATCTGACTGACAAGCAGTTGATTCTGGACGACGGAATGCGAGTCCGCTACTATCTGAAATCCGACGAAATCAGTGCCTCCAACAAAAACACTCTGAATAACAATCTGAATAAGCTCCACTATTTCTACAACTGCGAAGATATAACAGGCAAATCAAGAAAAGAGTGGAAACAAACGGGCTTCCAAAAAGGTTACTACGAAATCACCATAGATGTTCCCGTTTCTCCTTCGGAAAGTAAAGATGCCTTCCGTTTCATCGTAGCGGAAAAAAGCTCTCTATACGACGCAATTCCCGCAAGTAGCACCGAACCCTATACCACCTACGTATCCGTGGACTATATCGACCGTCTGGATTGCGTGGCGGAGCAGCTTTCACAAATTGCCGAATCCCAAGAACTTGGCGCAGCTCTCCTGTACTATCTGCAGGCAGGCGCAAATTACTACAAGACCCAGCCCGATCTCTCGGAATTTACTTTTCCGACGGAATTCTCCGCAGGCTACGGACGCGAAGATTTCTCTCCCTACGGATACGAGATGGATATGTACGGCAATAGAAACGGCAAGGTAGTACTTGACCCGATGTACGTAACCTGTATTGCCCTATGGGATGGCGATGAACTGGCTCTGCTTTATTCTCTGGACGTGCGTGGCGTAAGCGCAGAATTTACCGTCAAGTATAAAAACGTCCTGAAGCAAGAGCTGAAAGACCTCATCGACGTTGATAAGATTTTCTTAAATGCAACCCACAATCACTCCGGTCCCAACGCCTCCAAGATGAACAATGCTACCGTAAAGTACTGGTACGAAACCACTTTTGATAACGCCCTGATTATGGCAACCAAAAAGGCGATTCTGGATCTTGCCCCCTCTCAGCTTTATTCGGGCGCAGCAATGTCCGATCCCGGTACCAACTACGTCCGCCGCTACGTCAATGCAGACGGCACCATTACCGGTATTTGGAACATCATTCCCGCCAAAAACGTAGTGGGATACGAAACCGAAGCAGACAAAGAGCTTCGCACCATGCGCTTTACCCGCGAAGGCAAAAAAGACATCGTTTATGTCAACTGGCAGGGTCACGTTGCCCACGGTACCGTATTCTCATATCAATTCATCTCAGACCTTGTAGGATTCTTACGTAACGGTGTGGAAGAAGATATGGACGTGCACTTTATATATGCCAACGGCGCTTCCGGCAACCTGAACTCCACCCCCAAGACAAAAGCAGACATTAATGCCAATTACTTCACCGCCCCCTATTTCCAAGGAGTAGGAAAAAGCCTTGTAGGAACGGTGAAAAAGGCAATAGCTTCCGAAGAAAAAATTCAAACGGGCAAGATTCAACTTACCCATATTCCCTTCCTAGCAACCATCAAGCACGATGACGAAGAGACCGTAGCAAAAGCACGAGAAGCCCAGAATCTTCTCTCGGCATATAAAGCAGAGCATGGAACCGATATGCCTACCGAGGAGATTCAGAAGCAAACCGGCTTCCAGTCCAGTTACGAGATCTCCTACGTCATTTCCCGCGCCGGTATGGGCGAAACCGCAATTGTAGATGCATATGCCCTTTCCTTTGGCGATGTAAGTATGTCCTTTGTTCCTTATGAGCAATTTGATACCAACGCCATGCAAATCCGCGAAGGGGTAAAAGACTTGTATAAGATGACCTTCACCTGTGCATATACCAATGGCTCCAATGGCTACGTTCCCTCTGCCTATGCAGCTCCCCACGGCGGCTACGAGGTATATTCCTGTCTCTACACAGATTCCACCGGCGATGACATTTCTTCTGCCCTGATAGATGCCCTGAAAAACCATAAAGCCAATTAAAATAAAAGACGCACTTCCATAAGGAAGTGCGCCTTTTTTTGCAAAGCAATTATTCAGGGGTGTATTCGTCAAGGGTAACTTTCAGCGAAACCTTTTCGCCGGAACGGTAAACCTCCAAGGTAACCGTTTCTCCTGCCTTGTATTTGTTTTTGGCATTGATCAAGTCGTTGGCAGTTTCAATCTTAATATCGTTGAGCTTGATTACAATGTCGCCTTTTTGCAAACCTGCTTTTTCGGCACAGGAATCCTTACCAACCTCTTCAATGCGAGCACCGGGCATGGTTTCCACAATGACTCTTCTGCCCCACTCATCGGTAGAATATTCAAGGCCGCTGGAATCAGAAACGGTAATGCCAAAATTCGGTCTTCCCGTTACAAAGCCGTGTGTTACCAAATCTTTTGCAATTTCCATAGCATCATTGATGGGAATACAAAAGCCGATTCCTTCAACACCGGTGGCTGCATACTTTGCGGAAGCAATGCCAATCACAGCGCCCGTAGCATCAAAAGCCGGGCCGCCGGAATTACCGGAATTAATAGCAGCGTCTGTCTGGAAGGTATCAATGTTATATTCTCCGGTGCTGATGGTGCGGTCTGTACCGGAAACGATTCCCTTGGTCAGGGTAAAGGTCAAATCACCCAAGGGATTACCGATGACCAAAACATCGTCGCCCACCTGAATATCATCGGAATTACCGATGGTTACATTTTTTAGATTCTTTGCAGTTACCTTCAGCACCGCAACATCATTAATAGTGTCTCCGCCCAAAAGGGTCGCAGTGTAGCTATCGGAATTGGAGAAGGTAACAGCGATATCCTCGCTCCCCTCCACCACGTGATAATTGGTCAAAATATAACCATTTTCCGCATCAATAACAAAACCGGAGCCGGTGGCTTTTCCTCTGGCATAATTTGCCTCTACGAAAACAACGCTTTCCACATTCTTTTCATAAAGCTGAGAAGCATTAAGCGCCTCGCCCGTATATCCCTCTGCCACAATGGAGTTCTTTCCATCTTCAGATGGATTTTCCTTAATAGCGGGATTCTTGGGTTTATCGTCTTTATTCTTCTCGCCGTCAGCGCTTTCTTCCGTCTGGGTCTGGGTAGCGACGGGTCTCTCCGCAAAGGCGCCATTTACAATCAAGGCCAAAACGCCCAATACCAAAAGCAGATACAATGCGCTCAAACCAACAATCCATGGTACAAGCTTATTCTTCGGCTTTTTGGGAGGGGGCGGAGTTACAGGAGTATTCTCCTGTTCAAAATTTTCATTGTTATCAAACATAAAACTGTCTCCTTTCCTGTTTTCGATGTAATTTTAACTGCTAAAAATGAATTCTGTGTGACGATTCGCCGAAATTTTTATCCGAGAAAGGCTCTTTGATTGTAGAAACGAAGCGTCTTCTCCGCCTTTTCCGTCACCTCAAAAAACAGCAAGGTCTTTTCACCGTTTTCTTCCTTTATGATAGCATACCATGTTCTTGAATTTGTCATTTTAGATGCACAGAACAACTGACGGGTCACGCCTTGAAAGCTTTCCTTGGTTACGGTTTTTCCATTCACGGGAGCAAGCTTCTCAATATTCTTCAAAGGGGCAAAGTAATATTTTTTTCTCTGACGTCTTCCGTAGATTGCCTCGAAGGTAATCTCTCCGCCCAAAATGGTATATTCATACTCAATAGACACAAAGCGCCACAAATACCAAGCCAGAATCGCAATTCCCAAGAGCAGAATGAAAATAAGCCCCCCGAAAAACTGCAAAAAAGATACGGTAGAAGCAACCGCCACACCAAAAACAAGCACAAGAATAAAACCGATAATAGCAAGCTTCTTGGGCAAAATCAACCGTGTTTCCTGCAAAGGCACCAAATGCTCCACATAGTTAGGTAAAAATTCATTTCCTCCGGATGCCATAATTCCTCCATTTTTTTTAAAATTCCTATTTCATTCTAACATAAAATTACTAAAATATCAAGAAATTGTCTGAAATCTTTCATTGGAAGAAACTCTTTTCAAAACCGATTTTATTACAACATATTTTCTCTCGTTTTGCGCAAATTAAACCTGTCTGAAAAGACAAAAATATTATGGAGCAAACCATGACAAGAAAAATCGCAAAAGCAGTTCTATCCTTTGTGATGATTCTTTTTGGATTATTCTTAAACATCTTCGGCTTAGGGGATTATCTTTATCCCGATCGCGCAAGCCTTTTTAAAGGAGAAAAGCTTGAAAGCGTACTTTGCTTTTCCTGCGAAGATGAACCGGCGCAGGAAGAATCAGCCCGCGTAATGGCTTTCGGAGTGATTCCCATCAAGCAAGTAAGCGTTCAATTTTACGAAAACAAAGAGGTTCTCTGTGGCGGTGATCTGTTTGGAATCCGCATGGAAACCCGAGGCCTTCTCATCACCGGCATCGACAGTATCGAAACGGAAGATAAAACCATTTCCCCGGGAAAAGATGCAGGGTTGAAAAAAGGTGACGTTCTCCGAAAAGCAGACGGTATGGATTTGAAAAACGCCTCAGCTTTTTCCAAGCTCATTGCTAAAAGTGAAGGAAAACCCATTCGATTGGATCTGGAGAGAGATGGTAAGGCATTGACCCTTTTTCTTACACCAGCCAAAAGCGACAGCGGTTATCGGGCAGGTCTTTGGGTTCGAGACGGTGCCGCAGGAATCGGAACGGTCACCTTCACGGATCCGCAAAGCGGCCGCTTTGCAGGACTCGGCCACGCGGTGTGCGATTCCGAAACGGGCATAGTCTTTCCTTTTGGTTCGGGAACAATCTGCCACGCACAGGTGGAAAGCATCACCAAAGGAGGCGAAGGCTCTCCGGGTGAACTGAAGGGTACACTGGATCACACCCGCATCGGAACTCTGGAAGCCAATTCTCCTTGCGGTGTATTTGGTAAGTTAGATGAAAACACACCCAGAAGCGGAAAACCCATTCCCATCGGTTTAAAAAACCAGGTGACGCCGGGTAAAGCCTCCATTTTCTGCACCTTAGGGGAAGACGGTAAACAAGAATATGAAATTGAAATCGAAGAAATCATCGGAAAGGATCGGGACAGCAAAAACTTCATTCTGCGCATCACCGATCCCACACTTCTCTCTCAAACGGGGGGCATCGTTCAAGGTATGTCCGGGTCGCCCATCATACAAAATGGTAAACTCATCGGCGCAGTTACCCATGTTTTGGTAAATGACCCTACCCGTGGCTACGGCATCTTTATTGAAAATATGCTGGAAACAGCAAACCAACTGGCTGAAGAACAGGCAATAAAAGAAGCATCATAAAGAAAGAAAAGTGTCGGGATTCAAGAATCCCGGCACATTTCTTATATTACATGGTCCCCGGAACGGGAAATTCGTTAGTACTGTTAATGCCCCTACCCGTGGATGCGGAAAAAGAAATGTGCCTGTTAAAACTGCTTGCCAAGAATTGGGGTGTACTCTCGGGGCGAACAACCCAGCTCTTGTTTGAAGACCCGATAAAAGGTTCGTACAGAGGTAAAACCGCTTTCTAATGCGCAATAAGTGTGCGTATTTGCTCCTTCGCGCATGAGCAGCAAAGCATTCCTTAAACGAAGAATATTAACATATTGGTTTATACCGATGCCGAAACAATCCTTGAAATAGCGAGAAATATAGGTTCGACTGTAGCCAAATGTAGCCGATAGTGAATCAAGCATTATTTCATTGCGGAAATTTTGATTTAAATAAAAGAGGATTCTGGAAGAAAGTTCTGTATCTATAGCACTTTCTGTATTCTCTAAAAATAGATTTTCCAATACTATTCCTAAAATTACATACAAATATCCCCGGCGCTTAACTTCATTGTTGCTATCTGTTTTGAAGGCATCTAAAAAGAATTTTATTCGTTTCACAGCCTTTTCATCGCAAATAAAAGGATTTTTTACCCGCTTATTTTGTACCGCTAACGAAAATTCTCTACAAATATCCGGAGGAATTACGAGAATACTTGATGTCGAATTACCTACAGAGCGAAACAAGTGAGCATCATAACTCAACGCTACGGCCATTTGACCTTTTTTTAATAGTTGCCTTTGGGAATTTATACAGGCATCAATTTTTCCCTCATCCACAAAATAAAGCTCAATTTGGGAATGGAAATTAAAATGACATTGACCGTCTATATTATCATTAGTGATTTCTTTATATAGCTCCTTACTCCGTTCTCGCTCTATATCAAAATGTGTGTACACAATATCCTCCGACAACAAAAAATGGCGCATTTTTTTTGTTTTTTGACAAGACTGCGTCAAAAACACATGCTACAATTTATAATAACATAAAAATATAAAAAGTAAAGCCTTTTATAAATTTGGAGGTGTTTTTTGTGCGCAAAACAATCATTAACGAAATTTGCAAGAATAAAATCATTGCAATTATTCGCGGTGTAAACGAGCAGGAGGCTATTGCTGCTGCAAAAGCTCTTTACGAGGGTGGAATAACTTTGGTTGAAGTTACATTTAATCAAAAATCACCCGAAACATTTATCAATACTGCTAAAACCATTCAGTCAATCAAAGAACATCTGGGCGACAAAATGTTTGTTGGTGCGGGTACTGTTACTAGCACAAATTTAGTAAAAATGGCTGCTGATGCAGGCGCTTCTTACATTATTTCCCCTGATACAGATGTGTCTGTTATCAGTAAAACCCGAGAATTGGACTTAGTTGCCATCCCGGGAGCATACACACCTACCGAAGCAAAACAAGCCTACGATGCAGGGGCAGATTTTGTAAAGTTATTTCCCTGTGTAGGCGATGCTCCGGCATACATAAAAGCTATATGTGGCCCTATGAATCATATTAAATTCTTGGCTGTAGGCGGAGTTAACGAAAACAATGCTACAGAATTTTTAAAGGCCGGTGCCGTAGGTGTAGGCGTTGGTGGTAATCTTGTAAATAAAGATTGGATTAAGTCAGGTGATTATCAGAAAATTTGCGATACAGCAAAAAAGTATGTTGCAAATATAAATTTGTTTAAGTAAGGAGCAAAAAACATGAAAAGAATTGTTACATTTGGTGAAATAATGATGCGTCTTAATCCTGAGAACTATAACCGTTTCGTTCAGGCGGAGAAGTTTGAAGCAAGCTATGCAGGCGGAGAAGCTAATGTTGCAGTATCTCTTGCAAATTTTGGTCTTAAAGCAGCCTTCGTATCTAAAGTGCCTGCTCACGAGATTGGTCAATGCGCTGTTAACGAACTCAGACGTTATGGGGTTGACACCGATTATATTGTTCGCGGCGGTGACAGGCTTGGTTTATATTTTGTAGAGAAAGGTGCTTCGCAAAGAGCATCGAAAGTAATTTATGATAGAGCCGGTTCTGCAATAGCAAAGGCTAACGCTGCCGATTTTGACTGGAAAAAAATTTTCAATGGAACAGATTGGTTCCATTTTACAGGAATTACACCCGCTCTTGGCGGTGAATTACCTGCAATATGTCTGGAAGCTTGTAAGGCCGCAAAAGAACTCGGCGTTAAAATCAGTTGTGACTTAAACTATAGAAATAAACTTTGGTCTCGAGAAACTGCAAGAGAGGTTATGTCTAAATTAATGCCTTATGTTGATGTATGTATCGCCAACGAAGAGGATGCCAAAGATGTTTTCGGTATAGAAGCGGAAGACACCAATTTAAATGCCGGAAAGGTAAATTACGACGGATATATCGTTGTTGCCCGTCGGCTAACCGAAAGGTTCAATTTTGAAAAGGTAGCAATTACTCTTCGCGGCAGTATTTCTGCATCTGATAACGAATGGGCGGCTATGCTTTATAGTGACGAAAAAGCATTCTTCTCTCCCAAGTATAGTGTTCACATTGTAGATAGAGTAGGCGGTGGCGATAGTTTTGGGGCTGCTCTTATTTATTCGTTGCTTTCTGATTACGATGAGCAGAAGGCTATCAATTTTGCTGTTGCATCATCCTGTCTTAAACATAGCATAGAGCACGATTTTAACCTTGTATCGGTAGCTGAGGTGGAATCGCTCGCAAACGGCAATGCTTCAGGACGAGTTCAACGATAAAATAAAATAGAGGTGGTTTAAATGAAAATTACTGAAATCAATACATATTTTGTAAGACCTCGTTGGGGGATTGTTGAGATTATTACCGATAACGGCTTTGTAGGTTGGGGTGAAGCAGTTTTAGAAGGCCATGCATCGGCAGTTCTTGCTTGTGTTCAAGAATATAAGGACTACCTTATTGGCAAGGATCCTTCAAATATTGAAGATATTTGGAGTACTATTTACCGCGCTGGTTTTTATCGAGGCGGCGGCGTACTAATGAGCGCCCTGTCCGGTATCGATCAGGCGTTATGGGATATCAAGGGGAAAGTTTTCGATGTGCCGGTCTATGAACTGATGGGCGGAAAATGCAGAAATAAAATGAAGGTCTATTCCTGGATCGGCGGCGATCGTCCCACAGATGTAGGCCGGGTAGCCAAAGAAAAAATGGATGCAGGTTTCCGGGCAATCAAGATGAATGCTACCGAAGAACTGCAAATGATAGATTCTTACAATAAAATTGATGCTGTTTTGGAGCGCGTTGCTGCTATCAGAGAGAGTTGCGGAAAATATTTCGGCATTGCTATTGATTTTCACGGAAGAGTTCATAAACCTATGGCAAAGATCCTGGCAAAAAAACTGGAAGAATTTGACCCGATGTTTATAGAAGAACCTGTACTCTGCGAAAATATGGAATGCTTTAAGGAAATTGCTGCCTGCTGCAACATCCCCATTGCTACCGGAGAACGGCTCTTCTCCAAGTACGATTTCAAACGACTTCTGAACTGTGGCGGTGTGGATATTATCCAGCCCGACTTGTCCCATGCCGGCGGCATTACCGAAGTCAAAAAAATTGCTGCAATGGCAGAAGCATATGATGTTGCTTTGGCGCCCCATTGCCCCCTGGGTCCAATTGCCCTTGCCGCCTGCTTAAATGTGGATGCTACCAGCTATAATGCGGTCATTCAGGAGCAGAGCATTGGTATTCATTATAATGTTGGCAAAAGTGTGCTTGACTATGTTAAAAATCAGGATGATTTTAAGTTTACTGATGGTT
Source organism: Eubacteriales bacterium (assembly GCA_045597125.1). GTDB lineage: Bacteria > Bacillota > Clostridia > Oscillospirales > SIG627 > RGIG5579. The sequence goes on along the minus strand of JAZODR010000046.1, from coordinate 26,148 downwards.
TTGTAAATTTGCCGAAAAAGGCAGGACTTGGTGTGGATGTAAACAAAGAACTTGTTGTAGAAGAAAACAAAACTCCGCATAATTGGAAAAACCCTGTTTGGCACCACGCTGATGGTTCGGTAGCAGAGTGGTAAAATAGTAGCAAATAACTATCAGGTCATTATTATCGGCGGCGGTCATGGATGAGAGAATATGCTCCCCGGAAATAATGGGTATAACTGCCAATATTCACACTCGTGATGGAATCTACGATATCTTTATGAAAAAGCCATCGTTTTTCCCTTGAATTTTTTTACGCAATATGGTATATTAAAATTCGGAGAGGAGGCAAACGATGGCTTTACCCACAGAATTTTGTAAGCGAATGGAAAACCTATTGGGAGCAGAGGCTCCCCATTTTTTCAAAAATCTTGAAGCAGAGCCTTTCCGCGCGCTCCGTTTGAATGAAAAACTGCTCACCCAAGAAGCCCTATCCCGCATTTTGAAGGATGCCTTAGGAAAGCCTGTCCCCTTCAAAAACGGCGGTTTTTATTTTACCATGGACGGCATTGGCAATACCCCTCTGCACCAAAGCGGCGGTGTATATATCCAAGAGCCTGCCGCCATGGCGCCTGTTGCCGCATTGGGAGATGAACGGGTACACGCTATTTTAGACTTGTGCTCCGCGCCCGGCGGAAAAAGCCTGCAAGCGGCAGCAGACCTTTTAGACGAAGACGGCATCCTCATTTGCAACGAGCCTTCCCCGCAAAGGCGCAAAGCGCTGATGCAGAATTTGGAACGATTGGGAGAAAAGCGATGCCTTGTCACCGGCTTTGACGCCGCCGAGCTCCCCGGAGAATTTTACGGCTTTTTTGATCTTGTCATTGCAGACGTTCCATGCTCGGGCGAGGGAATGATGCGCAAAAACGATATGGCTTGTGAAAATTGGAGTATAGAAAACATCCTCTCTCTTTCCGCTTTGCAAAAAGAGATTTTGGGAAGCGCCGCAAAGGGTGTGAAAAACGGCGGTCGTATCCTTTTTTCCACTTGCACTTGGGCAAGAGAAGAAAACGAGGACAACGTTTCCCACTTTCTTGAAAATCATCCCGAATTCTCCATTCAGACACCTGCCTCTTCGGTAGCCAATTGCGCCACAGAGGGTCTTATCCCCAACACGCTCCGCTTCTACCCGCATCTGTTTGACGGTGAAGGGCAGTTTGTCGCCATTTTCCGCAGAGAAATTGGGGAGGAAGCTCCTTTTTTGCCAAAAAAGAAAAGCGAAAAAAAAGACCCCCGCGCCACCCTTGTAGAAAAATTCCTTGACGAAGTTTTGGAACAAATTCCTGAAGGAAAACTCCTGTTTCGTGACAACCTGGTTTATTGGATGAAAGATCTGCACTTTCCCCCACAGCTCTTTGTTTCCCCCGGCGTACTAATCGGTACGGTTCAGAAAGGTCGGGTCATTCCCCATCACCGCTTTTTCCGCGCCTTTGCCCACAATTTCCGCAACCGCATTTGTCTTCCCTACGACGATGTGCGAATCCGAGATTACCTGCGCGGCGAGGAAATTTCTTTGGAGGGAAACGGCTACGGGGTTTTATTTGCCGATACGCTTCCTTTGGGTGGAGTCAAATGCTCTGGAGGAAAAGGAAAAAATTACTATCCGAAAGGTCTTAGAAAAACCTAATATGTACGACGAACTGACAAAAATTGATATTCAAAAAATGCAGGAGGAGATCGACTATCGCATTTCCCTTCGGCCGCAGCTTCGCGCCGACGTTCAACAGGCTCGGGAGCTTGGAGATTTATCCGAAAACGACGAATACCGAACCGCAAAGCGTGAAAAGGGAAAAAATGATTCCCGCATCCGCTATTTGCAAAATATGATCGCCACTGCAAAAATCATTGATACCGATTCCAAAGAGAACGAAGTTGGACTTTTTGACAAGGTCACCCTTTACATTGAGGATGACGATGAAGAAGAAGTCTGCCGCATTGTCACAACCCTGAGGGAAAACGTATTGGAAGGCTGCGTATCTAAGGAATCCCCCATGGGAAAAGCCGTTTTGGGCAAAAAAGTAGGCGATCGGGTGAAAATTTCACCCTCCGCCGATTTTTCCTATTACGCAATCATCCGTGCCATTGAAAAAGGCCAAGACGACCCCAACCTTCCCATTACATCTTTTTAATTTCGGAGGAGTATGATGAAAAAACTGTTGTGTGCCCTTTTGGCACTTTACATGCTCACGTCTTTGGTTTTCCCCGTCTTTGCAGAAGAGGAAAGCAATGCAACAGAAATTTCCATTTCCGATTTAATCCTACCCGTGGCAAATACATCCATTCCCAAAGATCCAATGGAGGGAGTAAAAGTCAAGGTTCTTTGCTCTGCAAAAGACACCACAGCGCCCCAGGAACTTCAACCCATTGCAACCGGTTTCTGGTCCGAAAGCGATGCGAAAGACCACAAGGCTCCTGCGACAGGCAAATTTGTTGCCGGCAGAAGCTATCGCATCACCATTACCTTGGAATTTCAGGAGGAAGCGCCCCGCATTCACAGCATAGACACAGCCCTTTTTATAAACGGTACCCCTTTGAAGCTGGACGGCAAGGAAGCGGGCTCTGCAAGCGAAGGAGCGAAGATTTCTGTTTACACCGATTACGTTGCAACTCCCGGAAAATTTACTCCCAAGGTTTCGCTGGAGCTTAGCGGAAATGCAATCAAATCCTACGACGGTAAAGGAACCACCATTGAAGCCAAAGTGGAAACCATTGAAGGAATTCACTACAGCTACGCTTGGTATCACAATGAAACGCTTCTGGAAAACGAAACGGGCGAACGCATTACCTTGGTTCATGTTTCCGATTCCGGCGAATATTACTGCAAGGTAACTGCCAAATCCCTTGATAAGGATGCCCAAACTCAAAGCACCACAAGTACTATTACCCAGATTAGCATTACCCCATGCGTTGTCAATATCGTAATTCGCGATGCGGAAAAGAACGTCTTTGAGGACGACCCCGAATTTGTCTTCGACATTCTGGGAGAAGAGCCATACGACATCCAAAAGCTGACAGGCAAGCCCATGCGCAAAGAGGGCGAAGAGGTGGGCAAATACACCATTGGTATCGGCGATCTTGCCTTCCCCGAAGAAATCGCCAAAAACTACGAAATCAAAGTAACCGAAGGAACCCTCACCATCGTAAAAGAAGGCGAGCTTGCCTACACCCCCGTGTCTTCTGTCGGAGATCTTGTAAATATCACCGGCAAGAATGGCTCCAAAGTTCTCGTAAGTGTGACTCGCGGCGCCATTCCCGAAGACGCCATCCTTTCTTTGATCCTTCCCGAAGACAATGTAAAATCCAATTTGGAAAAGAAATTCTCCAAAAAGGTAATGAAGGCATTTTCCGTAAAACTGCAAAATGCACAAGACAAAGAACTTGCGCTTCATAAGGAAGCAAAATTACGTATTCAGATCCCCTTGACCGAAGAAGAAGAAAAAACCTTCAAGCCGGAAACCATTCTTTCCGCTCTTTACACCAAGGACGGAAAAAAATTAAATACCAAAATTGTCAAAATCAGCCAGGTCACCTACGTGGAAATTGAAATTGATACCCTTGGCACCGTAGCCCTTTTTGAAGGAGAAAAGCTTACCGCTACCTCCCCCGAAAAAGAGGAGAAAAAGGAGAAGGAAGAGGAGAAAGGTGCTTCCGTTTGGCTGTGGATTCTCATCATCATGGTGTCCCTTGTTGCCATTGGGGCCATTGTCTTTACCGTCATTATTACAAGAAAAAAGAAAATGTCATGCCCCACCAAAACTTACGTTCCCCCTCAAAAAACACCTCAAACCACATCAACAGAAGAAAAAAAGCCGAAGCAATCTTCTGCGGAAGATTCCAAAGCCAAAACTCGAATCATTCCCTTTGAGGATCTGGAATAATGTTAGTCGTATTTGATTTAGACGGAACTCTGGCACAGGTAGGGATGGCAGCCGAGGCAGAAAACGTGGCTCTCCTTCACAAAATCCGTGCCACCGGCACGCGCATTGCCCTTTCCAGCGGAAAACCCACATTTTACCTTTGCGCCTTCGCCAGACAGCTTGATTTACAGGATGCGATACTGGTAGGGGAAAATGGCAGTGTGATTCAAGTAGGAACTGCGCTCCCCCCCTTGCTTTATCGAAAAGCTGAAATTCCTACTGTTACGAAAAACGCTTTAAAAACTCTACGGGAAATTTTAGAGGAGCGCTTTGGCGACCGCATCTGGTATCAGCCAAATGAAACCACTTTAACTCCCTTTCCCGCATACCAAGAAGACTTTCCCAAAATCCGAAGCATCCTCAACTCCTTTATCAAGCCCGAAATGGAAATTTCCGTGTACGAACATCCCGACTGCTTTGACATTCAATACCGCGGTCTTTCCAAGGGCGCAGGAATCCACCGACTTGCCGAGGTAACGGGCATTGCCCCTGCTGATATGATCTCCGTAGGAGATTATACCAATGATTATCCCATGTTTGCGAAAACGGGCTATTCCGTAGGAATCCATCTGCCCGATTCCACCCGCGCCACTATCAATGTTTCTACCACCCGCGAAGCACTTCTTCACATTTTAAAAAAACTAAACCCATAAAAAACCTCCTGCCTTTGGCAGGAGGTTTTATTAAACCGCAGAAAAACCAATGTAAGCTGCAAGACCGATACTGGTCAATACCGTTACAACCACACCCGCAGCAATCACACCCAGCAGAATGGAAGGAAATGCTCGCTTCAAACGCATATCCAGCATAGCAGCAATAAGCGCACCGGTCCATGCGCCGGTCCCCGGTAACGGAATGGCAACAAATATGAAAAGACCCCAAAAGCCATATTTTAAAATAGCGTCTTTCTTACTTTTTCCCTTTTCCTCCAAGCGGTCAATCATTTTATTCAGCCTAGGAAAGATCTTGCGAATCCAAGCAAATATCTTGCGAATGAAAATAATAATAAAAGGAACGGGAATCAGATTCCCCACAACCGAGCAAAAAAATGCCAAAATGGGATTCATATCGTGAACCAAAATTGCAACAGGAATCGCACCACGCAATTCAATCACGGGAATCATAGAAATAATCAATGTTACCAAAATTTTTCCTAAAAAAGTCCCACCCAATAATTCCCACAAAAATCCCATGTCATCCTCCTGCTTTACATCCAATAAATGCTATATTATCTCAGAAAAAGACACCCGAAGGCGTCTTTTTCTTGTTTTATTTGTTGGTGTAAGTATAATCTCTAACCACAACGTCCTCACCGCTGATCATATGGGCGGTCACCTTATAATGGAAGGTTCCCTTTCCGAGAGCGCTATTGGAAATAACGTCGCTGCCAAGACTTGTGATCTTCTCCTGACCATCATCGAGTTTGGCAAGATTAAACGTATATCTTCCACTTTCGGTAGCAGCGGAAACCAGAATGTCACTACGTTCTGCAAAAGCGGTATTGTTAAAGAGTTCTTTGCCCTCAGCATCGGTAATAACGGTATTGACCCAGATAATTCTTCTGGAACCGTTGATAATGCCGTCATAGATATAGGCACCGGTCTGTCTGGAAGTATATTCATACTGATCGCGAACCATTGCCTGACCGTTATCATAAGAGCCATCATTCAATTCTCTTACGGTCATTGGAACATAAGCACCATCAAAGAGCTCCTTAAATGTGTATTTCTTATCTACTTCACCAAAACAATATACACCTTGCACTTCTTGAATCTCAGTAGTCTGAGCCAGAACAGTCATGTAAGAAGCAGCTCCGTCAATAGTACCATCAGGATTTTTCACAACGTTTACGGAAACCACCATCTTCGCTTTCAGAACATCCTTGGAACCCTTTTTGGAAGCATGAACCAAACCGTCTGCCTTCTTTGCATTGGCATAAGCAGCATACATTCCCTGCTCCCCGTTAAAAGTGGCAATGGCAGCCGTATCACCGGACAGAGAGTCATCGTCAATCAAATGATAAAGTTTACCGGCAACACCGGCACCCACAAGCTTTCCATTGGGGTCAGGAATGGGGGGCTTGTTCGCCGCAGCTTCTCTTTCTTCTTTCGTATATTCGGGAAGCTTCACGCCATCAACAAAATAGTATCCGTTGGTAGGAACCATATGAATAGCAGTCTGTGCACGGCTGGAATAAGAAACAGTGTTCCAAGCATAAATTAATGCAGTGTCAGGTGCATTTCCGATAAGACCGGGTGCGCCGTGAAGATAATAGGTATCAAATCGGGTATCCATTACGGAAATACCGTTTTCATTCTTTTCCTTAACAAACAAATTAAAGGTATCCAGTCCGGAAGCACCCTGGCTATAAGGCAAACCGCGATACACACGGCCGGTTCTCAGCTGAAACTTATAGCTCTCTCCATCGCTATTCACAGCGTAGTTATATTCACTCGGTGCTTGAATCTCCTTATTTGCAAAAGCCTTCTGCCAGGCAGCCTCATTAGCATAATCGTGGAGATAATAAGTGGCTTCGCCACCGGCAAGAGACACCTGTGTAGCAGGTCTTTCCTGAAGAGTCCATTCTACGGTTAACATAGCACGCATATAAGCTTCTGCGTAATTTCTTCTTTCCTCAGCAGTCCGAGCCGCATTCACATCCAGCTTCGCGAGAGCTTCCTGCTCTTCACTGTACTTACTCTTCACAGAGGAAGTACCGCTGGTCACCTTTTTGTTACCGCCCTTATTGGGAGTAGATTGCAAACTCTCCGCATTAGGATTGCTTTTGGTAACCTCAGGAGTCTTAGAGGTGGCAGGAACTTTATTTTCAGCATCCTGGAAAACATCTTCAGCCGTTGTCGTAGGTGCCTCCTCTCCCTTACCGCAACCGCTGAAAACGGGCAAAACCATAATACAAGCAAGCACCGCTGCCAAAATAGCAAACAAGCGTTTTCTTTGATTTTTCATAGATATTCCTCCTGAAAAGGGGAAAATCCCCCTTCTATATCAATCGAGTATAACTCTAGGATAATTATATCGCTTTCTGCTCCATTTTGCAATAATAAATAAAGGATTTTTTCCGTTTTCATCACTTTTACCAAAAGAGAGTAAAAAAACTATCCTTTTTCCACAAGAATGACCTCCTGAATTTTCTATAAAAAGGATGCAAAACCAAGTTTTGCATCCTTTTATCAAACCAATTATTTTTCACACAAATCTATTCAGGCAAAATCTCTTCTTCAAAAAGTCTGGCCGCCGCCTCCGCTTCCGTTTCCGCAGGAAGAGCTTCCTCTTTTTTCTCGAAAGCGCGAACCAGATTCTCCACCGCTTCCTCCGCTTCGTCAGGCGTCCCAAAGGCGGTCATGCGGAAAAAGCCTTCTCCCCCAAGACCGAATACCGAACCGGGGGTCACTACGCAAGAAGCCTCGTCCAACAATTTATCAAAACATTGCCAGGAATTCATCCCTTCGGGACATTGTGCCCAGAGGTAAGGACTGTTTTCCGCGCCTACGTGGGGAATTCCCGCCTTGGAAAGACCTGCAGACAAGGTAGCGGCAACCTTTTGAATGCGATAGATCAGCTTTTCCGTTTCCGCCGCCGCTTCGCGGGACAGCAAAAGTTCTGCCGCGCGCTGCATCACGTAGCTGGGCGGCGTGGCAACGGCAGGCTGACAGGCGCAAAACAAATCGCGAAGGCGCAATGTTCCGCGGGACAGAGTAGCAGGAATAATAATATATGCAATTTTCAATTCCTTGACTCCGTACCCCTTCTCAAAAGAAAAGATCTGAATCGCGCAAGACCGTGCGCCCTCAATCTCATAAATCGAACGCGGATAATCCTTGCTCAGATACGGCGAAAGGGAAGAATCGAAAAAGAGGATTGCACCGTTTTCGTTGGCATAATCCACCCATTTCTGCATTTTCTCGTGTGTCAGAGGAACCCCCGTCACGGAACTGGGAGAATTCAGATAAATCAAATCTCCGGGAACCCCGTCCGGCTCAGGCGAAAAATCATTTTCCGGAGTTGCACGGGCAAAAGTCACATTTCTTCCGGCGCATTGCTGCAGTTGAAGCAATCTGGATTCGCAGGGAGAAGGCAAAACCACCGTGTTTTCCTCAGCAAACAAAAGCGACAGGGAAGAATAAGCGCTTTCCAATCCACCCACAATAAAAATCTCGCCCTCCGAAACCTTTGCCCCACGCGAATCCAAATCCGCGGCAATGGCCTTTTTCAAGCTTTCATATCCGGACCAAGGACTGGAAAGACGGGCACCAAAAGGCTCAGCGGTATCCTTCACCGCTTGCAGCATCCCCTCAATCACCATAGCGGGCAAGGGCATATTCATCAAACTCTGATCCAGCCGCAAAATGGCCTGGGAGGGATGCTCGGCACGGTAACTTTCCAATCGTTTTTTCACAGAAACTCCGCTTTCCGCCAGAGCGCTTGCGTTTTCGTTGAACAGCATCGGTCTTTCTCCTTTTTCAGTGATTAACCTTGAACCAAAAAATCGTTGATGACGGTATAGACAATATTGATAGGAATTACCGGCGCCAAGGAGCCGTGAAGAGAAGGCAGCGCAGCGGTGAGAAATCCTACCGCAGCACCGGTCTCATCCACCACTACCGCGCCTTGCAAGGTCTTATTCATATCAATATCCAAATAAATGATATTGGAAAAAAGTCCGTCCTTGCCCACCTCCACTGCAGGCCCAACGGAACCAACTACTCCCTGCGCCACCGTACCGTAAAATACCTTCGGTTTATGAGCAGCCACGGCGCACAGCGTCTTTCCTCTCTCCACGAAGAAAGAGCTTTCCACAGGAATAGAGGTGTACTGATATCCCTCAAGCAGGCGAATGAGAGCAAGGCCCAGTTTCGGGTCCATTCCCTTCAGTTCAGCCGTGGCGGAAATACCGTCAGAGGTATAGGCGATGATCTCTTTTCCTCCCTCTACCAAAAAGGAGGAGCAAACGGCGTAGCCGTCCTCAGATACGAAAAATCCGGTTCCGTAACGAGAGCTTCCGTCCTCACCCAGAACCTCAACGGTAATCAATGATAGTTCCACATCTTCCAGCATAACATCTAGCTCCTGCGGAACTTCGGACAATTCCGATTTCGTGGGGACTTTAATGGTACCTGCAGAATCGCCTCCCTCTACCTCGGGAACAAAATCACCGCGAATCAGGGAAATCACACCAAAGCAAGAAAAAACCGAAAGCACCAAAAACAGCGCTACCAATAAAACCGTCAGGTACGACTTTTTCTTTTTTCGCCCTTGTTCATATTCATGGCGGGCAGAATACCCGCCGTAACCGGACACCTTTCCCTCTGATTTTTCCGCAAAATCTTCTTCAGGCCGTTTGGATTGATTTAGCATAACACTCAACCTTACATTCTAATAATCTTTTCCTTCCTATGCGCGGGAAGAAATCGCATCCTTGCCATCTACCAGAGGCAGACTGAAATAAAAAGCAGTAAATTCTCCTGCCTTGCTCTCCACCCAGATTTCCTCGCCATGGGCAGCGGTAATCGTCTTAGCAATGAACAAACCCAGACCCATTCCCGCTTTATCTAAACCGCGGCTGCGATCGGACTTATAAAAGCGCTCAAACAAGTGGCGAAGCTCCTCCTTGGGAATTCCCTCTCCGCTGTTTTTCACTTCAAATAAAACCTTTTGCTTCTGCAAAGCAATCCCCAACGAAAGCGTCCCTCGCTCCGGAGCAAATTTGATGGCATTGTCAATAAGATTATAAATCACCTGCTGAATTGCATCGCGATCCGCAAATACCATAATGGAATCACGGTCACATTCAAATTCTACACTAAGAGATTTATAATCAATTCTGGTTTCAAAAGACAGCAGAGTGATTCGCGCCAGCTCACAAATATCCATAGGAGCAAAATTGTACTTTCTTTCCCCCGCGGTCATACGGCTGGTTTCCAGCAAAGTCTGCACAAGCCGCGACAAACGCGCCACTTCATCCAATATGATTTTATAATAATGTCCCTGTTTTTCGGGAGGGATGGCACCACTTTCCATATTCTGAATAAAGCCGCCGATGGTGGTCAAAGGAGTTCTCAAATCATGAGAAACATTGGATACAAAAGTTTGACGAAGATTTTCATTTTCTTCCACATGCTGCGCCATCTCATTGAAGGTGCGAAACAAAGGAGTCATTTCTCCTCCCTTGCCCTCAGGCAAACGATGGGAAAAATCTCCTTTGGCAAATGCCTCCGCCGCCACGTTCAACAGATGCAAAGGCTGTACTACTTGGCGACTCATCAAATAAAACGAGAGCAAGACCATAACGAGCGTTAGCGCACCCGCTACCAAAAAACTTTTTAGAAGTCCTGTGGAATAACCGGCGACATGATTTTGAGAAATAAAGAAAATCGCCCCTACGGTTTGCTTATGCCCATCGGAAAACTCTTTTTCAAGAAGAATCACGCGGCACAATTTTTTCTCAGGCAAAATGCCTCCCAAATCCGATCGAAAGCTTGTTGCTTCCTTGGCACGGGTTCTGCACTCCGCAAAGACCGCAGTGGAAATCCGATCCCTGGAAATTCCATCGGTACCCGAAACAACCACGGCGCCTTTTCCATCCGTTATGAAAAAAGACCGTTCCCCCGTAGATGTCTGCGCCGTCAACGAACCCAAAAGCAACTCTCGCTCTTCCCGGAGCAAATAGTCAAAATCTTGCTGAGTCAATTTAATCATCGTGCTAATGGATTGACTGGCATTTTGGGCCGACTGCTCTAATTGAGCCTCCTCCTGTGCGGCAAAATAATCCGTGGTATAAAGAGAAAGAAAGCCAATCAGAAATACAAAGCCTAGTACGCAAGTAAGCAAAAGATATCCAAAATATTTAGAAAACAAATGTTTTTTCATACGATTCACCAACGGAACAAAAAGTCTGTTGCATTTTTTGCAGCAGACTTTTTTCCTTTAAAAAAGCTCAAACTTATATCCTACGCCCCATACGGTTTTCAGAATCCATTTATCGCTCACGCCCTCAAGCTTTTCTCTCAAACGCTTCACGTGAACATCCACCGTTCTGGAATCACCCAGATAATCAAAGCCCCATACCTTATCCAAAAGCTGATCGCGGGTAAATACGCGGTTATAATTGGAAGTCAAGAAGTACAAAAGCTCCAGTTCCTTTGGAGGAACGTCAACGGGCTTACCGCAAAGCTTCAATTCATACTTTTGCTTGGAGATCTCCAAATTATCAAATTTGACAACCTCATCTGCAGGGAAGCTATCACGGGAACGGTAACGGCGAAGCACCGCCTTGATTCTCGCAGCAACCTCTTTGTTATCAAAGGGCTTTACAATATAGTCATCTGCACCCAGCTCCAGACCAAGCACCTTATCAAAAGTCTCGCCCTTTGCAGAAAGCATAATCACGGGCTTTGCGCTCTGCTCACGAATCTCACGGCAAACCTGCCAACCGTCTTTTCCGGGCATCATAATATCAAGAAGCACCAAATCCGGCTCAAAAATCTTAAAAACTTCCACGGCGTTGTCACCATCATTGACCGTTTTCACCTCAAAGCCCTCTTTTTCCAGATAAAGCTTTATTACGTCACAAATATTCAGATCGTCATCTGCAACAAGAATTTTGTTTGCCATGGCAAAATTATTCCTTTCATTCTCTTGCGGGTACCCGAAAGCACACCTTTATATCCTCATTGTACCATCATTTTCAAAAAAAATCAATAGAAAGTTTTTATTCTCGTCTTATCTTTGACAAGATTGAATTGAAAAATCCATTTTTCGACTAAACAAACAGCATCCCATACTTAAAGCCTACCCTTTCGCCGCAGCGCGTTCAGCTCGGGCGCGGAGTTTTCTGCGACGCAATTTTGCCTTATCCGCCGCCTTTTGCTTTTCGTGGCGCTCCCATTTATCCCCATAAAATTTTTCCAAGACATCGTCTATTTTAAAAATCTCGCGCGTCACCCGAACCGTGTCACCCGTAGAATGATAAAGCTTAAAGCGCACGAGAAATTCTTCGCCGCAATCACATTTTACCTTGCACAAATACTTGTGCGCGTTTTGCGGAATCGGATATTCCGGATACAAAAAGCCTTCGCAAACAACGCAAGGAATGGGAGTCGTGGAAAGCTCCTTCAGCGCCGCACCCCGATGCTCAAAGCTGACCCCGATATCCGTGGTCTCCAAAGGACGCGAAACAATATCTCCCGCCAAAAAAGGATATTCCTCCATCCCCTTTTGCATATTCAAATGGCGGCAGATAAGACCCGTGGAACGGGCATCGCACAGGGCATCGTGTGCCTGAAAAGGCTTTTCCCCAAGCCTTTCAATGGCATCCTCCAAAGCGTATTGCCGCATCACGCCTTCAATTTGTTTGGCATAAATAACCTGCAAATCGTAAAACTCGGGAATCCAATCCTCGTCCAAAGCAAAAAGCCGCAGATTATCCCGCAGCATGGGAACATCATCAGGCCCCCAAGTAAGAAATACAAATTCCTTGCCACAAAACTTTTTCAGTTTGCGAAACGCCTCCTGAAAGGGCACACCCTTTTTCACATCTTCATTTTTAAGCCCCGTAATACGAGATACCTTCCTGTGCATACGGCGGTAATACTGAGGACGAATCAAAATATCCAGTTCTTTTTTGATCTTGAATCTTCGGTTCAGCTTCACTGCGCCGATCTGTACGATCTCCCCCGTCAAATGCACGGGGCTTTCCACGGTTTCCCCATAATAGCGCGGCTGATTCCATTCCAGATCCAGTACGATGTAATTCATAAATAACTTCCTTTTTTTATTCCCCTAGATTTTACCCGTTCTTAACAAAAAAGTCAAGTCAAGCGCACCGCGAAAATTCCAATTCACCTTGACAGTTTCCTACCCGAGAGAGTAAAATGGTCTCATCAAATAAAGGGAGTTTTTTTATGAAAATCAAAATCAAAAAAACCTCTTGGGACAAGCTGGAAAGCCTGCCTAAGATTCCTTATCACAAGCCCCTTCGCCCTCTGTTTCTTCTGCGGCTTTTAATCCGCATTCTTTCCATCCCCGCCTTGTGTGAAACCCGTTTTTCCTACGAGGACCTGCGCGGCGACCGCAAGGAAGAGGGCCCGTATCTGATTCTGATGAACCATTCCTCCTTTCTGGATTTGAAAATAGCGTCCAAAATTTTGTTTCCCCATCCTTACAGCATCGTTTCCACTACCGATGCCTTTATCGGAAAAAGCCTTTTGATGCGCCTCATCGGCTGCATCGCCACCCAGAAATTCGTCACAGACGCGGGATTGGTACTGACTATGCTCCGTCTGATCAAAAAACAAAAGCGCAGTATTCTGATGTACCCCGAGGCAGGCTATTCCTTTGACGGAAGAGCCACCCGCCTACCAAAAAAATTGGGTGGCTTGTGCAAGAAGCTGGGCGTTCCCGTTCTTCTGATCCGTTCCGACGAAAGCGGCTTCCTCCGCGATCCCCTTTACAACGGTCTGCGCAATCGCAAGGTAAAGGTAAACGCTACCCTTTCCTGCCTATTCACCCGCACAGAATTAAAGGAAAAAAGTATAGATGAACTGGATACCATACTGGAAGAAGCCTTTTCCTTTGACCATTTTCGCGCTCAACAGGAAAAGGGCATCCGCATTACCGAGCCTTTCCGCGCCGAAGGTTTGGAGCGCATCCTTTACCGCTGTCCCCACTGTGAAAAAGACGGGGTAATGAAAGGCGCAGGAATTCATCTTACCTGCACCGCCTGCGGTGCAAATTATGAGTTGACCGAAACCGGCTTCCTTTCCCGAACCAACGGAAAAGGCATCTTTGACCATATTCCAAGCTGGGTGGACTACCAGAGAGATTGCGTCAAAAAAGAGCTTGCCGACGGCACCTACGGCTTTTCCATTCCCGTTTCCGTTTATACCATTTGCGATCATAAGGCTCTCTTCTATCTGGGAAAAGGCACTCTCACCCACGACCGACACGGTTTTACCCTTGTATCCGACGACAAAGCTTTTACCTATCATCAAGATCCCTATTCCTCCTACAGTCTGAACGTGGACTTTTTCTTCTACGAAATCTCAGATATGATCAGCATCGGTACCAAAGACCGTCTGTTCTACTGCTTCCCCGACTCCCCCTTCCCCGTTCACAAGGCGCGTCTGGCCGCAGAGGAACTTTATCTCTTGCCAAAAAACTAAAAAGTCGCACCTTTATATTAAAAAAGAGGTTCTTTCGAACCTCTTTTTTCTTATTTTTCAAAAACAAAACGAGCAGTCATATCAGACAGCCAATCAGACTTTACGTCCAGCTCAATACTCTTCCAATCCGCAGAAACTTCCATGGCATACCAACCGACCAGTTTCCTTCCACTTGCAATGGTACCGTCCAAGGTCCCATCGGCAAAAGCTGCGGATGCGGAAAAAGACAAATTTGCTTTTACATCATCAACGTAAGCATCAAACAAAAGCAAGGAACTGACCGTAATATCTTCGTCAGAAATATTTTCAATGGTAAATTTAATACCCACAAAAGTGTTTCCTTCCTCTGCCGTCAAAAACCCTTCCCCGACTGTTTCTTTCATTTCTTCCGCCGTGATTTTCATTGTTTCAAAAACAGCAGTCTCATTCAAAGCGAAGGTCTTCTCTTCCTTTTGTTTTTCAGTTTGCTGAGAAATTTCCTCAGTTCCTTTTACTTCTTTTTCCGGGTAATGGTTTTCTTCCAAGCAACCTACCAAGGAAAAAAGTACTGTAACGATTAAAATAAGCGCAACGATTTTCTTCATAATAAAAACCTCCTTAAAATTCTTCCCACATAATAGATAAAATTACCCCCCGCAACGATGCCGAAAAAAAGGATAATCTCCCTTTTCTTTTTAAAAAAATCGGCATTAAGGGAAAGCCAAAAGGCAATCGCAAGCGGAAGCGCCATCAAATGATACCGACAATAGGCAGAAAAATCCATTTTTATTATAGAACAAAGGGCTCTTGTTACACCGCAAGTTGGACAAGGGATGGAAAAAAGAGCCAAAAAGGGACAACCAATATCAAAATAGCAGGAAAAAAACAAATATCCCAAACAGATAAGTAAGATAAAAAAATTTCTTTTTAAAAATTCGCCTCTCAACTCAGATCAAAGTCATCAAATTGTTAAAATTGACTTCTTTTGCTTTTTTTGAAATGATGAACCAATCCACAATCGTCAAAATGCCACAACAACCACAGGTAAGCAATTTCAAAATCCCAAGGCCGACATCACCCAGCATAAAGCGGTCAATCCCAAGTGTGCCAAGGAACAAAGAAACCAACAAAAGAGTTGTTGGGTCCTTAAAGTCCATTACGCTAATCAAAGCAAATTTTTCTTCATCAATGTTTTTGATTTTCTCTTTGAGAAAAACAATTTTTTCCGCGGGAAAATACTTTTGATTTGTCATTATAAACATATCAATTTTTTGCTGATCCATTTTTAAGTTCTCCTTAATTTTTGTTATTCGACCAAAGTCGACGCTCCTATTTTACTCAATTTTTGAGTATTTGTCAATACTCAAACCGTGAGTATATACAATAATTTTATGAAGATAATATTAGGAGGAACGATGGATTACAGAACAAGAATTAAAAATGTAAGGGAAGACCGAGACCTTACTCAGGCCGAAATCGGAAAATTGCTTCAAAAATCTCAACAAGGCTACAACCACATTGAAGCCGGAAGAGCTGAACTGAAAATCGACGACCTGATTACTCTTTGCAAATTTTACAACCTTTCTGCCGATTATTTGATTGGACTAACCGACTCCCCCGTTTCCATTCCAAAGAAGAAACCGTAGTCTCTTTTTTTACCTTTTAAAAACATCAGGACGAAGGCCGTTGTTTATAAAATCATCACCAAGAATCTTTCCCCCGCCAAAGCCCGCTGAGCGCATATACTTTTCTTTGGGGTCGATTGTCAAGGAAACGGACCCGATTTCTTTACCCATATCTTCTAGGATTTCGCCGTCGGGTGCTACAATCATCGAACAACCGCCCTTTTCATCGCTGTTCATGGAATAAGAAGCCCTTACAACAAAACTATTACAACGAAATGCAATTAGCTTAGCTTGGGCTCGTATAATATCCACATTTTCTCCCCGTTGATAAACCGGAATCAATATAATATCCGGCTTCTTGCTTGCCAAATATTCTATTTGCTCATTAAAATAAACATCATAACAAGTAAGAAATCCAAAGCAAATGCCGTCGAGTTTGCAAAAACAAGCTCCCTCTCCGTGTTTCACCCCTAAGGCAACTTCGCTTGGCGGAAGATGAATCTTATCGTAAATAAAAGCCACATTCCCTTTTTTATCAAATAAATAAGTGCTGTTTTTGATTTCTCCGTTTCTTTCTTCCAAAACGTTGATTGCCACGTAAGCAGACTTTTCTTTTGCCACCGCAGATGCCATTTTCAGCATTTCTTTGGCGCGCGGCATAGCCGCTTTTTCGCTTTCCATATCAGAGATGCCGCCCGCATTGGAAAATTCAGGCAAAACAATCAGCGTCGCTTCTGCTTTTTGAAGTTCTTGAATTAAAAAATCCGCAATTTTTTCATCAGGTCTGTCCCCGATAAAATAAGGCGGTTGAACAACCGTTATTTTCATACAATCACCCCTTCACATCAATCTCATACACCAAATCACAACCAGCGCTGTCAAGGTTACCAGCGTATCAATTGTGATTCCGTAGAACATAGGCGCAAGACCTGCTTTTTTAAAGTCGGTTATACTTGTACTTAAACCGATGGCAGCCAAAGCGGCAACCATTAAAAATTTACTGGCACTTTTCATAATGCCTGATACTGCTACAGGAATACAACCCACACTGTTCAAGATAGCCAACACCACAAAAAAGCCGATAAACCACGGAATAATCTTAATAAGGTTCACTTTCTTGCCACTGCTTACCGCTTCTTTTTGCTTTATGCGAGTGCTGATAAAAGCAAAAACCAAGACAGTAGGAATAATCGCAATGGTTCTGGTAAGTTTTACCATTGTGGCAAAGTCGCCGGCGATTTCGGAAAACGCATATCCGGAAGCCACAACACTGGCAGTATCATTCACCGAAGTTCCCGCCCATATGCCGTAGGCAATATCCGTCATTCCTAAAAGCTTACCCATAATTGGATACAAAGCAACCATCACCATATCAAACAAAAAAGTGGAAGACATGGCAAATGCAACGTCTTTGTCATCGGCATCAATTACAGGCGCAATCGCGGCAACGGCAGAGCCACCGCAAATGCCCGTTCCCGCAGAAATAAGATTGGATAATTTCCAATTCAGCCCGAAAAGTTTTCGAATAAAATATCCGCAGCCAAAACACATTGCAAAAGTGAAAATCATTACAAAAAAGGTCATTTTGCCCACGGACATAATGGTATTAATTGATAAGGAGGCCCCCAAAAGTACAATCGCGACCTTCAAAATCCTTTTAGACGTAAATTTTAAAGCAGGCTTAATCCAAGACGGATGAAAAAAACTGTTGATTATCGTTCCCATAAACAAGGCAATAATAGATGCGCCAAGCAACCCTCCGGGTATGATTTCTTCCAAAAAAACAGCAAGACCCGCCACTACAAAACAAATAGCAACACCCAATATAAACAGATAATGTTCCTTTGTTTTGCCTCTCATAATGTCACTCCCTTTCTTTGCTTAGGACATTATATCATATAATTTCAAATTTTTCTATATCAATAGGAGAAAACTATGAAAAACAAGAATGAATTTTGTTCATCGGAAAAAGATTACGGCGCTGAGATTCTTAGTATCATCCGAGGCCATTATAGCGATCGGGAATTAAATGAAAAACTGCACGAATATCACGAAAATGATATTGCAAACATTTTTGAAAAACTTACTGATGAAGAGCGCAAACGCTTGTTTGATGTCCTGGGAAGCGAACTTCTCTCAAAAATCGTTGTTTTTCTTGACGATGCCGGAGATTATCTTTCCCGTCTGGATGTTGACGATGCGGCGGAAATCATTGAACAGATGGATGCCGACGATGCCGTTGTTGCTTTGGATGAGCTTGACAAACAAACAAGAAACGATATCTTCGATCTCATCGAAAACCCCGAAATAAAAGAAGACATCGAACTGATTGATTCGTACGAAGACTTTGAATTCGGCAGTCGTATGAACACCAATTTCATCGTTGTAAAACGAAATCAAACAATCAAAGAAACAATGAAAACTTTGATAAACAAAGCCGCTGAAAATGATAATATTTACACAATATTTGTGGTAGATGAAAACGACTGCTTTTACGGTGTAATCGACCTGAAAGACCTGATTGTGGCAAGAAGCAATGTAGAACTTGAAACATTAATATTAACCACATTCCCTTTCGTCTATGACAAAGATATAATTTCGGAAAACATTGAACGACTTCGCGGATATTCCGAAAATATGATTCCCGTTCTTTCAATGGCAAACAACACACTTCTCGGCGTAATTACATCCACAGATATTATCGAGCTGGTGGATGAAGAGCGCGGCGACGATTATGCAAAATTGGCAGCAATGACATCAGATCAAGAGTCCGACGAAACACTTTTTTCAAGCATGAAAAAGCGTGTTCCATGGCTGATTGCTCTCCTTTTTATGGGTCTTGCCGTTTCCGCCGTGGTTGGACTTTTTGAAGACGTGGTAGATGCTCTTCCGATGATTGTTTCATTTCAATCTCTCATCCTTGGAATGGCAGGCAATGTTGGTACACAGTCACTGGCAGTAACCGTAAGAACTCTTAGCATAGAAAATGAAAACAGTTTTAAAAAACAGCTTTTAACAGTTTTAAATGAAGTTCGCGTTGCTTTGCTAAACGGCATCGTGCTCGGTTTAATATCATTTCTGATTATATGCCTTTATCTGTTTGTTTTTGCTTCATACCCCGCTTCTTTCGTATTTGATACAGCAAGCTGTGTGGGTCTTGCAATGTGCTTTGCAATGACAATTTCCGGGCTGACCGGTGCAGCAATTCCAATTACCTTATATAGATTGGGAATTGACCCGGCCATCGCTTCAGGCCCTTTAATTACCACAATCAACGACCTTGTGGCTGTCATCAGCTACTACAGCCTTGCATGGGCATTACTACTAAGCATATAATCGCTTCACAAAAATATCCCAAGTCTTTCGACCTGGGATATTTTTTATCAATCGCCTATTTATTAGATTTAAAGATAATAAGTTTACTGGCAATATAATTCAATATAATCACAAGAATGTTAGCTCCCGCTTTGATCATTACATCATGGAAATGCAAAATATCCACGAAAATATACATGCAACCCCAATCAACCAAACCGGAAAACAACCTGCAAAGAAAAAAAGATATGATTTCTTTGATAATATCGGCGCAAGATACCGCAGCGCTGTGAAACACCCACTTCCGATTGGTTAAATAGGCAAAAATTACCGCCGCAAACCATGCCACCACTGTACCGGGCATCGTTTTGAACCCAAGCACGTGCGCCATGAACCAATAAGCAACAATATTTACAAGTGTGGTTAATACGCCAAAAACGCCGTAAAGAATCAGATCGCGATATTTTATGAGTAGTGACTTAATTCTCATTTTTCTTCCCAATCCAACAAGCGATTCCCTTTTACCAGGAATGCCTTTTTCGCCTTGTCACGCAAAGGAGAATCCGATAATGAATCGGAATAAAACTCATCAATCTCTTCCGATGTGTATTCACAAAATCGGCGAACCTTTTCCTTCCCGCGGCAGTTTTTTCCAAGCAGTTGTCCGGTCTTCGGGTCAACGCGCGTTGCTATCAGCCTGACATTTAACTGCCTGCAAATAGGTTCCAGCAAAAAATCAGGAGAAGCACTGATAACAAGGTCATCGTCACAATGTTTTCTTTTGTAAAACTCTTTGATTTTATACTGATGCGTTTTCCAAAAGCTCTCCACAGTTTCATCAATATTTTCAATATATCTCACAAAACCGAAATATGACGATTTCATTTGTTCCTTGGTTCGCAGCTTTAGCAAATACAGAAAAACATTTACGCCAAAAAACGGAAGGATTTTTAGTGTTTCGCAATTTTTCTTGCAACAAAACTTGAAAAAATCAACGCTGGAGTCACCGTCATAAATGGTATCGTCAAAATCAAACACATTCATTTAACAGACTCCATACTCAAAAAGATACATAGCATAAAAATGGCATATATCAAGCACAAAACAAGCAATATTTTATCAGAATAAAGAACGCTTGTAGGGTCTCCCTCGTCCGTCTTTTCAATAATTAAAGAATATCGCATAAGAATTACCAGCACCAATACAACGGAAAAATTCAAAAGCACGATTCCCTGTTGAACGGTCCACAAAGAATAAAATACAAGAACAAGAGATAACATAACGCTCTGATACTTATCCAAAAAGGCTTCGTTATATTCTTTCAGCACCTTGCGCGCAGAAGGGGTTTTGATTAATTCTTTTTTCCTTTTGCCCAGCCCCATAAACATAGAAGCACTCAGAATGGTCAAAAATAACCACGGCGATACCTCAATTGAAAAAATAGCGGCACCGTAATACACGCGAAGCACAAAGTCGGTTGCAAGCAACACGATATCAAGAATAGCAAAATTCTTCAGACCAAAGCTATACGCCAAATTGATCAAAGCATATGCTACAAGAAAAACAAAAGACAAATTGAAAAAGCGGAAATGATTAACAACCATATTCAGCCCGAAAGAAAGGCAAAGTAAAACAATCGAAATTACAATAGCCTCACCCTTCTTCACCGCACCGCTTGCCAAAGGACGATTTTTCTTCTTGGGATGTTGACGATCCTGCTCAATATCACGAATATCATTCATGATATAAACCGCAGAGCACAAAAAACCAAAGCTGAAAAAAGCCAAAATACTAATCAGGATATTTTTTCCGGTGATCTGCATTGCACAAATCATTGGAACAAAAATCAATACATTTTTAATATAATGTTTAATTCGAATCAAATTCAGATATTTGATCATTTTCAATACTCCCTGTCATGTAACCGTACAACAATGGAAAACTCTTTTGATAGTCAACGGGAACCGGTTCGGAATGAAATTGATACTCAAACTCATCTCCGTACCGATCTCTGATATTATAACAAGAACCCAAAAACGAGGTTGAAAAGACAACCGTTCCATCATGTTCGCTTAACGCCGCTTCAAACTGCTCATATTGTGCTTCAACATCGGCAGCGTGTGTAGAAACACGCTCTTGTGTTTGTACCACCGTGCAAATATTATTGGTTAAAATGATAACAATGAGCAAACCCTTTATAATGCGAGCCGGAAGAAAGTCCATTTCGTCCAGATACAAAAGCGCAAACAACGCAAACAAAAACAACTGGGGAAAATAACGCGCCCACCAGGATTCTCCAAGAGCAAAAGTCAAAACACACGTTATCGCAAGAGGAATCACGGTAACGGAAAACAACCTCGGATTTTTTCTTTTAAGAAAAATACCGCAACAAACGAGAACCAAAACACTTACAAGAAGTATTCCGCTGAAGAACACGCCGTGACCGGAAATACGCAAATCGGTCGCTTGCAATTTTTCAAATTCTTCAATTTTATAAGTAAACGGAATTTTCAATTTCGGTGCAGCACCCGAGGCATAAATTATATTGTCACACTCTGAAAAAGTAGCATGGAAAAAGCGTTCTATCGGAGAAAGGTCCTCAAAACTTGCAGGAGAGTTCGCTGTCATAATATCAACTTTTCCCTCTCCAAATAGCGGATAAAACGGATGCCCGTGATCAATAAAATTCTTAGGATAAACAGAAAGACCGATTACAAATACTCCCACGATTACAGCAACGAATGCAATAAGAGTAAACCGTGTGAAGAAAGCTTTGTCAAGTTTTTTCTTCGCAAGCCGATAAATATACCAAATATAATATCCCAAGCAATAAAGGCCGGCATAAGCAAAAGAAGAAAACTTAATGTTGATTAAAATGCACAGCGTCATAAAAAACAACGCCAAGGACTCAAGATGCGTTGGGAAAAACTCTTTCTCTTCGAAAATAAAAAAGCCAAAAATCAGCAAAAACAGATACATCCCCAAAAGATGGTCAACGTAGTTGGTGGGCATTTGCGCAACAAACACAGAGTACGTCAAAACACTCAGAGAAAAAGCAACCACAAATAACAATTTCTTCTTTTTGAAAACCAAATAGGATGCACAAATCAAAACCAAAGCCACAAGACTAATCATATTAATTGATTTTCCGGTTTCAATATTATCTGTCAGTGCATAAATATTTGCTGCAAAAATGTGCGATGCTTTTGCATAATGATTTTCCCAAATTGTATTTGTCTCAGTCAATCCAAAACTTGTAGATGAATTTTTGTCAAAATCTTCCAAGTTTTCATAAACCGGGTTCCAACCATCACGCAATTTACCAATGGATTTTTTATGGTAGTCGTTTCCATCCCATGTATCATCCACCACAAGTCCCGAATGATAAATACTCCCGCCGATAATCAATGTTACAAACAAAATTAATACGATAAGCGCTGCACAGTTCTTTTTTGTTATCAATTTGTTCTTGCGCAGCAGATAAAAAATCAATCCAAGAGTAAGCACAAAAGAACTAATCGGGCTAAAAGACGATATACTTATTTTAAATATAAATAGGGTAGCACTTATCAATATATTCAAAAAAACAAAAGCAATCAAAGATAGCCCGGAAATAAATAACAATTTAGCTGCAACATTACTTTTATTGTTTGTTCCCATTACGCTTTCTCCTCCCGGCAAATCACAGCCTTTTTTATCAAATTAATCAAGTGTATTATATCTAAATCCAAAACCTATGTCAAGAAAATCTGCAAAAAGAAAACCATCCGAATGGATGGTTTTCTTTTTGGCAAGTTGCGCCGATTTAGATATCTGGTTAATTGTATAACAAAAACAAAGAAAGTGCGGTAAGTATACTCCCCCCGAAAATGCATATAAAAGTTAGAAAGTGACCCAAATTGGTGAATCCAAGCGGCACTTGTGAATGCAGTAAACAACATTTCTGCTATGTTTATCCTAAAAACTAAGCACGACTACGTGGAAGCAACCAAGGTGGTCTTGGAGCCTTCACAATCTCTTCTCTGCACACCCAAGTCTGTGGAGGAAATTGCAAATTATATCGATGCCGATATTGTGGATGATATTTGACAAATTTTAAGAGGTATGATATCTTGGTGGTGGAAATTCTGATAAGGAGTTTACAACAATGAAAAAAGTTCTATGTTTAATTCTTGTGTTTGTTATGTGTCTCGGTCTTGTGGCTTGTGGCAAAAAAAGCAACCATCAAAACAACGAAACAGGGGTTTCAAGCAAAATCACTACACCCAATACCAAGGAGACTGATACAACGGGAAACACCCCTGCAACCACAAAAGAAACATCTACAGCACCAAATGAAACTACTACAGGTGTTTCCGGTGAGGCTAACAATTCTGCGCACACTCATTCTTTTTCTGTCGCTACCTGTATGCAGCCTAGGAGTTGTTCCTGCGGTGCGACGGAGGGGAGCGCATTGGGTCACGAATTTCAGTCCTTGGTCTGCATTCGATGCGATGCTGATCAGCACAGCGATTTTGCTGACTTAAAAAAATATTATTGGAAACACGGAAGGGAAATCGTTAATGTTGGAGTTCCCGGCAAGGAAGGTTTGGCGCCCTACGCTGTGGAATTGGTTTTGCTTGACTTCCAAAGAAGTTCTGCGAACGTTTCTGCCGGGGATACATGGACGGAATATACCTCCTCCGACTCCTCCTATCTTTATCCCACGCCCAATATGGACGTCAAGGCAAGGGTTTACAATGGAAGAGTCTATTCCGTAACTACGGAAGCCTATCCTCGATTTACTTATGAGGTGCAAGATTCCCTTTTGGTTGTTACCTTTGCAGACGGCGGAGTGATCACTCTGAAAAAGAATGGCTCCTCTGAGCTTACCGTGGTTTCTTGTACCGGAACGAACCTTTCGAGCGTGTCTGTGGGCACGACTTTCAAGGCATATCCTCGCTGGGAAATTTTCAACGGCGTGTAAACCTGAACGAAGCGAAGCGTAATCTTATATCATAAAAAATCCCACACAAACACCCATTCACTTGGGTCTTTTGCCCTGAATTTTGTGTCTTTTTTGTTGACAAAAATTGGGGTTGACAGAAGCATAAGTCGCGTACCAGGGGGATAGGTTTCTTCATCACCATAGAGGTATGCTTTCGCACGAACGGGTCGTTGGCAGTCACAGTTACTGCTGAGAATAATAGGGCCGTATTTTTCACCATCTCCTTTTTCTAAATTTATTACTCATTCTCCTTGGTGGAGAAGGCAGCTCAAAAACAAAAAAGAGGTTGCGCATAAATTTTATGCGCAACCTCTTAAAAAATGGCAAGAAAATCTGCAAAAAGAAAAGTTGCACCGATTTAGATATCTTTTTTAAACTTGTCGATAAATCGGAATTTATTTACTTACTTCTTATTAATTTTGCCAATAATCCACTTAATTAGCAAAACTACACCTGCTATGGCGGCAACTTTAATCAGAGAAACTACAATCGTTGTGGCAATCAGAGGAGCAACCTGTTCTGCGGGCATAGTAGTATAAATGGCTACGATGTCATTCTTCACCCACATAAATACGATAAACAATACGGAGATTATGAAAACAATAATTCTCCAAGGTTCTTTTTTCTTATTTTTCTTGTTATCCATACGGATACCCCCCTTTGTCAAATTGGAATTTATTCAGTAGGTTTATTACGGTTACCTTTGTTGTTGCACCATATATAGCCGTTCGTGCAAGCCGTAGAAATTGCACAAGGTATCACGGCATAACCAGCATTGACAGTTCCACCAAAGGTGAGCACATATATTGCCCCTACAAAAGTCAAAACTGTAAAGATTACCGATAGCACAAGCAAAATCTTTTTCATTGTGGAACCTCCTTTGTCAAATTCTTATTTAACGAATTAAAAGATACCTTTGTTATATTTAATCATAGCTTTGAAACTCATAATAAGCCCTACAACAATACCAACAATCAAAACTGCGGTACCAATTAATGTAAAGATGTTGTTTTCGGTATACAAGGTCACAGCAGACATAACGCTGAATATAATTATACCGATGCCAACAATCATAGTACCTAAGCCCACTTGTTTTCCAAATGGTATCCTATCTTCTTCGGAAACACGATGCCTATGATACGAATGAAGAGAGGCTATATTTCCTCTCATATTTGAAATTCCAAGAACAATACATAGAACACCTACAAGAAAAGCAACAATATAGCTTGTCATAATATAGCCCCCTTCGAATTGAAGTATATCAGTTATCCTTTTTGCTGATTATAATGATTGAACCAACAAGCAAGGCAACACCAAGGGTAAAAAACACACATCCAACTACTGTATTCAACTGATTTGCAAAGAAACCAATCATTCCACTGCCTGCCGCACAACAAATCATATGAAATGCCTTTTTCATAGCATAGTTCCTCCAAATTCGTATTTATCGAACTGATTGAAATTATCTTTTACCTAATTATAGCACAAAAATGTGAATAATTCAATCTGCCTTGAAATGTCAAAAAGCTTCGGTTTTCACCGAAGCTTTTTTATTATTTCATTTTCACCCGACACTTCCGTACAAGCGCGATCACACCAAACGTCGCGAGCATAAACGCGAGCATTATGGCCGTGTAAACGAGGGCGGCGGGCGGCTCGACTATGTCGTAGCGGAGCGAGTTTGCAAGCGCACAGACGAAGAATATCACGCCCATAAGCCCTGCATATGCGTAGTCACGAAAGGATGTCACCGCGGTCGCTATACCGTACAGCACGGCTAGGAGCGGATAATAAACGAGCATCTGCTCAATTCCGTAAAAGTCTATCTGTATGCTGCCGCCGCCCGTCTTTTCGGGTATAAGCACGAGAAGCACAAGGCACAAAGCAAGATTTAACAGCACAAACGCTGTCAGCTTGGTTTTTATGTGGTCACGTCTGAACATAAGCGCCGCCTCCAAAAAATTGTGGTATACCGAATTCAGTATACCACAAAATTTATATTTAGTCAACCCTGCGCCCGTCGGTCGTGATCGTGACCACCTGCCACGGGATAAACTTGCCGCTTGCCTGAAGCGCGCGCTTCGCCGCCTGCTCGATACCGCCAC
>JAZODR010000045.1:0-40379 GCA_045597125.1 Eubacteriales bacterium | reverse complement strand
TCTTTTACTTTGTTTCTGGTTTGTATTTTTCTTAAGGAATGACTAAAGCTTCCACACTTTTAAAAGTAATCTCTTACCAATAATCGTGCTTTGTCTTTGTACATTTTTCGTCTTTGTTGTTCAATTTTCAAGGTTCGCCGCCGCGTCAACCGCAGCTTTTCTATTATATCCAAATGCTTACCCTTTGTCAATACCTTTTTTTGTTTTTTTCAAAAAAATTTTTCCTTCGGTTCGCATCCGGCCTCCGCTCTCACGCGGTGGAGTTACAGTTTAGCAAATACATTTCCCTTTGTCAACACTTTTTTCGAGAAAAAATGACGATTTTTCTTTTGTTTTCAGCTCGTTCACATTTTTTTCCTTTTTGTCACGAATTTCTCATTTTTTCTTCCTTATTTATATATAAAAACAGCCTTGTTTCCAAGAAAACAAGGCTGTTCAAATTTAATTCCAAAGTTTACCCAGAAGTTTCTGTCCTTCCTCGATGAAAATCTCCGCAACACCCGCTTTATAATTGGAAGTTCCCGATTCATAGCCGCCTTCATAAGAATCCAGCATGGGGAAATATCCTTCATAAGCATTAGTCACGCAAGTAGGAATAACCATTGCAGGACCAACCGTTTCTTTTAAAGCAACACCAATTCCCGTGAAAGGTTCGCCGGGCAAACCAATCATTGCCACGTCGCCTATGCGAAGCGCAGTCAACGGCAGATAGAAAAACTCAGGGCCGTTTTCCAGGCGCAGCTTACGCAAGGAACTGGCAACCACAGTAGTCAGCATCATCCCTTCGTAGGGAATCTCATCATCCTTCCCCGCCTCATGCAGAGCAGCGTACTTTCTCGCCAAAGGAAGCTCCTCGGGGGTTGGCTTATTGGAAGGAATCTGCACCTCGATCTGCAAATAGTCAAGCTCATTCACCTGGCTATAGGCTACCTTGTCGTACACCTGCAAAACAGCACCGGCCACGACTCTGCCCAAATAACGGGCGTGGTCATAGCCACGATATACATCGTCAAAATCATTTTCCATTCCGTTCAGATCGCCACCCTGAGGGAATACCTTCACATGGTTTACGTCGCCTTGTGCGCCGTTAAAAAAGATCACCTTGGTATCAGGCAATGCGCGCTCCGTCTCGCGACGGGCAAAACCGGGCCAATCCGCAGAAAGATTGCAACCGCCCACAGTATCGGGATGGTTGGCAAAGCTGACCAAAAGAAGGCTATCCTTTTCCCGATCCAGTCGAATCACGGAAACCCGCTCATCCGCCTCGCTGACAGGCTCCAGTACATCGGGATTATTGACACCGGGATTGGTGCGCACAGATCCGTCCTTCATACGGTAGCGGCGCACAAACGCAGAATTGGGCGCCTTTCCGATAGCGGTGCCCATTTTACAGGGAGCAAGATCCGCCAGTGCCGCTTGTGCCGCTTCGCAAAGAGCTACAGTTACCTGCTCGCGGTAAGCAATTTCTATTTCATCGCAGTTTTCATCATCCAAAGCACCTGCCGTGTGGCTATGGGTTGCGCTGAAATAAAAGGCTTCTTTGGGAAGTCCCGTTGCCTGGGCAGCGCGCTCCAACATGGGCTCCAGAATCCGACGGGGAACACCCAAGTTATCCACAGTACAAAGCACCACTCGCTTCTCGCCCAATCCCAAGGCAAGACAGCAAAGTTCCAAAGGATCCATCACTCCTTCAGCTCTGCGCTCCTTAAAATATCCGTTGATATAAATGCCCAGAGGAGGAGTAATATCCTTGCGGGCAAAGCCCGCGCAAAACGTTTTCATTTTCACACCTCAATTTCGCTTAAAAATGCTTGTCAATCAACATAGTAAAGGTCCTTATGCCTTGGGACGGGACAAGACTTTCATAATTTCCGGTATGTCCATCTCGGCAAATTCCTTTTTCAACTCTGCCATCACCTTTTCTCCCAATGCAGGGGCAGAAAAATAAGACAGATTTTGCTTTACGTGCTCAGGGGCATCCGCACCCAAAACAAGACTGGTCACGCCCTCCAAGGAACGCATAAAACCAACTGCCAACTGCGCCACAGTCATCCCTTCTCGCTCCGCGATCTCGCGAAGTTTGCGAATACAAGGCGCCGCGTGCTCCAAAAGAATGGGGTCAGTAATTCCATCGGGATCCAGGAAAAAGAGTCCCTGTAAAAATACGCTGCGCACGTACACTTCCACGCCCCGCTTTGCAAGGCGGTCCAGCGCACCGCAGGTAATCAGCCTTTGATCAAAAATACTCATGGGAATCTGGGTGACCTGCAGACAGTCATAGCGCAAAAGCTCAGCAATTTCCTCATCATTATAAACGGAAACGCCCACCTTTTCCACGTAACCGCGGCGCACAAGGCCCTCCAGAGCAGAAACCATTTTCTCTCCGTATTCAAACAAATCCCCCGCCGCGTGAAGCATCACGGAAGAAAGCTTTTGAATACCCAATCTTTCAAGAGAACCCTCAACGGAATCCACTACGTAGCTCTCAAGACTTCCCTCTCCGGAAAAATGAGGAATTTTAGTAGTAATACAAAGATCATTCTTCCCATATTCCTTCAAATATGCTCCGATGACTTCTTCCGAATTGCCGTAGGCGCGGGCAGTATCCAGAGAGGTGATACCCCCTTTTACCGCTTCGTTTAAAATGGCAAAGCTTTTCTCAAGAGAAGGCTTTCCTCCCTCGTTGGCAATACCGTAATTCATTCCAAGCTGTACCGTACCCAAAGTCATGGGCGAAATATTTCTTTTCATTTTACCTCAACCGCGTTTCTATCTTTAACGCTTTCATAAAGATTCTTAAAGTAAGGAAGCAAAGCAACCACGTCTGCACCGGTGGAAATAAAATTGTAACCCATCTCCACAAGGGAATCAAAGTTTGCCGCACCACCAACAGTACCGGCAAATTTACCATGCTTTCTTGCGCAAGTAGCAATCTTACGACGCGCTTCATCAATGCGAGGATCGTCGCCGCAAGGATTTCCAATGCCTTGGCTGAAATCCGCAGGGCCAAAGAAAATCATATCAATACCGGGCAATGCACAAATCTCTTCCAGTTCCTCCATAGGTTCCGGATCTTCAATTTGTACGATGGTAAAACGTTCCTCATTTGCCTGCTTAATATAATCTGCGCCACTGACACCGCAATATCTGCCGTCAGCATTACCGCCGTCCAAAGGACGTCTGCCGATAGGGTGGAACTTGGTGTAATAGACAATTTTCTTGGCATCCTCAAGGCTCATCAAATGAGGAACCATAATTCCTGCGGAATCTGCCTCCAAGGGACGAATCAAATCGCTGTAAGAACCACGTCCTACGCGAGTCAAAACGTCAACATCATAAATTTTTGCCGCGCGAACAATCTCCTCCACACTTCTCATATCATTGGGCACGTGCTCCAAATCAATCCAAATGCAATCAAAGCCGCCCATTGCCGCAATTTCGGCGACGCGGGGATCACACAAATTCAATTTCGTGCAAGTTGCAACCTTTCCTTCGCGCAGTTTCTTCAGAACTCTGCTTTTTCTCATATCCATTGACTCTTCTCCTTTTTATTATTTTGCGGAATAGCCGCCGTCCAGCGGGATAACGGCTCCCGTCATATACTTAGATGCATCGGAGGCAAGATAAACCACCGCGCCTTTTACGTCGTCCTGATCTGCCATTCTGCCCAGGAAGGTCGCCTTGGCATATTGCTCGACGAACGGTTCGGGCTGGTTGTTGAAAAGACCGCCCAAAGACAAACAGTTGACCCTCACTCCCTTAGGACCTAAGCGGGAAGCAAGGAAACGGGTCATATTGTGCATACCACCCTTATGATAGAAGTAATCTACCGCACCAATACTGGAAATGTGGGGGCAACCCTCGTAAAGGGTTTCATTGCAACCCAATTCGCCCATATAAGAACCAATATTGATAATACTGCCGCTTTGGTTTTCCGCCATATGATCGCCAAAGGCGCGGCACATCAAAATCAGTCCGGTAGAATTTACTGCAAAGCTCTGAGCAAACAGCTCCGGATCGGAGTAATACCCCTTGGTACAGCGCAAAACAGAATTATTCACCAGAATATCCACCTTGCCGTGCTTCTTTTTCATACGCTCTAAAAGCGCAAGGATGCTCTTTTCATCCGCCTGGTCGTAAGAATCGCCGTAAACCTCCAGTCCTTTCTCCCGAAGACTCTTCGCGCACTCTTCATTTTTTTCCAAATTTCGGGATGCGGTCCAAACAATAGCTCCTGCCTCCGCAAGCGCCTCGGTCATTTGTCTGCCGTAATTCCCGGCACCTCCGGTGACCAGCGCCACCTTTCCCGAAAGATTTAAAAGCTCCATTACGTTCATCTTTTTTCACCTTCTTGACAAATTTGGCAGTATTTGATTATACTACGTTTATAGTATATATTGAAAAAGAAGAAAAATCAATTGTTAAATACGATAAAAATGAAAAAGAATTTCATTTTTTTCAATCTTTTTGAGGAGGAACTTTGATGGGCTTCGAATTCAGCACAACCATAGACGAAACAGTCTATCAAATACGCGCCGCAAGACAAAACTTTTTACCGAATGAGCAGATCAACGACCGCCCTCACAAACACTATTCCATAGAATTTCACTGTGTATTCCGTGGAACCGAGATTATTAACCTACCCGATGAGGACCGCAAAATCTCCTTGCAAAAAGGACAAATCCTTTTAATCCCAAGGGATTATTACCACGGCGTCATTACGGGAGACGACACGGTAGATCGAATCTGCTTTCATTTTTTCACGGACAAAAGACAAAAGAAAAAAGATGCGTTTTCAGACCTTTTAGAGCAAGTCACCGAGCCTTTGCTGTTTGAAGATGAATACGCGGAAAAGCTAATGGAGCTTTGCCGTACCGAACAGCTTTTACCAAGCTCACCCCAACGGAATACGCGCCTGGGCCTTTTGATGCTCTCCGCTGTCTTGCGTCTGCTCTCCCTCAAATTCAAAGCCAATGAAAATAAAAACGGTTTGGACTTCTCAAACGACAAAAAATGGATTATTATGGACTATATGGAGCGCCATTTCGCCGATCAGGAAGGCTTGGCAGGCCTGGCGAAGACATTGTATCTGAGCCAAAGACAGACCAGCTCCCTGGTCAAAAAATTTCTGGGCGTGGATTTCAAAACCGCCGTTCGGACAAGACGCATGGAGCTTGCGGATATTTATCTACGCAGCAACACCCTTTCTTTGGAGGAAATTGCCTGGCAGGTAGGCTACCGTTCCTACAGTGGCTTCCAGCTCAGCTTCAAGGAGCATTTCGGTATAACCCCCTCCGCAAGACGCAATTATTTAAAAAAGCACCCATAACGGGTGCTTTTTTTATACATTGAATCGGAACAAAACCACATCTCCGTCCTGCATCACATATTCCTTACCCTCGGAGCGAAGCAAGCCTTTTTCACGGACAGCGGCCATAGAGCCGCAAGAAATCAAATCTTCGTAAGAGACCACTTCGGCACGGATAAAGCCCCGTTCAATATCCGAATGAATCTTTCCTGCGGCGCGAGGGGCAAGGGTACCACGAGTAATGGTCCACGCGCGGACCTCGGGTTTACCCGCCGTCAAAAAGCTGATCAAGCCGAGAAGCTCGTAACCGGCGGTAATAAGTCTCTCCAGACCTGCGCTTTCGATGCCCAGATCCTCAAGAAACATCTGTCTGTCCTCGGGTTCAAGCTCCGCCAATTCCGCTTCTATCTTAGCACAAATGGGAATAATGCCGTTTCCGCCGGCAGCGGCATAAGCAGAAAGCGCGGCAAAATGCCCGTTCTTTTCAGCGCCCTGTGCAATATCCTCCTCGGACACATTGGCGGCAAAAATCTGCGGCTTCATAGAAAGCAAAGGCATTTCCGCAAGAAGCGCTTCATCAGCAGCAGAAAATTCCAGCCCGCGGGGACTCTTTCCCTCTCCCAGCCTTACCATCAGTTTCTCAATCAGATCAATTTCCGTCTGAGCGGATTTATCCCCCTTCAAGCGCTTCTTGGCGCGATCCAGTCTGCGCTCCAAAATATCCATATCGGACAGAATCAATTCCATATTAATAACGTCTGCATCGCGAACGGGGTCAATTCCCTCATCTACGTGTACAATATCTGCATCCTCAAAGCAGCGCACCACGTGCACAATGGCATCCACCTCGCGAATATGAGACAAAAACTGGTTGCCCAGACCCTCTCCCTGACTGGCTCCCTTCACCAGCCCTGCAATATCCACAAACTCAATTACCGCCGGGGTCACCTTGTCAGGATTATACATCTGAGAAAGCTTTTCCAATCTCTTGTCGGGAACAGGCACGATGCCCACATTGGGATCAATGGTGCAAAAAGGGTAATTGACAGCCTGCGCACCGCCGCCCGTCATCGCATTAAACAGCGTGCTTTTTCCCACGTTGGGAAGTCCTACGATACCTAGTTTCATAACAGTTTTTCTCCTTTATGAATTAACGCTTGGTATTATACCACAAGGATTTTAAATTCACAAGACTTTTTCTTTGGGATTTTTAAAAATAGCCAAGTGTCCCGAAGAACACTTGGCTATTGACTTGGAATTTTTTAGAACTGCCCTCTGAAAAGGGGAAACATGGGTTGAAGTCTTTCCAGTTCCTCGGACATATCATCGGGGTTTTCCCAAACGCATTCCAGAGTAAGGCTTTCATCATAACCGATTTGACGCAGTTTTTCCATCCAGCTTCTAATAATCGGTTCATCCTCCGGCTTGGGTGACTTGCGGTCCGGGTTAGGACGAGCAAGGTGCGTATGAATCAATTTGCCCTTCAGCTCATCAATGCTATCCAGCTCTTCACCATTCTGATGAAAATGGAAAAAGTCAATGAAACAACCCACATTCGGATTTCCTATGTATTCGCTCATTTCCTTGCCTTCAAGAATGGTATTGATAAAGTTAGTCTCTTTGTAGCGCAGAGGCTCGATAACCACACCAATGCCATGTTCTGCACAAATATTAGCAGCAAGGTCAACCACCTCACCAAAAACTTTCATTGCTTCTTCTTTAGAAACTCCTTCAGGAATGATTCTGGCACGACCGGAACCGATTACAACGACCTTAGGATTGAATCTTACGGCAAGTTCTACGTTTTTCTTAGTAATCTCTCTAATCTGATTCATATCAACCCCATCGCCCATCAATTTGACCTCGGGGCCGAAAAAGCTGTTGAATGAGCCAACGGTAATTCCGTATTTTTTCAATTCAGCCTCAAATTCATCCAGTTCTTCAGGAGTCATGGCCTGCAGCCACTTCAAAGTCACCTCTAAATAATCAAAGCCATATTTTGCAGCCTCCTGAACGCGGTGCAACGTATTGCAGGTAATACCTAATCTCATAAATTCCTCCATTTTTTATAAAATTTCATTTGTATTCTATCATACCTTTGCCCACTTTGCAAGGAAATTTGATTTTTTATTAAAAATGATAAACGCACAATCTACAAAAACATATATTGACGATATTTTAAGGCGCACTCCGCAAAGAAGTGCGCCTTAGAGATACATTTTTACTTTGTGCCAAAAAGGCGGTCGCCCGCGTCACCCAAGCCGGGAAGAATATAGCCGTTTTCATTCAGGCATCTATCCAGGGTGGAAACGTAAATGTTAACGTCAGGATGCGCCTCGGCAACCTTGGTAACCCCCTCGGGTGCACCAATGATTGCCATAAACTTAATATGCTTACAACCTTTTTCCTTCAACTTCTGAATGGCATCGCAAGCGGAACCGCCCGTTGCCAACATAGGATCCACCACAAGCACCAGCTTTTCCTCAATTCCTTGGGGAAGCTTGCAATAATAGGTCTCGGGTTGAAGGGTCTCCTCGTTGCGGTACATACCGATATGCCCAACCTTTGCGGAGGGAAACAAAACGTGAATTCCATTGACCATACCCAGTCCTGCGCGAAGAATGGGAACAATGACCACGGAATCATCCGCAACCACCTGCTGCTTGCACCTTTCCAAAGGAGTCTTAACCTCGATTTCGGTAGTCTGCACACCATCGTGAAGGCTTTCGTAAGTCATCAGCGTGGTAATTTCTTCCACCAACTCGCGAAATTCCTTCATGCTGGTACGCTCATCACGCAAAATCGCAATCTTATGACGAATGAGAGGATGGTCGAAAATGACTACGTTATCGTAATTTTTCATATCAGTCACCTGTTTTTACGCCTTTTTGAATTTATTCAGAAGAACATTGACAACGATACCGAGAATCAAAGCACAAGCAATCGCGGTCAGGGTAACCTTACCAATGGAAAGTGCCATGCCGCCGATACCGGGAATGAGAATCGCAGAAACGGTAAACAAATTTGCATTGTCTTCCAAATCTACCTTCTGAATCATCTTCAGACCGGAAACTGCAATAAATCCGTAGAGGGTAATGCACACGCCGCCCATCACGCATCCGGGGATAGAATCCAAAACCGCTACAAAGGGAGAAAGGAAGGAAATGAGAATTGCAATGATCGCGGTGCAGGTAATGGTTGCAATGGAAGCGTTTCTGGTAATGGCAACACAACCGACAGATTCGCCGTAAGTAGTATTGGGGCACCCGCCGAAGAAAGAACCTGCAAAGGAGCCGACGCCGTCTCCCAAAAGGGTGCGGTGCAAACCGGGATTTTCCAAAAGATCCTCATCAATGATAGAGGAAAGGTTTTTGTGGTCTGCAATATGCTCAGCAAATACAACGAATGCTACGGGAACGTAAGCAACCGCAACGGTCACAAGATAGCTCATATCAAAGTCCTTAAGACCCTTGAAAGCTTCGATAAAGGTAAAATCGGGCACTGCGAAGAAGGTCTTCACACCCACACCGCCTTCAACGAGTGCGGTAAAGGGAGCAAAATCAATCACCTTAAGGGCATCGGCACCTACCGCATAGCCGATAACGGTAAAAATAAGTGCTACGGCATAGCCTGCGCCCACACCAATGATAAAAGGAATAAGTTTCACCTTCTTACCACCGTAGGTAGCAGCACAAACAACCACAAAAAGAGTAACCAAAGCGCAAATCAGAGAAACCCAAATGCTTCCGCTCATAACAAAAGCACTGCCGTCAGCGTTCTTAGGTCCATAAGAAAATACATCATTTACGGCGGCACCTGCCAACGAAAGACCGATGAGTGCAACGGTGGGTCCGATAACTGCTGCAGGCATGAGCTTATTAATCCAGCCAACACCTACAAACTTTACAACCACTGCGATAACAACGTAAACCAGAGCGGCAAAAGCAGCACCGATCAAAAGACCGAGATATCCTAGACTCAGAGAAGCAGCACCTGCAAAAGCAGCGCACATAGAACCAATAAAAGCAAAAGACGAACCGAGAAATACGGGACTGCGGAACTTAGTAAAAAGCTGATACACCAAGGTTCCGATACCTGCACCGAAAAGTGCCGCGGAAATGGACATTCCGTTGCCCACGATTGCGGGAACGGCAATCGTAGCAGCCATAATTGCAAGGAGCTGCTGGAATGCAAATACAAGCAGCTGATTGAACTTTGGCTTATCGTGGATATCATAAACAAGATTTTTCGCCATTTTTCGTTTCTCCAATCATTTCAAACAAATTTTGATAACATTTTGTTATTATCTTGTTCATTTTACCACATTTTCCAAAAAAGTCAACTTATGTCGAAAAAAATTCCGAGTTTTTTGCAATATCATAGAACTTGTGATATACTATCCATATATGTACGTTTAAAAAAAGGAGAGCTTTATGCTGAATCGGATTTTCGGTGACTTGGGAAGCGGAAAAAGAGATTGGATGCTGAAAAGACTGGAAGAAGCCTTTCGGAAAGGAAAGAGAATCTTCGTTCTGGTTCCCGAGCAGGCAACGGCAGATTTGGAGGAGAAAATCTGCGCCTCGGTGGGGGGAAAAGCCTCCATGCTGATAGAAGTGACCAATTTCTCCCGCCTGCCCAACATTGTCCTACGGGAATACGGAGCTTTGGCAGGGATTTGCCCTAGCGATGCAGAGAAAAAACTGCTTTTGGCTGAATGTGTACATACCCTGGCCCCGCAGCTTTCCGCGCTAAATCTGCGGGAAGACCACCGCGGTATCAGCGATTTATATGCAGAGCTGGAAAGTCTGCGCCTTGCAGGACTGTGGGCTCCTGCCCTTTCAAGACTTTCGGGGCTGGAACTGTCTACCCCCGGCTTATCGGAAAAGCTAGGGCAAATCGCCCTTTTAACTGCTTCTTACTCCGATGTTTTGTCACAGCGCTACCGCGATCCCGGCGAAGAAGGAGAACGACTGGCAGGGATTTTATCCGAATACCCGTTTTTTCAGAATAGCGTCGTATTTGTAGACGGCTTCTGGGATTTTACCCATCCCCAGGAACTGATTCTCAGCCGCATTCTGGCGCAGGCAGAAGATGTCTATATCAGCTTTGCTGCCCGCAAAAAAGAAAATCTCCTTTTTGCCAAAAGCCTTGCCGCCGCGAGAAGTCTGGAGCGCAAAGCCAAAGAGCTGGGTGTTCCCGTAACCGATATCACCTTAGAGAAAGAAGAAGAAAAAACTGCCTTGGGTCACCTTCGCACCCACTTGATGCAAGGAGGCAAGACATACGAAGGCAATGCCGAAGGCATCCGCATTGTAGCCTGTAAGACCCCTGCGGAGGAAGCGGATTTTGTAGCGCGGGAATGTCTGCGTCTGGTCCGCTCCGGCGCACGCTTTAGGGAAATTGCCATTCTCTCCCGTGACGGAAGCACAGAAGAGCTTTTGGGTCTGACCCTTAGCGAAAAGGGCATTCCTCATTTTCTGGAAGAAAAAAAGCCCCTGGCCCGTACACCCCTTGCAAAAACCGTATTGTTGGCGTGTCGCTTTGCCGCAGGACTCGGGGACGAGGATGAGGTAAGAAGCTATATCAAAGACGGTGTATTTGCCGTATCCGAAAAGGAGCGATTCTGTCTGGAGGGATATGTAGCCACCTGGAGTCTGACCGCTTCCGAGGTGCTTCGCGATACTCCCTTTACCATGA
This sequence comes from Eubacteriales bacterium, assembly GCA_045597125.1. GTDB lineage: Bacteria > Bacillota > Clostridia > Oscillospirales > SIG627 > RGIG5579. Next base: position 29,374 of record JAZODR010000045.1, on the reverse strand, counting down.
ACCCCGCAGGCTACTTTGAAAAAAGCGATCGGGACAGCATTGAACTAGAACAGGTCAATCTTGCCAGAGAAAAAATCTTCGCTCCGATTCGCACCCTCAGCAATGCTCTGAATACTCACACCGCAGGAGAAAAAATCACCGCCATTCTGGCATTTTTAGATGCCATTGGCGCGGAAAAAGTACACTTTTCCAAGCTTCAGGCATGCACCGATGCAGACGATTTTGAACAAGCAAGTGCCTTAAACGGTGCTTGGAATGCACTTCTGGAAGCCCTTGCCGCTTTTGGCCGCGCCTTGGGAGAAAGCAAAAGCGACAAAAACCGCTTTTTGGAGCAACTAACCCTTGCCCTATCAGGAACGCTTCCCGGAATTCTGCCTCCCGGTCAGGATCGAATACAGGTAGGTAGAGTAGATTTTGCCCGTCCCACAGGTACCAAATACATTTTTCTCACCGGAGTCAATGCAGGAGTCTTCCCCGCGCCCGAGCAAAAAGGGGGCCTGTTCCCCAAGGGTGAAAGAAATGAATTGACGGAGCTTGGCTACCGTCTGCCCGGGGGAGAAGAAAGCCTTTCCGACGAATATTTTTATTTTTACCTTGCCGCATCTTTCGCAAAAAAAGAATTAATCTTATCTTACCGCTCAGAAGACGGCGTGTTGGATAATGCCGCCCTTTCCGTTTTGGGAAAGCGCGTCAAAAATCTGATTCCCTCGGTTAAGGAGGAACTGTTTACATCCGAATTTTCCCTGCCCCAAACCCCTGAAGAGGCATTCTCGTTCTGGGTCACCCATTTAGGGAAAAAAACTCGGCTGCAAGAAGCCCTCAAGGAGTATTTTATGGCTTCGGAAGCCTTCCGCGAAAGAGCCCTTGCCGCCGCAGAAGGTCATGCTACAGGCGTCATGCGGGATACCCTTATAACTCAAAAACCTTATCAAGGGCAAAATTTGAATATGGTTTATTCCCGTTTGGAAAAATACACCAATTGCCCCTTCTCCTATTTTGCCCGCTATCTTCTGGAGGCAAAATCCAGAGAAAAGGCTACCTTGGGCGCCAACATTGCAGGTAGCTTTGTCCATAGCGTCTTGGAAAAAGCAATGGTGTTTTTATCTACAGAAGGAAAGGATTTAGCAACACTTTCCGCCGACGAACTGAAAGAAGTCAATCGCAAAGCCGTACAGGAAACCCTATCGAAGCTTCTGACGCAAAAGCCGGACGCAAGTTTAAATTTTATTCTTCTCCGTTTAGAGGAAAGCACTCTTTTAATTCTGCAAAATCTGCAAAAAGAATTTTCTGCGGGAGCTTTTCGCCCCATTTTCTTCGAAAAGGACCTCGGAGAGCTAAACGACGTGTATCGCATTCCCCTCTCTGACGGAACCGAGCTTCGTTTGTTCGGCACCATTGACCGAGTTGACCATTACAAAAGCAAAAACGGAGAAGACTACGTGCGCGTGGTGGATTATAAAACAGGCGGTCACAGCTTTTCTCTCAACGACGTAGCAAACGGCCTGAGTCTGCAAATGCTTTTATATCTGTTTGCTTTGTGGAGCTGCGGCTTTACTTATCACGAAGAAAAAATTTCTCCCAAGCCCGCAGGCATCATTTATTTGAACGGACTTGCCAATCCCACCGTCTGCGAAAGCACGGAAGAAGCCCAAAAAACTTTGGAAAATCCCTTTGGTTCTTTAAGCCGCGAAGGCCTTGTGGTGGACGACGCAGAACTTCTTGCCGCCGCAGACCCGGAGGGAAACCGTCAATTTATTCCCGTAGCCTGGGGCAAAAACCGTCCCGCAGGCACTGCAAATCTGATTTCCATGGAGCAAATGGGCAAATTAAAAAAGCGCGTAGAAAAAGATTTTGCCCGTCTTGCCCAACGGCTTAAGGCAGGCGAGATTGCCGCTTCTCCCTTGACCAAGCAAAACGGCAGTCACGACCCCTGTGCTTGGTGCGAATACAAGCCCATCTGCAAACGCAGCGAATCAGACAGACGGCCCTATCTGAAAATTGACCGCGACAAACTGTTGGGAGAGGAGGAAGAAGCATGATTCAATGGACCCCGAACCAAAAAAAGGCAGTGGAAGCGCGGGACTGCAGTCTGGCAGTCAGCGCTGCCGCAGGAAGCGGTAAAACCCGCGTTCTTACCGGTCGCATCATCAGCCTTCTTTCCGAGGGAAGCGTAAAAGCCTCCCGCCTTGCCGTGGTAACCTTTACCAAGGCCGCCGCAAAAGGCTTGGAGGACAGACTGTATCAGGAATTATCCAAAATGGTCGCAGACAATCCCGAAAACACTGCTCTTTCCCGCCAGCTAATGTCTCTTTCCCGCGCACAAATTTCTACCATTCACTCCTTCTGCTACACCCTGCTCCGCGCCTACGGCAAGGAAATAGGACTGAGCGGCAAAGAGCGCATTGCCGATCCCCTGCGACTGGAGCCCCTGAAGAAAAAGGCAATTGAAAGCGCCGTAGAAGCTTTTTTGGCACAAGAAGAAAAGCCGATTCGGCAAAATCTATGCCGCGTGTTCGGAACCGCCCGCAGTTTGGAGGGAGTACACGATGCCTTGGCAACGGTATTTGAAGCCGTTTCCTTCCTACCCGGGGGAATTGAAGAATTACAAAGTCTCCTGGTTCGGCTTGAACGGGAATGCGACGGTGTAGAAAAAGGCTCTCTTCCCTTTGCCGAAAGCAGTTTCGGCGCCCCCGTAGCAAAACACGCCGCCGACCGCTTTTTAGGGGGAGCAAAGATTTTAAACGCTCTGCTGGAGCCTTTATCAAAAACTCAAATCATAGACGAAAAATATGGCCCCATCTTGAGCGAACGAATTGCCCTTTTGGAGCAATGTGCAACTCTTTGCGAAAACAGCAAATTTTTTGCCGCTGCAAATCTTTTAAAAGAAGGACTGGCGCAAAGACTGCCCGCCGTTTCCAAAAAAACATGCCCTCCTTATGAGATGGAAATTAAAGAGCAAGTAGCGGATATCCACAACCGTCTGAAGAAAAGTCTTCTTGCCTTTTCCGCGGATTTTCTTTGTCTTCCTTTGCCTACTCTTCTTGCGGAAATAAGACGCAGTCTTTCTCTGTCACAAGAATTTCTCCTCCTGGCAGAAGACGCTTTGAAGCGATACGCAGATGCCAAGCAAAAAAAGAATCTTTTGGACTATGCCGATCTGGAGCAATTTACCCTGCGTCTGGTAGCGGAAAAGAAAGACGGCGCTTGGGTAAAAACCCCAATGGGTGAGCGAATCACCGAGGAACTGGATGCCGTCTTCGTAGACGAATACCAAGATTCCAACGGCATCCAAGATTTGATTTTCCGCAGTGTCACCCGCAAAGACAATCTCTTTATCGTGGGCGACCCCAAGCAGAGTATTTATCGCTTCCGCGGAGCTGAACCCAAGATTTTTTCCGATTATAAAAACAATTTACCCCTTTATACCGAGGGTAGCCGCGGCGAAATGCGCACCGTCTTTCTCTCGGACAACTTCCGCTGTTCCAAGCCCATCATTGATTTGGTCAACCAAATCTTTCGAATAATGATGTCAGGATATCGGACGGATTCTCTCTATCAAAAAGCAGACGAGCTGCGCTATGCCAAAGGAGAAGCTTCCACCCCTGCCAATACAGAACTTGTTCTAATGGCAAAAGAAGAAAATGAAGCGTTTTCGGAAGACGATTTGCCTGAAGAAAATAAAAAGGAAAAAGAAGCGCTTCAACTTCTGAAAGATGAAAACGCAGAAGCAAAGTACATCGCCTCCCGCATCCACTCTCTTCTGGAACAACATTTACCCGAAAATATTGCCGTAATCTGCCGAACCCACCGCCAAATTTCTCTTGTGCGCCAATCTCTGCAAAAACTGAACATCCCCAGTAGTCTAGGTTCAGGCGATTGCCTTGCAGACGATGCCGAATTTCTCTTTGTCACCTCCCTTTTGGGAGCGCTGGACAACCCCAATGACGACGTTGCTCTCTTGGGCACGATGCTCTCCCCCGTATTCCGCTTCGATGCGGACAGTCTTTACCGCATCCGTTTGGGTAAGCAAAAATGCTTTTATTTTGATGCACTTTGTCATGCGGCAGAACAGGGAATGGAGCCTGACAAAACCAAAGCCGCAGAGCTGCTGAATACCCTTTCCGTCTTACGGGAAAAGAGCAAAACCCTGACCCTACCCGCTCTGATTTTTGATTTGTATCGCACCCTTTCCGTTGCAGAGCTGTTCGGCAGTCGCTCAGGCGAAGTAAAGGAATTTTTCCTTCGTGCCGCAGAAAATGCAGAAAGCGCCGAGGAAACAAGCCTTTCCAACTACCTGCGCTATGCCAAACGCACCGCAGAAGAAAACCCCGAAATATCGGACAATGCCCCCGGCGTTCGACTAATGACCATTCATAAATCCAAGGGTCTGGAATTCCCCGTGGTCTTCGCTTCCTTCCTTGCCCAAAAATTTGATACCCGCGACGAAGAAGCCAAGCTGATTCTTTCCCCCGACTACGGCCCCGCTTTTCATCTCCCCGAAAATGAAGGCAGAGTCAAGGTCAATACCTTCTTGCGAAAAAGCGCCGCTTTGACCATACACCAAGCCATGGTAGAAGAAGAAAAAAGAATTCTTTACGTAGCGCTGACCCGTGCAGAAACAAAACTGATCATTACCGCCAATCCCCGCAGCTACGACGCTTTGCGCCGCGATATGCTTCTCATTTCCACAACCCCCTTGAATCGGGATTTGACGGAGCACCTGATTCAAAACGCACCCTCCCCCCTAATGATGCTTCTTCTATCTTTGCGAGACTGCCCCGCTTTGCGGAAAACCCTGGAAGACGGAGGAACCTATACCGACGGTACCTTTACCACCTCCACCTCCCTCCCGCTCCCCATTTCCGCAAAAAAAACAATCGTGTCAGAGAGGGTGGCAGAAGACAGGGACCCCAAAGAAATTTTGGATGCCATTTCCTTTACCTATCAGCAAGAGTCCCTTTCCCGTCTTCCCAAAAAGCTCTCCGTTTCTCAGCTTCTGAAAGCAGGACGAGAGGAAGAAGCAGGATTTTTCCCGCGCCGTCTGAAAGATTTCAACCGCGCAGTTCTGAAAAGCTCCGCCGCAGAGATTGGTACGATGACCCACAAGGTAATGCAATTTGCCAATTATGAAGCCCTTTCCGAAAACGTAGATGCAGAAATTTCACGCCTTGTAGAAAAAGGCTTCATTACGCAAGAGGATGCAAATCTTGTGGAAAAAAACCAACTCCGCACCTTCTTTGCCTCTCCCCTCTATGCGCGTATGAAAGCCTCTCCAAGCCTTATGCGCGAAAAACGCTTTAATGTGCTTCTCCCTGCCGAGGAGCTTCTCGGCACCAAGGGACAGATTCTGGTTCAGGGTGTGGTTGACGCTTGGTTTGAAGAAACGGACGGAACGGTCACCATCATAGACTTTAAGACCGACCGCGTGAGCCAAACCATTCTTGCTGAGCGCCACGGCGAACAGCTTCGCCTATATGCCCTTGCCGTTGAACAATTAACGGGGAAAAAAGTAGGCAAAAAGCTTCTCTACTCTTTTGCCCTTGGCAAAACCATAGAAATAAAATGATCATCAAAAAAACAGTCACCAAATTCGGTGGCTGTTTTTTTATATTTGGCAAAAATACACAAAAGAAGTGCTTTTTCGACGGCAGAAAACGCGGATTTTTTTCTTCCCAATCCCTTAGAATATAGGCGTAGAGAACAAGAAACAAAAGGAGCTGACAATTCTCCCGAAAGGTTTTCGACGCCTTCCCGCCTTTTTCGACAAGACCCGACGCTCTTTTTCGGCATAGCAGAAAAAATTCCTCCGTTCCTTTTGTTCATTTCTACAAAATTACCATTTTTTGGTAATTTTATTTGTAAAACCCCTTGCATTATTTACCAATTTTTGGTAATATTTAAGGGCAATCTACAAAAAACGAATCATTCAATCAATAGGAGAAAAAACTATGAAAGAACTCAGCGAAAAAGTCTATATCATCGACTCCGGCAACGATTTCCGATTTGTATGCAAAGAAAGCCTTGCCAATATGGGTTTTCGTGTGGTTGGCGACAGCGGCGACGGTGCGGAGGCACTGAACGCCATTAAAAGTCTGCGTCCCGACGTGGTCCTTTTGGACCTTTGGTTTCCCGGTTACGACCCTGCAAGTCTGATTCGGGAGGTGAAGCGCAGTCTGAAGGAAGCATCTCCCAAATTTATTTTGGTCACGGCAGTAAACAATCGCAAGGTGCTGGAGGATGCCTTTGCAGGCGGTATCAGTGCGTGTATTTTAAAGCCCTTTGATTACGAGGTTTTGGGAGATAAAATTCGTCAGGTATGTCGGGAATCCAAATTTCCCATTCGGGATGATTTTGATTTGGAAAACCAAGTCACTCGCATTCTCCATCAGGTGGGAATCCCCGCCCATATCAAAGGCTACGGTTATCTGCGATGCGCTATTATGATGGTGGTGCGAGATAACCGCATCATTGGCGAGGTAACCAAAACCCTTTACCCCGGAGTTGCCAAAGAATTTGCAACCACCTCCTCCCGCGTAGAACGCGCCATTCGCCATGCCATTGAAGTAGCTTGGGACAGAGGTGACGTAGATATGCTGGGATCCCTCTTCGGCTACACCATCCAGGGAGGCAAGGGCAAGCCCACCAATTCCGAATTTATTGCTATGATTGCCGACAATCTCCGTCTTCGAATGCGTTCTTTGGCGGGTTAATCGTGGACAAAGGCTTTCCGATTTTCGGAAAGCTTTTTTTCGTCTTGCAATCTCATTTTGTTTGTGCTACAATAAAAAAGTCGCTTTCGACAAGTGAGTTCGCGACCTTCCTCACTTAAAACAAAACTACAGGAGACAAATATGAAAAACCGTAAAACCCTTTCCCTTGCAAAAGCGGCAATCATCGCCGCGCTGTACGTTGCCCTGACCTTTTTTTCAGCGGCATTAAATCTTGCCTTTGGCCCCATTCAGCTGCGCTTCGCCGAGGCACTTTGCATTTTGCCCATCTTTACCCCAGCCGCAATTCCGGGCCTCTTTGTAGGCTGCATTCTGGCAAATTTGCTGGGAGGCGCCATCCCTCTGGACGTAATCTTCGGCTCTATTGCCACCCTTTTAGGCGCGATGGGAACCTATTATCTGAAAAATCATTCTATTTTATCCCTTGTTCCTCCCATTGCCGCGAACACCCTGATGATTCCCTTTCTGCTCTACTATGCCTACGGCTTTCAGGATACGGCTTTGCCTCTGTTATTTCTTTCCATCTTCCTTGGGGAATTGGTTTCCGCAGGTATAATGGGCTTTTGTTTAAGAAAATGTCTGACTCCTTTTCGACACAAATTTGAATGAGGTAATTAAATGCCCGCAACTATGATGCACCTTTACGCCGCCCATCTTCTGATTCCCGATGGCAGCGATTCCTATTTTCTCGGCTCTATCCTCCCCGATTGCGTAGATGCTTATCGCGAAATCAAAGACAAACTCCATTTTCGCGATGTGCCTCCCGAAGAACGTCTGCAAAGTCTAATCCTCTTCGGTCAAAATATGAACTTAAACCGCGATTTTGATTTTGGCGCTTTATACCACTTTTATCTGGATTATCTTTGGGACAACGGCCCTCAAAAAGCCCACCGCAAACTGCACGGAGAGGAAAACTGGTTCCCCGATTATCGCAAGGAGCTAGCCCGTGCAGGAAGCCGTACCGCCCAGCGAATGCCTTGGGCGCGAGCACTTTGGGAGCGCCTTCATACCCCCAATCCCGCTCTGTATGAAAACACGATGGAGCTGCCCGAAGAAGATATCCGCAAATTTCTGGAATTCAATTTCCATTGGCACACGGAAGAGGCTCTCCCCGAATCCGAGGTTTTTACCGATGCCTTGGTAGATTCCTTTATAAAACGTGCCTGCATTGCCTTCAACCGTTTTTTGCGTGATTTCTTTCCCGAAACCTACAATCGGGTAACCATTGACTCTGCAAAAACATACCATATAAATATATAAAAACCGAAACGAGGCTGATTATGAGAAATGAAAAAATCCTTGTTCTGATGGGTGGCGAAAGCACCGAGCGCCAAATTTCCCTAAGAAGCGGCAAAGCCGTAGCAACTGCTTTGCGCGAGCGTTTTGCAAACGTGGAAGAGTTGGATTTGACCCGAGAAACCCTCGGGCAACTCGAAAAATTCAAACCCGACTGCGCTTTCATTACTCTCCACGGAAAAGGCGGCGAAGACGGAACCGTGCAAGGCGTACTTGAATGGATGGGAATTCCCTACACGGGCCCGGGCACACTGGCAAGCGCCCTTTGTCTGGACAAAACCATGACAAAAAAAGTGCTGAGCCTTTCCGGTATCCCTACACCTGATTTTCTCAGCATCTCCCCCGATACCGATCCCAAAGATGCGGTGGAAAATGCCATTCGCGTTCTGGGTCTGCCCTTGGTGCTGAAAGCCAACTGCCAAGGAAGCAGCATCGGCGTTGCCATTCTCCGCGAACGGGAAGGCGCAGCAGAAATTCTGGCGGAGCTTTTCACTTATGGCGATCAAGTTTTGGCAGAAAAATTTCTTTCGGGTACCGAACTTACCGTTCCCGTGATGGGCAACGAAAAGCTTCTCGTGCTCCCGCCCATTGAAATCACCTCCAGCGGTAAATTCTACGACTATGAATCCAAATATACCCCCGGCGGAAGCCAACACATCATTCCCGCGCGCATCTGTCCCGAAGCAGAGAAAAAAGCAAAAGCGATTGCCGCAAAAGCTTATTCCGAAACCGGTTGCCGCGGTCTTGCCCGTGTGGATATGATGCTGGATGAAAAGGGCGACCCCTTTGTCATTGAAATCAACACCTCCCCCGGAATGACTGAAACCAGCCTCTTCCCCGATGCCGCCCGCGCTGCAGGCATCTCTTTCCCCGAGTTGTGCGAGGCTCTGGTAAACCTGGCTTTGGAATAATACAACAAAAACCGTCTGCAAATGCAGACGGTTTTCTTTTATCAAAAAATCAACTATTGGTAGAGTTAACAAATTCTTTTCATAAAGTTCTACCGATAGTGGAAAAACACAGGGGTTTTAGCCTTGACAGAAGACGACGCGGAAGCGTATAATAATACAAATTTGTTTTTTATTGGAAAAAGGAGAAAAAAATTATGAGTCGCGTTTTCAACTATTCTGCAGGGCCTTCTATGTTGCCCTTAGCTGTACTGGAACAAGCAGCAAAGGAGATGACCGATTATAAAGGTACCGGTATGAGCGTAATGGAAATGAGCCATCGCTCCAAAGCATATGATGCCATTATCAAGGAAGCAGAGGCTACCTTCCGCCGCGTAATGAAAGTACCGGATAACTATAAGGTACTGTTTTTACAGGGCGGCGCTTCCACCCAGTTCGCCGCAGTTCCCCTAAATCTGATGAAGACCGGCAAAGCCGATTATGTAGTCAGCGGCGAATTTTCCGGCAAAGCATTCAAGGAAGCCAAGAAATACGGCGACGTAAAAGCCATTGCCAGCTCCGAGGATACCAACTTTGACCGCATCCCCGCCATCAGCAAGAAAGACATCCGTCCCGATGCCGACTATCTCCACATCTGCTACAACAACACCATCTTCGGCACCCATTTTCATGCAATTCCCGACAAAGGAGACGTTGACCTGGTATGCGATATGTCCAGCTGCATTATGTCCGAGCCCATTGATGTTTCAGATTTTGCCATGATTTATGCAGGTGCACAAAAAAATGTGGGCCCCGCAGGTCTGACCATCGTCATCATCCGCGAGGACCTTTTGGGCAACGCTCGTCCCGAGACCCCCGCTATGCTGGATTACAAGGTAATGGCTGATGCCGATTCCATGTACAATACTCCCCCCTGCTATTCCATTTACATCGCAGGACTGGTATTCAAGTGGGTAGAGTCCCTTGGCGGTGTAGAAGCCATTCACGAAATTAACAAGAAAAAGGCAGACATCCTTTACAAAGCCATTGAACAAACCAAGCTTTTCCATCTCCACGCGCAGCCCGATTCCCGTTCTTTGATGAACGTAACCTTCCGTACCGACAGCCCCGAGATGGACAAAAAATTCATTACCGCTGCCGCTGAACGCGGAATGGTTTCCTTGGCAGGTCACCGCAAGGTGGGCGGTATGCGCGCTTCCATCTATAACGCTATGCCCGTAGAGGGCGTAGAAAAACTCGCCGCTTTCATCAAGGAATTTGACGAAAAAGGCGGAGAAATTTAAGCAAAAGGGGTGTACAAAATGAAAATTAAGTTGTATAATAAAATTGCTTCTTGCGGTCTGACAAGACTGCCCGATACCTTTACCGTCGGGGCAGACGTCACCGAGGAAAACGGTATTCTGGTTCGCTCTGCGGATTTGCACGAAACCGCTTTCCCCAAGAGTCTTGCCGCCATTGCCCGCGCAGGAGCAGGCGTTAATAATATCCCCATCCAAAAATGCACCGATGAGGGTATCGTTGTATTTAATACCCCCGGCGCCAATGCCAATGCGGTCAAAGAGCTTTGTATTGCAGCTCTGCTTCTCACCTCCCGTCTGGTTCCCGATTCCATGGAATGGGCAAAGACCCTTTCCGGCAATCCTGATGCCCTGAAATTGGTGGAAAAAGAAAAGAGCCGTTTCGTAGGTCCCGAAATTATGGGTAAAACACTGGGCGTTATCGGTCTGGGCGCCATTGGCGGCGGTGTCGCAAATGCAGCTTTGGCTCTTGGTATGCACGTATTGGGCTACGACCCCTACGCTTCCGTAGATGCCGCTTGGGCTCTGGAGCCTGAAGTGGAAAAGGTTGACGATTTGGACCGCATCTTTAAAGAATCCGATTATATCACCGTACACGTTCCCTCTCTCCCCTCTACCAAGGGAATTCTGGGCAAAGCAAATATTGCGAAAATGCGCGACGGGGTTCGCCTTTTAAATCTTGCCCGCGCCGATCTTGCCGTCGATGAAGACATTCTATCGGGCATTGAAAGCGGAAAAATTGCCGCTTATTATACCGACTTCCCCACCGGCACCCTTGCAGGAAAGAAGGGTGTGGTAGCAACTCCCCACTTGGGCGCATCTACCCCCGAGGCGGAGGATAATTGCGCCGTTATGGCATGTGATCAGCTTGCTGATTACCTTGCAAACGGCAACATCAAAAACAGTGTCAATATGCCCGCAGTAAAACTGGGCAGATCAATGAAGCACCGTATCGGTATTATTATGAAGGAAGGAATTGATGTGGAAGCCCTTGTAGCAGGCGGCAATATCGCCCGCGGCACACGTGGCGGCTACACATACCTCCTTTCCGAGCGCGACACAGCTTTTGATGTAGAAAAGATTGAGTCCGTAGGAGGCGTTTTGCGCGTAACCTCCTACTGAAAATAAGGAGGCCCTATGGCATTAAACCGCAGAAAAGAAAGAGAGATCGTTTACCAGATGCTCTTCGCTTCCCAGTTTTATCCTCAGGATGAAACCGCCGCCGTCTTCGATATTATGATTGAGCAAATGGAAGAAGGCGCGAAGGAGAGCGAATACATCCGAAACACCTTCTTCGGTGCAAGAGCATACGCGGAAAAAGCAATGGAAAAGATTGAACGCTCTGCTCGCGACTGGAAATTAGAGCGGCTTTCCAAGGGCACCCTTTCCGTGCTTCAGCTTGCCCTGTACGAAATGGAATGTGCTCAGGACGTTCCGGTAAAGATTGCCATCAATGAAGCGGTAGAGCTGACCAAACGTTTTTGCGAGGACGGTGCAAAGAAATTTGTCAACGGCATCCTCGGCGCACTGGCAGAATAATATGGGTATCGGAATTTATTTCGGAATTGATACCAGCAATTATACGACTTCGGCGGCAGCGGTAACAGTTGCCGGCGAAGTCTTTTGTGCAAAGCGGCTTTTGTCCGTTCCCGAGGGCGCTCGCGGAATGCGGCAAAGTGACGCTTTGTTTTGTCATACACGGGATCTTTCGGAAATCATCGACCAGGTAACGAAACAGATTTGCGAAAAATACGGCAAATTTACCCTTTTAGGCGTTGCCGCAAGTGATAGGCCCCGCCCCGTGGAAGGCTCTTATATGCCCTGCTTTCTGGCAGGGGTCTCTGCCGCCAAAGCCGCGGCATCTTTAGCAGATGTCCCACTCTCTCTTTTTTCCCATCAGGAGGGACATATTGAGGCAGCGCGTTTCGGCGCGGAAAAATTTGAAAACAAAAATTTCTATGCCTTTCACCTTTCCGGCGGCACTACGGAATTTTTAAAGGTACGGGAAACCAAATCGGGCTATACTGCCGAAATTCTGGCAGAGGCTTTGGATCTGACCTGTGGTCAGCTGATCGACCGATGCGGAGTAAAATTAGGACTTAGCTTCCCCGCAGGCATAGAACTGGAAAAGCTTGCCGAACAAAGCAAAAAGCATTTTAAAATCCGCATTCCCAAAAAAGAGAATGGAATCAATCTCTCAGGCTTTGAAAACAAATTTGACCAAATGCTCGCCGCCGGAGAAAGCCATGAAGATTTAGCGCGTTTTATCTTTGATGTAACAGAAGAGGCCGTTTGGGCGCTTCTGGATTTCAAGAAGGACGAGGGCCCTGTCCTCTTTTCGGGCGGCGTTACAAGCTCTCACATTCTAAAAAAAGCTCTGGCAAATGAAAAGCACTTTTTTGCGCCCCCTGCCTATACCGCCGACAATGCCATCGGCATCGCACTGCTTTGCAGGAAAGGAGATCAAAATGGATCAACGCCAAGCCATCACCGTCACGGCGCTGAATGAATATATCAAGGGAAAACTGGAAAACGATCCCCTGCTCAGCCGTGTTCTGGTCAAGGGCGAGATTTCCAATTTTGTCAACCACTATAAAACCGGCCATTTTTATCTGTCCCTAAAGGACGAAGGGGGCGTCATTCGCTCGGTCATGTTCCGTATGAATGCCGCAAAGCTCCGCTTCGTTCCTGAAAACGGAATGAAGGTAATCTGCGAAGGCAGAGTTTCCTCTTACGTCAAGGACGGACAGGTTCAGCTTTATATTACCGATATGGAGCCGGACGGCATCGGCGCCTTGTACATCGCCTTTGAACAACTGAAAAAGAAACTGGAGGCAGAGGGTCTTTTCGACCCTGCACACAAAAAGCCTCTTCCCAAATATCCCCGTCGGGTAGGAATCATCACCGCCGCCACGGGAGCCGCCATCCGAGATATGATCAATGTATCCGGCAGACGTTTCCCTTTGGCTCAGCTGATTCTTTACCCTGCTCTGGTACAGGGCGACGGCGCTCCCGCCCAACTGATCCGCGGACTGGAAACCTTTCACGAAAAATGTCCCGTGGACGTAATCATTTTAGGGCGTGGCGGCGGAAGTCTTGAAGACCTTTGGGCATTTAACGACGAAGGCCTTGCCCGCGCTATTTTCGCTTCCCGCATCCCCATCATTTCCGCAGTAGGCCACGAAACGGATTTTTCCATTTCGGATTTTGTAGCAGATCTGCGCGCCCCCACTCCCTCTGCTGCGGCAGAGCTGGCAATGCCTGAAGCAGGCGAGGTCAAGAGAAAACTTCACAACGTCATTGACCGAATGAGCCTTGTTACCGAAAACCGCATCAAAACGCTTCGCAGGAATCTGGAAAATCTCGCCTCCTGTCCTCAAATGCAAAGCCAAATGCGCCTTATTGACGATCGCAGAATGGCAATTTTGAATCTGGATCGAGAAATGGAAAATCGGATGACTCGCCTTGTGGAACGGAAACGGAGCGAACTCTTGCAAGGCGCTGCAAAGCTGGATGCCTTAAGTCCCTTAGCAGTTATGAGCCGCGGCTATAGCGCCCTGTTCAATGAAAAAGGAGAAACAATTCATCAAAACAAGCAGCTTTCCAAAGGCGACCGAGTCAATATCCGCCTGTCCGACGGTACGGCAAAAGCTGAAATTCTGGAGGTAGAAGAATGGAAGAAATGAAAAATCAAAGCTTTGAAGATATGCTCAAGCGCTTAGAAGAGATTGTCCATGCACTAGATCAAGTAGAAACCCCCTTGGATACATCTCTTGCCCTGTTCGAGGAAGGGGCAAAGCTGGTGCGCCTTTGCACCGATAAACTGGATGCCGCACAGCAAAAAGTCAGTATTCTTACCACGGGTTCTGACGGAAGTATTTCCGAAGAACCCTTCCAAGGCGGCGGAAGATGACCCCTCCCTATACCCCCGAAGGGGTTCGCGCTCTGTCCACCGCAGGGGCGAAAAAATACTGTGACTATCTGCGCTCATATTTGGTAAAGCACGTCACCGAAAACGGCGGCCATCTGGCATCCAATCTGGGCATTGTGGAAATTTCCACCGCCTTGGTTCGCGTAATGGATTTACCTCGGGACAAGGTGATTTACGACACGGGACATCAAAGCTATGTACATAAGATTCTGACAGGCAGAGGAGAAGCTTTCTCCACACTGCGGCAAAAAGACGGCATTTCAGGCTTTCCAAGACGGGAAGAATCGGAATACGATGCCTTCGGCACAGGTCACAGCGGTACGGGTCTTTCCGCAGCCGTGGGCTTTGCAAAAGGTGCTCGTCTCAAGGGAGAGGACAGTTTTGCAGTAGCAGTCATCGGAGACGGCGCTTTTTCCGGCGGTATGGTCTTTGAAGCACTCAATGACATCCACCGCAATGATAAGGTCATTATCATTCTCAACGACAACGGAATGAGCATCGGCAAAAGCCGTGGACGACTGCGCGCCAATCTGAATAAGCTCCGCACCCCTTTCTACTACCGCTTAAAAAAAGAATTCGGCGAATTTTTAGATGAGCTCCCCTTGGTGGGCGACTCTCTGGAATCTCTTGCAAAAGGAATCAAACGAGCGGTCAAACGACAGGCTCTGCCGGGAGGAAATCTCTTCGAGGAATTGGGCCTGCATTATTTCGGACCTGCCGACGGAAACAATTTAGAGCAGGTAGAACTTCTCCTACGGGAAGCCAAAAAGCGAAACGGCCCATCGCTGATTCATCTTGTGACAAAAAAAGGCAAGGGCTACACTCCCGCTGAAGAGGACCCCTCCCGATTCCACGGCCTCAGTCCCAAAAACGAAATCAAGGGAGAAGGCAAAAGCTTTTCCCGTATGTTTGGCGATGCAATTACCGAATATGCAAAAGAAGATAACCGCATCGTTTGTATTACCAGCGCAATGGAAAACGGCGTAGGTCTGGACGGCTTTGGAAAAGCCTTTCCCGATCGACTCTTTGATACGGGCATTGCCGAGGAACACGCCATGACCTTTGCCGCAGGCCTTGCAGCGGCCGGGCTGAAGCCATGCTTTGCAGTCTATTCCACCTTTTTTCAGCGAGCGGTGGATCAATTTCTGCACGATATTGCCCTGCAAAAGCTTCCCGTCACGGTGTGTCTGGACAGAGCAGGTATCACAGGCGAGGACGGTGCTACCCATCACGGGCTGTACGATTTGCCCTTTTTGCTCCCCGTTCCCGGTGTCAAAATCTATGCGCCTTGTTCCGAAACGGAATTAAAACGCGCTTTAAAACAAGCTTTTTCCGAAGAAAATTGTCCTTCTGTCATTCGCTATCCCAAGGGAACGGCAGAGCCTAGCATTTCCGAGAATTTCCCCTTGACGGAAGAAATTGAGAAAAAAGACTATGAAAGCAAAGAAAATCGTGGTATCATAATAGTAAGCTTCGGTCGTGTCACAGCGGCAGCGTGTGCCGCGGCAAAGCGTTTTGCCGAAAAAGGAAAAAGCGTTTCCGTCGTGCGATTTTCCTTGCTGAAGGGCTTTGACCCTGCGCACCTGGACAATTTTTTCCGCGGTGCGAAGAAAATTCTCTTTGTAGAAGAAGGAATGGGTATCGGTGGATTCTCCGAATACCTGATTCATCTCCTAAGAGAAAGAGGTCTTACAGACGGAGTTACCCTGCGCACCCTTGCGCTTTATGAAACATTCATTCCCCATGGAACCACCGCCGAGCTTCTTGCCCAATGCGGTCTGGATGCCGAGGGAATAGAAAAGGAACTGTATGAGCTTGATCAGACTGGATCAGTATCTTTATGAAAACGGCTATTGTCGCAGCAGAAGTCTGGGGGCAAAATTAATCCGCGGCGGCTACGTCTTTGTGGACGGCAGAGAATGTAATAAACCCGCGGAAAAAATTTCTCCCGAAAGCCGTGTGGAAATTCACGAAAATCCTTTGACCCGCTACGTTTCCCGCGGAGGCCTGAAGCTGGAAGCGGCTCTGGAAACCTTTGGAATAGAGCTGAGAGGTCTATTATGCATTGATATCGGCGCTTCCACAGGCGGCTTTACCGATTGTCTGCTTCAGCACGGAGCCAGAAGAGTTTACGCGGTGGATTCAGGCACGGATCAATTACATCCGTCCCTGAAAGAAAACGAATGGGTAGTATCCATGGAAAACGTCAACGCGCGTTTTTTGGACGAAAGCATGGTACCCGTTGCCCCCATCGTAGTAATGGACGTATCCTTTATTTCCCAGAGCCTTTTGTACCCTGCGGTAGCAAAGGTTCTCGCCGATGGCGGCTCTTTCATTTCCCTGATTAAACCTCAATTCGAGGTAGGCAGAGAAAATATTGATCGGGGTATTGTCAAAAACGAAAAAAAGAGAAACGAATGTATTGAAACGCTTCGGGAAGAAGCAGCAAAGCACGGTCTTATGATGCAAAAAGTCATCCCCTCTCCCATTGCAGGCGGTGACGGAAACGTGGAATTTCTGGCTCTCTTCCATAAAGAAAAATAAGAAAGGAGCGGGCAAATGAAAAAAATCAGCCTTTATCCCAATCCGGATCGGGATCCAACCCTGTCACGCACGGCAAGGGTCATTGAAAAGCTCTTTGAATTTGAGGGCGAAATTCTTCTGGATCAGCGCTTTGCCAAAATGCCCTCTCTCTCCCCCTATCATTCCAAAATATGCTTTGTACCCGGAGAAGACCTGTTTTGCGGAGATCTTCTCATTACCCTTGGCGGCGACGGCACCATTTTATCCGTTGCGGCAAAGGCGGCCAAAGCAGGGATTCCTATTTTTGGAATCAATTTCGGCAACGTTGGCTTTATGACATCACTGGAGGAAAAAGAACTGGATAAACTTCCCCTCCTTTTGAAAAAAGAAGTCACCGTTTCTTCCCGTATGCTGCTGGAATGCACCGTGGGAAATCAAATCTTTTACGCCTTAAACGAATTCGTTATTGCCCCCGAGCGCGGTTTTCACATTATAGAGCTTGACCTTTTCACCCGTCGCAAAAAACTCTGCAGTTTTCGCGCCGACGGACTAATCTTCAATACTCCCACAGGCTCCACAGGTTACAGCTTTTCCGCAGGCGGGGCAGTACAGGAAGCAGAATTTGATTCCATTGGAGTCAAAGCCGTTTCCTCCTACCTTCTTATCAATGCCCACCATATGATTTTCTCTCCCGAAACGGTCTTTACCGTAAAAAGAGCTCACAGCGAAGGCGGGCAGGTGACCGTCTGCGCAGACGGAAGATCTGTAATTCCTCTTGCCGAAACGGACACGGTGAAACTCCGCCGAGCACCCCACCGATTGAAACTGCTTTTCCTAAAACCCAAAAACAATTTGGAAGTATTTTTCCGAAAATTTTAAAGGTATATTATGAAAAATGAACGACAACTGAAAATTCTGGAGCTGGTTGCGGAAAAAGAAATTCACACCCAGGAAGAACTTTCCGCAGAACTGAAAATAAGCGGATTCACCGCCACCCAAGCCACCATTAGCCGCGATATTAAGGAACTGCATCTGCAAAAGGTGCCCGGCAAAACCGGCGGCACCCACTACGCCGTTTCTCATGACCGCGCCCGCGGTGAAACGGAAACCCGCGACAAATATCGCTCCGTCCTCCATCAGGTATTGACCAGCGCGGTTCCTGCGGGAAATATCGGCGTTGTTAAAACCCTCTCCGGCACGGCAAATGCCGCCGCCGCGGCACTGGAAGCGATTCGCATTGAAAATATCATCGGCACTCTTGCGGGGGACGACACCCTTCTGGTCCTCTTTGCCAATGAACAACTGGCGCGGGAATTTTGCCGCGATCTGAACGTTTTATACATCAAAGATTAAGAGGTTTTTATGCTTACGAGCCTGTTTGTTTCCGATCTTGCATTGATCAAACGCCTTTCGGTGGATTTCCATCGGGGCTTTTCCGTGCTGACCGGCGAAACAGGCGCAGGAAAATCTCTGGTGCTGGATTCCCTCGGTCTTTTCCTCTCCTCCAAAGGCGGCAAAGAACTGGTGCGCTACGGGGAAGAAAAGCTGGAGGTTTCCCTCTATTTTACAGACCTGACCGAAGAGCAGATTGCCTCCGTCTCCGAACTGGTTGACCCTGAAGAAGCACGGGAAGGAGTAACTCTGACGCGCATCGTTTACGCAAACGGGAAAACTCTCTCTAAGCTCTGTGGCAGAACCCTGCCCTTCAGCCGTCTTTCCAACCTTGCCAACCAGCTTCTTGCCATTCACGGGCAAAATAGCGCAGTGGGTCTTCTGGATGAGAAAAATCACAGACGCTATTTAGATGATTCCCTGGATTCCCAAGGGCAGAAAGCGCTTGCAGAATATCGCACGGCTTTTGCAGAGCATCTGACCGCAAAAAAAGCACTGGAAAAGCTTCGGGCCGACATAGCCGAAGGAAAGGAAAAACTTGCACTCTACGAATATCAGATACAGGAAATTGCCCGTGTTAAACCCAAAAAGGGCGAGGAAGAAAAGCTGGATGAAAAGCTTTCTCACCTACAGAATTTTGAAAAAGAATACGGCTCTGTTTCCACTGCCCATCGCGCCCTTTCCGGCGGTGAAAAAGGAAAAGGCGCCGTTTTTCTCCTGACTGCGGCGGCACGGAAGCTGGAAGAGCTTGGCGACGGCCCCTATGCCCAAACCGCCCAAAAGCTCTATGAACTTTCCGAAACGGCTAAAGATTTGGAAAAAAGCCTTTCCGCTTCCCTTTCCGACTACGGCGAAGAAGACCCGGGCGACCTGATGGATCGAATCCAGAAGCGAATGGATGTCCTATACCGCCTCAAACAGAAATTCAGTATGACCATAGACGAAATCCTTTCCTATTATGAAGAGATAAAAGAGAAAAAGGACTTGACTCTACGGGGAAAAGATGATATAAAGAAAGGCGAACTAACCTTGGCAGAGCTGGAAAGAAAGCTCCGTCATGCCGCCGAAGCGCTGACTCGCGCACGGAAGAAAACGGCAGAAAAACTGGAAAGCGAGATTGGCGGCACTTTAGCCTTTTTGGATATGCCGAAAATGCGTTTCTCCGTGCTTTTTACACCCGAAGACGGTTTTTCCCCCAACGGGGCGGAAAAAGCCACTTTTGGCATTGCCGCCAATACGGGAGAAGGAACCAAGCCCTTGGCGCAGGTGGCATCGGGCGGCGAAATGAGCCGCATTATGCTTGCCCTATCCCTCAAGCTCCTGAAAGAAAAAGATGCTCCCACTATGATTTTTGATGAGATCGACACGGGCATTTCAGGCGCCACAGCACAGAAAATCGGCGTTTGTTTAAAAACCCTTGCCGCCAAACGGCAAATTTTCTGCGTAACCCATTCCGCTCAGGTATCCACCCTTGCCGACCACCATTTCCTGGTGGAAAAAAAGGAAGAAGACGGAAGAACCGAAACGGGACTTACCTGTTTGGACGCAGAAGGCAGTCAAAAGGAAAACGCAAGGCTTTTGGGGGGCAGAGAGCTTTCTGCAGAAGCCAGAGGAGCCGCAGACAAGCTCCGTCAAGAAGGCCTTGCAGAATTTGAGAGATTAAAAGATACATTAAGATAAAGAAAGGCAAAACAATGGGAATTTACGAAGAACTTCAAGCGCGCGGTCTTATCGCACAAGTAACAGACGAAGAAGAAATCAGAGAATTAATCAATGGCGGCGGCGCACGCTTTTATATCGGATTTGACCCCACGGCAGATTCTCTCCATTGCGGTCACTTTATGGCTCTTTGCCTGATGAAGCGTTTGCAAATGGCAGGTAACAAACCCGTTGTCCTGGTAGGCGGCGGTACCGGCTATATCGGAGACCCCTCCGGCAGAACCGATATGCGCTCCATGCTCACTCCCGAAACCATTGAGCATAACTGCGAATGCTTTAAGCGCCAAATGGAAAAATTTATTGAATTCGGCGAAGACAAAGCAATTCTGGTCAACAATGCCGACTGGCTGCTTGACCTGAAATACGTTGACCTGCTCCGCGAGGTAGGCGCGTGCTTCTCCGTCAACAATATGCTTCGCGCTGAGTGCTACAAGCAAAGAATGGAGAAGGGCCTGTCCTTCCTGGAATTCAACTATATGATTATGCAGTCCTACGACTTCTATCATCTGTCCGAGAAATACGGCTGTAATATGCAGTTCGGCGGAGACGACCAGTGGTCCAATATGCTGGGCGGAACGGAACTAATCCGCAAAAAAACAGGCAAAGATGCTTACGCCATGACCATTACCCTGCTCCTCAACTCCGAGGGCAAAAAAATGGGTAAAACCCAGTCCGGCGCCGTTTGGCTGGACCCCGAAAAGACCAGCCCTTTCGATTTCTACCAGTACTGGAGAAACGTAGGCGATGCAGATGTTCTCAAGTGTATCCGTATGCTCACTTTCCTCCCCTTGGAAGAAATTGACAAGATGGACGCTTGGGAAGGCAGTCAGCTCAACCGCGCCAAAGAAATTCTCGCGTACGAATTAACCTGCCTGGTTCACGGCAAAGAAGAAGCTGATAAGGCTCAGGAGGCCGCGCGCGCCCTATTCGGCGGCGGCGGCAACAATGCCAATATGCCCACACACGTTCTCGCCAACGAAGACTTTACCGACGGCGCCATCAACATTATGGACCTTCTGGTAAAAGCAGGTCTTTGCCCCTCCAAGGGCGAAGCCCGTCGCCTGATTCAGCAAGGCGGTATCACCGCAAAAGACGAAAAGGTCACCGATATTGCCACCTCCTTCCCTGCTTCCGATTTTGCCTCCGAATTCATCCTGCGCAAGGGCAAAAAGGTCTTTATTAAAATTACCAAATAAAAAAAGAACGGTCAGATGACCGTTCTTTTTTTGAATCAAATAATTCCTTGTATAAACTCCATTAGTCTTGCCTTTTCCTTTTTTGAATACACAAACAAAGGCAAAGCAAACAAAATAGCGGGAATGATAAACCAAAAAGCCAAAAAAGAGCCCAGCAAAAGCACACCTGCAAAGAGCATCAAAGAACACCATAAAACCCAAAGAATCGCAAGGGGAATGCATCTCCCAAAGCGCACGGAAAGACAATCTCTACCCCCTGCACGGAAAAAAACTCCCCACGCTGTCAAAGCAAAGAGAGAAAAAATTCCCGTTTTTTTGCGATACAATATAAATCCTTTATGGGTCCTGCGCCCCGCAAAGGCAAACTTGCCGCCCAGACCGAAACGACGAAAAAAAGTGCTTTCATCTACTTTTCCCAGAAAGGAGCGAAGAAAGCGGTCTTTATTTTTCAATGTAATCTGCACAAAACATTTCTCCCCTTCGTTTTTGCTATTATAACACTTTTTTAATAAAAATGCAAAAAAAGAGAATTTTCCTGATTTTTATCCTTGTTTTTTTAAAAAAAGTCATCTTTTTACCTTTACATTATATAATTTTAGTGATATAATCTCATACGGAAAATTAATTCTATGCAAAAGAAAGGAATATACTATGGTTACAAGAAAGAAAATGTCCATGGATGGTAATACCGCTGCGGCACACGTATCTTACGCCTTTACCGAAGTGGCAGCCATCTACCCCATTACCCCCTCCAGTGTAATGGCAGAACTGACAGACGCATGGTCTGCAACCGGACTTCAAAATATGTTCGGTGAAACCGTAAAGGTTACGGAAATGCAGTCCGAGGCAGGTGCTGCAGGTACCGTACACGGCTCTCTTGCCGCAGGTGCTCTCACCACCACCTTCACCGCTTCTCAGGGTCTGCTCCTGATGATCCCCAATATGTATAAGATCGCCGGCGAGCTTCTCCCCGGTGTTATCCACTGCTCTGCACGTTGCGTAGCTTCCCACGCGCTTAACATTTTCGGCGACCACAGTGATATTTATGCTTGCCGTCAGACCGGTTTTGCTCTTTTGGCAAATACCAATCCTCAGGAAGTTATGGACCTGGGTGCTGTTGCTCACCTTGCAGCAATCAAGGGCAGAGTTCCTTTCCTGAACTTCTTCGACGGCTTCCGTACCTCCCACGAGATTCAGAAAATTGAAGCTTGGGATTACAAGGATCTGGAAGATATGATTGATAAGGACGCTCTGGCAGGCTTCCGCGCAAGAGCGCTGAACCCCGAGCATCCCGTACTTCGCGGATCCGCTGAGAACGGCGATATCTTCTTCCAGCACAGAGAGGCTTGCAACAAGTTCTATGATGCTCTTCCCGAAATCGTGGAAGAATATATGAATCAGGTAAACGAGAAAATCGGCACCGATTACAAGCTGTTCAACTACTACGGCGCACCCGATGCTGAAAAGGTTATCGTTGCAATGGGCTCCATTTGTGACGTAGCAGAAGAAGTCATTGACTACCTGACCGCAAAAGGCGAAAAGGTTGGTCTTGTTAAGGTTCGTCTGTACAGACCTTTCCGCGCAGACAAGCTGATTGAAGCCATTCCCGCTACCGCAAAGAAGATTGCGGTTCTCGACCGTACCAAGGAGCCCGGCTCTCTTGGTGAGCCTCTGTACCTCGATGTTGTTACCGCTTTGGCTACCCAAGGCAAGAACGATATCAAAGTCGTTGGCGGCAGATACGGTCTCGGTTCTAAAGATACGCCTCCCCAGAGCATTTTCGCAGTTTACGAAAACTTGGCACAGGCAGAACCCAAGAACGGCTTTACCATTGGTATCGTTGACGACGTAACCGGTCTTTCTCTGGAAGAGAAGCCCGCTCCCGATACTGCAGCTGAAGGAACCATCTCCTGCAAGTTCTGGGGTCTGGGTGGTGACGGTACCGTAGGTGCAAACAAGAACTCCATCAAAATCATCGGCGACCACACCGACAAATTCATTCAGGCATACTTCCAGTATGACTCCAAGAAGACCGGCGGTATCACCATTTCTCACTTGAGATTCGGTGACAAGGCAATTAAGAGCCCCTACTACATCACCAAGGCAAACTTCGTTGCTTGCCACAACTACTCCTACATCCTCAAGGGCTACAAGATTGTTCAGGATGTAAAACCCGGCGGAACCTTTATGCTTGACTGCCCCTGGGATGCAGCAGCTCTCGAGGAGCATCTCCCCGCCGATGTAAAGGCTTACATTGCAAATAACAATATTAAATTCTACACCATCGACGCTACTTCCATTGCATCCAAGCAAATCGGTAACCCCAAGGTTAAGAACACCGTTCTCCAGTCTGCATTCTTTGCTCTGGCTAACATCCTGCCCAAGGACGAAGCAATTGAGTATATGAAGAAGATGGCTTACAAGTCCTACATCAAGAAGGGCGAGGCTATCGTTGAGCTGAACTATAAAGCAATTGACGCAGGCGCAAACGCAATGGTTGAAGTTACGGTTCCCGCAGCTTGGAAGAACGCTACTCCCGTTACCGAAAAGGCTAAAGCTACCGGCAAACGCGAGGATCTTGTAAAGTTTGTAAACGAAATCGTAGAGCCCGTATCCTTGATGGACGGTGATTCTCTCCCCGTCTCCCGCTTTGTTGACTGCGCAGACGGTACGTTCCCCCAGGGTGCTGCCGCTTACGAGAAGCGCGGCGTTGCCGTTTCCGTTCCCGTATGGCACGCTGAAAATTGTATCCAGTGTAACAACTGTTCCTTCGTATGTCCTCATGCAGCCATTCGTCCCTTCGCTCTGACCGCAGAGGAAGCAGCTGCCGCTCCCGCAGAAACCAAATTCTGTGCAAAGCCCGTAATCAAGACCGATTACAAATTCACCATGGCAATTTCTCCTCTTGACTGTATGGGTTGTACCCTTTGCGTAAAGGCTTGTCCCGTTACCGCAAAGGCAGAGAAGGACGGCGCTCCCGAGAAGAAAGCAATCGAAATGGTAGCACAAGCTACTCAGCTGGAGCAGCAGAAGCCCTTTGACTGGTGCGTAGAAAACGTTACCGAAAAGGCTGAGCTCTTCAATGCTAAGACTGTTAAGGGAAGCCAGTTCAAGCAGCCCCTGCTTGAGTTCTCCGGCTCCTGCGCAGGCTGTGCAGAGACCTCTTACGCAAGACTGATTACTCAGCTCTTCGGCGAGAGAATGTACATCTCCAATGCAACCGGATGCTCCTCCATCTGGGGTGGCTCCGCTCCTGCAACTCCTTATACCGTAAATAACGCTACCGGTCGCGGTCCTGCTTGGGCAAACTCCCTGTTTGAAGACAATGCAGAACACGGTCTGGGTATCCACCTGGGTCAAAAAACCATCCGTGAGAAGCTGATCGGTTACGTTCAGAAGTTCATTGAAACCGTTGAAGATGCTGATAAAAAAGCCATCGTTCAGAAATATCTGGATACCGTTGACAATGGTGCTGAAAACGAAATCGCTACCAAAGAATTGGTTGCTATGCTGGAGGCTTGTCCCTGCGAGAATGAGCTGAAGACCAAAATTCTTGCTGAGAAGGATTACCTGTCCAAGAAATCCATCTGGATTTTCGGTGGTGACGGTTGGGCTTACGATATCGGTTACGGCGGATTAGACCACGTTCTTGCTAGCGGTGAAAACGTTAACGTTCTCGTTCTCGATACCGAAGATAACTCAAAAACTGGTGGACAAGCAAGTAAATCAACTCCTACCGGCTCAGTTGCTAAATTTGCCGCTGCAGGTAAGAGAGTTAAAAAGAAAGACCTTGGTATGATGGCAATGAGCTACGGTTACGTTTACGTTGCACAATGCTCAATGGGTTCAAATAAGCAACAACTTATGAACGCCCTTGTTGAAGCAGAAAAATACGACGGACCTTCTCTCATCATCTGCTACGCACCTTGTATCAACCACGGTATAAATATGACCAAATCTCAAGACGAAGAGAAAAAAGCAG
Source organism: Eubacteriales bacterium (assembly GCA_045597125.1). Classification (GTDB taxonomy): domain Bacteria; phylum Bacillota; class Clostridia; order Oscillospirales; family SIG627; genus RGIG5579. The sequence goes on along the minus strand of JAZODR010000045.1, from coordinate 4,401 downwards.
TTGATTGCGGTTACTGGCAACTCTACCGTTACAACCCCGAACTTATTGACGAAGGAAAGAATCCGTTCTCACTCGACAGTAAAGAACCAGTTGCAGATTATAAGTCTTTCTTGCTTGGCGAAACAAGATACGCTTCACTTATGAAAGCGCGCCCTGAACTCGCTGAAAAACTTTTCGAAAAGACCGAAAAAGATAGCAAAGTAAGACTTGAAACTTATAAAAATCTTGCTAAAAAAGACTAATTTAGTTTAAGCAATATAAAACGCCAAGGCGAAACCGCCTTGGCGTTTTTATTTATTATATAATAATGTACGCGCGCGCACGCGTTAGATAAAGAATTAAAGCGATTATTTATTTAATTAGACAAGTAGCCGTTTTTCATAAAAATATTTTTTATAAATTTTAAAAAAGTACGTTAAAACGCTTTACTTCTTTAGCGTAATAAAGTATAATACTTATGCTTTAACACTTTATTATGATAAAGTAAATAAAATTTTAATAGGAGATACTATTATGAAAAAAATTGTTACACTTATGCTTACGCTTCTTTTAGCGTTCTCGGCTTGCTTTGGTCTTACCGCTTGTTCGCCCAAACTTAAATACGTTGGTACGGAAGACCAACTTGCTGCGCTTACTGAAGTAAAAGCAGGCACTAGTGATATCGCTGTTATTGACAGCGTTATGGCTGGATATTACGTTAACAAACCCACTTTTAGTGAACTTCAAATTTTAGATGGTGCTGATTTTACTTTCTCTAACGAATATTACGCAATCGGTTGCAGAAAAGGTGGAAATACTGATGAAATCATTACTGCCGTTCTCTACCACTTACAACAAGCTGGCAATATTGCTACAATAGCTGCAAAATACGGCTTAACCGACGTTATTTGTAACTTTAACGCACCTGCTAAAGATTATGAAACTTTACTTTCTGAATTAGATGCTAACTCTGATTTTGCCGAAATCAAATCAGAAGGCAAACTCTATCTCGGATATACTATTTTCGAGCCTATTGCTTACGAAGATAACGGAGCTTTAGCCGGTTACGATATTGAACTAGCAGAAGCTGTTTGTGAAGTTCTTGATTTACAACTTGTTAATGTAAAAATCAACTGGAACACTAAAGAAGACGAACTTAATAACAAAAATATTGACGTTATTTGGAATGGCTTTACCTATACAGAACAAAGAGCAGAAAATATTGATTTTACTGATTTCTATATGTCAAACCGTCAATCAATCGTTATTAGAAAAGCAGATGCAACAAAGTACGTTGATTATGCATCTATGAAAGACGCTAATTTCGTTGCAGAAAGTGAATCTGCTGGTGAAACCACAATTCAAACTATTATTACAAATAAAATTTTCGGTTAATTAAATGGACTTATTAAATATATTTTTAAAACTTTTAGAAGGCTTTGGCGCAACACTATTATTATTCGTGTTAACGTTAGTTTTCGCCTTACCTTTAGGGTTGATAATATCTTTTTTTTCAAAATCTAAAATAAAAATTATAAGCAACATAACAAGAGTATTTATTTCAATTATTCGTGGGACTCCGTTAATGCTACAATTAATAGTTGTGTTTTATGGTCCAGGGCTTGTATTTGGACCTGAAATAGGCTTTAAAAACGTATCTTTTTTAGGTCTTTCATTAAATGGAAGAATAGTTGCAGCAACTATTGCTTTCGTTATAAATTATTCTTGTTATTTTTCAGAAATCTATCGTGGTGGAATTGAATCTATCCCAAAAGGTCAATACGAAGCTGGTAAAGTTTTAGGCTTAAAGAAAAATCAAATTTTTTCTAAAATAGTACTTTTACAAGTTATCAAACATATCGTTCCACCTATGGGTAATGAAATTATAACACTCGTTAAAGATACTTCTTTAGCAAGGACTATAGCTATCGTAGAGTTAACCGATATTGCATTCGATTTAAGAAAGGCTCAAGGCGGTGGTTTATGGCCACTGCTTGCAGCAGGTGCTTTCTATTTCGTTTTCAACGCAATTGTTGCCTTTGTTTTGAGAAAAATAGAGAAAAAATTAGAATATATTAAAGTGTAAAATAATGAGTGAATTAAATAACAAACAAGCTAATTCAGCTTTTTTAACTATTGAAAATTTTAATAAATCTTTTGATAACGTTGAAGTTCTTAAAAGTATTGACATTGAACTTAATCAAGGTGAAGTGGTTTCTATTATCGGCTCTTCTGGTAGCGGTAAAACTACCCTTCTTCGTTGCATCAACTTTTTGGAAACTTTAGATGAAGGTAAAATGACGCTAGATGGCGAAGTTCTTTTTGATAGCACTTCTGCTGTTAAAGATACAGATAGCTCATTGCGTGATAAACGCCTAAATTTTGGGCTTGTTTTTCAATCTTTTAACCCTCTCCCGCAATACAACGTTTTACAAAACATCACTATTGCCCCGTTGCTTTTATTAAAAGACGATATTAAAAATTATAAAAAACAACTTAAAGAACAAGCAAAAACTGATGCAAGTTTAACTCGTGCTGAAATAAAGAAAAAGGTTTTAGAGTTTAAGGAAAACGGCAAAAAATCAATAAACGAAGAAGCTGTTTCTTTGCTTAAAAAAATCGATTTATTAGAAAAAATTAACGCTTATCCTTGTGAACTTTCAGGTGGGCAATGTCAACGCGTTGCTATCGCACGCGCTCTTGCATTAAAACCCAAAATTTTGTGTTTTGACGAGCCGACTTCTGCCCTTGACCCAGAACTCACCGGCGAAGTATTAAAGGTTATCCGCTCGTTAAAAGAAGATAATAGAACTATGATTATAGTAACGCACGAAATGGGTTTTGCTAAAAACGTTTCTGATAAAATTATCTTTATGGCAGACGGTGTTGTTGAAGAACAAGGCACACCTAAAGAAGTTATGGAAAATCCAAAGTCTGAAAAACTTATCCACTTTTTGTCTAACGTTTCTGAAAAGGACGGTGAATAAATATGAGTGAAGATATTAAAAATTCTTACGGGGAATTATTCAGCGCAATCTTAAACCTAAAAACTGAACAAGATTGTGAAATTTTTTTCAAAGACCTTTGCACTATTAAAGAACTTGATTCAATGGCGCAACGCGTAAAGGCTGCAAAACTTTTAATAGACGGCGAAACTTACGAAAAAATCATTTCTAAAACAGATATTTCGTCAGCAACGCTATCAAGAATTTCACGATGTGTTAAATACGGTGAAGGTTATAAAAAATTCCTATAATATTACGTAAAAATATAAAACGCTTTGGAAAATTAACCAAAGCGTTTTTTTGTGGTTTTACTTAAATAATATTATCGGAACTTGTTTTTTTCTTGCGTATCTTACCGTGTTTGCCGTTCCACCGTAATCTCTTTTTAAATAGGCTACTAATGCAAAAGCGTTGTTTACCATATATTCGTTTCGTTTTTGCATACATCTAGGCGTATACTCTTCCGATAATATTTTTTTATCGTCGGCAACCGATAACATCCTGTAATATTCTTTCTTTTGCTCTAAACTAAATCTATTAGGTTGAGTTAAACAAGGTATACAAGCTATAATTTTTATATCTTTATCTTTTCTTATTTCTTCTAAAATTTGAAAACAAACGGTATCAAACCCAACTGCCATACCTACTAAAAAAGTGTCAAACCCTTTTTCAACTATTTCCAAAAATAAGTTTTTTAATTTTTCTCTATCGAAATCTTTATAAATATCTCTATGTCCGGTAACAGCAATCGTGCGCGCTTTATTTATAAATAACTCTTTCACAGTGGATTTTTTCTCTCCTTTCCGTTTCCACGCGGATATTTTTTATCGGTATTTTTAGTTTTTTTAATTTTAACTAAAGTTCTTTTTGCCCCGTCTAATTCGTATAAATATGATTTTTCAACTTTTCCGCCTAAAATTTTTACTGCGTTTAGGGCTTCAGTTACTTCTTCTTCAGCATCACCTTTATACGCTATAAAATTTCCATCAACCTTTACGAACGGCATACAATATTCACATAACGTATTTAACCTTGCAACTGCACGTGCTGAACAAATATCAAACTTTTCGCGGTAATTTTCGTTTTTAGCTAAAGTTTCGGCTCTATCGTTAATAACCGTTACATTTTTTAAACCCAACTCTTTGACAACAGTTTTAAGAAACTCACATTTTTTTCCCGTTGCCTCAAGTAAAGTTAAAGATAAATCATCTCTCATAATTTTAACGGGAATCGCGGGAAATCCACCGCCTGAACCCACGTCAATCATACTTAAATTTTCTTTAGTTATGAACTTATCCACAACCAAAATACTGTCAATAAAGTGTTTAACGTAAACTTCTTTCTTATCCGTAATTGCCGTAATATTAAATTTTTGGTTATACTCGATTAAAAGATTAAAATATTTTTCAAACAATTC
>JAZODR010000044.1:0-1902 GCA_045597125.1 Eubacteriales bacterium | reverse complement strand
GGGCTGAAATGGCGTGACCTTAATCTGCAAACAGGCGAGCTTCGCATCACACGGCAGGTCGTAAAGACAGGCTCATCAAAGGAAATATCCGTACCCAAGACAAAGTCCTCGGTACGTGCCATCCTCCTACCGCCCGATATGGTAGAGCTTCTCGCAGAGCTGAAAAAACAGACCAAAGGCGAGTGGATGTTCCCATCGCCCGTGAAAGAGGGAGAGCCGAGAAATCCTACGGCGGTATATCACCGATTCCAAGTGATCCTTGAACGCTCTCACTGCAAGAAGGTACGCTTCCACGACCTACGGCATACCTTCGCTACGATGGCATTGGAGAACGGCATGGATATTAAAACGCTCTCCGCTATGATAGGACACATAAGCTCGGAAACGACCTTGAACATCTACAGTCACATCACAGACACCATGCAACAGCAGGCAGCCGTTCGCATCGACCGAGAGATCGGCGGTACAAACGCAGAAATGCCCGAACCGCCACCTCCCAAGGTAAGTGCCGAGCCAAGCCGTGATGTCGCCACAGAAACGTTTTTTGAGCCGTACAGGCCGAAGATAAGAAAGAGTGGCACGGGATGTGTGACGATGATAAACGACCACCTCTACGAAGGACGGTTCACGCCGAGAGTCAACGGCAAACGCATATCCAAGAATGTCTACGCCAAGACACGAGAGGAATGCGAGGAAAAGCTCGCAGAGCTGATAAAGGCGATGAAAGCGGAAATCGCGGAGATGAAAAAACAAAGAAAGAACGCATAACGCACAGAGGGGTGACCGCAAACGGTCGCCCCTCAAAATTTAAGTCGGAGGAAGCAAAGAATAGCCAAATCGGTTGAAAAGTTCAAAGAAATATGGTATAATAAACTCATCGATAAATAAGAATTTGACGGAGAATAGGTAATGAAAATCTACGATATTTCCCAAGAAGTTTTCGGCTGCCAAGTGTATCCCGGCGATCCGATGCCGGAGAAAAAGGAACTCAAATCGATGGAAAAGGGCGAAGTATATAATTTGACGGCATTTAGTATGTGTGCGCACAACGGCACGCATATAGATGCACCGTGTCATTTTATTAAAGACGGAAAAACCGTGGATGAGATGTCTTTGGAGACATTTATCGGAATGGCTTACGTAGCGGAGCATAGTGGGGTTGTTACCGATAATGACGCCACGGAAATTATCGAAAAAGCGAAAAAGCATAATCCAGAAGCGGCAAAGAGAATTCTGATAAAAGGAGATGTAGAAGTATCATTAGAGGCGGCAAAAGTATTTGCATCTTCAAATATTTTACTTCTGGGAAATGAGTCTCAGACAGTCGGACCGCAAAACGCACCAATGGCGGTACATCTTGCACTATTGTCTACTAATGTTGTTTTGCTTGAGGGGATTCGTTTAGCGGCGGTTTCGGAGGGCGTTTATTTTTTGAATGCTGCTCCGCTGAACTTGGCGGGCGCAGAAGGCTCACCGTGCAGAGCTGTATTGATAGATACCGAGAGATAAATTCCAATTTGTCGGGGAGAATTATACACAAAGGGCTGGCAGAATTTAATCTGTCAGCCCTCAAAATTTGCGTCGCAGAAATCAAAGAAAAGGGATTTTCAAAAAAGCACTCCAAAAGTACCCATAAAATGTTCAAAACCGGTGTCTTGTGCCGAAAGAAAGCGTTTGCTAAAAAAACTGTGGTCTTTCGACAAGAGATTATGTTGGAGATAATAAACAAAAAAACAGTCCTAATCTTGCGAAAAGGACTGATTTTTAGTGCATAAAGAACAAATTTTGGTCGGAGTGACAGGATTCGAACCTGCGGCATCGACGTCCCAAACGTCGCGCGCTACCAGCTGCGCCACACCCCGAAGTGTGAAAAATATTCGATTTTTAGGTCAATTTCCGTAA
>JAZODR010000043.1:0-1852 GCA_045597125.1 Eubacteriales bacterium | reverse complement strand
ATCGTTCTGTTTACATTATTCCGGTGCTCCTCCTGATGAGTTCCCGATAAATACCGGCGCCACATCTATGGCAGAACAGTGGAGACGATTGGGTAAATACGCATCCTTTGGTCGATATACACCTGTTAGTGGCGATTTAGTATTCTTTAAAGATAACACGGTGGGAATTGTCTCTGAAGTACATAGTGCCACAATGGTTGTCATTCGTGGTGACATAGAAAACTCTGTCAAAAGCAGTTTTCTCTCTTTGAATGATACATCGATTGCCGGATGGGGACTTGTAAGCAACGCGGTGTCAAAAGAAAATCTACTGGACATTTCAAACGGGCCTGCCGTATTTATTTTTGAAGGCGTCACTACGACACCGCAAAGACAACCTTTCTCCTTGAGATCTTCACGAGCAATCAAAGAATTACTTCCTTATTTGGAAGCTAACGGAGGAAGTTATTTCTTCACATTGCTCGACAAAAATAACCAAGAGCTCCCTAAAGATGCTGATGGCAACTATATTGCTCAGGCGAATACCGGATATAAGCTGACAATCTCATTTAACAGTCCGGAAGGATTTTCTCCCGGAACTTATCAGTATCAAGTTCCTAACGGTTTGATGGTTGATGGCGGTGAAGGAACCTTTATCCTAACTGACGGTACAAATGTAGGTAGTTGGGTGGTAACCGATACAGGACTCATAACCCTCGTGTTTAATGAGCATGTGAACAGCCGTACCGATATTACCATCAGTGCTACTTTGGGAATCCATTTCCCTGAGCAGGAAGACCCCATTGATTTTGATGGTAAAATTACAGTTATGATAGAAAAAACACCGCCTCAATCCAATCCTACATATGTGAACAAGTGGGGTAACCAAGGCGGAATACCGGGAAGTAACGGTACTGACCCCAACAAAATCTATTGGGGAATTGAAATTATTGGTAACAAGGATTCACAAATTCCCGGCAGTATTTTAACAGACCGTGTAATAGACGGTGAATGGAGTAAAACACACCGATTTACCGAAGCGGATATTGCTGCAGGACTTTCATTTGGTGCATCAAGCCCTGATGGAAATTGGCACAGCTGGCAGGTTACCGCTGATGACCCGCATCTTATCTGGACAGAGACAGGATGGACATATAAAATGCCCAAAACTGCTACTTGTGAGTGGTGCGGTGAGATCGAACTTGGGAACGAGGGCTGGTACTATTACATCAACTATTCTTCAACGCCGAATCCCGAAAATACGGCGGGTACCTTTGGCTACGAGAATGATGCCACCATTGATGGCGCATACGGATATTCCTGGGTGAATTTCACTCACAGCGAGGCATACGGTGAAATCGTAAAGAACGGATATTTCACATCGGATGCCGACGGTGGTGGCTTCCTTTGGGAATTCAAAGCAACCGTGCCGGGCAGACAGGAAGAAAACCGCGCCGACTATCACTGGTACATCATGGACAACATGAAACTACTGGATAGCAGTGGGCAAGCCGTTGGGCTTATTGAAAATGATGCCCATCTGGCAACGGTTATGGCAACCTACAATGGTACTACATTCGAAGTTCCTCGTGTTCAGGATGCAACTGCAAATGATATGTTTGCATGGGACAACGGATGGTCTGCAACAGAAAACGGCATTAACCACGGCAGAGAGTTTAATCTTTTGACACGCTGTACGTGTACACAAGACACCTGTCACTGGGAAGATGGTTGCGGTGAGTATTGGTACCAAAAAGATGATGGTACTTATGCAACTAACGGATTCTGTCAATGCTGGACAGCGACCGAAAATGTGACCTTCACTTTCATTTACAAGACAAAGGATTTGTCTGTTGTGGAAAACTATGGAGGT
>JAZODR010000042.1:0-2666 GCA_045597125.1 Eubacteriales bacterium | reverse complement strand
CGCTCGCTGTAGTTTACTACAGCTACCGCTCACAAAAGATTTCTTCTGCATCCAAATGAAACCGTTTACCTTCTCCTACGGCAGTTTTTATTTGATGTATGTTTCACGAAAAAACGCTTTTTCGGGGACCCCGCAAGTAGGGCAGGGGCTTGCTCGGGGTCCCCAAAAAATGCGACTGCATTTTTTGGGGTGCCCCTTGCTCCTGCCGTGCTAATTACAAAATAAGGTAAAAATTCCGTAGACGAAAAATCGCCTACGGAATTGTTTTATTTTGCGTTTTTTATAAATTTTCGCGTCGCTAGCAGTAGGTAACTACAGTACGCTCGCGAAAATTCATTCTGCATCTAAAAGAAATCCGTTTTCTTCGTCTACGGCAGTTTTGGCTTGAAGTTTACTTGAAAATATTTTATAATATTTGCAACCGTTTTTGTTTTTTATACACTACTTGAATGAAAGGAGGTCAGGCAGATGGAGCAAAGATATATCGATGCTTTAACAAACGAGTATATGTCGCGGATATACTATTTTTGCCTTAAAAAGACAGGCAACAGTATAGAGGCGGAAAATCTTACATCGGATATACTCGTAAACGTCTTGTCGTCCCTTAACCGCGGAAACATACCGGTTAATTTCCGTGGGTGGGTATGGCAGATAGCCCGAAACAGATACTGTCTTTGGGCGGCAAAAAAGCACGCAAAAGCAAGCTGGGAGCAGTACGAGGATATAAGCGAATACGAGCTTGAAAGCGAAAGCGAGAGCCCCGAAGAAGAGCTTATACAAAGCGAAGCGTTACTTCTTTTGCGCAGGGAGCTTGCGTATATATCCTCGGAATACAGAAACTTACTTGTTTCTTATTATATAGAAAATAAAAAGCTTAAGGATATCGCCGCATCTGTGGGACTTCCCGTTGGCACGGTAAAATCAAACCTTTCCCGTGCGCGAAAAATACTGAAAGAAGGTATGAATATGGCAAGAGAATACGGAATAAGAAGCTATAAACCCGATGACGTGCATTTTATAGCAAGCGGCAGACTGGAAATGAACCGTCCTTGGGGTGTGGTACAGAGAAAACTGCCCAAAAACATTCTGCTTGAAGCAGACAATAATCCTTCGTCTTTAGAGGATCTGGCTGTTGAATTGGGCACGGCAATGCCTTATCTTGAGGAAGAGGTGGAGATCCTTAAAGACGCCACCCTCCTTAAAAAGATAGGGGATAAGTATATTACAAACTTCTTCATTGCAAGCAAGGAGTGCCAGACGGATATTTACAACGCACAGCGCAGCGAATCCAAAAAACGCAGTGCATTGCTTGAGAAGATCTTGGCGGACAGTCTTGATAAGATCCGCGCTTTGGGCGTGGCAGGACCTACCGTAAGCGATAATAATCTTAAATGGTGGCTGGCTATTCATACGGTAGACTGCATCGTGGCAACTGTTCCCGATTATACCGATCAGTACCCCGAAAAGCGTGAAAACGGCGAAACCTGGGGCTTTATGGGTATGGAAATGGCTGTACTGCCCGAAAATCTTATAGTGGGACACAACGGATCCGGCAACGGCGAAGTTGCGCTTTGGGCGTACAAGGTAGGCGATTACGGTCTGTGGCACGTTGTGGGAGAACTGTTTGATTCTCTGCACACCGTCTTTCTGGCGGACGCCGTTACAAACAAACGCAGAGTCGCGGATTTTACCTCGGCTGAAAAGAAAATATGGGATTCCTGCATAAACGGCATTCACGCCCACGAAGGTGAAAACGGGGAAGTGGTGGCAGATATTATTGTGGCAACCAAAGAACAGTTGAACGGAATAGACGAGATCCTTTTCACTCACCCCTTGGCAGAGGAATTAAAAGCAATGTTCACGCAAGTCTTTGCCGAAACAAAAGCGGTTGTCAAAAAGAGCATCAACCCCGCGCTTTCTCATCTTGTTGACCATTGCTCGTCTATGTTTATTCTCAACACCCGTATGATGACGGTACACGATCTGGTGGAAAGGAATACACTCCTCATCCCCGAAGACCCCGAAAACAGCAAGATCGGACTTTTTCTATTTACCGAATAGTAACCAATCACACTAACAAAGTAAAAAAACATCCAAAAGGGTACTTCTCATAAGGATGTTAAAACCCCGACAGATATTTAAGTCTGTCGGGGTTGTTTTATTCTGTTCGACCTATTGGAATTTGACGGTATTACAACAGCTTTATCTCATTGGCAATCACAGCCACGTTTTTGGCGTTGGTATCAATTTTAATGGTATCCAATGTTTGATACATCGGTATTCTTGCTATGCTTCGCTCAATTATATCTTCAGAACGGATACCTCTTTCTACATCCATTGCCAATCTTTCGCACAGAGTCTTTTCATCCGCAACAAGCGAGACGCATTTCACCTCACAGTTCTGTGTATCCAGTTTCTCAAGTATGGAATTGATAATACTCTGCTCGTGCATCACCCAACAAAAAATAATATTCTCGTATGCAGAACACTTCAGAAAATTATTGAGTACATAACAAATATTATTTGTCACCATTGCTTTTGTTTCATCGGTTACTTGGAACGGACTTGCATCCCAGCACCAATCTCCGTCAAGAAATACGCTATTCGGCAAATCCTGTTTGAGCTGTTGGCACACAGTTGTTTTTCCAACTCCCATAGTGCCACCA
>JAZODR010000041.1:0-5820 GCA_045597125.1 Eubacteriales bacterium | reverse complement strand
AATTGTGAGAAGCAACGGTGTACTCCGCGTTAACGTCAATCGGAAGGTACTCGCCGCTATCCGACAACACGAAAACATCCTTGACACGTCTGGTTTCTCCGACTGAAACGAACATCTCGTTTTCATCCATCGTCACCGACGAGGCAACGGAGGTATCGATTGTAAATTTAATACCCGAAACCTGCAAGAAACCGCCGTTCTCGCCATCGTCAACCACTGCCAGCGTGCTTCTGCAAGCAAACTCCAAGGCATCAAGTATCTCCTGTCCGGTTGCCTTTACCATACAGATCGTATTCGCGTAAGGGTGAACGGCTATGACATCCTCGTAAGCAATCTCTCCTGCCTCAATATCCGCACGGATTCCGCCGCCGTTGACAAAGGCAATATCAGCACCCGAAACGTACCGATACGCATCCGCGCACAGATTGCCAAGGGCAGTCTCTCTGTTTCGCACGATACGGGTTCCGTCAGAATCGTACCGAGAGAGTGCAAATGCGGTGTCTGCAACCTTTTGCTTCAGCATTTGCTCGTAAACCGCGTATTCCGCGTCGATCTTGCTTTGAATATCTGCATCCTTTTTGCTGTAATCCGAAATCAAGCCAACGGTAATCGTGCCTTCCTCGGTAATGACAAGCTGACCAATATTCTCAAGCTCGGTTCCGGTAGAGGAAAGAAGCACCTCGTTTCCGTCCTTATCGTCAAGGATCATACAGGGGATCTCGCTGTGCGCGTGACCGTCCAGCAGAACGTCTGCTCCGGTCGTATTTTGTATCAGCTCAAGTGAGGTATAGGGCGAGGACTCACTGTTATCTCCAAGGTGAGAGAGAATCACGATGTACTCAGCACCTTTGTCTTTGCATTCGTCAATGTTTCTCTGAACCGTATCATACAAGGTCTGTCCGTCCTCTCCGGTAGCAAAGTCGTAAACGAACTCGCCGTTTTCCATAAAGTTGGAGGGAGTGGAATCCGTGATACTTTCGGGAGTGGAAACACCTATAAACGCTACGTCAACCTTTCCGTAGGATATGATTTCGTAGGGCTTCAACTGAGATACAATGCCGTTGCCCGATCCCGAATAGGTAATATTACATCCGAGATAGCTTGCGTTTGAGGCGCTTATCAAAGAGGAAAGCTGCTCCATACCGTAGTCAAATTCGTGGTTGCCGAGAACCGCGAGATCATATCCTACCGCGTTCATCAGCTCAATAGAAAACGCGCCCTTTGAAACCGTTCCAACGTAATCTCCTTGAACGGCGTCGCCCACGTCAACAAGGGTGACGTATTTGCTTTTTGCTTCGATTGATTGCTTGTATGCCGATAGCCCTGCGTACCCGATATTCGTATCTGCCGCGCAATGCACGTCGTTAGTGAACAATATGTAGATATCCTCGCTTCGCTTATCCGAGCCGCAGGAGGAAACACACAATATGGAAAGAACAACGATTAAGGCAACCGAGATCAATCGAAGTGCTTTTGAAACGACATTTACTCTTTTTTGTTTTCTACTGATAATGCTCATATCCTTTCTCCCAAATGACACGATCACTCAAAGAACTTGAATGATGCGGAGCTTTCTTCGATGTGAATAGATGCAAGATTGAGTTCATCCTTGATTTCTTTTGCAACCGCCTCTACATCTGCTCGCTCAATAAAGATCATCATATACACGAGCGTATCGTTCTCAATCACAACGCCGTTTTCCACGTACCCACCGTGAGTAACATATTCGGTATATCCGAAGCCGCTATCCGTAATGATTTTACGAGCAGCCGCTTGCGCTTCCTCAACGGTAAGCACCTGCGTGCCCGTATCTTTGTCGTTCAATCCAAAATAGATTGAGAATTTTTGCTCGGTTTCCTCTGCGCTATTGCAGGATACAAAGCAACAGCAGATCATACAAACGGCAAGTGCCAATACAATTATTTTTTTCATTTTCTTTTCCTCGTTTTGGGGTATTATATTTTAAGATTCCACCATAAGCGCACCAATGCGATTATTTACATCCCCATGGTATTTTCCTCCCACATAAAACAAAATAACTCAAATTTTTGGGTATGTTTCCTAACCCCTGTTTGCCTCATGATTACAGAGCCACATTCCACCCTCGTAACTCATGTAGTTACAGTCCTTGCAGGTCAATTGGCGATTACATTTATTACAATACACACAGCCTAAATCATCAATTCTAATAGATGATTTTTTGCAATGGTGACATCCGTAAATATTAGCGCAGACATATCCCACAGTAACAACCATTCTTCCATCACCTGCATAGCAAGCACCGCCTGCCACATTGTCGAGTTCATCATCGTCAATTTCACCGTACTTGGGACTGAGCTGTGCAAAGTAGCTCTTTGCATCGTCCTCGGTTATTTCAACACCGTTTGCCTTTGCAAGCTCAAGGAGCTCATCAGTAGATTTTGCAGTTTTGGCTTTTTCAATCATTTCTGAGGTAAGGTTCTTCATAGCACTTTCTCCTTGTTTTCATTACTGCCTTTTCACCTATTTATACGATTGAAAAAGGAAAAGGTATAGTTTTCTGAGAAATTTCCGATTAGGTATCAAGCCGCTGCCTTTCAACAAACTCGGCAAATTTTCCATTATCAGTATTTTATCTTCGCTATCACGAGATTTGTAAAGCCATCGGTGTTTATTGCTTGGTATTCAATGCTCTGTGCAGCATTTTCAGCAATCTTCAAAGAAAGCAAATTATCGGAATCCATCGGGTTAAGGGGATTGCCGCTATATTTGATTTGCATAGTAACGGATTCCTCATCCTGCGAGTATTCAACGGCAATATGCAAATTAAAGTCATCGGAAAGCTCGGGAAGAATGATCTGCACACAAAGCTCTTCAAAAATCGTTTGAACACGGTAAATGGCTTTCTGCGAGATCTGATTTCGTCTGCCGAATTCCTCAATTTTGCTGTTCAAGCCGATAAAGTCAAAGTCTTTGGAGTCAATGAAGTGTTCAAATACCTTGATGTGCTTGATAAAGCGAACGGTTCTTTCACGCTTGGGATGCTCGAATATATCGTCAGGCGAACCGTCCTCGTAAATCCCGCCCTCATCCATATAAAATACACGATTGGCAACCTCTCTTGCAAAGCGCATTTCGTGTGTAACGATCATCATCGTAAGTCCCTGACGGGCAAGCTCACGAATTACCGCCTGCACTTCTCCTACCATAGTCGGATCCAACGCAGAGGTAGGCTCGTCAAACAATATCACCTCCGGCTCCATTGCCAGCGTTCTCGCAATAGCCACACGCTGTTTTTGTCCACCGGAAAGCTCATCCGGATAATTGAACGCCTTATCCGCAAGACCTACCATACGGAGAAGCTTCATTCCCTCATCATATGCCTGCTGCTTGGTTCTTTTTAACAGATCCATCGGAGCCGCCATAATATTTTCAATTACGTTCATATGATTGAAAAGGTTGAAGGACTGGAACACCATCCCCATCTTCTGTCTAACCTTGTTGATGTCGCATTTCTTATCCGTAATGCGCACACCGTCCACCCATATATCACCCGAAGTAGGAGTTTCAAGCATATTGATGCAACGGATGAGCGTGGACTTTCCCGTACCGGAAGGTCCGATGATGGAAATAACGTCTCCTTTGTTAATGGTTACGTTCACGTCCGCTAAAGGAGTGGCGTTGGGATATTCTTTTCTTAAATGCTCGATACGAATCATCTTACGACTCCTTTCAAAACGTTCTTGTTCTTTCTTCTTTTAGGCTCCAGCTTGATACGAACAATGTTCAACAAAGCCGATGCACCCCAAGTGATTAGGAAATAAATAACTGCAACCGCAATCAGCGGGAAGAATGCCTCGTAAGTATTGCTTCGGATGATATCGCCCATCTTGGTAAGGTCGTTCACCGCAATGTAGCCAACGACTGACGTAGCCTTAATAAGACCGATAATCTCGGAAGAATATACCGGAATAAACATCTTCATAGCCTGCGGAAGAACGATACGGAAGAACGTCCTATTACGGCTATAACCGAGTGCATACGCAGCCTCGGTCTGTCCTTTATCTACACCTTCCACGGTGAGTTCAAGCTGACCGTAAACAAAGGCTCCGAAAATCAATACAAAGCCTACGGTTGCTACGATTATTCCATCAACATCTATCTGACCGAACACCACGTAGAAGAGCAGCATAAGAATAACCAAAGCCGGCGTACCCGCAATCAGTCTTGAATACACCTTGGCAATCACTTTGGTAATCCTTGAAACCACCTTATATTTTGATCTTGCCGAAAGGTAAAGAAGAAATCCAAGCACAGTGCCGCCGAGAATTGCAAAAAAGCTGATGATCACAGTTATCACAATACCTTCAAGAATCAATTTCCAACGGCTTTCACGAATGAAGGTTTTCTGAAAGCTTTCACTCAGCGAAGCAAAAAAGTTTTCAAATCCGCTTCGCTCGTAAACTGCCATTACGACTTCCGCTTCCATATAAGGATCGCTGAAATTTACGCTTTCTTTGCGTTCGGGAGTCATATAGAGTCCACCGCAAACAAGATCGTATTTACCTACTGCAAGTCCGGCAAGACTTGAGGCAAAGGATATATCGGACAACTCAATCGTGTATCCGTACTTTTGGCAAAAGAGATACAAAACTTCAACCTCAAAGCCAACCGGCTCACCCTCGTACATATAAACAAATGGTTTTCTTGTTGAGTCAATTGATACTTTCAGTTTTTTTCCATTGCCGTTCAGTTCGTTTAACGGAATCTTTTCCTGCGGTTCTGTCTCACCGTACCATTTATCGATCAAACGGTCTATCTCACCTGCTGCTCGAAGCTCAGCAAGAAACTCATTCATCTGCCCCTGTAACTCATATCCCTCGTCGCTCTTTTGGAAGCCAAAGCCGATTTCAACGGAATACGCAGGAACGGTTATACAAGACAACCCGCTATCATCACGCTTAAACGAGTTAAAATTCGGACGGTCAAACATAGCACCGTCTACCTTGCCTTGCTTGAGAGCCATCAAAACATCGGCAAAGTTGTTAAATTCTTTGATCGTTGCATTGGGAAATTGTTCACGCGAATAGCCACCGTAAAGAGAACCGGTCACAACTCCGAGATTGGCATTCGTGAACTGCTCAAGACCGACATCCGTTCCTTTGATGAGAGCGACTAAATTTTCTGTGTGATATACATCTGAGAAATCAACGTTTTCCGCCCGTTCCTCCGTGATGCAAAAACCTGAAGCTCCGATATCGTATGTTCCCATCGACACACCTGTAAGAACACTGGCAAATAAGGTATCTTCAAAATCAAGCTTGTATCCGTATTCTCGCGCAAACGATATAAGAATTTCAATATCATATCCCGTAAGTCTACCGTCTTTCATATAGACAAACGGCTTTACCGAGCTACATACTCCGATGCGCAGGGTTCCGTTTTGGCCGGTCAGATCATCATACGACATAAACTCTGTCGGCTCTTTTTCGGAAAACCATTTTGCCTCAAGCACTGCAACCGTCTCTTTGTTATCTGAAAGGAAAGCATTTAATTCAGCTCGAAGATCCTGGTTGGCACCCTTTCCGAAGATCATTCCATATGTACTCGTAGCCATCGGTTCTTCAACGATGGAATAATTTTTTCCTTCCCAGCGCATCGCATAATAAAGCGATTCATCGGTAGGAAAAGCATCGATCTTACCGTTATCAAGAGCCATCAATGCATCTGATGCGGAGTTAAATTCTATTTTTTCTGCTTTGGGGATCAACTCATCAGCAAGCACACTGAAAACCGTACCCGTTACAACTCCGATTTTTGCATCGTTCAACTCATCAAGCG
>JAZODR010000040.1:0-2729 GCA_045597125.1 Eubacteriales bacterium | reverse complement strand
CTATATTTATAGAGAAAAAATCAGCCCCAAGGTTTTAACCTCAGGACTGACTTCTAAAATTTGTGTTCTATGATCCAAGTGAGTATTCCATCGTAATCCTTACTGCCGTCTGCGACAGAGAGACCGAGAGAAATAAGCTCGGGTTGTGTGTAGCGAAGTTTCACATTGTTAAGCTGTAAGGTCATTAACATTGTAAAAACACCTATGCGCTTATTGCCGTCAACAAAAGCGTGATTGTTTGTGAGAGCAAACATAAATCTTGCGGCTTTTTCTTCAACCGTTGGATATGCTTCGCTACCCTCAAAGCCGGACATAGCACTGTAAACAGCAGATTCCAAAAGACTTTGGTCACGAAGTCCGTGACTGCCACCGGTACGATCAATAAGCTTATCGTGGAGCTCGATTATTTCTTCTACAGTTAAAAGTATCATTTAGCCAACTCCAGTAATGCTTCCATATTTTCGTCAATAAGTTTATCGGCGGCACCATCAATTTTGGCTTTGCGCATTTGAAGAGCAGCGGCAATGTTGTTGTATTCATCAAAATCAACAACTACATATCTCGGCTTGTTGTTTCTTAAAATAACAGCCAAACCGCTTTCATCAACAGTGCGGACAACCCTTGAAAAATTTTGATTTGCTTCGGTCATAGCAACTAAATTATCGGTATTAACCATCATTTTTATCACCTCTGGTATTATTATACCCAAAATATAGGATAAATGCAACCTATTTTTGAAAATTAATCTTTTCTTGAAACTCCCCCCAAAGTTTAATTATATTTTGTTATCGAATCAAGGCAAATGCTTTTGATTTTGATATATAGCTCCTTTATTTATCTGCTCATTACATAAACTGAACATTTGCGAGTTTTTGATTCTGATGATTAGCGGCTCAGATAAAAAAATTCCATTCGAGCAGTTTATTACACGGGCAACGAAAAAAGATTTACGATCCGCTAATTAGTAAATTGTATTTCTGGGTTCGTGGTAAATATAAACAGGAGTGATGCCTATGTCGGATTTCTTAGGGAAATCCAGAATAGCTAATGCCGCGGCTATTAAAACTAATGTCGGCAGCTTTGGAACGAGAATCAGATACTGGAACGCTTTTGATAGATTTTGTTTGTTCTGTGAAAAAGAGTTCCACTGTCAGAAGGTTCAGAACATATCAGCAAAACATGTCTATTCTTATGTTGATCGCCTGAAGGCCAAAGGTGCTTCACCTGCAACCATCAGAACGGAACTATGCGGTATTCGTTTTTTCTACAAAATTTGTGGTGGCAAAAACAAATTACCCGAAAATAGGTCGTTAAATCTTTTACCCCGTGAAATCGGCGTGGTAAACAGAGCGTGGTTGGTAGCAGAAATCAATAAAGCTATTGCGGTTGCTGATGCAATGGGTAGAACTGATGTAGTATTTGGTATTCGTATCGGTTGGCGCTTTGGACTTCGTATTCACGAAATCGCAAAGCTGCGTGTTGAGGATGTAACTCGCGCAGTTACACGTGGCGAGTTATGCGTTAAAGGTAAGGGAGGCTATGTGCGCTCCATTCCGGTAGAAACCCCGCAGCAGAAGAAACTTTTATCCGACTTATACAAGTATGCGAGAATGAATAATCTGCAACCCGGTGACTGCTTAATTTCCGAAAACAAATATCGTGGTATCGACAAGGAAATCAAATCACTAAAAAATTGGGTAATCAATAATAGGAAAAAGTTTACCTATCGTAACCGCACTAAATTTGTTGGCGAAAATGAAAAGCCGAGAATGGAAACGCTAACCTGGCATGGTCTTAGATACACCTATGCTCAGGAGCGTAAACAGCGCTTGATTGATAGCGGTGTAAAGGATGTTGACCGTAATCTCAGCGAGAGTCTTGGTCATCATCGTGTAAGTGTAACCAAAATTTACACTGCCGAGAAGAAGCACAAGTAGTGCAACAAATAGTATATGCGGTGTGCCAAATTATAGCACACCGCATATACAGAACTTTAAATAAAAGGAGGATTGCTTATTGAATGATTTTGACCTAGTTGATAAGTATTATACTGTTATGTTTACCGAGTTTAAAGATATCGTAACGGTAAAAGATGCTTGTGATATGCTACATATGGGAAGAAAAAAGATTTATGAACTTATAAGAAGCGGTCGTTTAGAATTGTTAAATGATACACCGGACACTTCCCGTTATTTAATTACTAAGCGTTCTATTATTAAGTACGTTATAAAAGCATAAACAAGCACCGTACAGACCGCCTTTGTCTGTACGGCATACATATCTTATATGTCTTTGTAAATATTTCTGCAAAGGCGAATGAAGGAGAGTATTCGAAATTAGGGTATGTAGAAAGAAGGAAGTATGTTAAAAGGCAACGTACAAGAAAAACGCGGTTATTTGCACACCGTAATCTCTTATAAAGATGAAAACGGAGTGCGAAAGAAAAAATGGCAGTCTACCGGACTGACGGCAAAGGGTAATATTCGCAAGGCTGAAGCTATTTTAAAAGAAAGAATGGAAGCTTTCGAATTAGAGCTTAAACAAAAACAGTCAGATAAATCTAATGAAGATATTCTTTTTTCAAAGTTTTTATCTAACTGGCTTGCAATGGTTAAAAGCACCCTGCTTATAACTACATACGGAGGTTATCAATATTTTATAGAACAGAGAATTAATCCGTATTTTGATGAAAAGAAGATGACCCTGCAAAAGATAACCACGAAGGACAT
>JAZODR010000039.1:0-53110 GCA_045597125.1 Eubacteriales bacterium | reverse complement strand
AAAACACCATAAAACAAAGAAAGACACCTATCACGAAAGATAAGTGTCTTTGTTTGCTTTATCGTAAGCTTTACGAAAGAGCATACCAATACACTTAACCTTCTTGGTTTAATGTATTATTTGAATGTCTCCTTCATCATTTTAAAGCTCATACTTATTATACAGTTTTAAAACTGATTTGTCAAATTGCGAGAAACTGCGAAAAATGGTCGTTTTAATGCCGTTTTTGGTCTTTTTATATACATTTTGATACCGTTTTTGGTCTTTGTAAACATTTTGTGAACATTAAAAAGGAACAAATTAAAGTATACGATTTTTCAATTTTAGCAAAGAAAAACCGCACCATAGCTCTTATTCTATGGTGCGGTTTTGGAGGTAACTCAAAACAGAATTATGAGTTATTTAAATATTTCAAAATTACCTTCTTTAGAATGTTTATCATTGGATTTCTTCTTTTTAGCAACAATAATTATAATAACTCCACCTATAATTACCGCGCCAATAATAACCCAAATAATCCAGTTGCTATCATCATTTTCAGATACATCATCAGAATTATCTACATTAACAGTATCATCAGGATGAACATTGGTTTCAATATCATTCTTGTCAATCATAGGAATTTCTTCCTCAACGACTGTGTTGCAAACAGTACAAGTTTTTGTTTGTTTGCCAACTGCGGTTTCAGTAGCAGGGGTAACTACAACGGCTTCACCGAAAGTATGTTCCTTTTTAGGCAAAGTATTTGTGGTTTCTTTATCACAACGAGTGCATTTACCACTTTCAATACCTTCTTCAGAGCAAGTAGACTCTTTAGTTACTGTTGGGTTAGAGAACTTATGTCCAAGTGCTTTAATATCTTTAGTTTCTTTGTGAGAACATTTTGAACAAGTTCTTGTTTGACTGCCTTTTTCCTCGCAAGTTGCTTCTTTTGTAGTAGTCCAGCTACCCATAGAATGACCTTTGGCAGCAATGTCCTTAGTTTCTACTTTTTGGCAAATAGAACAGGTGCGAGATTCGGTACCTTTTGCAGTGCAAGTAGGTTCTTTGGTCTGAGTCCAGTTACCAAATGTATGATTTGTTGTTGTGGCAATTGCTTCGGTTTTTGTTGCATTACAAACAGTACAAGTGTATGTCTTTACGCCGGTTTCTTTACATGTTGCAGCCTTCGTTATAGCACCGTTATTCCATGTGTGTACTAAGGATTCTGCTGTGCCACAAGCGGAACAAGTATGTTTGTGATTGTTATTATCCGCTTTACTCCATGCACCAAAACTGTGGGTTTTACAAATAACTTTTACAGTGGTGGCGTTTGCTGCGGAAGCTACAACCGTACTACCATTTTTTATAACAGCTTCTGTTTTGATTGTTGTGTCTTTTAAAGAGGCGTTAGCTTTAACCTTTAAAACATATTTAAAAACATCGCCGCTCTTATTGACCGCACTGGAGTAACCGATTGCAGCATTTTTATTATCAAAGCTAGCAATCATAGCACCGGTTAAAATCCACTCACCCGATACAACTTCAAAAACACTCTCATCATATACAGGTGTAAGCGCCATCGATTTGAATTCTGCATTATTACTTAAAGAAACTGTAACTGTAATTGTGTCACCAAGTTTTACAGTGCTTGCAGATGTTTTAGAGTTAACCTTTACAGCTTCTGCCGCAAAAGCAGAAACAGAAAACGAGAATATTAACACTAAACAAATCAAAAAACTAATAATCTTTTTCATCAATCTATCTCCTTATTTGTGTAATGGGTATTTTTCAAGAAGTAAGGTGTGATAAAGCAAATAAATTGCATCATCGCTATCTAAATCGCCATCACCGTTAAAGTCACACTTTTGATTAACGGCATATTCTTCCGGTAGGAGTGTATGAAATAGAAGATAGATTGCATCGTCACTGTCAATTGTTTCATTTCCGTCAGCATCACCTAAAATATAAGTAAGCGCAGGAGTGATGTCGTATTTTTCCTCATGGTTACATACACTACATGTATGTGTTGTGTAACCGTCTTTTTTATATTCAGGCTCTACAATTGTCGGTGTTCCGTATTGGTGGCCAAGAGCAGATATCTCTACATATGTTGTATAATCACATATCCTACAAGTCTCATATGCATTCCAGCCAATCTCGGTGCAAGTAGCGTCTTTTGCATCGTGATGAATTAAATTATGACCAGGTGCTTTAATCGTCTTATTTTCTCTTGAAAGTTCTTCATTACATACTGAACAGTACACTACACTATCGTAAGAACCATCGGTGATACATGTTGCTTCTACGCGATTTTCTTCTTTAGTAATCGTGGGATTATGACCAAGCGGATGTATTTCTTTATAGGTCGTATAATCACAACGTGAGCATGTATCATAAGCATCCCAACCAATCTGGGTGCAGGTAGGGGACTGTGCATCATGTGTAATTATATCGTGTCCGAGCTTATTAAGTGTAATTGTTTCACGCGAAAGTTCTTCGTCACATACCGAACAATATACAACACTGTCATATGAGCCGTCTTCGGTACAGGTAGGATTAACACGGTTCTCTTCAACCGCATTTGCGGCATCGTGACCGGTGGCATCAATTGTAATTACTTCGCGTGAGAGTTCATCATTACATACTAAGCAATATACTACACTGTCGTAAGTGCCGTTTTCGGTACAAGTAGGAGCAATACGATTTTCTTCAACTGCATTGCCGGCAGTATGGCCTGTAGCATCGATTGTAATTACTTCACGTGAGAGTTCAACGTCGCATACTGAGCAATATACCACGCTATCATATGAACCGTTCTCAGTGCAGGTAGATTCAATTCGATTTTCCACTACAGATTCATCGGATGTGTGACCAAGGGAAGAGAGTGTGTTACCTTTAATATTTTCGTTGCAAATATCACAGTGATAGGTAGTGTAACCTTCTTCGGTACAAGTGGGGTCTGTTACAACTCCGGCATTAATGTCAACTGCATGTGCCGCAAAAGATGCACAACTGCCTACAAAGGGAACTACTTTGAGACCATTTATACAGTTTTTATCCTGTCCATCAAAAACCTCTGCATAAATAGCGATATCTCCGCAAAAATCCTCTTTTACCTTGAAGTTCAAAGTAAGCATTTCGCCAGTTGCTGTAGAAACATTGTTCATCATTAATGTGTAGCAAATACTATCGCTATAAACATAAACACCTTCTATGTCATTAGAAAACAGATTTGCACTAGTATAGTCAACAAACTCAAGCGCATCGGGGTCGAATTTAACAGAAAATTTAAGAATAGTAATGCCGGTATTTTGGTCTGCACTAATCTTTACAGAAACTTCGTCACCGCTTTTATAAATAGCCGGTGAGAAAGAAACAGGAGTGGTGGTCTCTGCCACCACTCCCACCTCAAAAGTTTCGATAGTTTCAACAGTTTCAGCATTAACAGTAACCATTGAAGTTGAGAAGATTAGAGCGGCAGCCAAAAGCATCGATAAGATTCTTTTAAGTTGCATCTCTTATACCTCCAAATCACATATCTAAATAGTCGTCGTTGCCAACAACTGCATTGTGAAGAAGTGCAAAGTCATAAGCAGTTACATATCCATCCTTATCAAGGTCAAATACGGTTTCGTAAACGCCTTCTGCTGCGTCTGCAGAATTATACCATTTAGCAAAATTCATGGTATCAGCAGAATCAATAACACCGTTACCATCAGCATCACCAAGTGTTACAACGTTAATACCTGCTTCTGTGCCAAAATCAACTATCAATTCATTGATATAAGCATCATCGTCGTTACGAGCAGCAACACCGGGAACTACAGTGAAGTCTGCAACGCCAGTAAAGTCTTGATCAACCTTGAAAGTGAGAGTTGCAAAAAGATATTCGCCTTTTTCGAATTTTTTATCAACATAGTTGTATCCCATGTTTTGTGCAAGTGCAACAACATATGAGCTGTTTGCTGCATCAATATATGTGTTAGCAGTTACATCAAATACCTTACCCTCAACATTTACCAAAGTAAGATTCTGATTGAAGCCGATAGCAAAGTTAAGACCATAAAGTCTTGCAATATCACTGTTAACATTCATATAAACATTAAGTGTAATATAACCGGAATTTACAGCCACATCACTACCATTGATACCAATTGCTTCATAAGTAAAGGTTATCTCTTCATTTAATGCAGCAATTTCATTCTGTGCAACGAGTACTTCATCACAAACGGAGCAATGCTTACCTTCGGTAAGACCTGTAGTGTCGTAAGTAGGAGCAACAGCTTCGTCGATAACTTCGGTGTGGCCAAGTGCAGCCAACTCATTATAAGTAGTATGATCACATCTGGAGCAATCTTCATATGCATCCCAACCAATTTCGGTACAGGTAGGAGCCTTAGCATCATGCTGTGTTAAATCATGACCAAGAGCAGCTAATTCGTTGTAAGTGGTATAGTCACATCTTGAGCAGTCTTCATAAGCGTCCCAACCAATTTCAGTACATGTGGGAGCCTGTGCGTCATGCTGTGTTAAATCATGACCGAGTGCTGCCAACTCGTTATAATTTTCGATGTGATCACATCTAGAACAATCTGTATATGCGTCCCAACCAATCTCGGTGCATGTAGGTGCTTTAGCTTCTACATCAAGCATATCGTGGTCAAGAGCGGCTAATTCGTTGTAAGTAGTATAATCACATCTTGAGCAATCCTCGTATGCGTCCCAACCGATTTCGGTACAGGTAGGAGCCTTAGCGTCATGCTGTGTTAAATCGTGACCGAGTGCATCAACAAAGTTATCTTTGAAGACTTCATCACAAATGAGGCACTTCTTAACAGTGTAGCCTTCTTCGGTACATTTTGACTCTACAATACCTAATGTCAAGCAGTCGTAGTGACCTAATGCATCAACAACGGTATCAACATAAACATCACCGCAAGTTGAGCAGGTGTGAGTTGTGTAACCTTCTTCGGTACAAGTAGGATCGGTTACTACTGCATCATAAGAATGACCGAGAGCAGCTAACTCATTGTAAGTGGTATAGTCACATCTTGAGCAGGTAACATAAGCATCCCAACCCATTTCAGTACAAGTTGCAGCTTTAGCTTCGTGAGCAACTTCATCATGACCTAAAGCATCTACAAAAGCATCCTCATATGTATCATTACAACGCGAACAAGTGTGAGTAGTGAATCCATCATTTAAACAAGTAGCTTCAGTAACTACATCTATATAATTATGATTATCAGGATCAATCGGAGTTGTCTTTTGTGCTGCTAAAACAATGTGGCAATCGCCGCATTCGATTTGGAAGGTAAGACCTGTTTCGGTACAGGTTGCCTTAACTTCGTCTTTAGTAATTACGCCTCTATGAGAAAGAGGATTAGGATCAACATAGCTGTCAACGTATGAATCGTCGCAACGTGAACAATCGTGGGTAGTGTAACCTTGTGCAGAACAAGTAGGAGCTGTTACAGTAGGAACGTAGTCGTGTCCAAGAGCATTTACTACCTGCTGAGCCTCAATAATAGTATCACATACAGAGCAATGCTTACCTTCTGTAAGACCGGTTTCAGTACAAGTGGGAGCAATAGCGCTATCAGTTGTCTCGGTGTGACCAAGAGGATCAACTACAACATTTTCACGGCTGAGTTCTGCATCACATACATCGCAGTAAATAACGGAATCATAAGAACCAGGGTTTACGCAATCAGCGGCAATAATGTTTTCTTTAACAGCCTCTCCGTGAATGTGTTGAAGAGGTTCTCCAACAGCCTCATCGAAAGTGAAGGAACATACCTTACAAGTATATCTTACAGTTTCGGCGTCTTCACAAGTAGCGCCGATTACCTGCTTGTCATAATCGTGATGTCCAACACACGCGATTGTTTCTATCTTGGTTTCGTGACATACAGTACACTCGTAATCGATGTAGCCGTCTACAACACAAGTAGCATCCTGTCTACCAGTCTCTTGGTAGTCGTGGCCTGTAGCAGTAATTGTGTGTGAAGCACGAACAAATTCCTCTCCACATACAGCGCAGTAGATAACAGTGTCATATGAGCCATTGTTTTCACAATCAGCCTCAACACGGTTTTCTTCAACCTCACTGCTTGCGGTATGACCTAATGCATCTACATATGTATCTACATAAGTATCAGCACAATCGGGGCAAGTGTGGGTGGTATAACCTTGCTCGGTACAGGTAGGATTGGTTACTACTGCATCGTGGGAATGTCCTGTAGCAGGAATTTCCACATATTCGTTTAAATCGCATGTGTTACAGGTTCTGTAAGCATCCCAACCAATTTCAGTACAGGTGGGAGCCTGAGCATCATGATTTACGTAATCATGTGCACCTGTAGGCACAGCGGTAAGTTCAGCATATGTTCCGTGGCATTCGTCACATTCATATACTTTGTATCCAAAGTTTGCGCATGTAGGAGCAACTTCGCCTGTTACAGTTCCTGTACGTGTTGCAGGATCACATTCACATTTCGTTGCTTCTAATGCAGATGCAGGTATTATAAGCTGTGTTAAGAGCATTGATAATACTAAAAGCATCGCAAAGATTTTAGAAAAATGTCTCTTCATAATTTTTTCTCCTTATTAGTTTTTGTTTTTACATTTGATACAAGTTCGAGGATGTCCGCGTGGTAACACAATAAAAAAGCACAAAATTCAACAACTCCTGATTTCCCGTTAATATAGGGCTATTTTTTGCGACAAAATGACAATTATCAAATGGTGTACCTTTTGATAATGGCCGTTTTTAACAGGTAAGGAATTGCTTTTCAGTTATCATTAAATAAATATCTTCAAAAATTCGATTTTTTCTTAAAAGTACTTGCATTTTCTTTTCATTTATGATAAAATACCATAGAATAAAATGACTCTCAAAAGGTACACCTTTTGAGAGTCATTTTATTTATTTCTCAGTATTCTGTGCTCACGCAAGCGACGATAAAATGTAGCTTCACTCATATTACAGATTGCCAATACCTGTTCAAGAGATAATTGCTTTTTCTCCCACTTTTTTATTAATTCATCAAATTCGATCGGAACCGGAGATTCCGGTCTGCCAAACTTAACACCCCTTGCTTTTGCGGCAGCGATACCTTGCGCTTGTCGTTTCTTTATATTTTCGCGTTCGCTTTGTGCCACAAAAGAAAGTATCTGCAAGACAAGGTCAGCAATAAATGTCCCCATTAAGTCTTTTCCGTTTCTCGTGTCAAGCAACGGCATATCAATAACACAGATATCTATTCCAATATCTTTCGTGAGTATTCGCCACTGCTTTTGAATATCTTCGTAATTGCGACCCAAGCGGTCTATGCTTAGTATGTAGAGTAAATCTCCAGACTTTAATTTTTTAACTAGTTTTTTATATTGCGGCCGCTCAAAATCCTTGCCCGACTGCTTATCAATATAAATATTATTAGTCGGCACATTGTTTTCTTCCATAATAATAAGTTGCCTGTCTTCGTTTTGATCGATACTCGATACTCTCACATAACCATAAATATTTCCCATAATATTACCTCCTGTGCCCAACATTATTTTACATTATTTGGGCAATTTTTGTTTTGAGATAATATAAGGAACATAAAAATACGACTTTCAAGAAAACATTAATTTAATTAATAAGAGATACCGAAAAGCAATTTTTGAAAACTATATTAAACCAAATGAACTTATTAGGTTATTAATAACTGTTGCATATACGGCCATACACTCATCAATTTTTTTACCATCAAACCATCCGTGCATAAGATTATTTAGTTTAGCAAAGTGAAAAGATGACATAACGTTTAAAAAAGCATCATTTTTAATCACTTCTTCGTAATCAATAGCATACATTTCGCAAATGGATCGTAAGCCCCAATAATTATGAAGAACGCCTATAGCCGTACTAAAAGTTGCAAAATCGGTTTTAAATTCATTTCGTTGAAATAATTCAATTGCAAGATTTTGTTTTGTCATTATGTAATCAAGTACACTTGTGGTTATAGAAAAGCTTTCAATTTTATCATTCATAGAAAATGAAATTATGTCGTCCTTGCTTTTTGCTCCTAATAGTTGCAAGAACCCAATTTGTGATGCATGGTATTCAGTAAATCCATAAATAAACGCATGTTTTATCTTATCTTGTTTTGCATACATTTCTGTGTCTAGTATATGTGTAAACTCATGAAATAGCAGATGACTAGATATTAACAAATTTGAACTAACGCAAAGGGAATGAGTATCACTGTCAGCTGTATAATTTACCGATGCAACAGATTCAAAACCTTTAGCATCTATAGCACACTGAGATAATTCTTTTGTAGTTAAACAATAATTCGGGAAATCCTTTATACCCATAAATTTCATATAATCAAGTTCTAAGCTTTTAATTGTTTTTGCTATATTATCACTCATGTATTCCTATTCTCCTTATAATGCATTATAACATTTTTTAATAATTATACCATAAAAACGTTAAACTGTAATCTTATAGTTTAGCAAAAGAGTTAGGATATTTGTAAATATATAGGGTTGTCGAAAAAAGGAAAATATGATATAATAAATCGAATATAATGGAAAAATTAGGAGTTGTAAAAATGGAATATAAAAATCCTCCAGTTGAGTTGCCAGGAATTGCCAAAACAAAAAGAATAAAATTACCGGATATAGGTACAAGTTATAGAGAAATTAAAACAGCATATTTCGTGTTTATTGATGTCCTTGGGTTTAAAGACACTTTTCAAAAAGGAAAATTTAGTGAAAATGTACAGAGCGTTTTCGAATATTTTAATTTATTAGTTTCTCAAATACAATTTTTAAAAAGAGAGGAAAACAACAATTGTTATGCTGGTCAAACGTCTGATAGCCTCTATTTTTATACTGATAATCTAGGCTATTTAACAAGATTCATTAACGTTTTTTTGCATTTTAATATATATGCTATGAGTCAAGGCGTTTATTTTAGAGGAGGAATTTCCACTGGGAACTTATTTGTAAACAAACCGTATCAATTTTATGGCAACTGCGTAATTAAATCTTTTTCGTTAGAGGAATATATTGCCTGTCATCCAAGAATTGCTATTGATAAGGCAACAAAAAACAAATTTAAAAAGACTCCTAACGGATGGAAATTTGATTATGATGAAAAAAATGATCGTTGGTTTATTAACCCTTTTTCTGATGCTATATATAAAGATATCGGCGAGGATCTAGGCATACCTAATGGTGAATTTTTAAATATTAATTATGATTTGATTTTAGAAATTAAAAAGAATATTGCTGCTAATAAAGAGAACTTTGAATTTAATGACAAGTTATATCAAAAGTACTCTTATTTATTAAAAAGTTGTAACGAATTAATCGAATCGGCAAACGAAGAAAACGAATAACTCAAATCGAAATACATATTATAGGAGTGTAAAACTATGAATAAATCTAATGTTGGAGCAAGTATATTGAATATCATAACCGAGTCATTATATGACAAACCAATTGTGGTTTTTAGAGAATATGTTCAAAATTCTGTTGATTCTTTGTCTTTAGTTGATGATAACAACACGGATTCTTTAACATCGAAGATTTGGGAAAAAAACGGCAATCTGTATTTTTTGGACAATGGTGTGGGAATTGATGAGAATAAGTTTGTTAGCCGGATGAAAAGTATTGCTTTTTCAACAAAAATTAAAACAACAAATTTAGGATACAAAGGAATTGGTAGGCTATCAGGTATATCGTACTGTAATAAGTTGAGATTTATCAATATTCTTAGTTTTAAAAACAAAAAAATTCAAGAGTACTCTATTGATTGCATTGAATACAATCGTTTGCAAAAAACCGAAAATTATAATAATCTTTCTTTTAATGAGCTAATGGAATTAATTGGCATTTCAGAGGAAATTGCCTCCATAGAATCTATTTTTGATAATGTTGGTCAATATCAAGATATTTTCGAAAATAGAGATACTGGCTTTCTTGTAATATTAGAAGATATTTCAGTTATATTAAAAAATACAATAAAAGAAAAAGAGTTTTCTAATGATTTATCTTGGTTATTGCCAGTACCTTTTGAAAATGAATTGTTAGAAGATAATAAATACGCCTCCTTGTTTAAATGGCTTAGTGCTGGGCCAACATTTGAAAATAATTCTCTAGTGGCTGCAAAATCCTATAGTATCTTTTATAATGGAAAACAGTTATATAGACCATTAAAAAAGAATATGTTTAGGACTTATTTGTGCAAAAGTAAATTAGATAAATATGCTATCTGTATTCAATCTTTTTCAAACGAAAAAATTGAATTAGATAAAAAAAATCCTTTTTCTGGAATACGTATTTATATTGATAATATGTTGTTGTGTGATGAAAATGAATTAATTCCTGCTCTTCAGCAATATGGATTTACATCACATGGGTTATATGAACTCATTCAATCAGTACGCGGGATGGGTGTGATTATTTATATTGTTGATAAAGTTAATATTTCGGCCAATGCGAGACGTACTTTTATTGAAATGACAGACCAAGATGCCATAAACTTTTTAGAATTCACAGCTGCAATGGTCGATAATATCTATGATACTAGATATGCTTTATCAAAATACGCATCCGCTTTAAAGAGTGAAGAGTTGGCTACAGAAGCAGTAGAAGCAAAGCGTCAAAAAGCGTTACATCAATTACAAATTTTGGCTAATGATGAAGTTTATGTAGAAATCAAAGAAATAACTTCAGAACCGCTTGGATTTGAGTTTTTATCTAAAACAGAGCAAAAAAGACAGGTAAAAAACAAAATTGCAAGGGAAATCAATGACTGTATTAAGGATTATTTGAGCCAAACAGATAACTTTAATTTTGATACGTGCTTTGATGATTTTAAAACATGGTTTGTAGCTAACTAAAAAAACTCTTTACAAATCCATGCGCTTCATGGTAGACTTATTGATGGTGATTATTATGGAAAGAATATTGCTTGTTGAGCCAAATTATAAAAACAAGTATCCTCCAATCGGATTGATGAAAATTTCTTCATATTACAAAAGTAAGGGAGATTTTGTACAATTTCATAAAGGTTTACTACCAAAAAACGAAGTTATTACTTTCAATAAGGTATTTATAACCACATTGTTTACATTTGATTTTGATATGTGTATCAAATCAATAAAGTACTACGCTTCAATATTGGGCTTAAAAAACATTTTTGTTGGTGGTATTGCTGCAACTATTATGCCAGAGAAATTCAAGCAAGAAATTCCTGATATTAATATTCTTACTGGCCAATTAACATCTTCAAGTGTGTTAGGTTTCTCTGATAATGTCAATATCGACGTTTTACCTCTTGATTATGATATTCTTTGGGATATAGAATATGATTATCCTGCTGCTGATAGTTATTTTATATATACATCTAGAGGATGTCCACGAAAATGCAGTTTTTGTGCAGTGAAAACGCTAGAACCCAATTTTTACGATTGTCCTAATTTAGAAGAACAAATTAAGCGTGTCGACCAACATTTTGGAATTAAGAGAAACCTGTTGATAATGGATAACAACATCTTATATTCAACAAAATTTGAAGAAAATGTAGCCACCATAGAATCGTTAGGTTTTGGTAGTAAAAACAACACCTGTCAGAAAAACAGTAATATGCCATACTTTTTGGAAAGCTTGGCTTCAAGAATTAGTATAGGTAAAAGTTACAATAATTTGCTCACAAGAATAAAAAAAGAATTCAAGTCTATTAATTTTAATCGCATAAACACAGAAGATAAATCGAAATTGCAAAATATCATAGATTTAATAGACGCCAACAATGATGAAGTTTTTGTTCGAACTATCCTTAACAATAAAGAGTACATATCTAACTTTTTTAGCAGATATAATTATCATAAAATAAAAAGATATATTGATTTTAACCAGGGCCTTGATGCAAGACTTTTCACAGAAAAGAAAGCAGAAATAATGTCACGTTTGGCAGTAAAACCTTGCAGAATCGCTTTTGACCACCTAGAAACGAAAGAAGTGTATTTAACAGCACTAGAAAATGCGGCTAAATACGGAATAAAAGATTTTTCAAATTATTTATTGTTCAACTATAAGGACAAGCCCGAAGATCTTTGGACTCGCTTATCTATAAATATAGATTTCTGCCAAAGACATAAGGATAAAAAAGTTAGTCTATTTTCATTTCCTATGAAGTATGCGTCTATTGAAGAAATCGATAGAAATTACGTTGGTGAATTTTGGTGTAAAAAATATCTTAGGGCAATAAATATTATTTTGAATGTCACATCCGGGGTAGTTGCTAAAGAAAAGGACTTTTTCGAACGTGCTTATGGTACAACGCCAGAAGAATTTATAGAAATTCTCTCTATGCCAGATGATTTCATTCGCTTTAGAAATTATTTTGATAACATTGGATTATCTATCGTCTGGAAAAAAATGTATAACAATCTCTCTTCGGAAGATAAAAAGCTTTTGTTAAAAGTATTATCAGAATCTTCTACCGATATGGTAGCTGTTGAAAGTAATACAAATGAGCAGTTAAAAGATATTTTACAACTATATTTAGTGAAAAAGAATTCCGTTGAGAAAAATGAGTTGTATTATAAAAGATTGTACAATCTTTTATAATTTTAAAATTAAACTTTTTACTCGTTTTTGAAATCTAAAATCAAAAATCCTCTCGATTACCATCAGTGATATCGAGAGGATTTTTGTTCTAATATATCAAATTAATATTTGATTCTAAAATAATCTAGGTGATTTTTGAATACATCCTGTGCCGAAAGGCAGGTATCGGTGAGATATCCTCTTTCCTGATTCCATTCCTTAAGACCGCGATAGTAGAACATTTTAATTTTGTCTTCAATAATAAATGGTACAATACCGTGTTTTAAGCATTCTTTAAACATAATGAGTCTGCCGACACGACCGTTTCCATCTTGAAACGGGTGGATGCGTTCAAACTGTACGTGGAACTCAATGATATCTTCAAGAGTTATATTCTCTTTACCATTATAATCGGCAAGAAGTTTTTTCATTTCCGCTGATACATCTTCGGGCAAGGTTGTTTCTCTGCCGCCAACTTCGTTAGGCAACTTTTTATAATCACCAACGGCGAACCAATCCTTCTTCGAATCGCTTGTTCCGGTTTTGAGGATAAAATGCAAGTGCTTTATAAACTTTTCGCTTAGCTGCGATTTGGCGTTTTCGATAATTTCATCAATACAGCGGAAATGGGTAGTAGTTTCGATAATATCATCAACACGAACACCTTCCTCGGTTAAGCCAATGGTATTGGTTTCAAAGATATAGCGAGTCTGATCATGGGTAAGGCGACTGCCTTCAATATGGTTGGAGTTATAGGTCAACTCGATCTGTATTTTGTGATAAATTCCGCCGTGCACCTGACCGCGTTTTTCCTCTTTCAAAATATCAAGCAAGGTCTGCGGTGCAGGTTGACTCTTATTACTTCTTTCAGGTTTCTGTGCGTTTTCAGGAATGTTCCAAGTCTTGCCCGTAAGGAAAGCACCGGGGACACGACCTGTAGCACAATAATTACGAACACTACGTTCAGATGTATTCCAAAGTAAAGCAACCTCTTTAACGGATAGATATTTCATATTCCTACCTCCAAATTTACTGTTATTAGTATAACACAATATCGGCAAAATGTCAATCAAACCAAAATTGGTATTTATTATATTCTTGCCGATACTGGCATTTTTATTACTATTAACTTTATAAACTCAAAAGCCGCCCAAACGAGCGGCTTTAATATTGCTTATTTCAATATATTTTCGTTATTTGATATTCTTTATCCTGAGTAAAAGGATTATTTATTTTTCTAAATCCATAAAACTGTTCTTGCTTTTTAGTTTGAACAATATCAAATGTAACGTCAATATTCCACCAAGAGCCCTCAAAGTAAACTCGGTTCCAAGTGTGGTGATATTGAGCGTTATCACGCTTATCACCATCAACTACATAGCAAGGGATATTTTGACTACGGCAGAGTGCAGCGAACAGATGAGAGAAGTCATAACATACACCTTTGTGTGTGCGCAAGGTTTTATGAACATTAAAATACTGAACAACAGGATTGTATTCGTAATCATACTCGAAATTGTGTATCATCCATTCGTATATTGCTTTTACTCTTTCTTCATCAGTATCACAGTTGGCACAAATTTCGTCAGCGAATTCCACGGTCTTTGTATCCCACAAAGTTGCCTGACCGTTGATAAGAGAAACATCATCTTGTTTGTAGACGAAAATATATGCTGTGAAAAGCAATGCGATTATAAGAACAGATACTATTAAAACGTATATTTTCGTCAACGATTTATCTTTACCTGTATTTTCGGCGAAAGCGATAAAATACATAAAAACGATAGTCAGTGGAATAAGTGCTAAAAACGGAAATATTCTGCGACAATAAATCGCATAAGCTATGTTCATACAAGCAATGAGTATCAGCGAAATATAAACTGTCGATTTCATTGCTTTTGAATTTATCTTAACTGTTAAAAACAAAGTAGGTAGGGCAGACAGTAAAAAGAATACCTGTAAAGTGGGAGAGAGAACAAGAAAGTCTCTCAAACAAAATCCTAATATTAAATTATATGTAAGTGCAATGGTAAAGAAAATAAGTCTTGTTTTTGTGGTCTTCATTTCAAAATCTCCTTTATGTACGAAATCCATTGGAACGAAGAAGTGGCAGTACAGAGCGACTAACTCTGTACTGCCACAAACAAAGACTATTCAACATCTTTTAAGAAAACAACAAACCCGAACGTTTCACCGATTGGTAAAAGGTTCGGGTTTGAATGCTTTGGTGCGAGAGACGGGACTTGAACCCACATAGAATTTCTTCCACTAGCACCTCAAGCTAGCGCGTCTGCCAATTCCGCCACTCTCGCATAGGCAACATTGGTATTATAGACTTATGAAAGAAATTTGTCAAGGCTTTTTTAGAAAAAAATTTACCTACTTTCATTTTCTCCTTTTTTATCTTTCAAGGCCGTTTCACACATTCTAAAGCCCTTCATACAATAGCAATGAACCGAAAAACATTTCGGTATCAAAGAAAGGGGTAACACTATGAACTGCGCTTGCAACATTTTTAGCAAAGACGTTTTGCTTTGGGTCATCCTGATTGCCGTGGTCATTCTGCTTTTCTGCTTCTGCTAAAAAGTACCACATCTTCCCCTCTAAATAGGGGACAAAAAGGGTATGCGTCCCGTTTGGACGCATACCCTTTTTTGTTCCAAATTTAATTTGTCTGTCTATCAGTGATTACCGCGTTGACGGTATAGCTTCCCACAGGATAATATTTTCCTTCCGTGGCAGAGGTCTGCACAATCTGTACAGGTACCTCTACACTACCTGCAGAGGTAATCTGAGATAAATCAATATTCAGGTAAAAATCATCCACCTTAGCATTGTACAAATGTTCATAATTACCGCGAATCTTGAAGTTTAAAGAACTTCCCTCCAAGGTATAGAAGAGCCCTTCTTTTTCAGGGGGCGTTACTGCTACGTGACCCGAATCCAGACGCATCTTCAAAGTTCTTGAACCATTGGAGGGCAGACTTAAATCAATCTTGATATCCCCCAAGGTCTCCGCAAGACGGATTCCCTCGGGAAGCCGAAGCTTATCAGGAGTCAGGGTCTTAGAAAAGCGAGAACTGTCCACGGTGGTTTCATCCAGCACCAGAACGTCCACACTCTCCAAAGCATCAATCGTGGCAGGTTCACCTTTCACCAAAATAGTTTTGGGGGAAATGGTATATTTCATATCTTTTTCCGCCCACCAACCATTTTTTACAGACAAGGTCAAGGGAACGGTCTTGGTCTTATTTACGGTGAAGTTCACCAGTACATTCTTTTCGGGGGTAATAATATGACGGGAGGAAACCTCATTTCCGTTTTTATCCAAAAGGCTATAACTCAAATTGCTCTCAAAGCTTTCGCGTATCTCGCCCAATTTGCCCGTTTTTACTTTCGCGCAATCCACCTGATCCAGCACCCCTTTGGGCCCTTTGACCTGAATCTGCTCCACCGCAGGCGCGGCATCAACCACCACGTCGTCACTGACACTATATTCACCAAGTTCCACTATAAGAGGAACATAGACGGAAACGGTTTGGTCAATATACACCGTAGCAATTTTGGGAAAACAATTGGAAAGCTCCGTCCCTTTTGGCACAAGAACACCGATTTCAGGCTGATATTCACCGGGCTGGGTGATATTGCTCAAATCCAGATATGCCATCAGATCTGAGGATTTGATTTTATTTAGATCACTGCGTTTCCCCGTCAAGGTGATATCCACGCGGTTATCGCCGCCTTCAATCACCGAAAAGGAAGAAGATAAGGACTGCATCTCTACCGCAACGTCGGTAAACGTTTTCTTATAATCGGGTGCTTCCGCCTCCTGCACGTAAAACCAAAGAATCAAGGCAACCAAAAGAGAAAAAAGGATTACAAAGAAGGAGAAACGCCGACCCGTTTTTTCCGGTGCTGCCAAAACGTTTTTTACGTTGGCTTTCAAAAATTCTCGTTTCATCCCTTACCTCCTCCTTTTCTCTTTATAAGACTCTTTTTCTTTTCACGGTTCAGACCAAATTCATTAATCAGACGATGCTGCAACACACGAGGATCCACATGACGGTCAAAGTCACCGTTTTTCGCCACGGTAATGCTGCCGGTCTCCTCGGAAACGATTACCACGAAAGCATCGCTAATCTCGCTGATACCAAGACCCGCTCTGTGCCGAGTTCCCAACTCATTAGGCAAATTGGGGTTTCCCGAAAGCGGCAAGAAGCATCCGCAGGCATGAATTCTTCCCTCGCGGATAATCATAGCGCCATCGTGAAGCGGTGCTTTGTCATAGAAAATATTTTCAATCAAATGCTTATTCACCGCGGCATCCACCTCAATGCCGGTGCGAATCTCATCTCCCAGACGGGTAGAACGTTCCAAAACAATCAAGGCACCGGTTTTGGTTTCAGAAAGATCCTTAACGGCGGTGCAAAGCTCCTCAATGGTTTTTTGGTCGCGTCGTTCCTGACCCTCGGTAATATTCTTCAGATTATGGAAGTTAGCACCCATTTTCTCCAGTGCACTGCGAAGCTCCGGCTGAAAGATAACGATCAACGCAATCAGTCCCACATCAAAAAGCATTTCCAGAATGTAATTTAGCGCGTTGAGTCCTACGAAATCGCTAATCCACATCACCAGAAGGATAGCAAAAATACCCAGAGCAAGTCTCCCCGCTCTTCTTTGGCGAACAAAACTGATTACATAGTGTACAAGAAACGTAACGATCAGAATATCCAGAATATCCACAAAGCCGATAGAAAGAATTTGATTCCAGATATATCGGAAGAAATCTCCGATGGATTGTAACATATTTTGCATCTCTTTTTTCCTCTATATTGATTTATGCGTTGTAAAGCAATTCAATGCTGGAATCAATAAATTCCTGCAATTCATCTTGAGTAAAGGAACGCTGGGAGATAACCGCAATCATATACACTTGCTTAGCGAGTGCCTTTGCCTTTTCCGCGCTTTTTTCCTCTTTGGAAAGCGCGGCAATACGGGCAATGAGGGGACAATTCATATTCAAAGAAAGCGTCACCTCATCCTCAGGTGCGGAAATGCCGGGAATGGTATTTCCATACTGGCGGAGAATCTCTGCAAGTCTTCTCTTCTCCTCGGCAAGGGTAATAAGAGCGGGGGTCTTAGAAGATTTCATCACTTCCTGCTTCAAAGAAACCTTTTCCGGTATTACCTGGCGGAATACCAATAGCAATGCCTCATCCTCCTCTGCCTCCTCCTCGGCACGGAGAACTTTATCCAATTCAGAATCAATGCGAACAAAATGCACCGCCTTATCCTGCATCTCCATGAAAGAAAGGAATCGAGAATCAATGATGCCGTCCATCACCGCAACGGTGATTCCCTGCTCACGAAACAAACCGATATAGCCTACTTGCTGAAGCACGTCAGAAGCGTAATACATAGTATTCTCTTCGCCTTTGTCTCGATTTTTTTCCAAATACTCGTCGGCAGTCAGATATTCACCGTCAGTAGTCTTATACAAAATGATGCTTTTCACGCGCTCAAAGAATTTAGGATCACGGGTACAGCCGTACTCCACAAAAGGCTTCACATCATCCCAAAAGCCTTCCAATGCAGATCTGTCCGTATTGAAAAGCGCCCCCAATTTATCACAAATCTTTTTGGTAATATGCGCGGAAATTTTATTTACGTAGCCACTATTTTGCAAATAGCTTCTGGATACATTCAAAGGAAGTTCGGGACAGTCCAGAACGCCCCGCAAAAGCATCATATATTCGGGAATGACTTCTTTAATATTATCAGCTACAAACACCTGATTATAATACAGTTTTACCTGCCCCTCAAGACTGGCGTATTCATCCTGCAATTTGGGGAAATAGAGAATCCCTCGAAAATTCAAAGGAAATTCCGCATTGATATGAATATAAAACAAGGGGTCTCTTTCATCGCGGAAAACCTTTTTGTAAAACTCTTTATACTCCTCTTCAGTACACTCGGAAGGATTTTTCAGCCAAAGAGGGGTGGGGTCGTTGATACTATCCTCGCTTCCCTTTTCGCCTACTACGGAAAGATAAATGGGAACGGGCATAAAGGCGCAGTATTTTTCTAAAACGGCGCGCACCTTGTCCTCCTCCAGAAATTCCTTTTCCTCCTCGGTAATGTGCAGACAAATTTCGGTACCGCGAGAGGTGCGGCTTCCCTTTTTCATTTCGTATTCGCCGCCGTCGCTACAGGACCAGAACGCAGCAGTAGCGCCTGCCTCGAAGGAAAGGGTATTGATATCCACTGTCTTTGCTACCATAAACGCGGAATAAAATCCAAGACCAAAATGACCGATGATGCCACTTCCGGCTTCCTCGCCCTCATACTTTTCGATAAATTCCAAGGCGCCGGAAAGAGCAATCTGATTAATGTATCGGTCAATTTCCTCTGCGGTCATACCGATACCGTTGTCCACAATGCGCATTTCAGAAAGCTGCTTATCCAGAATCACGTCAATTCGGTATTCTGCATCATTTTCCGCTTTGCCCAAGGAAACCAAACGCTTCATCTTGGTAACGGCGTCACAACCGTTGGAAATAAGCTCCCTCAAAAAAATTTCTTTATCGGAATAGAGCCAGCGCTTGATAACAGGAAAAATATGTTCCGTGTCAACGCTGATTCCGCCTTTTTTCATTTCTTCACTCATTTTGCACCTCCAGATTTATTCTTCAACCGTTTTTACCATCGTTACCACCATGGTAAAGGTTGCTCGTTCCGTTTCTACTACAATTTCTGCTCCGGGCTTAATGATAGCATTGCCCAAAAGATATCCTCGGTCAGAAAGCCGCGCCATAGCACTTGCCTGACAAGTAAGACTCTTAATTTTCATCACATCTTGCTCATCCTCACCGTAATATTCCTTTTCCGCCTCGGTCACCTGGGTCAAAACCCCCATAGAGGACCGATCCTTGGAAAGAAAGATTTCCTCTCCCGTGGCAGGGAAATTTCTTGCCTTTTCGCTGACATTCTGAATCAGAAAAGTATATTCAATCTTTACTTCCTCTTCTCCGCTTAAAAACCCGCGGATCTGATCGCCAAACACAAAAGACAAAATACATACTGCCGCAAGCAAGATCAAAAATAAATCCAGTACGGAAAAACCAATCTTCGACTTTTGTTTCGCCACTGCTCTACCTGCCTTCCTTTTCGGTATTCAATTCCTCTACCAAATCCACCCGCATAGTACGTACACTTCCAATGGTTTCCAGTAGTATCCGGTCGCCCACAAGGGGCTTTTCCCCTTCCAACCGGCATTTGATCTGCAAAAACACTCTGCCTCCCGAACGGTCCTCAGTTTGCACGGAGAGAACCTTGCCAATAGGATCACCGTTTTCCCCGAAAACCGTATCTCCTGCCTGAGGTAAAGCATGTGCAAAGGGTTCATCCACCGTTGCAGACAGATACGCCTGATACTCTTCATTGTGATTTACCCGATGCACCTCTGCCAAAAATCCGATTCCGAAGCTCAATATCAAGCCTGCCAAAAGCAGGAAAAAAATGTCTATGTATGAAAAGGAAAAGGTTACAGGTGTTTTCTTATCTAAATGTTTCATCCTTCTCCCCCTCTCAGTAAGGTAAGCGGATCTCTTCCCGCTTGGCACAAATCAAGGATACACGAGGCAAACCCAAAAGAAGAATGAAAAGAACCAAGGTCCTTTCATCAATTGCCACAGAGCCAAATCCCAAGACGATAAAAGT
Source organism: Eubacteriales bacterium (assembly GCA_045597125.1). Taxonomy (GTDB): domain Bacteria; phylum Bacillota; class Clostridia; order Oscillospirales; family SIG627; genus RGIG5579. The sequence goes on along the minus strand of JAZODR010000039.1, from coordinate 32,797 downwards.
CACCGCCGCACCAACCGCACCCAGCACTCGGGGGAAGGATTGGGGTCTGGTAGAATTCAAGGCAAAGCGAATCACCGCAAAAACAAAACAGGCCAAAAGGACGGTAAGAATAAAAATTCCCAAAACATTCCCCACGCCAAGAACCAAAAGCACTCCTTCTCCCGTATGTTCAAAAAATCCAAACACATCAAAAACGGGTTTCAACCATGCCGGGGGAACCACGTTCAGACTGATAATCAAGAAAAATCCGACAATCACGTACCAAACCATTGCAAAACGATAGGTCATCAAATTCTGAACGGCAAGAGCTATAATCAAAGCGATCCAAACGGGGACAGATGCACCGCAAAAAACCGCCGCCAAAAATACAAGGAAGATGGGAGGAGTAAGAACAACTCCCATAGATCTTTTCACCGAGCGAAGAAGTCCTAGGGCAAGAGGACATACAATTGCAATAGGTGCCAAGGTCTGTTCTCCTGCACTAAGAAAAAACAATTCATCCAGATTGGGAAAGCGGAAAAAAAGTTCCTCAAAAAAAGTAGTGAAAACAAAGCGCATAACTACCATCATCGAGCAAAATATACCACCCAGCGTCAGCGCACACAAGAATCTGCCAATGGCGGCAAGGGTTCTCAAAAGGCTAAGGGACAAGAGATAGAGCGAAACCAAAACAAGACAGAGCAAACGGCTTTTTTCCGAAAACAATAGAGGGAGCAAAAGCAGAAAAACCACTCCGTCCCAAGAAGACCATACCAAAACTCTCTTTCCTACAGCACATTTACACAGTAAGGCAATCAGAGTAAATGCCGTCAAAAATGCCGTCACCCGAAAAGGCACGGAAAAAAGCGCCAAAGCCACGATAATAAGTCCCGCTTCCGGCTGATAAAACACAAAATGAATCAAGACTAAGAGCAAAATTACCAAGAACACGGCAAAGGGGGAAAAAATTACGGTGAAGAATGCAAGAAGCGCCCCGATCAGAAGCATCCCAAAAAAATTATCTCCGCCTCTTCCCGTAGGGAATTCCCATCCTCGGGCTCCGAACAACGGAACCAGAATTCCGCGATACAGAAAGCTCTTTTTTAAAATATCCTTCACATCTCCCCGCGTAAAGGAGCATAGCAAAGTAAGAAAAATCAAGGTAACACCAAAAATCAGATTGCTTTCATCTCCTGCGGCAAAGGGCAGATATCCACTCAGAAAATAAGAAAGAATCTGCAAAAATCCACAGCTGAAAAAAAGAACGCCGAAGGAACGTACGCGAGTGGTAAAAAAAGAACGCAAAAAGGCATTGTAAAGCCCCAAGAAAAAACTCTGCTCACACATTTTCGCCAAAGCATTTTTAATCTTTAAGCGATATGCAAGAAATGGTTTTCCTCTTTCCTTCCGCTCCTGTTCGGTACGGGGCGGAGCGAAGGCAGTTTCAGGGGCAAAACGAATCGCTTTTCCCAGCGTATATAAAAGGTGGGAAAATGAACCCGTCAAATGTCCTTTTGCCATTATTACGTTCCTTTCTCCGTTTCCGCAAGCAGATCCGGTCTTTTTTCTTCCGTCAGTTTGTACGCCATTTCATTGCGCCAATTTTCAATATTTTCATGATGTCCGCTGATGAGCACATCCGGTACCTTCACACCGCGAAATTCATAAGGGCGAGTATATTGCGGATATTCCAAAAGTCCGTCAGTCAAGCTCTCCTTCTCATAGCACTCAGAAGATGCCAGTACCCCGGGAATCAAACGGCTCACCGCATCCGCCAAAACACAGGCGGGTAATTCCCCGCCGGTCAATACGTAATCACCGATGGAAATCTCCTCATCCACAATGGCATCAATAGCTCTCTGATCCACACCCTCGTAATGACCGCACAAGATTACGATTCGTTCTTTTTCGGAAAGCTCCCTGGCCTTTTTCTGATTAAAAACGCTCCCTTTGGGGGACATATAAACGGTATAAGGCTTAGTTTCTGCCCCTTGGATAATGGCATCATAGCAATCACAGATAGGGTCCGGCTTCATCAGCATCCCCTTACCGCCACCGTAGGGAGTATCATCCACCCGACGAAATTTATCCTTGGAATAATCGCGTATATTGTGGCAATGCACCTCAACAATTCCCGCCTTTTGTGCTCTGCCGATAATGCTCTCACCGAGAATGGTGCCGCAAAGCTCGGGAAACAGAGTCATAATATCAAAACGAATGGCAGCCATCAGTCAAAAATCCCCTCAGGTGCATGAACAAACACACCTTTTTCCGCATCCATAGAAACGATCCACTCCTTCACAACGGGGAAATACATTTCCCTGCCGTCGGGAAGAAGCACGGTAAACAATTCTCCTGCACCGCGGCTTCCCACCTGGCGGATGGTTCCGTACACGTTGCCCGTTCCCTCTTCAATTAAGGGAAGGCCGATCAAATCGGCAAAGAACACCAATTTTCCTTCAGGATCCAATTCCTCACGGGAGGCGAACATCGTTTTCCCTTTCAAAAGCGTTGCCTCCTCCACGGAATCAACCCCGTCAAAATGTACCAACAAAACGTCACCCTGAACTCGCACAGAACGGATCTCGAACGGCTTTTCCCCTTTGGGGGTAAGATACAGATGGCGAATCCCCTTTAAAGGTTTTTCCCCATCCAAATAACATTCAAATTTCACCTCTCCACGAAGCGCGTGGGTGTTGCGGACCTTACCCGCTTCCAAAAAAAGATTTCTCACAATTTTCCTCGCGTTCACACTTCTTACATATTATTATGTTATTATACCACAAAGTGAGGGGAAGGAACAAGGGATTTTTTCATATTTTTTTCCTCATTCCAAAAAAATCGCATTTTTTTCCTTTTTCTATTGACAAAAGGAACCCCCTTTGCTATAATAATGAAACCTCTCGGGGTCTTTTTTTATGGATTGACTTTCCAAAGAGGGAGAATACGCACCCCACGGTGCAACAAGTTCGGAGGATATTATGAGAGAAAGAATCACCCTTGCATGCAGTGAGTGCAAGCAGAGAAACTACGATACGATGAAGAACAAGAAGAACGATCCCGACAGACTTGAGATGAACAAGTACTGCCCGTTCTGCCGCAAGCACACCAAGCACAAGGAAACCAAGTAATTCAAGTTTTATTTTAGGAGAAATCATTATGGCAGAAGAAATCAAGAAAGATTCCGCAACAGCCACTCCTGAGAAAAAGGAAAAGAAGAAACCCGCAAAAGCAAAAAAAGTCGGTTTGTTCAGAAAAATCGGAAACTTTTTCCGCGAATACCGTAGCGAAATGAAGAAGGTTTCCTGGTATCCCGGGAAGCACGTTCTCCGCGATACCGGTATTGCAGTAGCGGTTTTGGTGGTATGTGGCGCTATTATCGGTGTACTCGATCTCACATTTGCCAGCATCATCAAACTTCTCAGTACGATCGGCTAAGGAGGAAGTTATGCTCGAAGACAATCTCACTCCTCACTGGTACGTAGTACACACCTATTCAGGCTACGAAAACAAGGTAGCTGTCAATTTGGAAAAAATCGTAGAAAACCGAAAGGTCGGCGATTTGATTCAGGCCATCAAGATTCCTATGGAAAAAATTCCGGAATCTGAAGGCGGCGACGGCGTGGCAGAGCGCAAAATTTTTCCCAGCTACGTGCTGGTGAAGATGATTATGAACGACGAGAGTTGGCACATTGTTCGCAACACTACCGGTGTTACGGGCTTTGTAGGCCCCGGATCTATGCCCGTTGTCCTTTCCGATGAGGAAGTAGCGGCCCTCGGCGTTGAAAGCGCAGCAGAAACCCTGCCCTTCAAGGTAGGCGATAAGGTTCGCGTAATCAGCGGTCCTTTGGCAGCGCACATTTCTTCCGCAGTTGTGGAGGAAATCTCTCAGGATCTGAAAAAGGTCAAGGTACTTGCCGACTTACACGGCAGAAGCACCAAGATCGAGCTGGATTCCACTTGGATTCAGTTGTTCTAAAAATTATATTGATTTAATGCCCGCCAGGGCTTAAATAGTTGCCGCAAAGCGGCAGCTGTGGGAGGAAATCAAAACTTCGGTTTCCGCAACACCACGAAAGGAGAAAATTATGGCAAAGAAAATCGTAGCTTACGTAAAGCTCCAGCTCCCGGCTGCAAAGGCAATGCCCGGACCCCCTGTCGGTCCTGCACTGGGTGCACACGGTATCGCCATCCCCAACTTCTGCAAGGAGTTCAATGAGCGTACCAAGAATGACATCGGTTTGATTATCCCTGTTGTCATTACCATCTATTCCGACAGAACCTTTTCCTTTATCACCAAGACTCCCCCTGCAGCAGTCCTCATTAAGAAGGCCGTAGGACTTGAGTCCGGCTCTGCCGTTCCCAACAAGACCAAGGTTGCAAAAATCACTCAGGAACAGCTCCGTGCCATCGCAACCCAGAAAATGCCCGATTTGAATGCGGCTTCCATCGAAACTGCCATGAGCATGATCGCAGGTACCGCGCGCAGCATGGGCGTAACTGTGGAAGAGTAAGAAAGGAGCCGAAACATGAAAAAAGGAAAGAAATATCAGGCAAGTGTTGCCGCATTTGATTCTCGCAAGCTCTACGATACCGAAGAAGCTTTTGAGAATGTAATTGCCTCTGCCAAGGCAAAATTTGACGAAACCATCGAGCTGCACGTTCGTCTGGGTGTTGACTCCCGTCACGCTGACCAGCAGGTTCGTGGCGCAGTTGTTCTTCCCAACGGTACCGGTAAAAAGGTTCGCACCCTCGTATTCGCTAAGGGTGACAACGTAAAGGCCGCTGAAGAGGCAGGTTCCGATTACGTTGGCGCAGAAGAGTTGGTTGCAAAGATTCAGAACGAAAACTGGTTTGAATTTGATGTTGTTATCGCTACCCCCGATATGATGGGTGTCATCGGTCGTTTGGGTAAGGTTCTGGGCCCCAAGGGTCTGATGCCCAACCCCAAGGCAGGTACTGTAACTCCCAACGTTGCTAAGGCAGTTCAAGATGCAAAAGCAGGTAAAATCGAGTACAGACTTGATAAGACCAACATTATCCACTGCCCCATCGGTAAGGCTTCTTTCGGCAAGGAAAAGCTGGTAGAGAACTTTGAAGCTCTTATGGGCGCAATCATCAAAGCTAAGCCCGCCGCAGCAAAAGGTCAGTACATCAAGAGCTGCGTAGTAGCTTCTACCATGGGCCCCGGTGTTAAAGTCAACGCTGCAAAGCTCGGCTAAAAAAACACTTGACAAATGCACGAACTCGTGCTATAATCCAATTTGTTCCTAAGACAACAGGTGAAGGGTCTCCCCTTCTGAAAGTGCAAATCGCCTGTCGAGGATGCGCAAATTTGTATTTTACAAAGGGCATTTCTTCGGCAGAAGGAATGCCCTTTTTGTCTTAAAAAATCTTAAATGGAGGTAGAAAGAATGCCCAGCGCAAAGATTCTTGAAAAAAAGCAGGCAGAGTGTGCCGAGCTTACCGAGAAGATCCAGAATGCTGTTGCAGGCGTACTCGTTAGCTACACCGGTATTACCGTTGAGCAAGATACCCAACTCCGCAAAGCACTTCGTGAAGCAGGCGTAGATTACAAGGTTTACAAAAATTCCTTAGCCGGAAGAGCTTGTGAAGCTTGCGGCTACAGCGATATCAAGGCTCATCTCGAAGGCATGAACGCTCTGGCAATTTCCGCTACCGATCCCATCGCTCCCGCAAAGATTCTGAAAGAGTATGCAGACAAGATCGAAACCTTCCAGATCAAAGCAGGCTTTATTGACGGCGGTGTTATCGACGTAGCAGCTGTAAATGAACTGGCAAGCACTCCTTCCAAGGAAGAAATGCTCTGCAAGATCATGGGCAGCATGATGGGTCCCCTTTACGGACTTGCTTACGTTCTTCAGGCGAAGATCGACAAGGAAGAAGGCGGCGAAGCTACAGAAGCTTAACCTCGCTTTTTCCCACACATAACAAATTTAAATTTAATTATTATTCGGAGGTATATGAAAATGGCTACTGAAAAGACCACTCAAATTCTTGAAGAAATCAAAGCACTTACCATTCTTGAAATGAAAGATCTCGTTGCTGCACTCGAGGAAGAATTCGGCGTATCCGCTGCTCCCGTTGCTGTTGCAGGCGCTGCTGCTCCCGCTGCAGGCGCTGCACAGGAAGAGAAGACCGAGTTCGACGTAGTTCTGACCAACGTTGGCGACAAGAGACTCAACGTAATCAAGGCTATCAACGAAATCACCGGTTTGGGTCTGGCTGGTTCCAAGGCTCTGGTTGAGGGTGTTCCTTCCAAGATTAAGGAAGGCGTTTCCAAGACCGACGCTGAAGAAATCCAGAAGAAACTTGCTGAAGCCGGCGCTACTGTTGAGCTGAAGTAAGATAAAAAACATTTTTAGGGAGAGAAGCCAAGGCTTCTCTCCTTTTTTTGTGCATTTCGTAGAAAATCAAGAAAAACAAAGTTCTTTACTAATAATTTCTATTGCATTTTTTGAAAATGTATTGTATAATAATGCTAGTTTAGTATGAGTGGGACTATCCACTGTTTCAAGGAGATTACTATGAAACGATTCATCTATATCCTTCTCGCGGCATTGATATTGGTTTCTCTCTGTGCTTGTGCAAATGAAAAAGAAGAGGAAAACACTAAGATCGAGGAAACCGAAACCAATCCAGTAGAGGAAATCATCACGGCTCCCGAAGAGGGAGAAAAGGACGATGGTCCCTCAGAAATCGGAACCTTGCCCATCATCTTTGGTAGCGAAGAAGAAAAGAAAAATGACAGCGGTACTCCCCCCTCCTCTACTACGACGAAGGCGCCTACAACCACTACGAAAAAGCCGCCCACCGTCACAAGTTCTTCTACATCCGGCAAATCCGGAATTGTAGAAACTCCCATCATCCCCTTTAATTAAGATATTTTGTAGAAATGAGGTATTCTCTTATGAAACGTTTACTCCTCCCTCTAATTTTGGTCATTCTGATTACTGCCGTTATTTTTGTTTCCTGTTCAAAAGACCCAGCAGCTACCACTGAGACCGAAAATACAACCGAGGAGGCGGGCGGAGCTCCCGAAACGTCCTCCACCAAAAAGCCTAACCAAACCTTTAAAACAACTGCTGCAGGAGCCACCACCCAGTTCAAGGGTACTCCTGTGATTTATCCCACCACCTCTACCACCACCAAGGCTACTACTACGACCACAACGAAAGCCGCTACTACGACCACAACAAAAGCTCCTTCGACCACGACCAAAGCACCCGCTTCTGAGCCCGACAGACCCGGCGAAAAAGATTTTGATGAAAATGACAAGCTTGTAGGCGACGTCATTCCTATGGATGGCAACAACGTTGCGGCTGCGGAATTGGGAACCCTACCCTTGATGATTAAGTGGCTTGGCTAAATAAAATAAAAAAAGGCGATGACATTTAGGGTCGCACCCTAAAGGACAGTTCTTGAAAAATACGGTATATCTCGAAAGAGGCATGCCGTATTTTTGCATTTGTGGACACAAAAGCAGGCTTGTCAGGAAAATTGACAAGTCAAGCAACGGCTAAAAAAAGGCTCCCTTGTGTAAAGGGAGCCTTTTAACGATTTTCGTTTAAATATTTCTGTATAGATTGGAATTTGTTATTTAGTTTTCTTCACAAATATTCTAAATTCATCTCGGATCAAAGCATAAGTAATTATGTTTTCTATAAGTTTCTCGACATCAGAATCATCCAAGTTCCAGTCCTTCGTATATTTCAAGGAACCAAGATTGAACTTCTTTCCATCGATAATTTGGGGGTATCGTTCGGTAACAAAAGCCCTGAGGTTGCTGACCTTGCCGCTTCCTTTATTGCCGACAGCAATTCTACCGTGGTGATAAAACGTATATGTATCTCCACTTTGAATGAGGTTATCGTCGATACTGAATTGTAAAGCGTGATGGGAATCGTCGTCATTATCTATGGCTACCATCATGGCAGTTTTTTCAACATCGGGATTTGCGAATGAGCCATACGGTGAAAATCCAATGGATACGATTTCCGTGCTTCCTTTATAGTCAATAATGAAGGAACGATACAGGCCGTAGAAAACTCCGCCGCCAGCATTACCATATGATAGCTGTCTGACACCATAATCTTCAATCAAAGTAAACAGACCATATTGTTTGGTCGGCATCTTGTGTCTTGTGTCGAGCAATCCTTCCCAAAGATTGAAAGCTGCATAAGCCAGATTTCTTGGAGTTTTAGGGCTAATATCCGCACCTACTTCCTCGGCGTTATCCGTCATAAACTGTGGGATTTCATCGTATGTAATTCTTTTTGGCAAATCTCCGAGATTTCTAACCTCAAACTTACCGTCAAGCATATCTTTGTAGTTGGGCAATTGATCGATCTGAACGTATTGTTTTTTCTTTTCCTCATAGTGAAAGTAGAAGCACTCAATATCGTTTACCATCATTGCATAGTCAGCACCGAGCGAATCACAATAATCACATAACTGATCACCTACGCTTTCATCCAAACCAACGCCGGGAGCTTTACATTCCACAATAGCAATAGGATACAGCATTCCTTCTTCATTAATTGCATGAATTACTATATCGGCTCTCCGCTTTGAGTCAAGTTTATAATGCGCAAGATGAGATTCAACTATCAGCATATTGGCAGGAACTTCTAACACCTGCATTAGATATGCGACGACGCGCTGTCTTACCGTTTCCTCGGGAGTAATATATATTAGTTTTTTACGAATCGGATCAAGATAGCACGCTTTGCCATTCCTTTTGTATATTGGAGGTAACTTCATTTTTGATATTTTACTTATCATACTATCAACTGCAAATTCTTATTTATTGTACGTATACTCATACTCCTTATTATATCACAAAAACCGCAGAAAATCAATCTGCGGTTTCTATGTTTTCATTTTTTTGTTAGGAACAATAGACAATTTATGTTTCTTTCCTGTCGGCAGGTAACGTACACACGAAACTGTCCTTAAGGATACAGTCCTTTGAGTCATCGCCTTTTTTTATAAAACTTTAGAGAGAAATTCCTTAAGTCTGGGGTGCTTGGGGTTTTCAAAAAATTCTTCGGGAGCAGCTTCCTCCGCTACCACGCCCTCATGGATAAACATAATACGGCTTCCCACCTCACGGGCAAAGCCCATTTCGTGGGTAACCACAACCATGGTCATACCACTTTTTGCAAGGTCCTTCATAACTGCCAATACCTCGCCCACCATTTCGGGGTCAAGGGCACTGGTAGGCTCATCAAAGAGCATTACCTCAGGCTCCATTGCCAAAGCGCGCACAATGGCAACTCTTTGCTTCTGACCACCGGAAAGCTGATTGGGGTAAGAATTTGCACGGTCGTCAAGACCCACGCGAGTAAGCAACTCCATTGCTTTTTCGGTAGCCTCCGCCCTACTCTTTTTCAGCACTTTAATTGGACCTAATATCATATTTTCCAAAATGGTTTTATGAGGAAAAAGATTAAACTGCTGAAACACCATACCCATCTTCTGTCGATGGAGATTAACATTTGCCTTGGGTGAGGTAATCTCCTCATCCCCGAAAAAAATCTTGCCTGCGGTGGGGCGCTCAAGGAGATTCAAAGTGCGAAGAAAAGTAGATTTACCACTGCCGGATGCGCCGATAATAACCACAACTTCGCCTTTGTGAATCTCGTTATCAATGCCCTTGAGCACTTGCAATTCGCCAAAACTTTTGCACAATCCTTCTACACGGATCAAAGCCTGATTATCGGTCACTCTTACGCAGCCTCCTTTCCAATTTACCCACAAGATTTGTAAAGATCATAACAATAACAAAATAGATGATTGCAACGGCAATCAAAGGCATAAAAGGAGAGAAGGTTCTGCCTCGGATCAAATCCCCTGCCTTGGTCAAATCTGCAATACCAACGTAACCTGCAACCGCGGTTTCCTTTAAGAGCACGATAAACTCGTTGCAAAGCGTAGGAAGAACCGTTTTGAACATCTGCGGAATCACAATATAAATCATAGTTTGAATGTAATTAAATCCAAGGCTTCTTCCCGCTTCAAACTGACCATGATCAACGGCCATAATACCGCCACGGAAAATTTCCGCAACGTATGCACCGGAATTTACGCCGAATGCAATGACCGCAACCATAATACCATTGGTAGAAGAAGCAAAAATGATAAAATACATAATCAAAAGCTGAACGACCACAGGCGTACCCCGAATCACTGCAAGGTACACGTTGCAAATGGTATTGAAAAAAGAAAGGATCCATCTTCCAATCCCGCCCTTTTGCTTCATCTCAGTATAATTTTTGTCATAAGTAGAACGCACAAGTGCTATGACAATACCTATCGCGATACCTAAAAGAACGGCGAAAAACGTAATATAAAGGGTATTTAAAAGACCATCGAGTAAAGATAGCCAACGGTCTTCACGAATAAAATTTCGATCAAATTCGTATATGAATTCCTGCAACCAACCGGCAGTATTCACATCGTAACTCTCAACTTGGTTTTGCCACCACGTTCCCAAAGACCCACAAAGAATCGGAGCAAATGAAGCGGCGACGGCACCGAACTGAAACATAATTATTTCCTTTCTGAACAGCAGCATTTTAATCGCAAGAAACGGATAACCCCAAGGGTTACCCGTTTCTCAGAGATTCTCTTATTTGCTGGGGATATACTTCTCAATGATCTCAGCAAGTTTTCCTTCCTGCTCCAATTCATCAAGCGCCTTGTTAATTTTATCAAAAAGCTCGGTATTGGTCTTGGCAATTGCAATGGCGTAATCTTCTTCTACGTATGTTGCATCCATGATCTTCAGACCCTTATTGCCCTCAACGAAGCTCTTTGCGGGTTCGTTGTCAATGATCACTGCGGTAACCTTGCCGCTAATCAATGCCTGAACAGCATCAGCACCGGTCTTATAACGAATTACGTTATCGCTGCCAAAGCCCCAATTCTTAGGTTCATCGGAGGAGTAAATATCACCGGTGGTATCCTGCTGAACACCAATCTTAATACCTTCCTTAACGCCCTGGGGAGTATCGTCCTTGATTTCGGTATAAAAATCTTCAAAAGACTCGTACTGGCAATCTTCCTTAACGATAACTACCTGAACACCTTTAGCATAAGTATCGGAGAAGTTTACCTTTTCCTTACGCTCATCGGTAACGGTCATACCGGCGATACCCATATCGTACTTTCCACTTTGAACACCTGCAATGATAGAACCAAATTCAACGTCGTGAATCTTGAGCTCCATACCAAGCTTATCGGCAATTAAGCCCGCGATTTCAATGTCGATACCCTTGAAGGTTTCGCCATCCTTAAACTCGTAAGGAGGAAATGCAGCGTTGGTAGCCATATCCAAAGTATCAGCTTTTTCACCGCAAGAGGTAAAAAGCACGGTTGCGCTTACCAGCATCATCGTTGCAAGAAGCAAAGCAATCAGTTTTTTCATAATCATATCTCCTTTTTATCATATATGGAATTGCTATATAGTATGATACACCCCTTTTTTTCTGCCGTCAAGTTTTTTTGAAATTTTGTTCTAAAAAACCGCATTTATTCATACTATATACAAAATCTCCATATATTTTTGCATATATAATGCATATTTTATAAATAAGAAAGGGTGTCTTATGAAACGATTTTTGACTTATATTTTATCTATTTTTCTCACTCTTGCACTTTTTCCACTTCCAGTCTTCGGGGAAAGTGTCTCCAAGGTAGAGGAAAACACGGAAATTCAATTAAATCTCCCATGCAAAAGCGCCATACTCATCGAGCAGACCACGGGGCAAGTGCTCTATTCCCAAAATCCTGATGAACCACTCCCCATTGCAAGTGTAACCAAAATTATGACCTTGCTATTGACGATGGAGGCGCTTGACAAAGGAATCCTTCACGCAAACGACCTTGTCCCCATCAGTGAAAATGCTGCATCTATGGGTGGAAGCCAAGCCTATCTGGAGCCGGGAGAGCAAATCACGCTGGATGAGATTCTCAAAGCCGTATTCGTTTCCAGTGCCAACGACGGCGCCGTAGCTTTGGCAGAACTAATCTCTGGAAGCGTAGATGCATTCGTTGCGGCAATGAATGAAAAAGCCGCCGCCTTGGGTATGACCAATACCCTCTTTTGCAATCCTACAGGTCTGGACGACGGTGATACAGGCCATTCCAGCGCAAGAGATGTTGCCATTATGTCCAAGGAACTTTTGGCTTATGATGCAGTGTATCCCTACTCCACCATTTGGATTGACTCCATTCGCAACGGTGCCTTTGGGCTTTCCAACACCAACAAACTAATTCGCTTTTATCCGGGCGCAACGGGACTGAAAACAGGTTCTACTTCTAAGGCAAAATACTGTCTCTCCGCTTCCGCAGAACGCAACGGACTAAAGCTTTGTGCCGTGGTACTGGCAGGTAATACCAGTGCGGAACGCTTTACAGCAGCAAAGACTCTGCTGGATTTCGGCTTTGCAAGCTACAGCTATTTTATGCCCGAAAAGATAAATCTGACACCGATTCGGGTTCGTGGCGGAATCGAAGAAAGTCTTAATCCCATATGCTCTGCCGACGGTATCCTTTTGGCAAAAACCGAATCTATAGGCTTAAGTGCAAACGTCAAACTGGAGAAAGAAGTACAAGCGCCGGTTGCAAAGGGTCAACAACTTGGTTCTGTAGAATACCAAAAGGATGGCCAAACGGTTTTCTCTCTTCCCATTGTATCAGACAAAGAGATTCCCGTGATTACCTTTTCCTCCTTTATGAAGCGCCTTCTGCACATTTATCTCACAGGAAAAATATAAAAAATCCGTCCGCTTTCGCGGACGGATTTTCGTTATTAGATTGCCAGTGCCTTTTCAATGTAGGCAAGAAGTGCCTTGGAAATGGAAGCAAATTCGCTATTATTGGCAATGTAGCTTGCGCAGCTGTTTGCTACGCTGTTGGTACAAGTGGCAAGCTCGGTTCCGGATGCGTTCTTCACACTCAAAGTAAATTCCTCTTCCATAGAACCAATGTCCAATCTCAAAGAAATAACTACATTGTAACGAGAGTTTCCTGCAAAGGGAGTTACCACGATGCGAGAAACATCCAACGCACCGCTTGCACTTACCGCGGTAATATCCAAATCGTCAACAGATGCCGCCTGCAAATAGTAGTTCAAAGAAACCTCTTTGCCAATAGAAAGGCTTGTTGCATAGAACTTGTAGCCCGCATCTGCACTGGTAGCGCTGGCTTTGCCATTATAAACTCCGGTATAGTTAATTCCATCATAAGTAGCAATATTGGAGGACCCATAACGAAGAATCTCTGCCTCAACACCGTAATTGTAGATTGCCTTTAAAAGGTCCGAAAGAGCTTTGTTATCAACCGTATTGTCAATACCGCCCCTCAAGAAATCGTAAATGGTATAGTCAACCAGATTCGACGCAAAGTCTAGAGTCAAGGTCTTACTGTAGTCAAATGCAGCAACGGAAAAATCAGCCTTAATTTTCACGTAATTGCCAACTACCTCTTCCTCATCAATAGAAGTAATTGCGCCGCGTGCGATGATATCTTCGCCACAGGTAATTTTATAGGTAAAGCTACCTACATTTGCAAGGTAGGATTCCAAAACTGTTTTATCCAGATAAAATTCAATCTGCAGATTGTTATCCAAAACAAATTTAATACCTGCCAGAGTGGGAGACACAACTGCTTCGGGAGCAGTAGCGTTTGCCGCGCCAACCAAAACAGTGCAAGAAATATTCTGACCTGCATTCTCAAGAACAACGCTCTGCGCCTTAACAGTAGCAGAACCGGTAAGGGCTGCATCCACGTTCAAGAGGGTGACCATATCCAGATTCTTGGCTGCAGGAACGGTTATATATACATTACCGTCTTTCCAGTTTTCAGTCTGAATAAAAGTAACCTCTCCGCGAATCTCATCAAAGTTTAGGAAGGATTCGCCTGCCATATAAATCGGCTTCTTTGCACCGTAAAGAATAATGGTATCCTTCGGTCTCTTCTGGGGGTTCTCCAAACCGTAACTTGCATAAGTCTGTTTGTTGTTGCTATCAAGTTCCCCAAAGGGAGAATAGTTACAACCGAAGAACAAAAGCTCATCGCTTTCGTCAGGTCTGATATCAAGGGTTACTTCGGTACAATTGGTACTTGATTTATTATTGTACATAGAAGCACAGAGACGGTCACCATTAAATATACCGCCTGCGATCATAGAATTGACCTTACCGACAACACCGGCAAATCCACCCAGATAAACTCTGTTGTCAAAAGTGCCACCATAAATATTATTGGCTACGAAGACGGTTTTTCCCGAACCATTAGACCAGTCACCGCCTACGAAGGATAAAGGCCCTAATTCCGGATGAAGGATACCCATAAAGTGACCGCCGTAAACATTATTGGTAACGGAGCCACCCTGACTCTTATTGGAGCCACCGACAAATACACCCTCAAAATTACCGCCGTAAATATTGGTAACAACATCCATCAGACATGTTTGATTTGCCTTGGTAAGAGCATAAACATAATCCTTAAAGGTACCGCCGGAGAAGTTATTCTTTATCAAACCGTTACTGGTTACTGTACCACTTCCGATTACCATACGCTCAAAAGTACCGCCGGAGAAATTGTTGATTACATCACCATTTACAGTAAATTTCTTATTTGTTACGGCTTCAATAACACCGTAAACCTCTCCTTTGAATACACCACCGGCAAAGTTATTGGTTATAGACTCGCAAGAGCCGTTCACACCACCACCGGTAACGGCTGCATGATACACTCCGCCATAGAAGTTGTTGGTGATACTACCGCAGGAACCCTCCAAACCACCGCAGTACAAACGCTTATTAAAGATAGCGCCGTCATAGAAGCTATTAATAATATCCGCTGTAAGTGCAGTAGATGCATTTTTCGTGGTACAATAAACGTAGTCAGCAAAAGTACCACCCTTAAACTCATTGACTACCAGCTCTTTGATTCTGATTTCCTTCTGAGAGCCGTCAGCACAATAAAGCAGTCCGTTTACTTTTACATCACCCTCAAAAGTGTTATATACTCTATCAATATTGTAATCATCAGGACCGTCGTTTCTTCTACCTCTGGAACCAAGATATACAGCACCATTCAGCGTTGCATAAGAACCGTTGGAGCCATTCTTGAATACATTATGCACCTCGGGAGTAAGAACACCAACACCGCCTGCAATAAAAGCACCTTGAAACGTGCCGCCCATATAGGTATTATAGATACCACCGGTAACCGTCTGAGAATGAGGACCAACATAGACAGCGCCATCAAAAGTACCACCATAGATGTTGTTGATCAGATCACCGTCAACAACATTTTTCAGCATATTGGCATATCCGTTTCCGCCGCCAAAATAAACATCTATTTTGCCAAAGGTACCGCCGTAAACGTTATTAACAACAGTCTTGCAAGAACCACCTTGAGAGCTTAAGTGGCAAGTCTGGCCGGAAAAAGTAACACCGTCATAGAAATTATTGGTAATAGTGCCGTTGACCGTCCCACCTGCAGCGCCCATACCGCAGGCAACACCCTGATTAAAAGTACCACCCTTAAACTCATTGTAAATATTACCATTAATCACGGCTGTCTGCTCATCCGTCACATTGGTATCCGCACCGGTACACAAACGTTTGTTAAAGGTACCACCTTCTACGATCACGCGGAGGTCACCGTTCATCACACCGTGAGGAGTCAAGTAAATAACTGCTTTTCCCTTAGAGTCAGTACTGGTAACGTTGATTTGGTTATCGCCGCGGAAGATATAAGTCAAGTCACCGGTAAGACTTGCAGCTTTATCGCTCCCTTTGGATTTCATACATCCAACCCAGTTCAGAGTAGTAGTATCTTCAAAAATCGCGGTAATGCCTTCAGTTATAGTAATCTGACCGCGCCCCTGGGGATTGTAACTGGCAACAGTAGCCTTCTTAAAGGTACAAGTGATACTCTTTGCATTGGTAGAAGCAGCCTGATCGGTATCCGCCGTTGCATAGACAGTACCAACGGAAGCATTTTCCACATACACAGACAGATCCCAAAGAGGAGTAATCTGGTCCTGCGTATAAACGGTACAATTGGAATAGTCACCATTCAGCAAACGCAGATTAGAAGCACCCTCTACCGCAGAAGAAGAAGCGGCATCACAGTAGAAAAGCATTGACTTTGACTTGTCGGGAATAGTAGTGGTGATGTCACAGTTATCAAACTCCACCGTATTAGAACCCACGTAAATGTTACGGGTACGATACAACTTGTTATAATCAATAGGATTGGTAATCGGTGCAGCATTCTGATAATAAGGCTGCACCTCTGCACAAAGGATAATATTTCTGAAAGTAATATCGTTGGAGAAAATAATTCTCTCGTAAGAAGTAGATCCGGATCCATTATAAACATGGTGCAGGATAGTACCCTTCGCAGAGTCCGAAGTAATCGTGAAATGCAGCTTGCCACCCTGGGAGTCAAGTGCCGTAGGGCCATCCATTTTTATTTCTTCAGAACGGACCTTATCTACAATAATCAGCTTAACCTCGGTGCCGGGGGCAAGTTTCATATCGTTTGCAGCTTTGGTAGCGGCAGCGATACTGGTATAAGCCGTAGCAGCATCCTTTCCTGTTGTATTATTTCCATTTTCAGAAACATAAAAAATCACAGTATTTTCCTCTGCAGTGACGTTCATTTTAAGCAAAACACCACCACCAAGCACCAGAACAACTGCCAGTGCAAGGATAATACCTTTCAATATTTTCGAGTTCTTAAACATTCGCAGAACCTCCTAATGGTTTGTAAACGGATAGACTCCTACCCATAATAACTTATCATCATTATAATATTTTTTTTTAAATTTGGCAAGAGGAAATTGTTTCTTTTGCCCTTTCTTCCCACATTTTATGAAAAATTCGGCAATTTGACGAAATTTTTATTTAAAAACTGTGCAGAATACGAATCCCGCTTTAAGGCAAAAAAATTTTCAAAAAAGAAAATACACCAAGGTATAAAATGGAAATTCCGTGTAGAACAAAAATCCCCGTCATCGGTGCTTTTTTCCAATACATAACCACCAATGCCGCGAGAAAGAAAGCGGCGATCAAAGCCGTCTGACTACCGGCCTCCACAAGATCGGGAGCGCCCTTCGAAACATACTCCACCAAATCCGGAAAGTATGCGGGAATACGCAAAAAGAAGTTAACAAACTTTTCAGGAAGAAACACAAGTCCCGTCAAAGCAGCCCCAAAAAGAGAAAGAATCAAACAGACCTGAAATAAAGGAATCAAAATCACCGCATACAAGGGCGCAAAGGGAGCTGCAGTTCCAAACAGCAGCAATTGAACAGGCAAGACAAATACGAAAGAAACCGATGCCATCGTCAAAGACAAAAGCAAAGCCTGAAGCTGACGGAAAATTGGGTGCATCTCTTTCTCAGTAAAAACATTTCTCATATATTCACTCAAAGGAACACCACAGCTGACCACACCAAAAGTAGAAGCATAAGAAAGAAGAAAGGAAGGGCTTTCCAATGTATAGGGATTTCCCAAAACCAAAAGAAAAGCAGAAAAGCAAAGAGCAGTAACAGAATCAGATCTTCTGCGCAGCAAAAGACCCGTCACAGAAAACAGCGTCATCACACTTGCTCGAAAAACAGAAACCCCTGCCCCCGCCAAAAGATAAAGCACAATCACGCAAGGATACAGAAGAATTCGAATCCCTTTGCGTGAGATGGAAAACAGGCGAAACAGACACACCAAAAACACGATGGTTTGTGAAATATGCAAACCTGAAATAGCGAGAATATGAGAAGAGGCAGTATTCCGAAATGCCATAGTTTGAGCCTGTGTCAAGCCGCTTCGGTCACCCAGTAGCACAGCAGAAAGAAAACCGCCGTTTTTCTGCAAAGAAAAGCGATTCAACAAACTCTCCCGTACCTTTCCCACCAAAGTATATAAAAAGCTTTTTCCTTGTACCTTGCCTTCATCGCGGCACACCGCCAAAAGATCCACTCCCTCGCTTCGGGCGTCCTCAGGATCGGGATTATACAGCAAAAGGGTGACACAACGCTTTTCACCCAGATTCCAATCCGCTTCGCCAATCACCCGTACCCGCTTATAGAAAGAATTGCCATCCAGACAAACAAGAGAAAGATCGCAGTATTTATCCCCTTTTTCCACTACGTAACCTTCCGCTTTGCAAGGCTTATGACAAAGCCGCTCCAAATTTTTACATTCAATTCCGCGCACTCCCATCAGAAGAAGAGCAAGAGAGATTCCCGCAAGGACACAAAGGAAAGCGCTTCTGCTTTCCCCTTCCCTACAGAAGATCACCACAAGACTTGCCGCCGCACAAACCAGCAAAATCACCGTCGCCCAAATAGTGGGCATCAGCAGAAAAAGAGCAATGCCAAAAAGCATAGGAAGTACGGTGGCATTCAATCTTTGCCGAAAAAATAAGGAGGAAAAACAGGGCATTTCGTCCATCGTTTTCCCTCCTCTCGGTTTCTAGTTTACACTCAAAGGCATTTCTGACAAAGTCAGTTTTACACGGGCAGCATTCAGTCCCGTACCCACCAATTCCAAGGTGCGATTATAAGAGGCTTTTGCCTCCTTCAAAGTAGCATCGCTCAAGCCGAAGGATTTCCAATCGGCAATCGCAGTATCCAAAGGAATGATCTGATAAACCATTTTCCCGCCACGATACTCGCGAATGACCCAGGTGGGGAGGATCTCAATCTCCTTCAGACGAACAGAGCCGTCGCTCCACTTTTCATAAGTAACTCCGAAAACCATTCCGTCCTCGGTATGACCGCTGTGATTGTCGCTATTCATCAAAGCCTTGCGCTGATTGGAAATCGCATTGCCCGTAGAATAGATACAAAGAGTCTGATTTCCATTTTCAGCGGTAATGGTTTCAAAAGGCTGAATCACGTGGGGATGACCGCCTACAATCACGTCCACACCCAATTCGCAAAGCTTTTGCGCCATCTTCTTTTGATGATCAGAGGGAACGTAGCGATACTCATAGCCCCAATGGATATAGAACATTAATACATCCGCGCCTCCGTTTTTCAATTCAGCCACCGCCCTCTCCGCCTCGGCATAAAACTCCTCCAGACGGTTAGGATCAAAATTACTGACCAAATCAAAGGCATCCCGATTCAAAGTAATTCCATTCAAAGCCTTGACGCCGGAATTGTTCACAGTGGAATAGGTAAAACAAGCCATACCCACCTTCACATCTTTCACCTGCTTGACTTTATAGAAACTTTCCTCCGTATTGTCGCGAGTTCCCAGATATTCTAATCCCTTTTCGCGAACCACCTGAACCGTGCGCTTCAAGCCCGCGGTGCGAGTATCGTAGCTGTGATTGTTGGCGGTGAGAAGAAGATCCACCCCCGCCCCCTTCAGCGCATCCACGATGCTGTCAGGACAGCTGAAGCAAGGATAGGAAGAAGGCTTCCCTCCACCCAAGGTTACCTCCAGATTTGCAACCATACAATCGTATTTCTGAAAATAAGGGGTAATATATTGGTAATTTTCCGTAAAGTCGTAATTTCCGTCTGCACCGCGTGCAGCATTATAAATCGGTTCGTGGATGAGGATATCCCCTGTAACACCAATGGAAGCTGTAGAAACCACATAAGGCGTAATAGGCTGACTGGGAAGCGCTTCCTTTTCCTCGGTATTTTTCTCATTCTTTGGAGAAGTTTCGACGGTTTCCGGATTCTTAACCGAATCCTTAAATTCCAATACTGCAAGTCCGGCAATAAAGCCCAATGCCAGAATAAGACAGAGCAATATGCGAACGAATCGTTTCTTTTTCATTTTCTCATCCTCTTTAGTCGTAAATCGTTTTACTGCCTTTATACAAATAAAGGGCAGGATCTACCTTATGTCCGTTCAGAATCACTTCAAAATGCACGTGATCACCGTCGGAACGGCCGGTATTGCCAACCTCAGCAATCTTATCTCCCTGCTTCACCTGTTGACCCAAGGTAACATTGATGTCATTGCAATGGGCATACATGGTAGAAAAGCCACCCTCGTGACGAATCACCACGCAATAGCCGTAGCCGGTATAATGATTGGCACTGTTCTCAGCAAAAAATCCGTTAGGGCCAATGGCAACCACCACCGTTCCGGAAGCCGCAGCATAAATGTTATCCCCTTCATCGCCCGGAATATCCCAGCCCATATGCATTTTATCGTCACGGGGACCATAATAGTGAGACACATAGCCCACACGGGGTACAATAAACCTGTTTTTGCCGTTAAAAGCAGCAATGTTTTCCGGCAAAATCTTAGTCCCGATGGAAATGATGCGATCTACAGGATTTTTCTTGATGGTTTCACTGACAATCTCGCGCCGTACTTCTTTCCCGTCCACGTAGTACACCTTCGCCTGTACACTAGCCTTTCCATCCACGCCGCGAGTGGTAATATCCGCCATAGTGGTATAATGATTCTTACTTTCCACATATCTGGTTTCAAAGGGAATTACCGTATCGTAATTTTCCATCTTCGCAACATAAAAATCCAGTTTAATCTCATCAATGGGCTGAGGACGGTTGGAACGGGACACCTCTTTTTCCTCGGGTATGAACGCAGTATCTGCCACCAAAGCCATTGCAGGAATCTCATCTTCCTTTTTTTCCGGCTTCAAAAGCTCCGTAAGGACATCGGAATCAGTTACGGGTTCCTTTTTTCTCTCTTCCAAAGGAACGCTCATTTCCTTCAATAATTGCTGAAACTGAGCAGTATCCATAACGCTATCCGCGGGATATGCTTGGGTGGTCACACGAATTTCGTTAAAAATCCCGATTTCCTCATCACCGGAATTTGCATTGACAAAATCCTCAAGACCCTGTTGAATGATTTCCTCATCCTCACATACTGCCACAAGAACGTCATCTACATAAAGTCCGCCTGCGGTACAGATATAATCGGTCAAGTATGTATAAAGCCGTTGAGAAATGGTGCTTTTCTCCGTCAAGCTTTTACCCCAAGAACGTTTGAAGCTATATTGAATTTGGTAAGGGAAATGAAAACTGGTTCCCAGAATAATCTCCACATTGTCTTCCAATTCATTGATGGCGCTATCCACCAAGTTCTTATTCTCTACAATACCCACCAAATCCCCGTCAATTTCCGCACGAAGTACCACGGGACAGGATAATTGTATCAAAACAAACACTGCGACAAAAATCGCCACCAAAAAAACAGTATAATAGGAAGCGTACTTTTTCAAGTGGATCAATGTTCGATGCTGAGCTCTCTCTTTTTTACCGAGAGAGCGAAACCAGGCATTGACACTGCCGAGAAGTCGAGGGAAAAATGACAGGACACGAAGCAAAACGCTGTAATGCTCCAAGGAGTCTTCATGACAGATCTCCTTCCCCTCATTTTTTAATTTTTCTTCTTGCCGCTCAATACTACGCTCGGTCAAAACAATATAAAGGGCATTGAAAAGGGCATCAAAAATTCCCAGGCCCCCTTCTCGGAAGGCATAAAAATGACGGCGAAAACCGCGACTGCGGAACAGTTTTTTTCTTTCTTGGAAAGCAGGCTTTTCGGGCGAAGAGGCAAAGATTTTTTCCCGTTTGGCACGAATGCGGGCAACGGCAAGCTTATCAGAGCGTTCCGACGACACTTTTTTGGTTTTCTTTTTCGATTCCAAAGAGCTATTCTTCAAATCATTCAGCCTCCTTTCCAAAAGTTTTAACGTGTCATTTTACCACAAACAAGCCGAAAAATCAAGTAGGGCACTTTTTCCCCGATTTGACAGTAATTTTCCCCGATTATTCATAAAACCGTCACAAAGGATTGTTATGATACCACTTGTAATGAACCATTTCTCAGAAAGGTTGTATCATGAAACGAATTTTATCTTTACTTCTTTGCCTCATAACACTTTTTCCCCTGGTGGCTTGCGAAAAAGAAAACAGACCTCGCCCTCAGGCGGGAGGTCTGCATACAGAAAATGGCGATCTCTACCCCACCACTTTTCTCACCTTTGACCAAACCCCGGTGGAGTTTGATCTATTCCGCTATTATTACCTCAACTACAAAAATATGTATCTGGAAGAAGATGCCGCCTATTTTGAAAAAGACGGTATGCAAGAACAATTAAAAAATGAGATTTTGCAGGTTTTAAAAGACTTTTACGCCATCCAATTTCTTGCAAAAGAGCACAAAATACAACTAAGCAAAGAAGAACAAAAATCCGTTCAGGCAGATATTGATAAAACCATAGAGTTTTACAACGGAAAAGACGCTTTCCTCTCATTTCTGGAGGAGTCTTATATGACCGAGGACCTGTACGAGTACATGATGGAATACTCGGCTCTTTATCTAAAGCTGTTCAATAAGCTTTACAAAAATGACGGCAAAATGGAATGGGATGACGAAGAATTTTACGAATATTACGAAAAGAACTACGTGGCAGCTCAACAGATCTTTCTTCCATTTGAGCAAAATGAAACCAAAGAGAATCATCCGAAAACCGCAGAACTCGCCAATTCTCTTTATGAAAAAGCTATCAACGGAGAAGATTTCTGGGAATTGGTTAAAACCTACGGAAAGGATGAAAAGATGCTCGACTATCCCGACGGCTATTATTTCACCAAGGGTCAGGCCGAAGACGTTTTGTTCGAAGCCACCGTGGCATTGGAAGAAAACGGGATCACAAAGCCCGTTTTGGGAGAAAAGGGTCTTTACATCATTCGCCGAATGAAAATGAAGCCCTTGAGAATGGATGAAAATCGAGAAACTGCTCTCTACGGTTACACAGACACTATGAATGAATGGCACGCCGGCGCATACGATACGGAATTTCAAGAGCTTTACAAGGCTCGCGCCGAAAAAATCAAAATTGAGAAAAACGACTATTGGAACGAAGTTTCTACCAAAACCGTTTACTAAAGAAATATAAAAAAACCGCCGAAATCGGCGGTTTTTCTTATTTTACTTATTTTACTGCGTTCTTCAGACCTGCGCCTGCCTTGAATGCAGGAACCTTGGTAGCGGCAATCTTGATTGCTTCGCCGGTCTTGGGGTTCTTGCCCATACGAGCAGCACGCTCACGGGTTTCGAATGTGCCAAAGCCAATCAGCTGAACCTTCTCACCCTTCTTCAAAGAAGCGGTAATAGCAGCGAAAGCAGCATCGACAACAGCAGCGGCGTCCTTCTTAGATACGTTTGCAGCTGCAGCTGCAGCAGCAATGAGTTCGGTCTTGTTCATATAAACATCCTCCGTAAATATTGAAATATAAGCATTAACTGCTGATTTAATATTATCACACCTATTCGCAAAATGCAATAGAATTCTTAACTTTTTGTTCTTTTTTTTGTAAAAATTTCACAATTTTATCGTTTTATGCAAAAAAAATACTATTTTATGCAAATGTAACGTGTCGTCCGTTATAGGAATATTCTATATAAGGATACCTTCCATATCAAAATAAAACGGAGACTCTATATGTACACCAACATAATTCTATGCATCGTGGGAATTCTTCTCCCTTTTTTAGGAACATCCTTAGGAGCCGCAGCAGTATGGTTTGTTCCGCGCAAGAAAAAACAAGCGCTGCGAAAGGCACTGTACGGATTCGCCGCCGGCGTAATGCTGGCATCCTTGGTCTTTTCACTTTTAATTCCCTCCTTAGAACGAAGCAGCTCCCCTCTCCCTGCGCTTCTCGGCTTTTGTGCAGGGATTTACATTTTTTTACTTTGCGACAAATTCTTTGAGCGAACTGCCAAAAATCGCTCATTCTCGGGAACAGAAAAAATGATTTTCGCCGTCACCCTCCACAATCTACCTGAGGGGATGGCAGTAGGTGTAGCCTTTGCAGGAGCGCTTTCCAACCCGGCTCTTGCCATAGGGAGTGCGGTGCTTCTTTCCATCGGTATCACTTTACAAAACCTCCCCGAAGGCTCTATTATTTCCGCACCTTTATCTGCAAGCGGCTACTCCAAAGCTAAAGCCTTTGGAATCGGTGTCCTTTCGGGAGCCATTGAACCCATCGGAGCACTTCTTGCCCTTCTTTTAACCGGACTCATCTCAGGACTGCTTCCTTTTGTATTATCTTTCGCAGCAGGTGCAATGCTCTACGTTGTAGCAGATGAATTAATTCCCGATCTGGCAGAAGGCGCAGGAAAAAAAGCCGGGCTATTTGCGCTGGGAACCGGCTTCGCCTTAATGATGGCAATGGATGTAATTTTCGGATAGAACCTATTTTCTTCCGATTTTTTTCATAAATCCCCTAATTCTTTCCCACGTCCGCCGAAAACAGGAAAAATCTCCTTTTCGCCTCGCGGACGCACCGTTAACAAAAACATATACTGACAATGAGCTACGGCTCATCCACCCGAATTCGGGAAAAATGAAACAAAGGGGATCACTACCTTGAATTATCAAACCAATCGAAACGGTTGCTCCTGCGGCAACCAAAATCGCTGTGGTTCTTGCCCTTACGGCAGAACCCCTTGGGGTACCCGCGAAGCCTGCTCTTGTGGCAGACGTCCTTGGAATACCCGTTCTAACTGCAACTCCTGCAACGAAGCCCGCACAGGTTGCCCCTGCACGGCAAACACCACTTGGAGAAATCGCGGGGAAGGGTGCAATTGCCCCAACGCTCGCACAAGCACTTGCCCCTGCGAAAACGCTGTCCGCAGCGGATGTTCTTGTGGCAGCACCCGCGAAGCAAGAAACTCCTGCTCTTGCGGCGATGGCAGAAGCCGCGATGGTGATTGCGATACCGACTGCAATCACGGAGCAGAAAACACAGGGATTTTAGATGGCAAGAGCCTTGCCATGGTCTATTCTCCCTATCAGAATTTTGAATCTCTGTACGACCCCCGCCAGGGGCTTTGCAACGGTACCATTTTCTACGGTCTGCATAAGCCCTTTTACGGAGATGGGAGGAACTGCTGATGGAGGCAAGATACACGCTTTTAAAAGAAATTCAAGCAGAAGATTTTGCCCTCTATGAAACTGCTCTGTACCTGAACGCTCACCCCAGGTGCCAAACTGCGCTGGAGTACTACTGTCAGCACAAAAACGCCGTCAAAGCCCTTCGCGATCAATACGAATCGCTTTACGGTCCACTGACCATTTACGGAAATAACTCAAGCTCTTGCTGGCATTGGGTGGACGCACCCTGGCCTTGGGAAAAGGAGGCAAACTGACCTATGTGGACGTATGAGAAGAAACTGCAATATCCGGTTAAAATCAAAAATCCCAATGCCGCCTATGCGAAAATCATCATCAGCCAATTGGGCGGCCCCGACGGTGAGCTTGCCGCCGCCATGCGCTACCTGAATCAGCGCTACACCGCCACTTACAATGAAGTAATTGGCATTTTAAATGACGTGGGTACAGAAGAACTTGCCCATTTAGAAATGATTGGCGCAATTCTGTATCAGTTAACCAAAGGTCTTTGTCCTGACGAAATCCGCCGCGCAGGAATGGACGCCTATTTTGTAGATCACACAGCGGGCATTTATCCTGCTTCCGCAGCAGGTGTGCCCTGCGATATGAAATATATCGGCGTCAAAGGCGATCTCCTTGCCGATCTAAACGAGGACCTCGCCGCCGAGCAAAAGGCGCGCGTCACCTACGACAACATCCTCCGTCTCGTAGATGACCCCGACGTACGCGATCCTATCAAGTACCTGCGTGAACGCGAGATCGTTCACTATCAGAGATTCGGTGAAGCACAACCAACAAAGTGGAATGACTACGGCGGAGCAGCTGACAAAACCGCTTGAAATAAGGCTTTTTAAGTACATAAAGGAGATTTAAAATGAAGCTATTTAAGTTTATTGTTATGCTGATTTTAATATTAATTACTGTTCGGACAGGCTATCTTGCACTTTTGTATAAGGTCTCAACATCAACAGGTGCTTTTCTTATCTGTTTAGGTATCGCATTATTTGTTGCAAGCGACGGCGGTCTTAGCAGAAAATCAAATTGAATAGTTGCCGTCTTGGTTACGACATAGTTGCAATTAACCTACAAATTTTCAAATAATTGTTGATTTGTAGGTTAATTTGTGATATACTATTAGTAGTCAGGAGGCTATGATATGAGAGATATTATTTTTGAATACAAAGAATTACTCGCATCAAAACTTGAAATTGAACAAAAACTTAGCGTTTTGCCTAAGGGATATATTTCTAAAAAGACGATTGGCGGTAAGCAGTATTTATATTTGCAAACCCGTAACGGCGATACTGTTGAGAGCAAATACATCAAGGCAGAAGAAGCAGAAGAAATAACGAGACAACTTTCTTCAAGAAAAGAATACGAGGCAGAGCTGCCCGAAGTTATATTGAGACTTGCAGACATTGAAACCGCCGCAGAGTTATTGGATAAAGCATTGCTACGCAAATTAAAAATGTTAAAGCTTACAAGCGGTATGGATAGCATTTCTGCTGACGAAAAAGAAAAGCGAATTTCCTTTTCCGATGCTATGACCTCAATTGAGGGCGTTCCCGTAAGTGATAGGGTAAAAAATGACCTTGCCAATTGGAAAAAAGGCAATATAACATTCTTATCGGTGTTTGAGCAAACGCTAAGAAGATACGGTTTTGTAACGGAGGTATAACAAATGCGTGACCCTTATTTATATGATAATGTTAACGTGCTTAAAAATTTAGCAGATATAAAAGATTCAGAATTGCTACGTACGGCAGAAGCCGATATTACCGGTCTTTCTATGGCGGCGATATATGATTATAAATACGATAAGTTTAATATCGAAACCTTGCAGGATATTCACCGCAATATCTTCGGGCAAATATTTGATTGGGCGGGAGAATTCCGTACCATTCAAATGGTGAAATATGAAGATGTTCTTGGCGGTGATACCGTTCGTTATGCTTATCCGAAAGAAATCAAAAAACAACTGAACGATACAATGAAAGAAATCGCCAAGCTCAAAAGAACCGGCGATAACGATAAGGATATAGTGTTCAAACTCGTTCGTATTATTGCAAGTATTTGGCAAACACACCCCTTCCGCGAGGGTAATACAAGAACGGTTATAGTGTTTGCTGTACTTCTCGCAAAATCATTGGGATTTGAAGTTGAACACGAACTATTTAAAACAAACTCTGCCTACGTTCGTAACGCTCTCGTTTGGGCATCGCAAGGTATTTATTCTAAATACGAATACCTCGAGCGCATATTCTTCGATGCGATCCTTGGTGAAGATAACGAAACCGACACCCCAACCGAAACCAAAGCAAGTAAATATGATACCATCGGCGAATACAAAGTTAAAGACTATAAAGAAAGACCACATGAGTATAAGGATGAGTAGAGATAAGTACAGGATAGTAAATACTAACTGACACCACAATAACCCCATTTTTGAAATTATCAAAGATGGGGTTTATTATTTTAATAAACCTGCTAAATACATAAAAATGGAAAAATTTGTAGAATTGTGTCATTATATATGATATAATAATAAAAAATGGGAGGCGTTATTATGGATATTTTATGGCAACCAAAAGAATCCTACAAACTTTTTGATCGCAAAAAACATCATATAAACGACACCTGCGGAAGGTTTGGTCTATATATACCGTATAAGCGTAAATATACAACTCTTAATGATGAACAGTTACTGCAATTAATACGTGATGCAAAAGAATTCAAGTGGCAAGCACTTGATTTAACAAGTTGTGGTTTAACCACCCTGCCTAATGAACTTTGGAATTTGCCTGATTTAAAAATGTTATATTTGGGTAACAACCGTTCAGGTTCTTTACGAACTGATGAAGGTGTACATAAGGTTGAAGCAAATCACTCGTTGATTTTATCGTCTAAAATCGAGTTGTTAACAAATTTGCAAGTTCTTAGTTTGTCAAGTTGCGAAATTCAGTTTGAAAGCGAAGTACCATTTAATCTTCCTAATTTAATACATTTAGATGTTTTTGATTGTAACTTCAATCAGGTGCCTGTACAATTATTGATTCGATCTATTCAAGAAATTGGCTTTAATTGTTTGGAAACATCTTTGTCCGAAAGCTTTTTTGAGTTACGAAACTTGAAAAGAGTTTATCTAACTCGCTCAGAAATTGAAAGTCTCCCAGATAAAATAGGTGAGTTGTTATTTTTACAACACTTATATCTGTTTGGAACAAAAATATCTTCTCTTCCTCATTCGATGGCTCAACTTAGGTATCTTTCTAGGTTGGCGCTATTTAACACACCACTAGAGGGAAAATTGCCCCCTGAAATTTTAAAACAATCAGGAAAAGAAATTATTCGATATTTATTGTCACAAGAATCAGATGCCCCTAAATTCTATTTTAATGAATCAAAAATGATTATAGTCGGACAAGGGCATGTTGGCAAAAGTAGTCTTCTGAATCGTTTGATTTACAATAAGTTCGAAGAAAGCAGTTCAACAGAAGGCATTGATATTGCATCATGGTCCTTCACCAAAAGCGGTCAAAAATATAAATTAAACGTTTGGGACTTTGGTGGTCAAGAAATTTATCATTCAACACATCAATTTTTCTTAACAAAACGTTCTCTTTATCTATTGGTTTGGGATGCCCTAGCCGAGGATGAATATGGAAGGATAGATTATTGGCTAAAAACAATACAAAGTTTAGCCGGAGATAGCCCTATAATTATTGTTGTTAACAAATGCGATAACGATCTTGGTCGCTTACATAGATTAGACGATGTTGACTATAAGGAAAGATTCCCACAAATTATAGATATTGTTTATGTTAGTTGTAAAGATAATATCGGGATTAAGTCACTTCGAAAAAAAATTAAAGATATTTCTGTTAGTCTTCCTCTTATGAAAACCTCTTGGCTATCATCTTGGATGCGTATACGTGAGATTTTAGAAAAAACTTCTAAACAAAGAAATTTTATTTCTTACAACGATTATTTAAAAGTATGCTCAAGACTTAAAGTCGGTGTTGATGAAGCCAAAAGTCTTATAAAATATCTTAACGATTTAGGCATCGTTCTATATTATCATGATGATCCTATACTTAAAAATATCGTAATTCTCTCTTCAGAATGGGGAACGGATGCAGTTTACAAAGTGTTAGACGAACAGGAAAAACATTTAAAAGGTAGAAATGGTATATTAAATGCTGATGATCTGCAAGTTATATGGAATGACACTACATCTTATCCACTAGACCGTCATATACATCTAATAAGTTTAATGAAGAAATTCCAATTAATATTTGATATCTCCGAATCTAAATATTTAGTTGCTGAATTACTTGAAAACAAAACCATAAACTTGGATTATAGTTTTCCAAAGAGTGACTCACTCGCCTTTCGTTATAAGTACGATTTCGTTCCGGCAGGCGTAATGACACGGTTTATAGTTTCAATTAATCGA
This sequence comes from Eubacteriales bacterium, assembly GCA_045597125.1. GTDB lineage: Bacteria > Bacillota > Clostridia > Oscillospirales > SIG627 > RGIG5579. Next base: position 3,414 of record JAZODR010000039.1, on the reverse strand, counting down.
TATCTTGAAACTATAAATGGTGTAAAGCAATGTTGGAAGAAAGGGGCTTATCTACGATATCATGATGCATATGCTTTAGTTAGATTACACGATAATTTGGCTGATAGATACATTGAAATTAAAGTTGGTGGTACAAAGCCTCGCGAGAGACAAGAACTGCTAACAATAATTAGGACAACTTTTGAGGAAATTAACAATCAGTACAATCAAATTAATATAACTGAACAAATACCATGTATATGCTCAAATGAGTGCACTTGGCTTTTTGATTATAAAAAAGTACTACTTGCTGAAAGCAAAGGAAAACAGACGGTACAATGTCAAAACACTTTTGAAGACGTAGATATACGAAAATTATTAGATGGAGTTGAAACAAAAATGGAAAATAATTACGGACCTATTATACAAAACATTTACATGCCACAAAATAATTTGCAAAACAATCCTACAATTGCTGTTTCTGCCAATTCTACTGCTGAGTCATCTGCATCGACTACTGTGACTGTTGAAATTAAAGATTTAATAAACGGTTTACAAGGCGATTTTAATGATTTGTTGAGTGAAATAGAAAACAAACCAAAAGAATTTGATAACGAATGTGCTAAAGTGACTTCGGCTCTTGCAACATTAGATTCATGCAACACCAAGGAAGAAATCACCAAAACAGGTGCATTGAAAAAAATCGAGCGCTTTCTCATCGAATGTGCTGATCCTGAATCGAAAACAGGTAAATTAATTTCTGGGGTTAAACATGCAGCAGGAATTGTTAAAGGATTAGCTTCAAAATACAATAAGATAGCCCAATGGCTAGCATTACCACAGATACCTTTGGTTGATTGATTCACCTAACATAATACATCTTAATTATGTTTAAAAAAGACAACAAACCTCCGGTAGTAAACTTGGTTTACTACCGGAGGTTTGTTGTGTGAAAACACCATTTATATTTTCTTTAATTTTATCAAAAAAAGCACCATCATTGCAAAGCAATGTCAGAACAAAAAGTATTTTTCAAAAAACATCCACAACATATAATCGTTTAATGCGAATAAAAAACGCGCAGCTTATAAATATATGCATATCCATGGCTTTTGTCAAGTCCAAATTCCATTTAAAAAATAAATTCGTATGCTTTGCCAAAAAAATAAAAAAACATTGTCGATTTTCACAATTGATATAATTTTCCTATGGTGCTAAAATATGGATATAAAGAGTTGGGAGGCGATTAACATGTGTTGCTTATTTGAGGGAGGCATCTTCTTTTAGGATAGGTTGATACCATTGAACCTCCAAGAAAAAATAATTTTAATATCGAGACAGGCTCCTTTTTCATCTATTTTTATCCTATTGTAATTTTGATGAGAGGCTCGAGGTAGTGCAAAGCCCAATTGTTATATAGTGCTTGTTTGCTAAATTTCGATTGTGGTTTTGCTTAAACGGCAAGGCTTGATGTTTGTATGTATTTCCGAAGTTAGCATATTAGCTACTTCGGTTTTTTATTACAAACCAAAAATAACAAAATAAAGGAGCAAAATGATATGAATTTTAAAAAGTTTATCAACGATATTTTCGCTGGGATCATTTCTAACCTTGCGGTCTCAGTAATCCTCGCTATTGGAATTGCTTTATCACCTTTCATTGGTCTTAAAACAATTATAATAGCATCGGTTGTTGCAATCGGCGCGGGGGTTGTCAAAAAGTGCTGGAGCAATACTGTTCATTTTAAATGGTGGTACACGTACAGAAAAAATGTACATACTTTTGAAATTTGTTCTAAAAATAAGATCAAGCAAACTGAAAAGATTTATCCAGCAAAATGCAATCGAGAGTTTAATAGCGAGATTACCAGTGAATTTATTTGGAACGATGTAAAAGTCAACAATCTTACTTTTGAATGCCGAGAACAAGCAGTTGTGACATGTACCACAATAGACATCAAAGGGAATCAAGTAGAATATAAAGACAAGAACCTTGATTTTCCTAGTAAGTTTGTTGGTCGTGCAAAATATGTTGTTAAATTCCCGTTTAACAATTGTGCAGATGTATCTTTTTCAGCAAAGATGGATTACGATCAAAACACCGCGCCAGAATTTTTTGTTGATATAGAACGCCCTGTTAAAAACTTAATAATTGAAGTTAAGGTGCATAAGGGTGTCCAAATTAACAATGTTAAGAAAAAAATCACACCCTTGTACGGTGAGTATAATGCTAATTCTAAAAAAATCAAAGGGGTTTTGATTGATAGTCACGATGAAATCGAGGGTAAGGTTTATACCTTTAAAATCAAAAATCCTTTGTTGCTACATCGATATTCCATATGCTGGAAATGGATATAAAGAAAAATCTATCAAAATACAACTTGACAGAGCAACCAAACAGCCTCTTTCGGCTTCATACAGAGTCGAAAGAGGCTGTTTGGTTGCAGTTTTATCACAATCTTTCGAGATTTTGAGATATTTCGCCACCATATACTTTGTAATCACCATCACAAAACAAAAGTTTATTTGTTCTGTTTTTTTGTTTTCTTGAAAGTCAAATTTTATGTTCCTTATATTATCTCAAAACAAAATTAGTCCGAACATTGTAAAATTAAAGTTGGGCACAGGAGGTAATATTATGGGAAATGTTTATGGTTATGTGCGAGTATCGAGTATCGATCAGAATGAGGACAGACAGCTTGTTGTTATGGATGAAAACAATGTACCGAAGGGAAATGTCTACATTGATAAGCAGTCCGGAAAGGATTTTGAACGGCCGCAGTATAAGAAACTCGTCAAGAAGTTAAAAGCGGGAGATTTGCTCTACGTACTTAGCATCGACCGTTTGGGTCGTAATTACGAGGATATTCAAAAGCAGTGGCGGATTCTGACAAAAGATATTGGTGTTGATATTTGTGTTATTGATATGCCACTGCTCGACACCCGAAACGGCAAGGACTTAATGGGGACTTTTATTGCAGACCTTGTGCTACAGATACTCTCGTTCGTTGCACAAAATGAGCGTGAGAACATTAAGAAGCGGCAAGCACAAGGCATTGCCGCCGCTAAAGCAAAGGGAGTTAGATTCGGTAGACCGGAATCCCCTTTACCCGAAAACTTTGATAAAATCATTAAGGATTGGGACAATGGAAAGATATCAACATCAGATGCTCTCAAGCTTTGTAATATAAGTGAATCCACCTTTTATCGCCGCAGACGAGAATACAATTTAATACACAAATAGAGAAAGCAGTCAAAAGGTGTACCTTTTGACAATGGTTGCAACTGAGGTTTTATGGGTTGGATCAAACGACAAAATTTGAGTTTTTATTCATAAACAGTTGATATTACAAGTGTTTTATGGTAAAATATACAAATTAAAATTAGCAGTCAAAAGGTACACCTTTTGACAATCTTATAAACCTGAAATGAGGAT
>JAZODR010000038.1:0-102474 GCA_045597125.1 Eubacteriales bacterium | reverse complement strand
GAACGCCTGCGTCCGACAAGGGCACACAGATTCAAAAGTTGTCTTTTTACCAGTGTGTGAGCAATATGATATGCGAAATCTCTGTATAGTAGCATAACTTATTTCAATACTTCCTTCACCTTAGCTGCAACATTCTCTGCAGTGAAACCATACTTCGGGAAGAGCTTGGAGTACGGAGCGGATGCACCGAATCCGTTCATGCATACAACTGCACCGTCAAGACCTACATAACGATCCCAGCCGTATCCGATGAGAGCTTCTACCGCTACTCTTGCACGAACTGCCTTCGGAAGAACGCTTTCCTTGTACTCTGCGGACTGTGCCTCGAAGAGTTCCATACACGGCATAGATACGACGCGTACGTCGATGCCTTCTGCTGCGAGCATTTCCTGAGCACCGATACCAAGCTGTACTTCCGAACCGCTTGCTACGATGATAGCATCCGGAGTTTCCTTCTTGGAAGCGGATACGATATAACCACCCTTAAGAGCTCCCTTAGAGGAACCTGCAAGCTGCGGCAGGTTCTGTCTGGTAAGAACCAATGCACACGGAGTCTTCTCGGAAGTAACTGCTGCATACCAAGCAGCGATAGTCTCGGTAGCGTCTGCCGGACGGAATACGTTGAAGTTCGGCATAGCACGGAGCATAGCAAGCTGCTCGATCGGCTCGTGGGTCGGGCCATCTTCACCAACACCGATACTGTCGTGGGACAGAACGTAAGTGGTCGGGATATTCATGATGGAAGAAAGTCTTGCCATCGGTTTTACGTAATCACTGAATACGAAGAAAGTAGAGCAGAAGCCTCTGAGTCCGTGGAGGGTAAGACCGTTAGCAATAGCGGTCATAGCGATCTCACGTACACCGTAGTGGAGGTTGCGTCCGCTGTAATCTTCTGCGGAGAAGTCGCCTGCTTCCTTCATGTAAGTCTTGGTAGACGGATGAAGGTCTGCTGCACCACCAACAAGACCCGGAACCTTGTCCTTCAGACGGTTGATTACCATACCGGACAGATTTCTGGTAGCTTCCGGCTTGTCTTCGTATGCCCAGAAGTCAGCATCGTCGATGAGATCTTTTGCGATATCCATATTGAATTCATCGTCCCAAGCCTTCTTCATCTCCGGGAACTTAGCGCAGTAGTCAGCAAAGAGCTTGTTCCAAGCTTCTTCGTCTGCTGCCTTCGCTTCGCTGATTGCCTTGTAGTTAGCATATACCTCTTCCGGTACGAAGAATGCTTCTTCGCTCGGCCAGTTGAGGTTCTTCTTCATCTCTGCGATGTTCTCATCACCAAGAGGCTCGCCGTGTGCGCTTGCCTTGCCCTGCTTGCCCGGGCAACCGAAGCCGATCTGAGTCTTGATCTCGATCATGGACGGTCTGGTAAGATCCTTCTTAGCCTCAGCGATAGCTGCTGCCACTGCGTCGATATCGTTACCGTTCTCAACGGTAATGGTCTGGAATCCATAAGCATCGAAACGAGCCTTAACATCCTCAGTAAATGCGATGTCAGTGCTGCCTTCGATAGTGATCTTGTTGCTATCGTACAGAACGATGAGCTTACCAAGCTTCAAGGTACCTGCAAGGGAGAATGCCTCGTGGGTGATACCTTCCATCATACAGCCGTCGCCACCAAGTACATAGGTGAAGTGATCAACAACAGGATAGCCTTCCTTATTGAACTTTGCTGCAAGATGTGCCTCTGCCATAGCCATACCAACTGCCATAGCCATACCTGCGCCAAGCGGGCCGGTAGTAGCTTCAACACCCTTGGTGTGCTTGTATTCCGGATGTCCCGGAGTAAGGGAATCCAGCTGACGGAACTGCATCAGGTCTTCCTTAGTCAGTCCGTATCCGAACAGATGAAGCAGGGAGTACAGAAGCATAGAACCATGTCCACCGGAGAGGATGAAACGGTCACGGTTGAACCAGTCCGGATTTGCCGGGTTGTGCTTCATTTCTTTTGCCCACAGAGCGTAAGCTGTATCAGCTGCGCCGAGCGGAAGTCCGGGATGACCGGATTTTGCCTTCTGGATTGCGTCTGCAGAGAGAACGCGGATTGCGTTTGCAGACATTTTGTCGATATTGCTCATACTTTCCTCCATTTCCTGAGAACGATTTATGTTCGAAGGAAGCGCATCAGAAACTCACGAATGTGATTTCTGATGTCGCATAAATGGAAATTGTGACGTTCTCGGCACAATTTCCGGCATGAAAAAAATTCGTTATCAAACAATTTTTTTCATGCTTGCCTCCATTATTATTTTTATATTTTTCCGTGCTTATTTTTATATCGCACGGGAAATCTCTTAACTTTACTGTAACTCCGCAACCGAACCGAAACGGTATCCCTCATTCTCCAACATCGTCAGCACATCATCCAATGCCTGCATGTTGGACTCCGATACCACGTGGATGAGCGGAATCGCTCCGTTGTGGTGGTACTTCGTGAAGTGGTTCACAACATAATCCTTACCCGGCTGATTTGCCGTATCCCAATCAAGGTAAGCCATACTCCACAGGATGGTCTTGTATCCGAGGTCTCCGGTAATCTGCAGAGACTTCTCACTGTAAGCTCCCTCCGGCGGACGCATGAACGGATCCATGCTGTAACCGGTCTTTTCCTTCATATAATTCGCACAGCCGGTAAGCTCCTCCACTACCTTTTCCGTGGAACACTTCGCCAGATTCGGATGTGTGATGGTATGATTGCCGACCAGATGACCCTCTTCCTTCATCCGGATTACAAGGTCTTTTGCATCCCTGATATACGTCTGCGTTACGAAGAACACTGCATGCGCATTGTGCTTCTTCAACGTATCCAATATCGCCCCGGTATATCCGTTCTCATAACCGCAGTCAAAGGTCAGGTAGATTACCTTGTCTCCTTCTGCCACATCCTTATTGATGAAGTATGTACCATTCTCTTCAAATTTGTATTTCGTATCATATCCGTACGCACTGGATGGCGAATGATCCGTCTTACGCTCGAACCACCAGCCCTCAACCTTTGTATCGAACTGCGCGTATTTGTCATTATTGATCACCGGTGTCTCTTCCGGAAGCTGCGGCGGAACCGGGGTCGGTGTTGCTTTGGCTGCTATCTCTGCTGCCGTACCGAGCCACTTGCCTTCTGTGTCAAACACCTGCTCTTCGCCATCTATCACAGTAGTAGTTCCTACTACCATCGCACCGTCCTCAGCCAGATAGTAGCTGTTGCCGTCTACATTGTACCAACCGGTTCTCACATATCCCTTCTCGTCAAAGAAATACGTCTGACCGTCAATCTCCTTCTTCGTAGACATCAGCAGATTGTTGTCTGCATCCACATACTGTCTTCCGTCCTCACGCTCATTCCAGCCAATCACAGTTGTGGTCGGCGTCGGCGCTATCGTCGGTGTTGCAGTCGGGTCTGTGCTGCTTACATTGTTTCCGGAAGAGCCTTGCTGCTCACCCGTTCCGGTCACATCTCCCGATATCGCTCCGGTCGGAGTGTTCTGATTGCCGGCCGGCTCACTTCCGGACTTCGCCTTAACCAGCAGAATTGCCAATACCACGATTGCAATCAGTAATACCGCATCCACTGCAAGCCACAAAATAAATCCGTTTTTTTTCGATAACTTCATCCGTATATTTCTCCTTTGGTTGAACATCGACCTCTCTCACCCTGTTTTTGCAAACACATGCCAATAACCGATAATATTCTATCACAAGTTTTTGCGAAATACCATATCAAATTATCTTGAGTTTTTACATTTTTTCTACAATGAAAAACGGACGGGATTTGGCATAGCAATATCACATAATGCACTGTCTCTTTCACCAGTGTGTAGTGTGAAAAATAGATTTTTCACACGCAGATATGCTATGTCAAATCCCCAGTTGTTTTTGTAAAATGCAAAAACTCAAGATAATTACTCGTAACTCGCAATACCGGCAACGTTCTCAACCGGCAGCGAGAAGATAATCGTGTGCGCATCGCTTGCAACGCCCGCTTCCGTCTTGATTGCCTCCATGATACGGTCACGGTCCGTATTTCTTGTTACAATAAGCACGATCTCCTTCTCTTCCGAGAGCGTAATTCCGAAGAACTTCTCTGTGTACTGGTTCGCCGTTCCCTTCGCATGCACAATCGTACCACCACCGGCACCCGCCTTACGCGCTGCCTGCATAACCTCCTCTGCGTATCCCTGGTTACATACCGCAATCAACAAATCAAAACGGAAATGCTTTGGCTGCTGCGCCTTCGCATCTGCTCTTCCCTTACCCTGCTCGCTCTGCTTTTTATTCTTATTATCCAATGCTCCGTCCATCGTCTGACCACCCATCATATATTCTAATATCGTCTTTCCGCCAACACTGCTAATCGGCAGGATAAATGCTATACCGCTGCCGCGCTTCTCATAATGCACTGCTCTTCGAAACTCTCTCAAAAGTTCCCTTCCGTTTTCCTCCGTCACCGGGAGCATCTGCAGCAGCTTATCGCTGGTCTCAAGGCCTAAATAGTCGAACAACTTACTGTCCGCCGTACCCTTGCCAAGTGCGCTGAGCATCACCTCCAGCCCATGCGCCCGGTACATCGCGTGACATTTCTCGCTGAATTCACCGGTCGTAATACTGATAAATATATTGAACAGACTCACACTGTATCACCTGCCTTATCTTTCTTTTCATTACATCAGCACAACAATATCCTCACGATCAATCGCCTGCAGATCATGATAGATTGCAACACGTGCTTTGGACTTCTTCTTATACGAGTATACCAACCCCGTTATCTGTATTGTAATCAGCGGTGTCATCGCAACCATCGCAACTACACCGAACGCATCCGTAATCACATTACCGCCGGCCGCCTCACAGATACCCATCGCAAACGGCAACAAGAAAGTCGCCGTCATCGGACCCGATGCAACCCCACCGGAGTCAAACGCTATCGCCGTGAAGATATCCGGCACCACAAAGGACAACACAATCGCAATCAGATAACCCGGCACGAGGAAATACAGAATTGGCAGCCCGGTCAGCGCACGAATCATCGCAAGTCCGAGCGATACTGCCATACCAATCGACAGACTCTTTAAGAGCATCTTATCCGAGATTGCTCCTGCCGTAACTTCATTTACCTGCTTCGTCATAACGTGCACCGCAGGCTCTGCCTTAACGATATAATAACCGATCACCATCGCAACCGGAATACTGATCCACTTCAGTGAAAATCCGCTCGCAGCACCGCCCATGCCTCCAAGCGTCGTTCCTAAGTAACGTCCCGCAGGCATGAAGCCCACATTGACACCGGTCAGGAAAAATACCAGACCAATATAAGTAAACACAAGACCTACAATTATCTTAATCAGATTTCTCTTATTCATCTTAAAACGGAATATCTGGAACAGGAAAAACAGTGCGATAATAGGAAGTAACGCCTTTCCTACCTCCAGCATATACTCCGGAATGTTATGCAGGAAAATGCGCATCGCACCCACCGTATCCGGCGAAGTTGCAAAACTCGAATCCGCACCTGCAGATGCATCCACCGGATATACCAGTCCCAGGATCATAACCGTCAGAATCGGTCCTACGGACGACAATGCTACCAGACCGAAGCTGTCACTACTCGACTCGTCGCTACGAATCGACGATACACCAAGACCAAGTGCCAGAATAAACGGCACCGTCATCGGACCGGTCGTAACACCGCCCGAATCAAACGCTATCGCCAGGAAATCCTCCGGAACAAACGCCGCCAGTACAAATACAGCAATATAACAAACAATCAGTACCCACTTCAGATTAATATGGAAGATAATTCGAATTAAAGAAAATGCAAGAAAGATACCGACACCAATACCAATCGAGTAAATCAGTACGTTATTCGGGATCGAAGGAATCTGTGTTGCAAGAACCGTCAGATCCGGCTCGGATATCGTAATCACAAAGCCCATTACTAACGCCACAATAATAACCAGACTTATCTTTCGGCTTCGCACAATATCAGCGCCTACACGCTCACCAATATTAGACATGGAATTTTCCGCTCCCAATGTAAATAATCCCATGCCGATAATCAGCAATACTACACCGATTAGAAATGCTACAAAGATGTCATTATCCATCGGCGTGATGGTAAACATCAGCAATAACATAATAATAGTAACCGGGAGTACCGACGAAAATGCTTCTGCCAATTTTGCTTTAATAAGAATATTGTGGCGCATCGGAACCTCCTAAAAATGTTTTTCTCCGAGTATAGAATAGCAAAAAACAGGTAGAAAGGCAAATGAATAAATAACGTTTCACAAAATATTAACAATCGGAAACGTCATCCTCTCCGGGGACTCTGAACCTAGGGTTCGAGTCCCTCGGGTTCATTAGCAAAAACAAAAAAGACATCACTCTTATGGGAGTGATGCCTCTTTGTTTCTGATGAGCCACCGGGGACTCGAACCCCGGACAACTTGATTAAAAGTCAAGTGCTCTACCACCTGAGCTAGTGGCCCATGTTTATCATGATAAAATATCAGGATAAACAAAATGCCCAGAACCGGAATTGAACCAGTGACACGAGGATTTTCAGTCCTCTGCTCTACCAACTGAGCTACAGAGGCGTAACCCTCTCGCTGCGACTCCGCTATAATAACACCAAAAGAATCATTTGTCAAGGGTTTTTTCGAAGTTTTTTGATATTTTTAAATTTCGACCCGATGATACAAAAAACCGACGAAAATCCGTCGGTTTTAGCATTTATCGAAGAATGGGAGGAATGTGGTCATCGGAGAATTTGTTTTCAAATTTCTCCTCCGTTTTTTTATCGGAACCATCCTCAGTTTTCTCTTCTGTTTCGGGAATTTGAGGCTCTTCCTTTTTTCCGATTTCCTCCAAAGTGCGTCTTGCTTTTCTTTTTTGAGGAGCTGCGGGAGCCTTCTCTTCTTCCAAAGCAGGAGCGGTTTCAAGCTCGGGAAGGACTTTTTCGTGCTTCTCCTCTTGCTTATCTTTTTTGCCCTTCTTTTTCCTGGCAAGAAAAAGAATAAGTGCAATCAAAAGGAGAGTTGCTACAGTGGCTGCCGAAAGGAAATAGATTTCCATTTGGTCCGCCTTCATTTCGCTTTCCTTCAAAAGACTTTTTAGTTTTGCCGTTTCCTTTGCCGCTTCTTCCTCCGCCGCCGTATTCACAACAGGCTCGAAATAAGAGGAGAATGTAGATAGAGATGCATCGAAATAGAAAAATTTGCAGGTTCCATCGGGATTCATTCCATACACAAGCCAAATTCCCTCTTTCTCGGAATTTTCCGCCTTGTAAACCGACCAAGTCTTCTCCCCTACCACAAGATCATAGGGCAAAAAGCCTTCGGGAATTTCAGCGCCTTCGGGAGGGGTAAGAAGCACCACGGTATTTGCGGAATTGGTCACCGCAAGATACTCGGAAAAACTTTGAGCTTCCTCATCATAAATATACCAAGAACCGGAAGTTTCATTAAAAAGATATGCAATCTGCAGAACATTTTGAGGGGCAGTGTAGACAAGGATTTTCTTCTCGCCGTATTCAGCCGTAGCGGGAGTATAATTTTCGGGGATGGTAAGGGTCGCAGGATCGTAGGCAACGTTATAGGTGCCGCCGTTCAGATCTACGGTAACACCCGCAAGCTCAGACTGGGTACGAGTAACGGTAACCGTATAAGTACGCTTACTACCATTTTCCGCCGTAACCACCACAGCAATCTGATTCTCACCGACTGTAAGGGCATCAGAAGGAGTCACAGAAACACTAGCCTTGTTGTCTTTTGCAGTTGCAAAGAAAGACAAAGACGAAATTTCATAAGGAACGGTAAGGGTATAAGCGGTAGTATCTGTGGCAAATGCAGGGCTTAATTCACCGTGGGACACAGAAAGCGCAGAAAGGTGATTTTCACCCGAAAGATTAGGTGCAGCAACGATATTAATCTTTCTGGAAGGAGCATTGACAGTCATATTAGAGGCGGTATCGAAACTAACCACCTGCGCACTTCCTACAGAAACCGTAGCAGAACCAATCTTCTTGCAGCGGAAGGTAATCGTTTTAGAAAAAGAGGAAATGCCGTCGCTGGAATCTGCAAAAGAAACCGCTCCTCCGCCACCGCTATCGGCGCCACCGACATATTCAAGAATCGAAGGATCATAGCTAACAGAGAAACGCCAAGAACCGATTTTTTCCGCAGAAGAAAGCTTTACCGTAACTTTCACCTGACTGCCAACGGTAACAGAAGAAGGTGCAGACAAGGAAAAACTTGCGGAAGCGGCAAAAACCGATATGGAAAATAAAGCCAACACCAGTACCAGTGCCAAAAAAATGGATAAAATTCGATTCATTTTCATCTTGATAACTCCTTACTGTTGAATGGAAGTCAAACCGAGAAGGGCTTTACGGACCAGAAGCAGATCAATGGCATCCACGGCACCATCACGATTCACATCCGATGCCTTATGGGCAGTATCAGATAAAGCCACAAGTCCTAACAAATTTTTGCGAACCAAAAGCAGATCGATGGCATCAATAGAAGAATCGCCATTTACATCTCCGTAGATAACAATGCGATATTGAACAGTCGTAAAACCATCAAAATAATTAAGGATAAGCCCCGTTCGCATAGTGCCCGAAACAGCAACACCGTTTTGATCCGTAATTTGCGCAGAAGCCGCTCCGAAAAGGCCGAGGGAATTGATAAAGGCGCCGATTTCAGTTCCGGGAGTCAGTCCAGTCAGAACCGTTCCCTGAATGGCATAGGGAGGATTCCATCCCGAAGGAGTCCCCGATGGATTGGATGGGGCGGGAGGTGTAGGTGGGATATAGGAAGGAGGACCTTCTGCAGAACCCGTTCCCTCCAAGGTGACGGTCACGGTAAAATTCCGAACCGAGCCATTTGCGGCGGTACAAGAAATCACGATGGTATTATCCCCCGCCATAATTGGAATATTCCCCAGATGTCCGCTTAAGGTAGCAGATTTGCTCACAGGGGAAGCACTGACGTTGATTGAAGAAACATTTCCTTGAATTCTCAAGGCATATGCGGTTCTTCCGTTGTTCAGACAATCGTAGAAATCAAAGGTAGGTGTTAAAGAATAGCCTTCGATATTCAAGCTCTTCAGATAATTATTGGGACTGCCTGCGGGAGCGGGCGCAGCACAAACAGAAGCAGGCATATTCTTATATACGGGAATGGAAAAGGTAAAGCCTGTTTCCAGCATACCCAGGTCAATATATTTGTTTTTCTGAATTCTACCCTCGCTACGGGCGGCGGCAACGTTGGTCATGTATTGATGACCCGCAACGTTGTTTTTCTCTACTACATTATATTTCTGAAAATAGGGAGTATTCTGCCCGCGGGCAATATAATTGCTTGAGATAAAATCTCCGCCTGCAAGAATGGCTTTATAAGGAGTATTCCATCCGTTATTTTTGGCATAAATCATACCGTCTTTTGCACCGGTATAAGCGCCGATATTGAAGAAATTATAGTATCCCTCGTAGCCGGGGTAAGTGCCCAGGCTGCAAGAAGAGCCTCCCCAACCAACCTCTTGAATGCAACGGGCCACAAGATGGAAAGCACTGACGCCGGCATTATTTGCCGCATCCAGAAAAGCTCTGGCATAGGAAACCTCTGCTCCCGCAAGATTCATGGTGGTCTTGCCTTCCATAAAAGTTCCGTCCAGCATCAAAGCAATAGCTTCTTCCGTTTGGGATGCGGGAGAAAAAGCCAAAAGTTCAAACTGGAAGATATCATTTTCGTTCAGAAAGTTGCGAGGGTCCATAAAGAAGGCTACCATATCGGGGTGTGCCTGATACCAATTAGAGCCTTCTTTAACAAAATACGTATCCGTCTCCCAATCATAAGAGCCACCGGCCGTAGAGTAGTGGGAAATGATGCCGTCGTTAATGTAGCTCCAGCCAAGTCTGTTTTCCAGCTTTTGCACCGCCGTCCAATCCAAATCAGTCTCGTAAGCAATAAAATTCCAAGAGGGATGAAGCTGATGAAGGGCAGTAAGTGCTGCCTTATAATCCTCAGGAAAAGCTGCAAGCTGAGTCTCGAAATCGGGATTTTCCACAGGAGGAGCATCGGGATTTACAGTAGGAAGTATGCGTATATAGTCACTGTGCATATAGCCCGTATAACTCCCACCGCGCAGTGTGAAAGAAATCTGATACCAAGGGACACCGGAGGCATCGGCTGCCTCTCCCAAAACGCTGACCGCATGGCCGCTATTGAGCACAACTCCAATGGAGGGATGAGATTTGCCGGGACCGCTTCTAACATTGACGCCGTTTCCCGTAACAATACCCGCGCGGGGTTCACCTTCAGCAAAAACAGGATAAGAAAATGAGGATAAGATGAGCAGAAGGGAAAGAAAAAGAGAAAGAGTACGGAAACAAAGCGATCCGTTTTTTCTCATTACAAACACATCCTTTCTGTGCAATCATTCAAACGTTAAAATTTTATCATAGGTTCGGCTTTTCGTCAAGAATCGACACAAAGCCAATTCTTTTCAATCATTCCAAATTTTCCGAATTAAGAACCGATATGAGGCATTTTTTTGATGAAGAAACCGTCCTTTTGTTTTTCAGGAAAAGCCATAGCATAAATTTCATCTGCCAAAAAAGCTTTGGATGCTTGGCGCTGTACCGCTATATCCTCGCTGCGGAGCGCATGGGCAGGCTTTGTAAAAATGGGAATGGTTCCCTTTTCCTTTATTACTCCCAAAAGCTCTCGTCCACGGGAGGTGGAAGCCAGAAGAGTGGTATATGCCACATTCTCCTTTTCGGCATGGCGAGGAATCTGCAAAAGCAATGCGAGAAGCCCTCTTCGAATACGAGAATCGGTAAACGACGGATTCTTGATTTTGTCCACCAGTTCTTCCACGGTTTTACATTCACCGCAATAGCGCACAGCGCGGTCACACAAGGCTGAAAATCCGTACACCGAAGAAAGCTCCTTGCGGCTTTTGGTCTTTATCAAATAGAATAGCACAGAAGCAAGGGATTCGATAGAAACAGGAAAGCGCCCTGCTTCTTTCTCCACGGCCATTTCGGATAGCGTGACCTCCGGGACGATACCCGCCAAGCTCTCTTGTTCCCAAATGCAATTTCGTATAGCGGTAGCAGAGAGAAATTCCCCCTCTTTTTTTAAGGAATGAAAGCCTTCTCCTTTTCGCTCTACGGGAAAAAACGAGAAGTTTGCTTTTTGCCTTTCAGAAGCAAGGATATAATTGACTCCAAGAGAAGCATTCGGAAGCGAGAGGGCAGGAAAAGTTCCGTACAATTTTGTGTAAACCGCCTCTCTTGCGGCAGGATAACCCGCACCGGGATGATGAGAAAAATAGTCTTTTAAGGCAGATTCAAATTCTAAAGACGCAAGATTCTTTGCGCAATCGGACAATGCCTTTATATTGGCAAATTCCGTACCAAAAGCAAGAGTATCGCAAATGCCCAGACCTGCAAGAATTTGAATCCCCGCAGAAGCAAAGCTTTCAGCCGAAAGACAAGCAAAAGGAAACGGCATTTCCAAAACGATATCAGCCCCGCTCTGCATAGCACAAAAGGAACGGCTATATTTTTCCTGAATGGCAAAAGAACCTCTCTGTACAAAATTCCCGCTCATTACACAAACGATGCCGTGATTGGGAAATGCCTCGCGCACCTTTTGCAATAAATACGCGTGACCAAAATGAAAGGGATTGAATTCACAAATAATGCCAATAGCCTTTTCCATATTGACTCCTTTACTTTTCCGAAGGTTTATGTTATACTCGTTTTCATGCGAGGTGAAATATGCAAGACATCTGGACTTATTTAAAAAGGACCAAAAAGCCCATTGTAATCTACGGAATGGGCGACGGCTGCGACAAAATCCTATCCGTCTGCAACGAAAAAGAAATTGCCGTTTCAGGAATCTTTGCCAGCGATGAATACGTACGCGATAAGATGGTACACGGCTTTTCGCTGACCAATTACGCCAAAGCCAAAGAAACCTTTGGTGATATGATCATTTTACTTGCTTTCGGCGCATTCCGAAAAGAGCTGATGGGAAAGATTATATCTCTTGCCGAAAAAGAAGAATTGTACGCGCCGGAAGTTCCCTTATTTGGCACAGGACTTTTTGACGCGGCATATTTTAATAAAAACCGCGAAAAGCTTTCGCAGGTAGAAGAAATGATGGAAGACGCTCTGTCAAAAAAGGTTTTTCACGCTTTGATAGAATACAAGCTTACAGGAAAAATCAATCCGCTGCTTACCTGTGAATCGGAGAAAAAAGATGACCTTTTAAGTCTTGTTCCCTACAAATCGGGAGATATCTATGCGGATCTGGGAGCATACGATGGTGACACGGTACTGGAATGGGATAAAATTCATCCCGATCACGGTGCGATTTTTGCCGTAGAGCCAAATCCCAAAACCTTTGCAAAGCTTTGCGCCAATACAAAAGACATAAAACACGTGCATCCCCTTCCCTTCGCCGCTTGGAACAAAGACGAAACGCTGACCTTTAACGGAAAAAGTGGACGAAGTGCCGCAATTTCTCTGGAAGGAAAAATAAACATCGAAGGACGGCGAATAGACCACTTCTTAGAAAAAGCACACTTTATTAAGTTTGACGTGGAAGGCGCGGAACGACAGGCCATCGAAGGCGCCGAAAAAATCATTTCTCGGCAGGCACCAACGCTTTGCATCAGCGCTTATCACCGAACCGAAGACATTTTTGCCATTCCTTTGCAAGTGAAGAAAATTCAGCCAAATTACAAGGTGTATCTGCGGCATTCCCCTTACATCCCCGCTTGGGATACACAGTTTTACTTTGTGAGCAGATAAAAGGATTTTGCACGATTGTGCAAAATCCTTTTTTATAAACTGACCTCGTCGATATTTTTGGTAAAGGAAGAAACGTAATGCTCCAAGAAAAAATCAACCTCGGGCATTTCAAGAGCTCGTAAAGATTTTTCGGTGGCAGTACGTGCAAAAGAAAATTCGCGATTACCGCGTTCCAATTCCTGTAAACACTTGATATAGGCACAAAGCTTATCCGCGCCCTTTACAATCTTTTCTTCCTCCTTGGAAAGATTCAGAATTTTTTTGTATTCCTGTGCGGTTTCTTCATCTAAAAGGGACAACATTTTATCGAGGCTGATACGCTCAATCTCTTTATAGGACTCCTTGATACGATTGTTATAATACTTGATCGGCGTAGGAAGATCCCCCGTCAAAACCTCATTCATATCGTGAAACAAAGCCGCCGCAAGGATACGATTGGCATCCAGTTTCTTTTTGAAATGACGATTCCCAATCATAGCAAGAGCGTGTGCAATGACCGCGCACTCCATAGAATGCTCACTCAAATTTTCCTGACGGGTATTATACATCAATCCCCATCGGGCAATATTTTTCATTTGAAACAAAAGAGCGTAAAAATCGCCGTTGGTTTTCATTTTATGACTCCTTTTCTGCTTGAATTTTCTCTGCTATGGCAAGAAGCTTTTGCAATCTGTGATTCAAGCCGGATTTTGTGATTTTTTCCTCAGATAAACGGCACAATTCCGCAAGCGATACCTCCGGTCGGGACAGACGGAGTCGTGCTGCTTTTTGCAAGGGCTCGGAAAGAGTCTCCAAAACACCCTCCTGACTCAAATAGTGAATCGCCGAAATGATACTCTGGGCACCGTTGACCACGCGTACCATATTGGCATTATCAAAATTCTGTCTGCGGCTGATATTGGCACGAATGCTTTTTTCCACTCGTTTTTCCATCAGCTCCAAGGAAAATTTCTGCGCACCGATGGCAGAAAGAAAATCCTCAATCTTTTCACTTTCTTTCAAATAAAGCGCCGGCAAACCATTTTCCCGATGCTTTTTCGCTTCGATTCCAAAACTTTCCAATACAGAAGAAAGTTCATCCGCCCCCGCCTCTGTTTGAGTACGGATGGATGCATGGTATCCCTTTTCGGGATCCATAACGGTTCCGTGGGAAAGGAGGGCGGCGCGTACATACAAAATACGACAACGCTCGCAGCCTTCTGTAAGAAAACGGTCAGACGCGGCGAATACTTTTTCTCTCGTTCCTTTCGGCACAGAAAGGATCGCGCCGCGTCGGTTACCGCGTTCTCTCTTCAAAACGCGCGCCTCAATTTCAAACAAGCGAATCAAAAGAAAGGCGCAAAGCTCAAGCAGCTTTTCACGATCAGAGGACAATATCTCCCATTCTCCCTCTTCCTTGGCCAAAAAGAGAAAAACAGAGCGAAGAAAAGCTTTTCCGCAGCATTCCTTCCATTTCACGCGTTCCTTTTCGCCAAATCCCAATTCTTCAAAACTTTTATCGCACAGATATGACTTGACAGAAGAAGAAAAACTCTCCATGATACGCCTCCTTATTCGATGATGCGCACCTCACGCTGAATACGGATCCCCTTCCTCTCATAGATGGTATCCTGAACTTTTTGGATCACGGCAAAAATGTCCGCGCTGGTAGCGTGGTCAAAATTTATGACAAAGCCCGCATGTTTTTCGCTGACCATAGCACCGCCGCAGCGATACCCCTTCAGTCCCGCCTCATCAATAAGCTGAGCGGTAAAAAATCCTTCATAGCGCTTAAAAGTGCTTCCCGCACTGGGATATTCCAAAGGCTGTTTTTCCATGCGGCGAGACATAAAATCATCCATCGCGGCTCGGATTTCTGCACCGTTTCCTTCTTTTAAAGTAAAGGTAGCAGAAAGAATCAAATCGTCACTTTCTTGAAAACAACTGGTACGATAACCCAAAGAAAGTTCTTCTACAGGATATGTTTTCACCTGTCCGTTTGCAGTAACGCAAGTAACAGAGGTAAGTACATCACGACATTCCGTTCCGTATGCGCCCGCATTCATAAAAACCGCGCCGCCCACCGTACCGGGAATACCGTACAAGGCTTCCATACCCGTTAGCGAATTTTTCTGAGCAAGAGAAGCAACGGAGGTTAATGATGCGCCACTTTCGCAAATCATTTGCTGACCGGACACCTGTACCTTTTTTAGTCCGTTCAAAACCAAAACAAGTCCTTGATACCCCTCATCCTTCGCAATCACATTGGAGCCATTTCCCAAAACAAAAGTAGGAATTCCCTTTTGCTTCAAAATCGGATAAATCAAAGCCGTGGCGGAAAACGTCTTCGGAAACAAAATCGTTGCATCGCCTCCGGTTTTGAATGAGGTCAGACGGGAAAGCGAATAACGCTCACAAAGCTCATACTCCTCAGCGCTGATCTTTCCCTCTTTTTCAAGATCGGAAAGAATCTGAAAAAGTTTATGATATACAGACATATCTACCTCCAAAGAAGCGCGGCACCAATAATACCGGCATCATTTCCAAGCTCTGCTTTTTTCAGAACTGTTTTTTTGGAACAAAAGCGAGAATACTGTTCACGCTCCAAAATTTCACGCACAGGTCCAAGAAGGGTCTCCCCTTCTGCCGAAATTCCACCACCCACGGAAAGAATCTCGGGCCGAAAAATATTAACAATATTGGTGATACCGATGGCCGCACCGGCTTCCGCCTCGCCCTTGGCGGCGCAGTTAGCATCGTTATCCAAAGCGATTTTGGCAATGCCTGTACGTTTTTTTAATTCCTCGACAATATTAAAATTCAAAAACGAAGGCAAATTGCAGGAATATTCAACAACAACACGATCAGAATTGGCTATGCCGGGAGAGGCAATTCCCAAAAAAAGCAATCTTTTCCTTGGCAAAACCGGATTCGGTAATAACCTCCTCCGCAAGGCGATCCATATCCGTCACAATCACTTCTGCGGGACGGTGCGAAATGGTTTCGCATCTTTTTTAAAGAGAATTTTTCCGTTTACATCAACAATTCCACAAACAATGTTGGTGCCACCCAAGTCAATTCCAATATAATACATTACTCGGCTCCTTCAAATTGCTTCATTAAGCGTTCTTCCAATTCCTGAGCTGTATTAAATCCCATCAACCTTTGTCTCATATTCATAGTAGCAATTTCGATAATCAGCGCCAGATTTCGCCCGGGACGTACCGGGATGGTTACCGAAGGAATCTTAATCCCCATCAATTCGGTATATTCCATATCCATTCCAAGACGCTCGTAAAATTTGCCTTGCTCCCATTGCTCCAGATGAATGATTAATTCAATTTTCTCCGTATCCTTTACAGCGCCCATACCATAAAGCCTACGAATATCCACTACACCGATACCGCGCAGTTCCACGTAATGGCGAATGGTTTCCGGTGCAGAACCAACAAGGGTAATATCGGAAACTTTCTTGATTTCCACCGCATCGTCGGCAATGAGTCTATGTCCGCGCTTTACAAGGTCAATAGCAGTTTCGCTTTTACCCACTCCGCTATCGCCAAGCAAAAGAACACCTTCGCCATACACCTCCACCAAAACGCCGTGACGGGTAATGCGATCGGCAAGAGCCACATTAAGTATAGAAATCAATGCAGACATAAAGTAAGAGGTATCTTTACAGCTCATCAAAAGAGGAACATCGTACTGTTCCGCAAGTTTTTTAATTTCTTCTCTGGCCTCTTTTCCGTGACAAAAAATCACGCAAATAGGCTTTTGCTCCATCAAAGTACGAATGGAATTATATTTATCCTCTTCAGGAAGGGACTCAAGATAATCATATTCGGTCTTTCCCAAAATTTGAATTCGTTCGGAATCAAAATTTTCGTGAAAACCCGCAAGAAATAATCCGGGACGGTTTACTTCCTTGCGGTAGATTCTCTTTTCCCGTTGCTCATCGGTAAGACTGACCTCAATTAATTTAAGTTTCTCAATCAATTCGCTTAATTGGATGGAATATTGTTCCGGCATATGCCCATTTCCTTTCTCGGGTGTTTCTTTTTTTATTTTATCACAAGAAAAGAAAAAATACAATGGAAAAGCATAAAATTATGATGAAAACGCACACTATAAAAAAATGAAAGGAAAGAAAATATGAAAAAAATCAAAATTAACCCCAAAGACAGAAAGCCAAGACCCGTTTTTGAAACCGGTCCCAGCGATATGATTCATCTGCCACCCAGCCGTACCGATCCAGAGGGCTGGTACACGGGACTACCCTTGGATTACAAAGACAGACCTGTACAAGACGCAGACGACCTATAGAAATTTGGCACATCTGCCGATGTGCCTTTTCTTATAGACAAGCAAGATTTTTAATAAAACCTCTTGACTTTTAAGAGAAAAAAAAGATATAATTATATAAAAATTTAGGAGGTATTTTTATGAGCGAAACAAAATACGCAGGAACCCAGACCGAAAAAAATCTCAGAGCCGCTTTTTCTGGTGAAAGTGAAGCAAGAAACAAATACACCTACTTTGCATCCGTTGCAAAAAAAGAAGGCTACGAGCAAATCTCCGCTCTGTTTTTGAAGACTGCCGAGAATGAAAAAGAGCACGCAAAAATGTGGTTCAAAGAACTCAATGGCATCAGCAATACCACCGATAATCTCAAAGCTGCCGCTGAAGGCGAAAATTATGAATGGACTGATATGTACGAAGGCTTTGCTATTACCGCTGAGCAAGAAGGCTTTACGGAACTTGCAAGAAAATTCCGTTTGGTAGCCGCCGTTGAAAAGCATCATGAGGAAAGATACCGCAAACTTCTGAAAAATATTGAGGATGCGGAAGTATTTGCAAAAAGCGAAGTAAAAGTATGGGAATGCCGTAACTGCGGCCATCTGCACGTAGGAAACAGCGCTCCCGAACTTTGCCCCACTTGTGCCCATCCCCAGAGCTATTTTGAACTCCTTGCCGAGAATTATTGATTTTTCGACAAAAGATTGACAAATAGCATTTTATTCGTTACAATAGAATATGCTGAAGAGATGCAAGTGAAACGGATGCGCTTCCTTGCATCTTTTTCGTTATTTGCAGAATATTCCGTTTTCTCTCTGCATACATTCAAAAAAATATCTTAACGGGGGAAACACAATGACAAACAGTTCTTTGATTGGTCTTGAAGGGATCTACGTCGTTGCATTTCGTTCGCTGGCCGCTGTATTGATCGGACTTTTTATCGGCATGGAGCGTGCGCGTCACGGCAGAGCCGCCGGTATGCGCACCCACGTATTGGTGTGCCTTGGAGCAGCTGTTACCTCAATGACCGGCATCTACATCAACGAGCTTACCGGAAGCGGAGACGTTCTCCGTCTTGCTGCGCAGGTTATCAGCGGAGTCGGTTTTTTAGGTGCGGGAATGATTATCCTAAAGAACGACAATATGATTATGGGTCTGACCACCGCCGCAGGTGTATGGGCAACCGCAACGCTCGGAATTGCAGTGGGCTACGGCTTTTACAGCGGTGCGGGTCTTGGTACTTTCTTCTTTCTGGTTACCTTGACGCTCTTTTCAAAATTTGAAAGAAAAAAGAAAAACACTTTGGTAATTTACGTAGAACTAAATGACATTACACTTTTGAATAATTTTATTAGCGCGGCAAAGGAAAAATACCCCTCTGAGCCGG
The DNA here is from genome assembly GCA_045597125.1 of Eubacteriales bacterium. Classification (GTDB taxonomy): domain Bacteria; phylum Bacillota; class Clostridia; order Oscillospirales; family SIG627; genus RGIG5579. Next base: position 83,983 of record JAZODR010000038.1, on the reverse strand, counting down.
TGTTTAGAGTGTACGCCCCCATCAGCGGATGCAAGGGACATTTGGGCGTGGACGTAGTGATGGACCGCAGAAAAGGCTTGCACGCAGACGAGTTTTTGGAAATTGAGGGCGTTGCTTATGCATTCGAGGCTTAATCATAACAAGGAGTAGAACGATGAAAGAAATGACCGTTGAACAATTAAAAGATGTTGAACTTTTTTTCTTTGATATGGATGGTACTTTGTATTTAGGCAACCAGCTCTATCCCTTTACCAAAGAACTTTTAAGAAAGATTCGCGAGAAAGGAAAGAAGTACCTTTTTACCACAAACAATTCGTCCAAAAGCCCTGCTGATTATGTAAAAAAACTGGCAAAGCTCGGAATCGAAAGCACCGTGGAGGATTTTTATACGTCCTCTCAAGCAACCGCGCATTACCTCTTGGAAAATCACCCCGGCAAAACCCTTTACGTTTGCGGAACCGAATCCCTAAAAGCACAGCTTCGCGATGCAGGATTTGTCATTACGGAAAATTTGGATGAAGTAGAATGTATCGTAATGGGCTTTGACACCGAGCTTACCTTCAAAAAGCTTGAGGACGTAAGCCGCTTGCTTTGCGAGCGACCCGATCTCCCCTATCTTGCCACCAATCCCGATCTTGTATGCCCCACGGAATTCGGCAGTGTTCCGGATTGCGGAAGCGTATGTAAGATGATTGAAAATGCTACGGGAAAAACGCCCGTGGTCATCGGAAAACCCGGCGCATTGATGATGGATCTTGCCAGAAGGAAAATGGGCGCAGAAAAAGAAAAAACCGCCGTGGTAGGCGATCGCATTTACACCGACGTAAAAAGCGGTTTGAATGCAGGTATCTGGGGGATTCTCGTTATGAGCGGAGAAACCGATGAGGCGATTCTTGCAGCATCCCCCGACAAACCTCATTTGGTGCTTCCCGATGCAGGTATCATTTTAGATGTATTAAATTCATAAACGAAAAAGGGACTTAAAAAGTCCCTTTTTTCTTTTGAACACAATATACAATCAAAAATGAAACAGCATAGCCAATCATGACTCCTGCAGTATCCACGAGCACATCCGTCAGCCTTGAACCGCGTCCCGAAAACAAGGTTTGGATCATTTCATCGGCAATGGCTAGGGTCATTCCGCATAGCAAAATTCTTTCAAAACGGTTTTTCAACCCATCGCCCAAAAGATATACAGACCCGGTCAGGCAAAAGGAAAAAGCTGCATATTCCATCATATGAAACAGTTTAGCAACCGAAGTCAATATACGGGGAGAAAGATTTTTTTCTGTAAACAATTTTACAAAAAAATCTCTCTTTGCGCCAGCCTGCTCCCCGTTAGAAAGAGAATTTGAAAAAATAAACACGATAAGCAAAAAGGTTAAAATCGGCATGGCAATACGAAGAAAGCGCTTCATATTACACCTCAGGCAAAAAGCCTTCTGTCTGAAAACCGCAAAAATCCCACTGACGAAGCACTTCATATACAGCAATGGCAACAGAATTTGACAAATTCAAACTACGGATTTTTTCCTTCATCGGAAGTCTGACCGCTCGCTCTGAATGGGCGCGAATCAAATCCTCAGGAAGACCTTTGGTTTCCTTTCCGAAAAAAAGATAGACCTGTCGTTCATATACAGTTTGAGCATAATTTTTTTTGCCCTTTGTTGTAAAGAAGTAATATTCGCCTTGATTTTTTGCAAAAAAATCATCTAAATTGGGATAAGTATGTAACTCCAAATATTGCCAATAATCAAGCCCCGCCCGTTTCAAATATCGGTCACTGATTTCAAAACCCAGTGGCTCTATAAGGTGCAAAACTGCGCCGGTAGCGGCGCAGGTTCTTGCAATATTTCCCGTATTTTGCGGAATTTCCGGTTCAACCAGAACAATATGGAGCTTCCTGTTTTTTTCAGGCATGAGCGGCAATGTAATCGCAAAGGTCCTGAACAGTGAGGATAGTATGAATCTGATCTTCTTCGATCTCTGCACCAAACTTATCCTCGCAAATCAAAACGAAATCTGCAATATCCAGAGAATTCAGTTTCAAGTCATTGACAAATTCAGCCTGGGGCGTGATCAGTTCTGCATCAACGTCCATTTCTTCTACCAGAATTTTCTTCAGTTCTTCAAACATAACAATATCTCCTATTTAATTTTGTATCGAATGATTTTCTTCGAGGTATTCTTTTCAAATTCGGTGCGACGAATCTCAAGACCTCTAATCTGCTTAAAAGAAGGGAGAGAGCGATTCAGCTCCGCGATCTTTTCTTTGATCACACTGCCAATCTCATTCAAATCCGTTCCCAGACCCATTTCCTCAGCCTTAGCAAAATCCGGATAAATCAAAGCGGTAACAACCACGTTATCCTCGTCGTTCTTTCTGCCAATGACCACGCATTCTGCCACAAGATCAAATTTATACAGATACTCCTCGATTTCCTCGGGGAATACATTCTTACCGTTGTTCAAAACGATAACGTTTTTCTTTCTGCCTGTAATGAAGATAAATCCGTCCTCATCCAGATAACCGTAGTCCCCCGTGCGGAACCAAGCACCGTCAAGCACGGCATCGGTTGCTTCTTTATCCTGGAAATAGCCCTTCATAATGTTGGGGCCCTTTACCATGATTTCGCCGATTTCCTTGCCATCCTCTATTTCTTCCACATCAATCTTGACCTGAACACCGGGAATGGCAGGTCCGACGGAACCGGGCCTGTTATCATCCTCAGGGCAAACACTGAGCAGTGGTGCACACTCGGTAATACCATAACCCTGACAAAGCTTGATGCCAAAGGATTCAAATTCGGAAACCAGATCAGGCGGCATAGGGGCTCCGCCGCATATAATACGCTTAAGTCTGCCGCCAAACACATCTCTGACACTTTTAAACAAAAGCTTTCTGGTATCCACCTTCACTTTAAGCAAAGCATCGGAAACCGCAATGCTTCCGCGAAGAATTTTTTCCTTTTTACTCTTACGAGCAGTTTCCCAAATACGCTTGTAAACGGTAGTAACAAACAACGGAACCAGCACAAGACCCGTCGGTTTAAACAACTGAAAATTACGAACGATATACTTGAGAGAATCGTTGATGCAGACCGTTGCACCAATGAAAAGCGCAGTTAAAATGCTGCAAGTCATCTCGTAGGTATGATGAATGGGAAGCACCGATACAATGACATCCGATTCCTCAAAGCCCGTGGTACGGTATGATGCATTAACCGCGTGAATAATATTTTTCTGGCACAGCATAACACCCTTAGAGGAACCGGTGGTGCCGGAGGTAAACAGAATGGCACAAACCTTCTCCAAATCCACGGGGATACTATCGTACTTTTCGCTTCCACTAGCTACAAGACCTCTTCCGAAATTCAGCATCTGAAGGAAAGGGACAACGCCCTTTTCAGGACGAAAATCTTCACTTTCGGTCATCGCAGGATCAAAGGGAATTTTATATTCCAAAGAAGAAAGCTCTTCGTAATCCCCCTCAAAATGGGAAGCAAATTTATGGCCATAGACAACTGCCTTACAACCAACTTTCTTAATAAAACCGCGGGTAGATTCGGGAGCAAGTTCCTTATCCAAAGGAACAATCACTCCCCCAACAATAATAGTAGCAAGATAAGTGATAATCCACTCGGGACTGGTCTCACCAATAACCGCAATGCTCGCGCCGGCAAGCCCCAATTCCAAAAATGCCTCAGACAGAGCGCGCACACGCTCCTCAAAGCCGGCGTAGGTAACGGATTCCAATCCGCCACCACGTTTATATACCAAATAATCCTTTTCAGGCAAGCGGCTTGCTGAATTTGCAATCATGCTGCGAAAATCGTAAGCCACGTCATTTGTCAGTTTTTTCAAAACGATCTATTCCATCCTTTTTCAAAAAATAAACCACATAGGATTATAGCCGAAAAACACACATTTGTCAATAAAATTCGTCTTAAAGCAGCCCCGCTTCGACGCGATCAATCAAAGCACGGGTAGCACCGCGGAAATCCTCCTCGGTTCCGTCATTGAATAAAAACAGATCCGCCATAGCAATAGGGCCGCCCTTCTCCATATTTTCAATCTCTGCAATATCGCGGCTCTCAGCTTGCTGAGGAGTCAAGGGTCGAATAACACGCTTGGCAATTCTTCCGTAACGCTTTTTACGCTCAGCAATGATGGCAACCACTGTCAAACGCTCTCCAAAAGCCTCGCGAAGCACCAAAAGCTCCGACCAGGAATAAAGACCGTCCAGACAAACATGATTGCTTTTCAATTTTTCGGAAATTTCCTCTTTCAGCAAAATGGCAAATGCCGCAGGACCGTATGTCTTGCGGAGCTCCTCGCGGATACTGCGCTCATTGGTCTCATTACGCTCCAATCCTCTCTTTTCCAGTTCCTTCATCGTAACACCGCCAAAATATACATACTCCCAGCCGCGTCCGCGGAACTCCTCGCAGCAAACGCTTTTTCCGCTGCCGCACATTCCCACCAAAGCAATAATCTGATTCATAGTTTTTACTCCTTCGCAAAACTCTATGTATTCATTTTACTCTAAATTCCCGCAAAAAACAAGTCCCGAAAGAAATTTTAAAGGCTTGACTTTGAAAAAAAAACATTTTATAATGATAGATGATAAAAGGAGCGTACAGATGAATGTAAAAAAATGTTCTGCAATTCCCTTGCTTCCCCGCGGCAAAAAGGCAAGAACAGATGCTATCCATAAAACTTTAAAAGAGCTTTACCCCAATGCCGCATGCGCTTTAGAGTTTCATGCAGACCCTTTTCGGCTTCTTGTTATGGCGCGGCTTTCTGCGCAATGCACGGACAAGCGAGTCAATGAAGTTTCCGTCCCTCTTTTTGAAAAATATCCGGATGTTAAAGCTTTTGCAGCAGCAGATATCAAGGAATTAGAAGAAGCTGTCAAGCCCTGTGGACTTTACCGTACAAAGGCAGCACAAATTCTGGAAATGAGCAAAATCTTAGTGCGGGATTTTGACGGAAAAGTTCCTGCAGATAAAAACTCCTTACTTGCACTTCCCGGTGTAGGCGAAAAAATTGCAAATTTAATGATGGGTGATGTTTTCAACGATCCCCATATCGTTGCAGACACTCATTTAATTCGTTTAAGCCATCGCTTTGGCTTAACTAACAGCAAAAATCCTACAATTGTTACAAGAGAAATGGAGAAAATCGTTCCAAAAGCTGAGCAATCCGATTTCTGCCATCGTATCATCCTTCTTGGAAGAGAATTTTGCAAAGCACAGAACCCAAACTGTGCAAATTGTCCTTTGCGTGATAAAAGAAAGTAGGTTACAAAATGAAATTTCTGAAAAAAGCACTTAATATTTTATACTTCGTCTTCCTTTGCACATCCTTAATCGGTTGCAGCTCTTCTCTGGAGCCTATTCAATATACAGAGGAGAAAAAAGCTCCCGCCCCCACAACAAAAAAAGTAGAACAGAAAAAAAACGAAGAAGAAGAACTCATTCACGATCCCGAGGAGGACAACATAATGAAAGTATTAATGATTGGAAATTCCTTTTGCTATTATTTTCCGGATGAATTGTTTGGAATGGCGCAGTCTGTAGGAATTGATATGGAAATTACCAATCTCTATTATTCAGGATGTAAATTGGACCAGCATTGGAACTGGTACTTAAGTAACACCGCCAATTATCAATTCATTACCACCGATGAAAATGGCAGAACAGTATTGGATAGCTATACCCTAAAAAAATGTCTTAACGCAGAAAATTGGGATATTATTTCCATTCAACAACACTTTGGCCCCACTACTGCCAACACCTACGATGCTTCCTACGACAGCTGCAATCCTTACGCGGAAAAACTCGTTAATCTGATAAAAAAATCCCATCCAAAAGCAAAACTCTATTTTCATGAAACCTGGGCTTATCAGGTAGGATGGAATCGCAATGGCGTCGAAATTACCGATTCTGCAATGCAACAATTACATCAAAAAAATATCAGTGCCGCTTGCAAACAAGTTTGTTTAGACCTGAATCTTCCCATGATTCCTTCCGGCAGTGCTTGGAGCATTGCAAGAAAACATCCTCAAATCGGTGATGTGCTTTGCAACAAAGGTCCAAACGGCGACAATACCATCGGCGACTTCTACCACGACGGTGACACAGGCGGAGGACAGTACCTAAATGCTTGTGTTTGGTTTGAAGTATTAACAGGAAAAAGCTGCATCGGCAATACCTGGAGGCCCGACTATGAACTGAACGAAGCGAAAATCAGTGCCCTTCAAAACATTGCGCATCGCGCCGTAGCTGAATTAGAAAAATAATTATGAAAAAATTCTATTTATTTCTTGCAATCTCATTTTGCTTTCTCTGTCTTACTTCCTGTTCCCCCAAACTAAAACCTTTGCGCGAAAATACCACCGGCACTGTTACCACTACCACCAAAAAAAGCATAAAAGAAAAAGAGGATGCGATTATGCAAGAATATAATCCGGCGCAGGATAATGTGATGAACATATTAATGATTGGTTCCAGTTCTTGCTATTACTATGTAGAGGAACTATATGGCATCGCCAAAGCAGCGGGTATAAATATGAAAGTCTGCAATGTATATTACTCCGGATGCTCCCTGCAAAAACACTGGTCCTGGTGGAAACAATATGCGGCGAATTATCAATATTTTGAAACGGACGAAAAAGGAAGAACAAAGTATGAAAACTTCTCTTTGCGCCAGTGCTTGAACAGAGAAAATTGGGATGTCATTAGTCTTCAGCAAACCCCTGTTGAACTGCTTCATACCGACTTTGAAAAAGCTCACAGAAATGCAGATTCCTATGCCAAAGACTTAATGAACTATCTTAAAAGTAATTTTCCTCAGAGCAAGTTTTATTGGCACCAACTTTGGGCATGGGAAATAGGGGCAGACCATCACGGTATGCGGATGGATTCCAAAGAGAAACAACAAGGCATGGCAGATTTCTTGCATCAATTTGCGATTGAAATGAGCCAAATGCTTGATGTTCAGCGTGTTCCTACCGGAGATGCTTGGCAAATAGTTCGTCACGATCCAGTCATTGGAGAAGTACTTTGCAAACGTATAAGCAAAAACGATCACTACCATGATGGAGATATTGGCGGAGGACAGTACCTAAATGCTTGTGTTTGGTTCGAGGTTTTAACAGGAAAAAGCTGCATCGGCAATACCTGGAGGCCCGACTATGAACTAAGCGAAGCTAAAATTGTAAAACTGCAACAAGCTGCTCACTCAGCAGTAACCGCAATGAAATAAAAAAAATGACACGGAATTATCCGTGTCATTTTTTATTAAAAGTTTGCAACCTGTTCATCCAACCAAGCAGCACGATTTTGGATAAACTCTTGTAAATAAAAAATTTGAGAGGAATAAGTTTGATAGTTTTTTGTATCATGTCGCTCGAAAGCAACTTTTTTCCCAAGAATATCCCATCGCTTAAAATTAAGTTCTGCCGAAGGAGAATTCAACTGGTATTGCCTCTCGATCTCCTCCATTGCAGTATCAACTAAGATATCGCGAACCTGCAACCACCTCTCCTTAAGACGAGCCTTAAATTCATCATCCTGCAAAAGATGAGTTGACCAGGTTTCACCCACATAATCATCATCGGGCTCGGAGCTGACCCAAGTATTGTCACCGGGGTTATCTTTGGAGAAATTTCCGAAAGCAAGGTCAAAGTCCCAAACAGGACCCATCACGAGTTTTCCTCCCGGTTCTTTAATAAAATAAGTGCTTCGCCGCCAAGAGCAGTCGGTATTGCAAGAAAGCTCAATCATAATCAGCCAATCAATAACGGAATCCACATCAATATATTCCTCATAGCCTTCTCCTTTTTTGATAGCCTGGTCTGTACGGAGCATATATTGATGAATGTACTCAAACTGCTCGGAAGTAAGAGAATTGTACTCAGGCATCTTTATCAGAACAAAATTCAAAAGACCTGCGTGGAAATAATTCATTCCCTTTACGTCAACGCCTGCCACAACTCCGCCTGCCTCTAAAAAATACCCGCAATCGGAGGAGGTGGCATCATAATCCACCTCTACCCTGCCTTTCCCCACTTCCAAATGCTCACCAAGGGTATAGACCCCCAAATATTCGCCGTTGAGAAATACGTCTACACAGACTTGCGTTGGGCAATATTCAAAAGAAAGCTCAGACGCCATTACTTGCGCCAAACGATTGCGCATCAAAGACTTATCCGCATAGTTGGAAAAAAGCGCCCATTCCTCCGCCGCAGGAAGACCCAAAATAGAGGTAGGTTCATCAAAATGAATCTTATAGGGTTTTTTCTCCCATTTCCAAGTTGAGTTTCCTCTTCCGCGGATGCGAATATGGGTTTCAGAGAAAGACTCATATTGACTGCTCCCCCCATCCAAAGCAAAAGTAGCGGAAATATATTGACTCTTAGAGGTAATCTCTGCTCCACCTTCAGTTTCCAAATGTACCACGGGAATTTCTTTTGGCGCCCGTTGAATTTCTACGGCATAGCGACGCTCATTACCATCAAAATCCTTTGTAACAATCACACCGTCTTCCATGGTTGCAGAACCGCCTTCACAAGAGAGGGAAAAATTTTCCTGTTCAAGGCTCTTTTTCGACACAAGATACGGTAAAGTAGCGGTCAAAAGGTTTCCTTTCACCTCAAAAGAAGTTTTTTCGGGTAAATATTCCATACCATCGCCGTATAGCACAAGATTCGGAAGCGCCTTGCCCTCGCCGCCAAGAGGAAGAGCCTTACCGTTATAAGTTTTAACGTTGCTTCCTTTGGCAATCGTAGAAATGGAAGGAATCGTCCCCTCTCCCGACCAAAGAAGCGCAGAACGAGGAGAATCAAAAAGAAGTGAAGCTCCAAGGGCTCCCGTACCAAGAGAGGTTTTTACCTCATAAACCCCGTCTTCTTCAGATGAGAAGGTCAAGGTGTTCCCGCGACAGTCAATGGGAGCGGCAATATCAAGCTTTGCAAGAGCAGAAAAGCGCAAAGATTCACCAAGCACAATCGCTTTGGTAATATGAAGCGTTCCACCATCTGTCAAATTTGGCAAGCAATCTTTAGAAGCCAAACGGAAAAGCTGATCGTAACTTGAAATGGGATACTCCAAAGGCGAAAGCGTGGTACCATTGGCTCTTTTTGCTTTCACATAGTAATTCAGTTCTTTTTTGGGAGTAGCGGGAGAAAAGGTGCGCCAATAAACTCGAGCTTCGGGCGCGGAAACGTAAAGTGTCCCTCGAAACGGATTACTCGGAGAAAGAACGACATTCCCTTTCATAGAACTTTCAACAGAGAATTCAGAGAACGTAAAATCACCAAACAGGCGAAAACAACCGCTGAGAAATTCCTTGCTAAGATCCGTGTATGCTAGGAACACAAGGTCTCCACCCTGCTTCATACTCTTTATAACAACACGAAAGCTTTCTATATCAGACAAATACGATACGGTACGCGTTTCACTTTGTAACACAAGAGAAAGAGCTGAGCCATCAGAATCCAGCGAAACAACGCCTTCCCCATTTGCATCCAAGGTTAAAGCAGATTTTTTCTCTCCATTTTGATAAATCGCAAAAGAAACGGATTCATTTTCACGGTTTTGCAATAACAAAGAATGCTTTCCTTGAGGCAAAGATTTCGTTTTATTTTCAGAAATAATTTGCTCCCCTAAGGAATCCAAGGTCAGAGAAAAAGAAAAATCCTTTCTCTTGAAAACACCGTGATAAGCACCTTTTCCCGCAAAGAACAAAGAAAGCACAGAAAAGAGAGTGAAGCAAACCAAGGAAACGGAGAACAGAATCCACAATTTTTTTGGTTTCATCATAATTCCTTACTTTTATATTCTACCACAAAAAGAGAAAAGTCCCGAAGGACTTTTTACTTTAAAAATTCGCGAACCGTTGCGGCAACGTCATCTGCACCGAATACGGCAGAACCTGCTACCAAAACATTTGCGCCTCGCTCTTTTACCACAGATGCATTCTGCAGATTAATACCGCCGTCCACCTCAAGATCAATATCTTTATCCAGATCTTTGATTGCCGCATTAAGTTTCTCCAGATTGGGCATGGCCTCGTACATAAACTTCTGTCCGCCGAATCCGGGCTGAACGGTCATAACCAGAGCAAGTTCCAAATCGGGCAGGAAAGGCACCATCAAATTGGCATCAGTATAAGGCTTTACAGACATACCTGCACGAATTCCGTAGGAATGAATCTTATCAATGACTTCCTTATGGTTATCGCAAGCCTCATAATGGAAGGTAATGATATCAGCTCCCGCTTTTGCAAAATCATCAATATAACGGATAGGATCCTGAATCATCAGATGAACGTCGAAAACAATATCGCAAACCTTGCGCATGGAAGCGATCATACCCGGCCCAAGAGAAATGTTAGGCACAAACATACCATCCATAACATCCAAATGCAGATACTCCGCACCGTTTTCATATACTTTTTTAATTTCCTCTCCAAGGCAAGTAAAATCCGCCGCAAGGACGGAGGGAGCAAGCTTAATCATCTCAAAAACTCCTATTTTCTTTTTTTCAAAATTAATCGGTGGGTGACACCGCAAGGATTATATCATAAAATGACAACGGGTGCAATAGTTTTTTTAAAGCTTCACCCGTGTTTTTTCAAATTCTGCCGCAAGAGATACAGACCGAATGAAAAAATCAAGGACTCCCCTCCTCCTATCTGTACCGAAGCGGCAAGAAAAAAAGAGTGCAGAAATCTGCACTCTTTTTGTTTTTTATTCAGCCTTCGCAGCGGCAATCACCTTTTCCGCAACAACTGCGGGGGTTTCTTCATAATGATCAAAGAAGAAGGTAAAAGATGCTCTGCCCTGAGAGATTGCTCGAAGGGCGTGAACGTAATCGTTCATTTCAGCTTCGGGAACCTCAGCCTCAATAATGCTCCAGCCGCGCTTCTTCTCGTCCTGCTCCATTCCCATGATTCTTCCGCGACGTTTATTCAGATCGCCGATTACGTCGCCCATCTGCGTATCGGGGATAAATACCTTAAGCTTTCCAACCGGCTCCAAAAGAACGGGAGCGCACTGGGGTAGACCTTCTCTAAATGCAATGGCTGCCGCAGTCTTAAATGCCATCTCGGAAGAGTCAACGTCGTGATAAGAACCGTCATACAGGTTTGCGGCAAGACCTACCACGGGATAACCTGCCAAAACACCCTTGGACATACATTCCAACAGGCCCTTTTCAACTGCAGGATGGAAATTCTTGGGTACAGAGCCGCCGAAAATGGATTCGGTAAAGGTAAGACCTTCGCCTTCTCCCGGGGAGAACTCGATCTTAACGTGTCCGTATTGACCGTGGCCGCCGGACTGCTTTTTATGCTTTCCTTCCACTTTACAAGCCTTGCGAATGGTTTCACGGTATGCAATCTTCTTTTCGCCTAAAACAACCTCTACACCGTAACGGACTTTCATCTTAGCAAGGGTGATATCCAAGTGAGTTCCGCCCAGCCCCGAAACCAGCATCTGACCAGTTTCACGGTTTACTTCATAACGAAGGGTCATATCCTCCTCGAGAAGCTTGGTAACGGCAGAAGAGATTTTATCTTCGTCGCCTTTCGCCTTGGGAGCAAGTGCCTTTACGTAGAATGGATATGGATATTGGGATGGGATATAAGAAACGTCACCGTTCCAACTCAAGGTATCTCCGGTTGCCACAGAGGAAAGCTTAGATACCATACCGATATCACCGCAAAGAAGCTCCGGGACCTCTGTCTGCGTCTTGCCCTTTACAACATAAATCTTGCCCAGTTTTTCACTGTCACCGGTACGCGCATTCTTCAAAGTCAAATCGCCCTTCACGGTACCATTCATTACCTTGAAAAAGCTCATCTTACCTACGAAAGGATCGGCAATGGTTTTGTAGATCAGTATGGCGGGAGCACCGTCGGGGTTAATTTCAATTTCCTGGGAATTCGCACCGCGCTCAAAGCCCTTTGCGCTATGACGGGGGAAGGACTGAGCAATAAAGTTCAGAAGAGTCCAAACACCCCAAAGCTTGGTAGCACAACCACAGAAGCAAGGAACGATCTCGCCGTGAATAATGCCTTCGTGAACGGCATTATAAATCTCCATATGAGTAATTTCTTCTTCTGCAAAGAACTTGTTCATCAATTCTTCGCTGGTACCTGCAACTGCTTCCAGAAGCATTGCACGAAATTCCTCAACTGCTTCCATATTCTCTTCTGGAATGGGAAGGACGTGATGGGTACCCTTATCGTCAAAGCTATGCGCCTCCATCTGAATCAGATCAATTGCGCCCTTTACTTCACCATCCGAAACCATAGGGATTGTAATAGGGCAAATGGATCTGCCGAACATTTCGTGAAGACCATTTAAAATTTTAGCAAAACGCGCTTCATTATCATCAAACTTATTGATAAAAATTGCCTTGGGAAGACCAGCTTCACTAGCCTTGTCCCAAGCAAGTTCAGTGCCAACTTCAATACCCGCCTTCGCATCAACAACGATAATAGCGCTGTCAGCAACTCGCACTGCCTGACAAACCTCACCGGTAAACCCGGGGTAACCGGGGGTATCAATGATATTAATTTTGGTATCCTTCCAGATCAAAGGAGCTTGAGAAGAAGCAATAGAAATTTTGCGACGAATCGCCTCAGGATCAAAATCGAATGCAGTATTTCCATCCGGAACCTTTCCAAGACGGTCTGAACCGCCCGTCAGGTAAAGCATAGCCTCAGCAAGAGAGGTCTTGCCTGAGCCGGAGTGGCCCATCAATACAAGGTTGCGAATTCGTTTCATATCAAAGCTTGCCATAGTACTATCCTCCTTTGCCCCAACTTTTGCCGGAGCATTATATTTATTAACAATTATATTATAAACCATTCACAATATAATTGCAATGTCAAAGTGCTTTTGTTGGAATCGTCAATAAAACAGAAATTTTTCTTGAAATTTTATGCATCTTGTACAATACAGAAAAAAGCTCTGACTTTCGTCAGAGCTTTTAAACAAAATCGATTCTTACTTGGAAGCCTTAGACTTCTTAGAGATAAACATAGCAGAAAGAGTCAGAAGGGATACGAGAGCCAAAGAAACATAGAGGACTACTTCGCTGGAATCACCATTCTGAGGCACATCGGGATTCACAGGAGCGGGAGCCTTCTTCTCAGAGCCCATCAAAATAATACCATTGAAATTACTTTCGGTTTCAAATACAACAGTACCGTTTACGATAGTAGCCTCAAGCTTAACCAAATCACCATTTGCACCCTCAGTCAATACAACCAAGTTTTCATAGTTGGAAAGGTCTGCAGTAATAGGCAGGGTAACCTTAATCTTGCCGGGAAGTTTCTCGTTGGCAGTAGCATCAACGATAAAATCGCCGGAAGCAGCATCCTGATAGGTATCACCGGACATAATAGCATATACAACCAAGCCAAGGATCTTCTTATCGGATGCTTCGGGAACCTTTGCAAGCATTTCTTTGGTTTCGGCATCTTCCTCAAAATCCTTGATTTCTTGGGGAGTTGCAGTAATAATGCCTGCCGCAATGTTTTCGGGAAGTTTGGTATCGCCAACAGCTTCGATCTTTGCGCCTTCAACAGCCTTGCCGTCATTGTTCAGGATGTTTTCAGCCTTAACGGAGGTAGCAAGTTTATCGGTTGCTACGGTAAATTCATCACCGCACTCAGTACATTTACCCTTCTTCTCGCCTTCCTGACTCTCGGTAGCAGGCTTAACCTCGGTCCAGGTATCAATGTAGTGAGCTTTCTTTTCAGTAGGAGTCTTAGGAGTAAGAACTACGCCGCAATCTGCACAAGCAATTTCTTCCGTCCAACCGCCGTTCTTACAGTCTGCAGGAACTTCGGGAGTAACGTTTACATTGCCGGTATGAACATCGGAATCAATTTCGCCGTAAGGATTGCCACAAACATCGCATTCAGCCTTGTTCTTACAATCAGCCTTGCCACCCTTATGAGTGGTGAGATCAACATCACCGTAAGCTTCTCCGCAGGTGATACAAACTGCCTTGTCCTTACAGGTTGCAGTTCCACCGCTATGACCGGTTTTGGTGCCGGCAATCTCGGAAGAGCAGGACTCACATACGGTCCAGTGCTGGGTAGCATCCTTTTCTACCTTGGTAGAACCTACGTGATTATCAGCATCAGTGCTGCCGTAAGCTTCTCCACAGGTGGTACAAACTGCCTTGTCCTTACAGGTTGCAGTTCCACCGCTATGGCCGGTTTTAGTGCCGGCAACCTCAGCGGTGCAAGCCTGGCATACTTCCCAATGGTGAGTATCGTTCTTTTCTACTTTCTTCGTACCAACATGATTGTTAGAATCGTAATTACCGTAAGGCTGAGAGCAATGCTGACATACAGCTTTGTCCTTACAGGTTGCAGTTCCGCCGGAGTGGAGGGATGCATCAGGCGATCCGACGGGAAAGGTGGCACCAATCTGAGCCTCACAAACGGAACATACTTTTTTGTAAACTGCAGCATTAGCGCAGTCTGCGGGAGTTTCAAGAACATCTTCAGCCTTGGGAGTATGATTTTCTCTGGAACCGGGTTCTTCAGTATTACATACGGAACATACGGTCCAGTGCTGAGAAGCATCTTTTTCTGTCTTGGAATAGTTATGGGTAATCGTGCGAGTGTAACCGCAGACATCGCAAGTAGTATCACAAGCATTTTCAAACTTATGAGTATCCTTTTCAAATTCCTTGTCACAACCGGTTACGGTACAAGCCTTCCAATGATGGGTTTCATCAGTAGTATAGGTGGTTGCGGGAACGCAATCGTGGGTAACGGTAACAGTTGCTGCTACACAAGTAGCAGTGAACTGATTGCCGGGAATGAAATTAATCTCGTAAGTACCAAAAGGTGCGTCATCCTTTACAATTAAGGTCATCGTAAAGATAGTACCGGCAGAAACCTCAATTGCAGGATCACAACCAAAAGTAGCTGCATTATCTTTAGCATTTGCAACGAAAGTATCACACTCATTCATTCCTTTCAACTGAAGCGCAGTATCCCATTTTCCACTCTTATTTTTATAAGTAAAAGCGGAACCATCAAAAACATAGTTCAAAGCGACGTTTCGAGTGGTGATATTCTTATCCAGAACAACGGAAATGGTAACCTCTTCCCCTCTCTTAACCGTGGTCTTGTTCGCAACGGTAGTCAAGACGGGATTATCATCTGCCATTGCGGGAATAAAGAGCGCAAGAATCAGGAGTGCGCTCAGTACAACGACCAAAAACTTTTTCATATTGTCCTCCTAAAAATTTATTGCTGAAATAAAAAATCCAGCTTATTAGACAAAGTTATTATAAAGCATCTTCACAAAATTGTCAATTGATTTTCATTATTTTTTTATTGTTTTTTACTGGAAATTTTAAAGCGAAACTATAATGTTTCATCACACAAAAAGAGCCGTTTATCCCTGCGATAAACGGCTCTTTTATATCATTGATTTTTGATCTTTTCCCAATAGGCTTGGGCTGATTGCTCAGTCTTATTATCCCCGAATGTGTAATAAACTCTGTCTTTCAGATCGTCGGGGAGATATTGCTGACGAATCCAATGGTTGGCATGATCGTGAGGATAAATATAGGGGGTCTTCTTGTCACCTACTCCAAAGAAATGATTGTTTTTCAGGCAAGAGGGCATATCTCTGCCAAGCCCCTTTTCAATATCTTGTGCCGCGCTGGCATAAGCTTCATAGGCAGAATTGGACTTGGGACTGATTGCCAAAAGAATCACAGCATGAACCAAGGGAATTCTGGCCTCAGGCATCCCCAGCATCAAAGCGGAATCAACACAAGCCTTCACCACCACCGCTGCTTGAGAATACGCAAGACCTATATCCTCGGATGCTATTACCAAAAGCCTACGGCATGCGCCTTGCATATCGCCTTGTTCCAGAAGTTTTGCAAGGTAAAACACCGCGGCATTTTCATCGCTTCCACGAATGGATTTTTGCAATGCAGACAAGAGCTCATATTTGTCATCACCACTACGGTCGTAGGCACTCAAGTTTCGCTGGGCACAGGAATTTGCATCCTCCAAAGTAATCTCATCGGATGAGATATAATAACAAAGCTCCAGAAAATTCAGCGATGCCCGCACATCCCCACCGGACGACTCGGCAATATAGCGAGATGCCTCTTCGGAAAGAGTTTTACTCGTTGAATTTTCCTCATTAAGACAAGAAAGTCCGCGATGAAGATTTTCAGCAATCTCCTCAATGGAAAGAGGTTTGAATTCAAAGACGGCGCAGCGGGACAAAATCGCCTTATAAACGTAAAAGTAAGGATTTTCGGTGGTAGAGGCAATCAGCGTCACTCTGCCATCCTCAATATACTCGAGAAGAGTTTGTTGCTGTTTTTTATTGAGGTATTGGATCTCATCCAGATACAGAAGAATTCCATTCATTCCCTCAATGCCTTCCGTTTCCGCAAGGACCTCTTTAATATCCTTGCCGGCTGCCGTGGTAGCATTGAGCTGACGAAACGGTAATCCCGCCTGATTTGCCACGATGCGAGCAACGGTAGTCTTTCCTACACCGGAGGGACCGTAAAAGATCATATTCCGTATCTGCCCCGATGAAAGAAGGCGCCTTAAAGCGCCTTTCTCACCCAGCAGATGCTTCTGTCCGCAAACCTCATCAAGAGTCTGTGGTCGAAGCCTTACTGCCAGCGGGGTATTCATCTGTCAAAATAACCGAGACGGAACAAAAGCTCGGCAACCTCTACAGCACCGCCTGCGGCACCGCGAAGGGTATTATGGGAAAGACCCACGAATTTATAATCGTAGATGGGGTCTTCGCGGAGTCTGCCCGCGCAGATACCCATACCATTTTCGGTCATACGGTCCACACCCGTCTGAGGATGGCTCTCATCCTCAAAATAAGTAATAAACTGCTTGGGGGCGGAGGGAAGCTCCAATTCCTGAGGAAGAGACTTGTATTCCTTCCACTTTGCAAGAATCTGCTCGGGAGTGGGCTTCTTCTTGAAGCGGATAAAGGTAGCCGCCATATGTCCGTCACTGCAAGGAACGCGCAAACACTGAGCGGAAATCTTGAGGTTGGCAAGAGGCGCAATGCCATTTTCGCCGATTGTACCCCAAATCTTCAAAGGCTCTTTCTCACTCTTTTCTTCTTCACCGCCGATAAAAGGAATGATATTATCCAGCATTTCGGGCCATTCCTTAAAGGTCTTACCTGCGCCGGAAATCGCCTGATAGGTGGTAACGAAAACCTCGGTAGGCTCAAACTCCATCAAAGGCTGAATCAGAGGAACGTAGCTCTGAATAGAGCAGTTTGGCTTTGCAGCAACAAATCCACGCTTGGTACCGAGACGTTTTTTCTGCTGTTCGATGACCTCTACGTGATGAGGATTCACCTCAGGAATCATCATGGGAACATCCGCCACCATACGGTTGGCACTATTATTAGAAACAACGGGAATCTCCGCCTTGGCAAGAGCTTCCTCGTAAATGCGAATTTCTTCCTTGGGCATATTCACCGCGCAGAAGACCATATCTACCGTTTTGGCGATGGCATCAATATCTGCAGCATCATAAACGGGCATAGCGGCAATCTCGGCAGAAAGAGGAGCCGACATCTTCCATCTTCCATCAACGCTTTCGCCGTAAGATTTTCCTGCACTTCTGGCGCTGGCGTAAAGCGCCTCAATCTTAAAATAGGGGTGGTTCTCCAAAAGCGTAATAAATCTCTGCCCTACCATACCGGTAGCACCAATAATACCAACCTTGATCTGATTCATAATGCCTCCTAATTGAATCTAAAAATTACAAAAGCCAATTCCGCCACGAAAGTGGTCGGAATTGGCATTACTTCCTGCCATTCAGGCAAGAAACGGCTTTGTAAACCGTTTTTTGCGCTATCTCGCAAACTTATTTGAATTTGCGCTTTCTAGCAGCTTCAGCCTTCTTTTTGCGCTTTACGCTGGGCTTTTCATAGCACTCGCGCTTACGAAGTTCGCTTAATACGCCGCTTCTGGCGCACTGGCGCTTAAATCTGCGAATAGCACTGTCGAGCGATTCGTTTTCTTTAACTCTAACTTCTGCCATCTTTTTCCCTCCCTTTGCACTTAGCGAAGAGATAAAACAAACCAGTCTTCACGACTAAAATTTATTATACTCCATCTTCAAGTATATGTCAATATTTTTTTGCTTTTTTATGGAAAAAATCACCCGCCAAAACTTTCGGCGGGTGAAAAATTTTATTTCACGATGATATTGACAAGCTTATTTTTGACAACGATAGTCTTGCGAATCTGGCCATCCTGCTTTTCCAGAAAAGCAGCAATCTTCTCATTTGCCAGAACATTGGCAACGACAACATCGTTTTCAAGGTCTGCTTCCATTACCACAGTACCGCGCATCTTACCGTTGACCTGCACAGCAATGGTAACTTCCGATTCCTTGCACTTATCTTCGGAGTAAGTCGGCCAAGGCTCGTATGCAATAGTCTTTTCATGGCCCATAATTTGCCAGATTTCCTCACCAACGTGGGGAATGATGCAGGAGATCATCTTGATAAATCCTTTCGCATACTCTCTGGGACAAGAGCCGTTCTTATAAACTTCATTGACAAAAACCATCATTTGAGCAATAGCGGTATTAAAGCCGAGTGATTCAAAGTCGGAGGTAACCTTCTTAACGGTTTGGTGATAAACTTTGGTCAGTTTATCGTCGTTTTCCTCGGTGATATTATCCCCTTCGGTGAAGAAAAACCAAACGCGGTTGATAAACTTCTTTGCGCCCTTAACACCGTCAGAAGACCATGGCTTGGAAACCTCCAAGGGACCCATAAACATTTCGTACAGACGCAGGGTATCGGCACCGTACTCGCGAACGATATCAGAGGGATTAATCACAAACTCAGGGAAACGTTTGCCCATCTTAATGCCGTTCTCGCCTAAGATCATACCCTGATGAACCAATTTTTTGAAGGGTTCCTTCGTGGGGGCCAAACCTTTATCATACAAAAAGCGGTTCCAGATTCTGGAGTACACCAAATGACCCACGGCATGCTCCGGTCCACCGATATACAGGTCGACAGGCATCCAATGCTCCATCAATTTAGGATCACAAAATTCTTTGTCATTGTGAGGATCAATGTAACGCAGGAAATACCAAGAAGAACCGGCAGAGCCCGGCATGGTAGAAGTCTCACGGACACCCTTAATGCCATTCTGATCGTACTGCTTCCATTCGGTAGCGTTCTCCAAAGGCGCCTTACCGCCTCGACCCTTGTAGTCTTCCAGAACGGGCAAAACCAAAGGAAGTTCCTCGTCAGGCAGAAACATAGTCTCACCGTTTTCGGTATACACACAAGGAACGGGTTCACCCCAGTAACGCTGACGTGCAAAAATCCATTCGCGGAAGTGGTAGTTTGTCTTTCGTCTTGCAACACCAAGACCTTCCAGCTTATCCGTAATGGCTTCTTTCGCTTCTTCAACAGTCATGCCTGTAAATTCTTCGGAATGAATGAGTTTGCAGCCCTTGCCCAGATAATCCTGCTTTTCAAAGGCGCACTCGGACACATCTCTGCCTTCAATCACCTGAATCATGGGGATATTGTGCGCGATGGCGTACTCAAAGTCGCGCTGGTCATGGCTGGGAACCGCCATAACGGCACCGGTACCATAGTTGCCCAGAACAAAATCACCAATGAATACGGGAACTTCCTTGCCGTTGACCGGGTTGATGGCATAGATACCCTTTAAGGGGCAGCCGGTCTTGGTCTTGGTGGCATCGGTACGATCGATTTCGCTCTTCCCTGCAACCTCTTTTATGTATGCCTGTACCTCTTCCTTATTTTCAACACGGTCCAGCAAGCCCTGCACGATTTTGCCGTCGGGAGCCAAAACCATAAAAGTAATACCATAGATAGTTTCGATACAAGTCGTGTAAATGGAAAATTCGCCGCCGCCAACCAATTTGAAGTCAACTTCAACACCGGTGGACTTTCCGATCCAGTTGCGCTGAATCTCCTTGGTGGATTCGGGCCAATCAATCTCATCCAGCCCTTCCAGCAGTTTTTCGGCGAAAGCCGGTTGGTCGATGACCCATTGCATCATCATTTTTTTGACAACTGGATAACCGCCACGCTCGGATTTTCCGTCAATCACTTCGTCATTGGCAAGAACTGTGCCCAAAGCCTCACACCAATTTACGGGCATCTCAATCCGCTTGGCGTAGCCTGCTTCCCATAATTTTTTAAAAATCCACTGAGTCCACTTGTAAAACTTAGGATCGGAGGTAGACAGCACCTTAGACCAGTCGTAATCAAAGCCCAACTCCTTCAGCTGACCGGAGAAGGTTTCAATATTTTTCTGAGTAAAGCCGTTGGGATGGTTGCCCGTATCCACCGCATACTGCTCAGCGGGCAGACCAAAGGAGTCATAACCCATGGGATGCAGAACGTTGTAGCCCTGCATACGCTTCATACGAGACATAATATCGGTAGCAGTATAGCCTTCGGGATGGCCTGCGTGCAAACCAACGCCGGAAGGATAAGGGAACATATCCAACACGTAGTACTTGGGCTTAGAGAAATCCCACACATCGGTATAGAAGGTATTATTCTCTTCCCAGAATTTTTGCCATTTTTTCTCTATCTGTTTAAAATTGTACTCCACTTTTTTGTCCTCTGTATTTGTTAATCTTCTTTTGCTTCAAAATCAATTTTCTCCGCCGCTGCCCAAAGCTTCTCCAAATTAAAGAAATCGCGGCTGGTAGCATCAAAAATGTGTACGATAACGTCACCGTAATCTACCAGAATCCAACCACCGCCCTGATAGCCCTCTACACGGGCAGCGGAGATGTCTTCTTCCTTAAGCTTATATTCCACCTCATCACAAAGCGCTTTCAGATGAGTGGAAGAGGTTGCGGTAGCAATTACGAAGTAATCGGTAATGGTCGTTTCCTCTAAGACTTTCAAAATGCTAATATCTCTTCCCTTTTTCTCATCGAGAACGAAAGCGATTTTCTTTGCTTTTTCCAGTGCAGTCATGAATAATCCCTTCCCATTTTTTCTTTTAGATCCTCAAGTGCCTCAACTCCCAAAGAGTGGCATGGAATCTTTCTTTCCCTAAAATAATATGCGATGTTTTCCATCACCCGATACACACATCGGTCAAAATATAAAATTCTCTCCAATTCCTCATCGGGAAGATGACCATAAAACTCATCTCGCATCTTTTTGCAGGATTCGTACTCTCTGGTCTCCTCAATATAATCGGCAAAATAGAGAATCTTCTCTTGCAGCGACATCCCGCTTCTGCCCGTGGTATGGTAACGGATGGCAAGAATGGCTTCTTCGGAAAGAATTCCGTCTTTTTCCGCCAAAAGTGCCGCCACTCTGCCGTGAAGCACGGCGGGGATTTTAAGATCCTCTTCGCTTACAATCTCTCCCCTATTTATAAGGAAGGAATAAGCTTCTTCCTTGGAAAGATTCTTGGCAAGATCGTGATACAGGGCGGCAAGCGCCATTTTTCTCGTATCTTCCGCGGAAACAGACAAAATCCTGCAAATCCGAACCGTTTCACGTTCCACGGAAAGAGTATGCGAAAAACGATGGGATGAAAGAGTCTCTTTCGCCTTTTGCAAGAGTTTCGTCCGGGCAGGATTGGTCCAGTAGATCCCTTTTTGGGCAATCCATTCATTCACCTTCGGAGATAGAGCCAAAGAAAAGCCCCATTCTCCAAGCTCTCGACGAACATCAGTAGATGATATTATATATGGTTTTTCCTGCAAAAGCAATACGCGCGCCTTAAAATTTTCTTCCAGCAATGCTTTTTTTTGGTTTAATTTTGAAAAATCCTCAAAGCGATCCATCACACAAAGCGTGCAGATTTCCAATATATATTCAAATCTTCGCCAGGTTTCAAAGGCCAAAAATTGGTCCGTTCCCACAAAAAGAAAAATTTCACTATGAGGGTGCTCCATACGAATACGCTCAATTGTAAGGTAGCTGTAACAGGTTCCCTGCTCCAACAATTCACAATCACTAACACGAATTTTCTCCGATAAAGGCAAAAAAGCGCGTGTGCACATTTCCAGGCGATCTTGATCCTCTGCTCCATCGGAAATCACCTTATGGGGAGGCTTCCCCGAAGGGATCACGTACAAAAGGTCAAGACGGGCCTTCTCCAAAAAAGCAAGAAGTGCTTTTTCATGCCCCAAATGTGGTGGATCAAAGGCTCCGCCAAAAATGCCGATACGCATATTATTCGAAAAGGGCATTGACGAATTCCTCAGGATCGAAGGGGCGCAAATCGTCGATTCCCTCTCCTATACCAATGAATTTTACAGGCACACCCAGTTCTTTTTTCAAAGAAAAAACGATGCCACCTTTTGCCGTACCATCCAGTTTGGTTAAAACAAGCCCCGTAATACCCGCACTGTGGCTGAATTCCTTCGCTTGGCTGACTGCATTCTGGCCGGTAGTAGCATCTAAAACAAGAAGCATTTCCCGATCGCAATCGGGAAGCTCACGATCCAGCACACCCGAAATTTTGTGAAGCTCATTCATCAAATTTTTCTTATTATGAAGGCGTCCCGCCGTATCTACAATTAAAACATCCGCACCGCGCTTTTTTGCGGCGGCGGCAGCGTCAAATACCACCGCAGCAGGATCAGCTCCGTCGCCCCCCGAAATCATATCAAGACCAATGCGATCCGCCCAAATACCAAGCTGTTCACGAGCAGCGGCACGAAACGTATCACCTGCGGCAAGAAGAACATTTTTTCCCTCTTGCTTTAAGCAGTTGGCAATTTTGGCAATAGATGTAGTTTTCCCCACACCGTTGACACCAATCATTAACAGAGAAGAAGGCTTGGTGGAAAGTTTCAATTCCAATCCGTCCTTTTCCAATAACCCTACTAAGATTTGGCGCAAAGCCTTCTTGGCATCTTCACCCGTCATGATGCGATCCCGAGCCACCTTATCGCGAAGGCTTTCGATAATTTCCATTGCCGTTTGAGCGCCAAAATCCGCAAGAATCAGAATTTCTTCCAATTCCTCATAGAAATCATCGTCAATCTCACCTGAAAGGGAGCGAAAAAGCGCATCCACGCGATGCACAATCGCATTTTTAGTCTTGGTCAGACCTTGTTTTAATCTTTCAAAAAATCCCATTGATTTCTCACTTTCCGTCCGAAGCGTATTTCCCCGATTCCGCTACATCCAAACGAATGAAATCACTGACACCTTTTTCCTGCATGGTAATACCGTACAAGGTATCCGCTTCCTCCATCGTTCCTCTGCGGTGGGTAATCACAATAAACTGTGTCTTATCATTGTGCTTCTTGATGTACTGAGCGAAACGACGAACATTTGCCTCATCCAATGCCGATTCAATCTCGTCAAAAATACAGAAGGGACTGGGATTGATCCGAAGCAAGGACATATAAAGTGCAATGGCAACAAAGGCTTGTTCACCGCCTGAAAGCAAGGACAGATTCTTGATGACCTTTCCCGGAGGCTGAACGCGGATTTCCACGCCGCAATTAAGAAGATCCTCCTTGTTGGTCAATTCAATATCCGCACTTCCTCCGCCAAAAAGTTCTACGAATATTTGACGGAAGGTATAACGAATTTGCTCAAAGGTTTCCGTAAACATATCCCGCATCGTGGTTTCCAAATCGGAAATAAGCTTCTCCAATTCTTCACGGGATTTGGTAATATCGGCATATTGAGAATCCAAGAATCGGAATCGTTCTTGTGCTTCTTCCAACTCCTGTACGGAATCCAAATTTACAGGGCCGATACGACGAAGGTCGCCGCGCAAAGCTTGAAGCTTTGCCTCTCCGCCCAAAGCCTGGGTATCCGTTTCCTTGGCATTTTGAAATTCCATATGCTCGGGTGTGATCTCGTATTCCTCAGCCAAAGAGCGAACAATGCCGTCCCGCTCTTTTTCAGCCGCGGCAAGTCTCCCTGCCAAGCGTGAAAAGTCCTCCATTCTCCGTTCCTTTTCCGCCTGCTTTTCTTTTTGCGAGGAACGAATTTTTGCGCTCTCCTCACCTGCCGCGTTCACACGATCCAAAAGACCGCGGATTTCCTCCTGCTTTGTAGCAATTTGCTTCTGGAGATCTTCTCTTTGCAGTTTCGCTTCTTCAATTTTTTGCAGAGCATCTTGTTTTGCCTGCTCCAAGGAAGAAAGCATTTCTTCTTTGTTTCTGTCTCCCTCTTCCAACAATCGGAAAGCCTCGGCATTGCTATTCAGCTTTGCCGCTTCCTGTTCCAAGCGAAGCTGTGCCTGTCCTCTCAGAGCAAGAATCTCACCCTGGGCAATAATATATTCTTCTCTCTTTTTTTCTTTTTCTTCTTTTTGACCGGAAATGCATGACAATTCTTCGTTGATTTTTTTCTCGCGCACTTCAAAAGCGGAAAGCTCCACGCGAATTTCATCGGCGCGTGTCAAGCGCTGAGCAATACGTCCATCAATTTCCAGAATTTCTTGCTCCATACGGTGAACATCGGATTTTGCGGCATCCATTCGTTCCGCTTCCAATGTCAACTCATTCTGCGCTTCTCCCGCTTTCGCGCGGAGAAGGGTCAGCTGCTCTTCATTTTCTTTCAGTTTAGCGCGAAGATCAGTTCTCCGCTTTTCTTTTGCATCCAGCTCCTCGCGAAGACGAGCAATCACTTCTTCCTTTTTCAGAACAGTTTCCTTCAACTGAGCCAAGTCACCGGAGCGCGACAAAACACCGGTCAGATGCAACGATTGACCGCCTGTAAAAGAGCCACCCGCATGAATGATTTGTCCGTCCAAGGTTACGATACGAACACCATACTTCTCGCTTCTCGCCAAACGAGATGCAGATTCAATATCCTTGCAAATCAACGTTTTTCCAAGCAAAAACTCAATGGCAATGCGATATTTCTCATCGCATTTACAAAGGTCCGATGCTCTTCCCAAAAAGCCGCTTTCACCAATAGCAGAAGTATCATATACACCTGCGCGCAAAGTAGTCAGGGGCAAAAAAGTTGCCCTGCCGAGACGGTTCTTTTTCAGGAAAGAAATGCCTTCCTTGGCATCCTCTTCCGTTTCCACCACAATATTCTGCACACCGCCTCCCAAAGCGGTTTCTATAGCAAGAACGAATTCCTCATCGGTAGAAATGAGTTTGGAAACCGGGCCGCAAATACCGCCAAGCTCACTTCCGGCAGCATTCATAATCTCTTTCACAGAATCGGAAAAGCCCTCAAGAAGCCGTTCCATACGAAGCAGCGTATCTCTCCTCTGTTCTGCTTCCATCTTTTCCAAACGGTGCTTTTGTACACGTTCTCCAAGCTCGTCAATCTCCTGACCAAGGCGATACAAATCAAGATGAATATTGCCGTTTTCCTTTTCCGCATCATTTTTGGAGTTCAACGCATCCTGAGCAATTTTACGTTTTTCCTCCAAGCGAACACGCAGGGCTTCATCCTTGCCATCACCCTCTGAAAGGCGTTTTTCCAATTCTTTTTTCTGCTCTTCACCGGCTCTGATAAAGCCTTCGCCCTCTTTCAATTCCATATTGAAGGCTTCTTTTTTATCAATATCGGATTCTTTCTCTAGTAAAAGCTTTTCCTCGCGGTCTATCAAATCGGTGTATTCTGCCATAATCGCCGCTTGCGCTGCCCGATTGGCAGAAAAACGCTCTTCAATTTCGGAAAGCTCCGTCTGAATGGTATCGAAGGATTCCTCAAGTTTTTGCTTTTCCTCCAGCAGAGCCTTTTCCCGAGTTCCGTCTTTTTCGCCCTGAGAAAGAAGCTCATCGCGCCGAAGCTCGATATGGCGGATCTCATTTTCCAAAACGGAAAGTGCGGCGGAACGGTCGGAGTCGGCTGAGGCAAGCTCTGTTACCTCACCGCGGAGAATCTCACTTCGCATATTCTTCTCTTGCGTTTCAATATACAAAGCATCAATGGTGCGGTCCTGCTCATCAATCTGATCGCTTAACGCCTTCAGTGCTTTATCCTCGGCGGCATATTTTTCTTCGCCCTCTTGCCGAAAACGAGCGATTTTTTCCATTCTCTGTGCCCAGATACCAAGCTCCAAAGTCTTTTTCTCTTCCACAATGGCAAGATATGCTTTCGCCTTGGCACTTTGCTGTTCCAAGCGAGGAAGTCTTCCCTGCACCTCAGCAAGAATATCTCCGATGCGCACGGCATTTTCATTGACAGATTGCAGTTTCAGCCCCGCCTCGTGCTTACGATAACGGAAACGTGAAATCCCGGCAGCTTCCTCGAAAAGCTCACGGCGCTCATTGCCCTTGAGTGAAATAATCTCAGCGATTTTTCCTTGACTGATAACCGAATAGCCCTCGCGACCAATGCCGGTGTTCAGAAAAAGGTCAACGATGTCTTTTAGTCGAACCTGTTTTTTATTCAGATAATATTCGCTTTCTCCGTTGCGGTAAAGTCTTCTTCCGACACTGACCTCATCATAGTCAATTTTCATCAGAAAATCGGAATTGTCGATGGTCATAATGACCTCGGCAAAAGAAGCAGGCTTTCTTTTCCCGCTACCGTTGAAAATAATGTCCTCCATCTTGCTTCCACGCAGACTCTTAGCGCTCATTTCACCCAAAACCCAGCGCACGGCATCGGAAATATTACTTTTTCCGCTTCCGTTTGCGCCAACGATGGCGGTCATCCCTTTATCAAACTCAATTACGGTTTTATCGGGGAAGGACTTAAATCCTTGCAGTTCCAATGTTTTTAAGTACATTCTATTTTCTCTCTTAACTTTATTTTTCTTCGCCGAACCAGGTGGCAAGCGCCATTTTTGCCGCTGCCTGCTCCGCTTCTCTTTTACTGCTTCCGGAACCGTTTCCAATCACATTGGAATTGATTCGTACCTCAACGAAAAATTCTTTTTTATGATCGGGGCCCTTTTCCCCAATCAAATGATACTCTACCTTTTCACCGGGGCTGGTCTGCACCTTTTCCTGCAAAAGACTCTTATAGTCTTCATCGCGAATCTTCCCGCCTTCCAAAAGTTTGAGTATTCGGTCACGGGCAAACCGAAGAACAAAGCGCTCTGCCTCATCGAATCCTCCGTCTAAATAAATCGCAGCAAGAAGCGCCTCAAAGCAGTCTGCCAAAATATTTTTATGCTTTTTCACACCGTCCTCGGAAAGACCGTGATTCAAAAGCATATAATCAGCAAGATTCAATCGCCCTGCATACTCGTACAAAGCATCCGCACAAACGGAAGCGGCGCGAAGCTTGGTCAACATTCCCTCGGGGAAGGTAGCAAGGTCGGCAAACAAATGACGGGAAATGACAAGAGAAAGCACCGAATCTCCCAAAAACTCCAATCTCTCGTTATGCTCGTATAAAATACGATTTCTCTTTTCGTTGGAGAAGGAAGAATGGGTTAAAGCAGTCCATAAATATTTGCGATTGCAAAATCGGTATGCGATGATTTCTTCTAGGGCATCCAAACGGGATAAAAACGCCTTGGGATAATCCCCCTCACAGGCAATTCTCGGCTCCATCAGTCACCCTCCTCCATATCACGGGCAATCATATGGCAAACCCCTGATTCAAAGCATTTTTTCGCCTGAAGAACCGCAGACTTGATTGCAGAAGCCCGAGAGGAGCCGTGCGCCTTGATAATTGGATAGCGAGTGCCCAAAAGAGGTGCGCCGCCGTAACGCTCGTAGGACAATCGAGATTTGAATTTTTTTAAATCGGAATAGATAAACAGCGCGGCAATTTTTCCTTTCAAACTGCCACCCAGCATTTTTTTAAGCTCTTTGCTGATAAATTTTCCGAAGCCTTCGGAAAGCTTCAAAATCACATTCCCCACAAAGCCGTCGCACAAAATAACGTCCGCTTCGCCCAAAGGGATATCTCTGCCCTCAATATTCCCCACGAAGTGCAGATTCTTCGCATCCTTCAAAAGTTTATGGGATTCTACGTAAAGCGCAGTGCCCTTGCATTCCTCAGCACCGTTATTCACAAGGGCTACGCGAGGTTCTTCAACCCCAAGAACCCCCTTAGCATAGGCTTTTCCCATATAACCGAACTGAAGCATCTCTTCGGGAGAAATCTCAACATTCGCACCGCTATCCAAAAGAAGCACGGGACAGGAAAGAGGCAAAACCGCCCCGATTCCCACACGGCGAATACCGGGAAGTTTCACCTTGTATATGCGACTGGAAGCACCGACAATCAAAGCTCCGGTAGAACCCGCCGAAAGAAATGCATCCCCTTTGCCGTCACGGAGAAGGGAAAGTCCCATTGCCATTGAAGAATCCTTTTTGCTTTTCAAAATGCAAAGAGGATCTTCCTCCATTTCGATTTTGGAAGGCGTGTGAATGATTTCAATTCCCTTTTCAGGAATATCGTATTTTTCCATTGCATCGCGAATAGCCTTCTCATCACCGGTAAAGATCAATTCGATTTGGTCATCCTTTTTCATTCCCAAATAGGCACCGCGAACGATTTGATCGGGGGCGTGATCGCCACCCATGGCATCAACGATCAGTTTCATATTCTATCCTTAGCTTTCTTTATATTTACATTCCTTGGAGGAACAAAGCACGGTTCCATTCTTCTTTTTCACCAAAAGGCTTCCGCACTCCGGACAAGACTTACCCGTGGGCTCATCCCAGAGAGAAAAGTCGCATTTGGGATAATTATCACAACCGTAGAACGTACTTTTTCTGCTATGCTTCTCCACGATATCACCGCCGCACTTAGGACAGGCGACACCAATTTTTCTCGCCTTCTGACGGGTAAAACGGCACTTGGGGTAATCCTTACATGCATAAAATTCGCCAAAGCGTCCCTTTTTCAGAACAACGGGACCGCCGCAAATTTCACACTGCATTCCTTCCACTACAGGCTCCTCTGCCTTTTCGGAGGGAAGAGTCACCTTGCCGTCACGATCAAGAGTCATCGTGGTCTTACATTCGGGATAGCCGGGACAAGCGGCAAATTTTCCGAATCGACCCGACTTGATAATCATTTTTTTGCCGCAGTTGGGACAGATAACATCTAGTTCTTCTTGAGGAAGTTGAACCTTACCGGTTTCGGAAAATGCAATCTCGGCCTTATCCATTAAGCGCTTAAATTCTGCATAAAACTCAGAGAGGACAAGCTTATAAGGCTCTTTGCTATCCGCAATATCGTCCAATCTTTTTTCCAGATTCGCGGTAAATTCATAATCAACCACAGTGGTAAAATGCTTTTCCATAATGTCATTGGTAACCTCACCCAAACGGGTGGGAACAAGCTGCTTTTTATCTCTGGAAACGTAGCCGCGGTTGATAATGGTTTCAATGGTGGGCGCGTAGGTACTGGGTCTTCCGATCCCCTTTTCCTCAAGTGCATCCACAAGACTTGCTTCATTATACCGACGGGGAGGCTGCGTAAAATTCTGCTTGGAAAGCAGTTCCTTTTTCTCAAGCTCCTCTTCTTCATTCAAAGCAGGAAGTTTACCGCCGTGAACCTTATCCTCATCATCTTCTTCCTTCCACTCTCCGTACACCTTTAAAAAGCCGTGGAAGCGAATCGCTTCACCGCTTGCCTTAAAGCGGTAACGCTTACCGTCGGAACACTCTGCCTCAATATCCACCGTTTGCACATCGGTTTTTGCAGAAGCCATCTGACTTGCCATAAAACGATCCCAAATCAGTTTGTAAAGGCGGTACTGCTCTGTGGAAAGAACATCCTTCAAAGAATCGGGAGTCTTGGAAGGGTCCGTGGGGCGAATGGCTTCGTGGGCATCCTGACTGGATCCCTTGGACTTATAGACTCTGGGCTTTGCAGGATAAAATTTATCACCGAATTTATTCAGAATTACTTCCCTTGCACTTTCCTGTGCCTCTGCAGAAACGCGGAGCGAGTCGGTTCTCATATAGGTAATCAAACCGTGTTCCTCATGTTTGCCCAAGCTGATACCTTCATAAAGAGATTGAGCAATACGCATCGTACGCTTGGACTGGAAGCCAAGACGCTTAAACGCCTCCTGTTGCAATTGAGAGGTGGTAAAGGGAGGCTGTGGATTTTTTGTCTTGGTGGTGCAGGTAATCTTCTTCACCACATAGCGAGCCCCCTGCAAGGATGCCAAAACCTTATCACAGCTCTCACCGCTGGGCAAAGAAATCTTCTTCTGCCCGTTACCGTGGAAGCGAGCAACAAAATCCTTGCCTTGCGGCGTTCCGAGAAGAACATTGAGCGTCCAATATTCTTCGGGTATGAAAGCAGCAATTTCTCGCTCACGCTCCACAAGCAATCTGGTTGCAACAGACTGAACCCTGCCTGCGGAAAGACCGTTTTGCACATTTTTCCAAAGCAGCGGGCTGAGCTTGTATCCTAAGATACGATCCAAAATACGACGAGTCTGCTGAGAATCCACCAGCGCCATATCAATCTTGCGAGGGTTGGCAATGGCGTGTTTCACCGCAGGTTTTGTAATTTCATTAAAGGAAATTCTTCCGCCGCCCTTTTCCTCCAACTTCAGCACCTGATACAGATGCCAACTGATGGCTTCACCTTCGCGGTCAGGGTCGCTTGCGAGAAACACGCGATCGGCAGCCTTTGCCTCTTTTTTCAGTTGTGCAATGAGTTCACCTTTACCGCGAATATTGATATACTTAGGTTCAAAGTCATTTTCCACATCCACCCCCAAGGTGCTTTTGGGAAGATCGCGAATATGCCCCTGACAGGCAATCACCTTATACCCACTACCCAAAAAGCTCTTAATAGTGGTTGCTTTTGTGGGTGACTCTACAATTACAAGATTCTGTGCCATAGTATTTCCTTTCAAATCTCAGCACGATCGGTAAGGACGTATTTGCCGTCGGTCACCTTTCGTACCAATCCTTTCTTTTCGAGTTTTATTAAAATTGCCAGAAGCACGGAAGCACTCATTTCCTCCGTAACTAAGGAATCCACATTCATCGGATCATAGCCAAGAGCGGAAAAAACACTCCGTTCCTGGGAAGAAAGACTGGTCAGACAAGACATCTGGGACGAGGGACCTTCCTTTCCCTTTTCGTGACTAATAAACTCATATTCATTGGGAAGCGTTTTTTCATCCTCGGATCTTGCAGAACCGGGAAATACGTAGGTGCGCAATTTCTTTTTTGTCTTATCCTTCTGCTTCACCTCGCTTGCCTTGAACAAAGCCACTTCTCCCTTCAGCATAGGATATCGCAAACGAAAATCTTCCACCATATCATAGGCAGAAAGACACGGCTTTGCACCCACACGCAGAAGAAAATTGCTTCCCGCGCTTTCTCGGGCAAAAATCGAACCGGGCA
Organism: Eubacteriales bacterium; assembly: GCA_045597125.1. Classification (GTDB taxonomy): domain Bacteria; phylum Bacillota; class Clostridia; order Oscillospirales; family SIG627; genus RGIG5579. The sequence goes on along the minus strand of JAZODR010000038.1, from coordinate 52,681 downwards.
CGGCATAGAGAGCCTTTCCCTGTTTCAAAGCATCCTCAGCGGTGATTAGCGAACCGCTTTGCTCGCTTCCCTCAATCACGCAAACGGCATCGGAAAGCGCGGCGATCAGACGATTGCGTACAGGAAAGTTTTTCCCCAACGGTGCAGTCCCGGGAGGATATTCGGTCATAAGCAGACCCTTGCGAATAACCTCTTCATAAAGCTTTACATTTTCCTTTGGATAAACCTTATCAATTCCGCAGCCGATAATGCCAACGGTAAAACTCTCATGGTATAAAGCTGCGCGATGCGCCGCGGCATCAATTCCAAGAGCAAGTCCCGAAACGATCACCGCGCCGGATCGGGCAAGATCGTAAGAAATCCGTTTGGCGGCGTGAAGTCCGTAATTGCTCGGATGACGGGTTCCCACGACGCCTACGGTGAAGCGATTATCTAAATCGCAAAAATTCCCCAGGTAGTAAAGCACCATAGGCTTATTGGGCAACACACGAAAAGCATCGGGATAGAAATAATCCTCGGGAGTTACAAGCCCCACCTTTTCCTTTTTGCACCACGACAAAATATCCTTGGCACGATCCAGACTCTTATCACAAAGCTCCTTCTCATGACCGTAAAACGGAATATCAAGCTGAGCAAAATCCTCTTCACTTGCCTCATAAACTTTTTTCGGAGAGCCGAAAAATTTCAATAGAGTAGACGGCAATGCAGAACCGGGACGGCAAGCAAGGGACAACCAAAGCCAATAGATTCGCTCTTTATCCTTCATATTCCATCCCCCTTCGCTGTATCTCCCAGAGAAATACCGTTGCCGCAGAAGCGGCATTAAGGCTTTCCATTGTTTGTATGGGAATTACGCAAGAAGCATCGGCAAGGGAAATTGCCTCTTGGCTCAAGCCTTTCCCCTCATTGCCAATCAAAACACAAATAGGCTCAGACAAATCCGTTTCTCCGATTTCTCGGGAATCAGGCGCAAGGCAAGCGGCAACTGTACGCACACGCTTGTCCTTCAAAAACGAAAACAATTCTCCCGTTTGAGAAAATGTACGGATTGGGATACCCGCAATGGCGCCCATCGTGGCGCGAACCGCCTTGGGTCCGAAAGGGTCCGCACAATCTACCAATAAAACACCGTCAAATCCGAAAGCGGAGGCTGTACGAATCACGGTACCCACATTGCCCGGATCCTGAACACGCTCCAGCGCAATCAGCTTTCCTGTTTTTGACAAAGGCATCAACGCATGTACATCACGCACAGAATACACACACAAAAGTCCCTGAGAGCCTTTTTCCGTAGTCACCTTTTCAAAAGCGGAATCAGAAAGCAAAAAAAGCTGCGAATTGGATGTTTTCAGCGCCTGTTCAATCCGCATACGAAAAGAAACAGCTTTTTCCGCCAAATAAACCTTTTGGGGAAACAGACCCATTTGACAAAAATCAAAAAACAAGGTAAATCCCTCTGCAGAGAAGACCTCCTGGCGATCACGAAATTTTTTATCCGAGAGAGAGGCAGCGTATTTCACCGACGGATTTGAACGGCTTTCAATTTTTTTCCACTCCATAGCGCACTCCCTTCCACTTTATTTTTCTATCATATACCAAAACAATACAAAATTGCAAGTTTTTTCTATAATAATTTTTCTATAAATGAAGAAATTTTTCGATTTTGTGCCAAAAATTCGGAAAACACGATAACTTTTTTCAAAAAAAATTTAAAAAAGCCTATACATTTCATTTTTCTTGTGGTATAATTATTTGTATGAAAAATGAAATATATAAAAAGTCTCTTTCCGCAAAAGAGTCCTCGGACAATGCAGTTGTTGCAGGGCGAAATGCCGTGTTGGAGCTCTTATCCTCGGGACGAAGCGTAGAGAAGATTTATTTGCAAAAAGACGGCGAAGGCAGTTTGAAAAAAATCGTTGCCATTGCCAAAGAAAAAAAGATTCCCCTCTCCTATGCAGACAAACAAAAATTAACCCTTCTGGCAGGCGGAACGTTTCATCAAGGTGTTGTAGCAATGGCAGGGCAAAAAGAATACGCCACCTTGGAACAGCTCTTTGAAATTGCCGAAGAACGCGGAGAAAAACCTTTTTTTGTTATTGCAGACGGAGTGGAAGACCCCCACAATTTGGGTGCTTTAATCCGCTGCTGTGAAGGTGCGGGCGCCCACGGAATCATCATTCCGAAAAACAAAGCAGTGGGACTTACCCCCACAGTAATCAAATCCAGCGCGGGTGCTGCAGAGCATCTGGCAGTTTGTCGCGTAACCAACCTTGCTGCCGCTATAGACAAGCTTCGCGAACGCGGCGTATGGATTTATGCCTGCGAGGCGGACGGAACTCCTTACGACAAGCAGAATTTCAGCGGCGCAATCGCCGTCGTACTCGGATCGGAAGGATTCGGTATTTCCAGGCTGATCAAAGAAAAAAGCGATTTTATTATTTCTCTGCCTATGCGCGGAAAAGTCAATTCCCTGAACGTTTCCTGTGCTGGCGCCGTCATTCTTTACGAAGCGGCCAAATACAGATAATTTTCGGAAAGGATTCAATATGGCTTCTGTTTACAAGTTAAAACGCAAAGAAAAAGTGAACCCCGCTCAACAAGACACCAAGCAAAAAGACGAATTGCTCTCCGAGTTGCTTCTCGAAGAGGATGAAAAAATCGCCCCCGAAAGAGAAGAAAAGACGGAGGAAAAAACCTCTGTCCCCCAGGATCTTCTGGATGCTCTCTCCCCTTCTTCGGTAGATTCGGACAAGCTGGGCGAGGTATTCTCCCGTTCCAAGGGTACCATCGGCGCAGAGAGCTCCGAGGAGGAGTACGACGAGACGGCAAATCTTTTAAGAGAAATCTTTGGAAATGACCCTTCCCAAAAAAGAAAGAAAAACAATCATACGGAATACATTGCCGATCACGGAAGCGACGAGGATAAAACACGGGATTACATTGCCATTCACGACGGGGACGAAGAAAAAACCAAAGAATACAGTTCTTTGGCAGAATCTGCTATGCAGGAAATTGATCCCGCAGAAATGACCCGCACGGACATTCCCCCTCTGGCAGATGAATATCATATTTCCGATGAAAACGTGCCTGACGATCCTTACAGCGATACCTACGAAGAAATTGAAACAAAATACGAATCCAACCCCGTGCTTCCCGACGAATACACCTCCCCCGAGGAGTATGATGAATTTGCGGAGCATCTGAGAAACAAAAATTATCGCAGTCTTTCCTCTGTGCTTTGGGTCTTCGTGACATTTCTTGCCGTTTTGTATCTGGAAAGCGCAACGTTTTCCGGTTTTCCGCATCCTGAATTCTTAAAGCCCGGCGGAATTTACAACGCGATTTATCTTTTGGTAGATTTGCAAGTCATCTTCATTTCAGGACTTTTGATTCTCCCCTCCTTGGGTGTCGGAATCAAGAATCTTTTGGGTGGAAGACCCGATCGGAACACGGTTTTGTTTATGCTCTACCTGTTATCCGTTGTGCACATTGCCATCCTTTTAATCTTCGGCGCTACGGAATACCCCTTGTTCGGCTCTGTTGCCACGCTTTTTGCCGTACTCAATTCCATCGCCAATTTTTTGGATGCCAAGCGCACTTATCGCACGTTCCGTATCTGTGGCAGTAAAAAAGAAAAGCTGGTTGCAAAAGCACTGGACTCCGAAAGTCCGGAGGCTGAAGCTTTCCGCGAGGAATTGGATGGAAATCCCCGTTTCTTCTCCATTCAAAAAGCGCATTTTATTGAAAACTTCTTTGCCCGCAGCCGTGAGCGCAGCAAGGCAGAACGCTCTTACGGATGGGTACTTGCATTGTCCATGGTCTTCTCCGTGGCATTCGCCGTGTTCTCCTATCTGAAGGTTCCAAGCATTGCCGAAACCGCCTCCAACTTTATGATGATGGCAGTTATGACTCTCCCTGTTTCCTGCGTATTTAGCATCTCTCTCCCCTTTGCGCATATGGCGGCAAAATCGGAAAAGATCGGCAGTACGATTGCCAGTATCGCCGCGGCAGAAGAGTATGCCTCCGCAGACGTAGTTTCCTTTACGGATAAAGAAATCTTTCCCCCTGCAAAAGTGAAGATTACCACCATTCGTACCTACGGAAACACTCGAATTGACAAAGCAATTCTTTATGCCGCAATGATTTTCGAGAAGCTCGGCGGTCCCCTTTCCGTGGTATTCAAAAAGACCATTTCGGGCGTGGTGGAAGAGGTATCCGAGGACTTTGATTTTAAGGAAATTACGGCAGACGGAATGTGTGCTTGCATTGATGGATTGGATGTTTTCGTAGGAAATAAAAACTATCTGCTTTCCTATGACTTCGGTTACACCAAAGACGATCAGGATGAGAATTTTGAAAGCAATCACGGCAAGATTATGTATATGGTAATCGGCAGTGAATTGGCTGCAAAATTCTATATAAAATATCCAATCAGCAGCAATTTTAAAAAGACGATTCTGACCTTGTTCCGTTCCGGTATTTGTCCCGCAGTTAAAACTTGTGATCCCAATGTTGACTCAGACCTGTTCCGCAGTCTTTTAAAGAACAAAAAGATTCCTGCAGGAATCATCAAGAGCTGTGAAGCTATGAAAGATGCTCCCGCCGCAGAAAAGAGCGAGAGTGGCATTGTATGTATTTCAACAATTGCAAACCTTCTCAGAACCTTCAGCCTATGTGATTCTTTGCGCCACCTAACCCGTGCCAACGTAGTAATGAAGTTTCTTTCCTTGGTTTTGGGCGCAGGCATTGTTGTATTTCTGTTCCTCATCAGCGGTCTGAGCAGAATTACCGGTCTATTTGTTCTGATTTATCAGCTCCTTTGGTTAATCCCCATCGTAATTCCCTCTTTGACAGAGTAAAAAAGTGCCGATTTCGGCACTTGATTTCCACCCTTAGCGCAACTGGATAGAGCATCAGATTCCGATTCTGAAGGTTGGGAGTTCGAATCTCTTAGGGTGGGCCAAAAAGAAACACCGTTTGTCATCAGACAAACGGTGTTTCTTTTTCAAAAAAACGGTATTGGGACTTGTAATTTTTGTTTTTATATTATATAATAAAGTATTAAAATAGGTGTTTTATATCCAACTGGAAGAGAAAGGGTTTGTAAATGTCAGCCTCGACCGAAAAATTGTTTAAACTTTTGGAAGAAAGCGGAAAGCGATACGATACGGAAAAGATTCAGCGCGCCTTTGTTTATGCTGAACAGGCGCATCGCGGCCAATTCCGCAAATCGGGTGAAGAGTATATCTATCACCCTCTTTCCGTTGCGGAAATTTGCGCCGAGCTGAACCTTGACACCGATGCCATTTGCGCCGCTCTGCTTCACGATATTGTTGAGGATTGTGACGGCGCAAGTCTGGAAGGCATCAAAACAGAATTCGGCGGAGACGTAATGATTCTGGTGGATGGTCTGACCAAGCTGGTTACCATCCCGTTTGAAGACAAAGAAGAAGAGCATATTGAAAACCTGAGAAAGATGTTTCTGGCCATGAGCCGCGACATCCGAGTAATTCTAATCAAACTTTGCGACAGACTGCACAATATGCGCACCCTTTCCTCACACGTTGAGGAAAAACAGCGCTTGATCGCACTGGAAACGATGCACGTTTATGCGCCCCTCGCTCACAGACTCGGTATCCAAAGAATTAAGCAAGAATTGGAAAGCCTTGCACTTCAATATCTAGATCCTATCGGATATGAGGAAATCTGCGATTGGGTGGATACCAAGTACGGCGAAAACCGCAATTTTATTGAAAATATAAAAAAAGAAATCGGAGAAAAGCTTTCCGAGCAAGGATTAGAGTACTCCATTAAAGGACGCGTAAAGAGCATTTACTCCATCTACCGAAAAATGTACCGTTCCAGCAAGAGCTTTGACGAGATTTATGACTTTTATGCAGTGCGCATTATTGTGGATTCCGAAATTGCCTGTTATACTGCTCTGGGTCTGATTCACGAAATGTATCACTCTATGCCCGGCCGATTCAAGGACTATATTTCCACGCCCAAACCCAATAACTACCGTTCTTTGCATACCACGGTCATCGGACGGGCAGGTGTACCCTTCGAGGTGCAAATTCGAACCACGGAAATGCATCAGATTGCAGAATACGGTATTGCCGCCCACTGGAAATACAAGAGCGGTCAAAAAAGCGGAGAGGGCATCAACAAGAAGCTGGAGTGGATTTCTATGCTTCTGGAAAGCGAACAAAAATCCATGGACTCCGAGGAGTATCTGACTCCTCTGAAGATTGATATTTTTGAAGACGAAATCTTTGTCTTCACCCCCAAGGGAGATGTAGTCACTCTTCCCACGGGCTCTTGCGGAATTGATTTTGCCTATGCCATCCATTCCGGTGTAGGCAACAAAATGGTAGGAATCAAAATCAACGGCGCCATTGCGCCCATTACCACCGTTTTGCAAACGGGTCAAATCATTGAAGTTTTGACCTCCTCCGCATCCAAAGGTCCCAGCCGCGACTGGCTTAAGATTGTCAAAAGCGGCGAAGCGAAAAACAAGATTCGTGGCTGGTACAAGAAAGAAAAGAGAGAAGAAAATATCCAGCTCGCCAAAGCCGAGGTAGATAAAGAGTTTGAAAAAATCAGCAAGGGTCTTCCCGAGGAAGAAAAAGAGCGCATTATGCTCACCATTTGCAAACGCCACGGTCTGGAAAGTCTGGACGACCTTTATAATTCCATCGGCTACGGCGGAATTGCCCTTTCCAAAATTCACACCAAGATTCACGACGAAATCGAGCGTAGCCACGCCGCAAATACACCTGCCTCCCTGGAGGTAACCCAAATCTCTCAAGCGCAAAAGAAAGAACAAAAGAAGTCCGGCAGCGGCGTCATTATTGAAGGACTGGAGAACTGCCAAGTAAAATTTGCCAAATGCTGCTCTCCCCTGCCCGGCGACGAAATCATCGGTTATATTACGCGCGGCTATGGCGTATCCGTACATAAGTATTCCTGTCCTCACGCAAAAGCAGGACTTGCAAGTCCCGAGCGCGATCGCTGGATCAATGCTTCCTGGGCGCAAAACGCAGGCGAGGAAAAGAGTCACACCACCTACAATGCCACCCTTTTGCTCCTTGTAGCAGATAAAATCGGTGTTATGGCATCCATTTCCACAGCACTTGCAGAAATGCGTATTCCCATTTCCGCCATTAATACCCAAACCTCCAACGAACAGACAAGCCTTTTGTCGATTACCATCGGCATTAAAGGCAGAGATCACTTAAATTCCATTTTGGAAAAATTAAAGAAAAACAAAGAGATTCTGCAAATTCGGGTAGGAGGAGAAAAATGAGAGCCGTTCTCCAAATCACCGAAAAGTCGCTACTCACCTGCGAAGGGAAAACCATATCCGAATGTGGGAAGGGTATGTGTATTCTGCTAGGTCTGCATCAAAACGATACACAGTGCGAAGCAGACAAGATTATTGATAAAATCTTAAAAATGCGCATCTTTCAAGATGACAACGGAAAACTGAACCTTTCCGCTTTAAAGGTGGGCGCGGATATTTTGGTGGTATCCAATTTCACCCTTTACGCCAATCTTTCCTCCCGCAGACCCGATTTTATGCAAAGCATGAAATACGAACCTGCAAAAAAGCTATACGAATACTTTCTTGAAAGAATGCAAACCGAAGCCGATGCCCTTCATGAAGAAGGTGACCCTGCCGTAAGGGTCTTCCCGGGTGTATTCGGAGGAGATATGAAGGTGGAAATCATAAACGACGGCCCCATTACCATCGTGATAGATTCGGATAAGATGTAATATGGAGATTCAAGCCGCTACCGAGGCAAAACGCCTGAATTTATACCATCTGGCAACACTCTTTTTTCATGAACAAGCAGAAGATTTTACGATCTGCGCAACGTCAGATGATGCCAACGTTACCGTTTCGATAAAGAATAAACGAACAAAAGAAGGCTTTGCCACCATAAATCTTGCTGTTCACAAAGAATTTTCACGGGCGGAGAATATCGCTTTCGCACAAGCTTTTGCACAAGCCGCAAAAGCTTTTACCGATTATATTCCTCCTTACGGGCTTTTGTTTGGAGTTCGTCCCGTAAAGGTTCCTGTATTTTACCGCAAAAACGGATTTAACACACAAGAAACAAAGTACATTTTGCGAGAAGAATTTTTGGTTTCCGAAGAAAAAGCAGAGCTTTTGCTTAAACTTTGTGAAACCGAGCTTTCCTTTGAAAGGACTCTTTCCAAAAATGATGCAATGCTTTACCTTTCCATTCCTTTTTGCCCCACTCGATGCAGTTACTGTTCTTTTATCTCCTCTGCGGCACCCGCACATCTTGCTCTGATTCCACAATATATAGAAAAAATGCAAGTGGAGATTCGCAAGACCGCCGCGCTGATGCAAGAAGCAGGGCGCAAACTTTCCGCCGTATATATGGGCGGGGGTACGCCGGGAATCCTCTCTGATTCTCAAATGGAAGCGGTATTAACCACAGTACATAAATTCTTTGACACTTCCTTTTTAAGAGAATTTTCCGTAGAAATAGGAAGACCCGACACGGTGACAAAAGAAAAACTTGCCGTACTGAAAAAGCTTGGAGTAGAGCGCATCAGCATCAATCCACAGACAATGAAAGACCGGACTCTTAGCCGCATTGGGCGCAGTCACACCACGAAAGAATTTTACCGCGCAATGGAACTTGCCAAAGCCTATAATTTTTCTTCCGTCAACTGCGATTTGATTGCGGGATTGGAAGGAGAATCGCCTGAGGATTTTCTCGATTCCTTAAAAGAAGTACTTATGCTTTCCCCGCAAGAAATCACCCTTCACGCTCTATGCCGAAAACGCGCCGCCACAGGCGCTCGTTTACCTGAAGAAATAAAATCATGGCAAGATGCTATGGCACAGGCGCACAAGATTTGTATAAATGACGGCCTGAAACCATATTATTTATACAGGCAAAAAAATTCCGCTGCCGATTTGGAAAACACAGGCTTTGCCAAATGTGGCTCCTTAGGTATTTACAATCTTGCTATGATGGAAGATTTATGCGATATTTTTGCCTGCGGCGCAGGAGGAATCGGAAAACTTTTGCCAAAGGCAAAGGAAGATCGCATTCACCGTTTTCCCGGATTCAAATACCCCTTTGAATACCTTGCTCATCCCGAAGAGCTTGATAAACGATTGAATGATATGCGCAAGCATTTATAAAGGAGAAAGCCGCTATGTTGATTTTCCAAGCGGAAGATTTATTATCTGCAACGGACTTGATCCGGTGTGAAGAAGAAAAATACAAAGAACAAATCCGCTTTGCCGCTCAAAGCATTGTGGAAAAAAAGGTTCGATTCGTTTTTTTGGCAGGTCCCAGCTGCAGCGGAAAATCCACCACCGCATACTGTCTGAGCAAAGCCTTGGAACAGGAAGGCAAGAAGGTTCTCGCCTTTTCCACCGACGATTTTTTCTTTGATAAGGAATATGCACCGAAAAATGAAGACGGAGAGCCCAACTACGATGCATTTTCCCACACGGATTCCGCTTTAATCATAGAAACGCTTCAAAGCTTAAGCCGTTCAAGCAGAACCCCCTTGCCGGGTTATGATTTTATCAGCGGAAAGCGCATTCTATGTACACAAATGATCTCTCCCGAGCATTACGATGTCTTTCTTTTGGAAGGAATTCATGCGCTTAACGACGTAATTCTTGAGGGAATGCCAAAAAATGAGCCCTATCTTTGTTTTTATTTGGACGTAACAAAATCCGTCCAAAGCAGAGTAGGAGGCGGGGTATTTTCCCCCGAGCGTATCCGCTTTTGCAGAAGACTAATCCGCGATTACAAGCACCGAGGAGCTTCACCCGAGCTGACAGAAAAACTTTGGGAAAACGTTGTTGAAGCGGAAAAAGAGATCTTACACCCATTTCGCAAAAATGCTTTTTACACCATATCCTCCAGCTTCTCTTACGAAATCTCAGTTGAAAAAGAAGAGGTTATAGACCTATTAAAGACGGTAACGGAAGAAAGCCGTCTTTACCCAAGGGCAAGGCGTATTTTAAAAGATCTGCAATTCTTCCCATCCCTACCCGAATCCTTGGTACCGCAAGGCTCTGTTTTAAAGGAATTTCTTGATTAAGGAGACATTATGTCACAAAAAAAGCAAAATTTCGTTCACGGCGCTTTAATTCTGATGCTTTCCAACATCATTGTCAAAGTCGCAGGTGCGCTTTTCAAAATCCCCCTTTCCAATGTAATTGGCGATGCTGCAATGGGATATTTCGGCTCTGCCTATTCTATTTACTCCGTTTGCTTTCTCATTTCTACCGCGGGTCTTCCGGTTGCCATTTCCCGTATGGTCTCCTCCGCCCTCGCCAAGAAAAAGCAGGGTGAAGCAGAACAGATTTATCGAGTCAGCCTATTGATCTTTGTAGCCATTGGACTTTTGGGAACGGGCATTCTGTTTTTTGGTGCAAACACTTTAGCAGACATTACGCAAAGCCATGAGCTTTCCATTTGTATCCGCACCATTTCCCCCATTATGTTCTTCATTTGTTTGGTATCCTGCATTCGCGGATATTTTCAAGGAAATCAGAATATGATTCCCACCGCGGTCTCACAGGTAATCGAGGTGATGGGAAAGCTGGGACTTGGTTTGTTTGCAGGTATTTTTGCAAACCGCCAAGGGTACAGCGCACCCGTTGTAGCTTCTTTTGCTCTCAGCGGTGTTACCTTAGGCGTGATTCTTTCTGCCCTGTATATGACCTTCGCAAAGGCCGTTGCAAAGCGGGATCGCCAGGTTGGTCTTACCGATCATCCTCGCTCGGGAAAATCCATTGCCAAGGAATTGATTGCCATCGCCATCCCCATTACCATTTCCTCCAGTATTATGAGCATGACCAGCGTTATCGACTCTATGCTGGCTGTCAAACGCCTCAACGAAGCTTGTGTGGGTATCAGTTATTTTTCAGGCAATATAAGTGAACTTGCAATGGCGATTTACGGTGCCTATATGGCAAAATCCATTACCCTCTTCAATCTCCCCACCACCATCGTTCAGCCCTTTGCCATTAGTATCATTCCCGCCATCTCCGGTGCAGGTGCAAAAGGCAATATTGAAGAATTAAAGAAGACCATTGATTTCACTTTCCGTATTGTAGGCGCAATCTGTCTGCCATGCGCTTTCGGCATTGGCATCATGGCAAAGCCTATCGTCCATCTTTTGTTCTCGGGAAATAGCGAAATCTTTACCAATTCTGCAGGTACTGCATTCTTTTCCAATGATGTGGCAGGTACGATGCTTACCATAATCGCTCCCGCCATTGCTTTTTCGGGACTGATCACCGTCAGCGCCGCCGTCCTGCAAGCAAGCGGACACGAAAGAAAGAGCATTCTCTCCACCTGCTGCGGTGTTATTACCAAAGCACTTACCATTTGGATCCTCATCGGAATCCCGCAAATCGGGCATCTGGGAATCCCCCTTTCTACCCTGCTTTGTTATCTGGTAATGTTTGTGTTTAATATGTTTTTCTTGTCGCACTTTCTGCATTATCGACTGGATTTTAAAAAAACGCTTATGATTCCTCTGATTGCCGCCGCAGTTTGCGGAGCTACGGCAGGCGGAGTTTATTTGCTCCTTGCTCCCTTCTCTGCAAGTCTTGCAACCCTAATCGGAATCCTATGCGCTGCACCCGTTTACATGATTATCCTCTTCCGTTGCGGCGGGTTTAAGAAAGAAGACGTTCTACAACTTCCCAAAGGAAAAACCATCTTAAACCTTTTGATTAAAGTACATCTTCTGAAAGCATAGAAAAAAAGGAACTGTTTCTAGGAAACAGTTCCTTTTTTCACGCTCTTTACAAAAGCTTTAATAATTTTTTCAAAGCCTCTGCTCTATGACTGATTTTATTTTTTTCTTCAGCAGAAAGCTCAGCAGCGGTACAACCATAGGCTGGTAGATAAAAGTAGGGGTCATAGCCAAATCCGCCGCTGCCACAAGGCTCATCAACAATTTCGCCATAAAGAAAGCCTTCGGCATGAAGCTCCGAGCCATCAGGAAAAGCCAGAGAAACTGCACAAGCATAATGAGCAGTACGCTGCTGCACATCGTGCAATTTTTCGATTAAAAGACGGTTGTTGGCCTCATCGTCGCCATGTCTGCCGCAAAATCTTGCAGAATAGATACCGGGAGCTCCGCCGAGGGCATCCACACAAATACCACTATCATCCGCCAGAGCAGCACAGCCGGAAATTTCGGCAATTTCACGCGCTTTTTTCTGCGCGTTTTCCAAGAAGGTAGCACCATCCTCCACGGTTTCATGGTCAATACCCGCTTCCTTCATAGAAACAATCTCATCGAATTTATCGCCCAAAATGGTACGAATCTCACGAAGCTTTCCGCTATTGCCGGAAGCAATGATCAATTTCATATCAGTCCTCGTAAATGGGGAATTTCTCACAAAGTGCCATAACCTCGGCGGAAACTCTTTCGCGATTTCCTTCAAAATCGGTAGCAATATCACAAATCCAATGAGCAATCTTCTCCATTTCCTCAACACCAAAACCACGAGTGGTTACAGCGGGAGTACCAAGACGGATACCGCTGGTAACAAATGGGCTTTCGGGATCATCGGGAATGGCATTCTTATTGACCGTAATATGAACCTGATCAAGGCGATGTTGCATTTCCTTACCGGTAACACCGAAGTTGCGCAAATCAATAAGCATCAGATGGTTATCCGTTCCTCCGGAAACCACGCGGAATCCTACCTTTTCCATGGCCTTAGCCAAGGTGGAAGCATTTTCGACAACCTTCTTCTGATATTCTACAAATTCAGGCTTCATTGCCTCGGCAAAAGAGACTGCCTTTGCGGCAATAATATGCTCCAAAGGACCGCCCTGAAGACCGGGGAATACCGCCTTATCAATGGTCTTGGCAAGTTCTTCCTTGCACAGGATCAATCCACCGCGAGGACCGCGGAGAGTCTTGTGGGTAGTGGTGGTAACCACGTCAGCGAAAGGCACAGGAGAAGGATGAAGCCCTGCAGCAACAAGACCTGCAATGTGCGCCATATCCACCATATAGTATGCGCCCACTTCCTTGGCGATCTGACCGAGCTTCTCAAAATCAATGGTACGAGAGTAGGCAGACGCACCTGCAATGATCATCTTGGGCTTGCATTCCAGTGCCATTGCACGGATAGCTTCATAATCCAGAACCTCGCTCTTTTCATCCACACCGTAAGATACGATATTGTAATACTTGCCGGAAATATTTGCAGGAGAACCGTGGGAAAGATGTCCTCCGTGAGCAAGAGAAAGACCCATAACGGTCTCGCCTGGCTGAACCAGCGCAAGAAATACGGCAAGGTTTGCAGAAGCACCACAATGAGGCTGAACATTAGCATGATCTGCACCGAAGAGCTTCTTTGCTCGCTCAATGGCAAGAGTTTCCACCTCGTCAATATGCTCACATCCACCGTAATAACGCTTGGCGGGATATCCCTCGGCATACTTATTGGTCAAAACGGTTCCTGCAGCCAGAAGAACCGCCTTGGAAACGATATTCTCGGAGGCAATCAGCTCAATGTTGTGTCTTTGACGGGTAAGTTCACGGTCACAAGCTGCAAAAAGCTCCTGGTCATACTGCTTCAATTCATCAAAAAAATTCATATCTATATTCTCCTTTTCTAAAATCTTAATCTAAATCGACAGTCTCGCCGGGTTGTACGATAACACTTCGCCAATCCTCAGCACTGTGGAACACGGATAGCTCAACGGGAATCGCGGTGGGATTATAAACCTTGCTCTGATCTACAAAATACTCAAGGCTTCTGTATGCCCTCAAAAGATTGAAAAACTCAATATTGGTACAATACCAGATGTCTTCTCTTCCCCCGATATAGGCAAAAAGCTCCTCGATCACATTCCAGTTGTCAGCATCGACAAATTCGTAGCTATGTCCCCAAACGGAGAACAGATTCGGCACCTTGCCGTATTTTCTGGGCACTTCCAAAAAGGCATGTGCATCCTCCATCAAAGCAGGATAAGAATGTGTTGCAGTGCATCTCCAGCGATACGGATCCTCGGGCAAAGAGAATTGATGGGTACTTTGCGTCACTCTGGCATATCGGAAACCGCACACCTTCAATGCTTCTACGGTTTTCTCATCGGTAGGGCCAAAGGGATAAGCAAAGCCGCGGCATTGTACGCCCAAAAGGGATTCAATATTTTTACGATCGGAAAGGATATCCCAAGCAGTCACATCCTGTGCCGTAAGAGGGTAATAACCGTGGGTGGCACCGTGAGCGGCAATCTCAATCAAATCCCGATTCTCTTGATAAAATTCGCAAATTTCTTTTTGATTAAACTTCGGGTGTTTGCGTGCTTCATTTTTCTTCGCATCAGCAAAAATTCCGCAGGAATTGACATTAAAGGTGCCTCGAATTCCGTATTTACGCATCAAATTTACAAGCTGAAGGTCGCACCTAACACCGTCATCGTAGCTGATGGTAAATGCCTTGCTTTTGCCCCCGGGATATTGAAGATGAACAATTTTTGCCATAAAACTACCTCCATTTAAATCATAACTTCTATCCAGCCTCGCTTTCGCAGTTGCCAAACCGAGGAAAAACCAATTTCTTTCAAGACCGCAAGAGATTTCTCAAAATGGCTATCTAAAAAAGCGGCACTGTGAGAATCCCCGTTAAGAACGATCCTGCCTCCTTTTTTATGAATGTAACGAAGCAAGAAATCATTAGGGTAAACCGTGGAATAACCGCGGGAAATCGCACCGGTATTCATCTCGATATAGGGGATTTGTGCAAGAACGGTATCCAGAGTCTGCAAGGCAATTGTTTTATATGCCTCGGTGCTATCGGAAAAAAGACCAAATTTGTTCACAAGATCAAAATGGCCAAGCACCTCAAAACCGCCGCGTATTGCACTCTCCGCAACAGTATCGTAATAAAAACGGGCATATTCCATTTTATCGCCGCCAAAATGACGCTCAATATGATCCATTTGCTTATTAAGGCTTATATCCACGGGGAAATATTCACCCTCGGAAAGGATATAGTGCACGGATCCAATGGCGTAATCAAAGCCATCGCAAGAAAAAGACGAATGAAAATCCTGTTCAATGCCGCAAAAAACGTCGATTCGATCTCCATATACTTCTTTTAATCCGCCAACGGTCTTACGATAATCCTCATAATCCGAGGATACCATACAATAGGACAAATCAAAATCAGTTTCGCTGTGATCGGAAATACCGATGGAGGAAAACCCAAGCTCAATGGCTTTTTGAACCATCTCCTCAGGGGTATTTTTACCATCAGAAAAGGTAGTATGGGTATGAATATTCGCGTACTGCATCACACTCTTTTACTCCAGACCAAACAATTTTTTAGCATTTTCACCCAAAATTTTTCGATTGGCTTCATCCCCCAGATCCAAAGATAAAAAGGTTTCCAGTTCAGAGATAGGATTCCACATAGGATAATCCGAGCCGAAAAGCACTCGATCAAAACCCCAGCGGCAGATTAAATCTCTGGCCTTCTCCTTATCATAAAACGGGAAAGTAGAAGAGCAATCTACGTAGAGATTTAACTTATGGGACAATTTTTCAAAAGCCTCTTGCCACACAGACCAGCCCGCCAGATGGGCGCCGATAACGGTAAGATTTTCGTAAATATCCAAAATGGGAAGCAGACGATTGGGATTGGAAAAATCGTAACGATAATCACCTGTATGGATCAAAACGGGAACCTCTGCCCTCTCGCAAAGTTCAAAAATTTTCAAGCATCTAAAATCATCCAGCTTAAAAGCCTGGATATCGGGATGTAGCTTGACCCCTTTCAGACCCAGTTCCAAAAGATGCTGAAAATCCCCCGCAAGATCGTAGCTATCAGGGTGCAGAGTGCCAAATCCAAAGAAAATATCGGGATGGGCAGAAACCTCCGCAGAAATAAAGTCGTTTATGGAGCGAACCTGATGAGGGGTAGTAGCAACGGAATGTACCAAAAAGCGGTCAATCCTACCATCAGCAAGAATTTCCTTCAGCCCCGAGGTAGTTCCGTCACAAGCGGCGCGGGTTCCGTAAAAACGGTCTGTCCCTTGGCAAGCGCGAGCGGCGATTTTCTCAGGATAAATATGACAATGTGCATCTATTACTTGGTAGTTTCCAATCATTTGGTTCTCCTTTTTTTTGAAACATCAATATGTTACTACAAATTTCTCTTATTTTCAATAGAAATTTGTAAGAAAATCTTAAATTCCTCTTGTATTCGATGGGAGCATATGCTAAAATTAGTCATCAAGACTCTTAATAGTGATATAAAAAAGAAAGAGGTAAGTTATGTACGAAATCAAGAAAATTCGTGCCGATCATGTAATTGATTTTGCCGCAGAAGAACTCAAAAAATATCTACGCATGATGATGCCGGAATGCGGAGACATTGCAATCACCTATGATCCTCAGGCAAAAGACGGCTTTCGTCTTGGACTTTTAGAAGATTTCGCTCTCGAAAATGAAGCCAAGGACCCCGTTCTCGACGACGTAGTCCACATTGATACCGATGAAAACGGAGGAATTCTTGCAGGTTCTAACCAAAGAAGCATTCTCTTTGCGGTTTATCGTTTCCTGCGATTGAACGGATGTCGCTGGCTCTACCCCGGCATTGATGGAGAATTTATTCCGATGAAGGATATTACTCCTCAGAAGTATCACAAGAAAGCAGACCACCGATTCCGCGGTCATTGCAATGAGGGTGCAGAAAGCCAGCAATGTATGCTAGAGACCATTGATTTTTATGCAAAGCAAGAAATCAATATTTATATGATTGAGTTTGACAATCCCTTCTACTACTATAATTCCTACTACGACCATGTCCACAATAAAAAGCACCGCATCCCCGAAAAAGTATCTCCTGAGCTTGTTAAGCAATGGAAAAGGCAATGTGAAGTAGAGATTGCAAAACGTGGTCTGCAGTTCCACGATATGGGTCACGGCTGGACTGCGGAGCCCTATGGACTTTCCTCTACTGTCGGTTGGAAAGCAAACAATTCTCTAAATCTTACCGATAAACAGCGCAGCTATTTAGCTGAACTTGACGGCGTACGCGCTCCGTTTCGCGGAGTTTGCCTCAACACCAATTTGTGCATGTCTAATCCCGAAGTGCGTACCATTATGGCAAATGCCATCGCAGATTATGCCGAAAAACACAAAAACGTAACTTACCTTCACGTATGGTTGGCAGACTACTACTCTAATCATTGCGAATGCGCAGAGTGTCAAAAAATGCGTCCATCGGACTACTACCTTATGATTATGAATGAAGCAGATGAGGCTCTTTCTGCAAAAGGACTGGATACCCGCATCGTATTCATTGCATACTACGACACCCTCTTTGCTCCCGAGCACGTAAAAATCAACAATCCCAAGCGTTTCTCTCTGCTTTATGCACCCATTACCCGCACCTATTCCGAAAGCATTACATCTGACAGCAAACTTCCTCCTCTGCAGGATTACGTGCGCAACGCTTGGAAAACGCCTGTGGGAGCCGAAGAAAATTTGGTATTTCTCAAGAGTTGGCAAGAGATTTGGAACGGCCCCTGCTTCTCCTACGAGTATCACTTCTGGCGTCACCAGTATATGGACCCCAGCGGACTCTATATTGCCCGCAGAATTTTTGAAGATATCCGCGGTCTAAAGTATATGGGGCTTGACGGCTTTGTGGAAGACGGCTCTCAAAGAAGTTTTTGGCCCAATGGTCTTGCTATCTACGTTTATGCAGAAGCTTTATTAAACGAAAATATTACCTTTGAAGAAATCGTTGAAGACTACTTCTCTCATATTTACGGAGAAGATTGGAAAGAAGCGATGGACTATCTGCAGAAAATATCAAGCACCTTTGAATTCTCCTTTATGGCTGGAGAAAAATCCAAAGACAAAGCCGTTTCCCTCCGCTTTGATCCGGAGCGCAAGAAATCTTTTGAAGATGTCTATGAGATTACCGCCGAGTGCCGCTCGTTGGCTGCAAAACATATGACTATGCCTACCCGTCCTCAGACCGTTTCCTGGAGACTGCTTCTCAAACACGCAGAATTCTGTCAAGGACTGGCAGACTTTATGAAAGAAAAATGCGTAGGTCACAATGCCTTAGCTTTAGAAATTGCTCAAGAATTCTTTGCGGAATTTGGCAAGTACGAAATTGAAATCGAGCGTTACTACGACCACTATCAAGCAACCAAATCCTATATCCAAATAGTGGCAAAACCCTCAAAATTCGTCCTTCAAGCAGGGAACGAAGGTTAAACAACAGAAAAAATCCTCCCAAATGGGAGGATTTTTTATTTAATTTCGGCTCTTTTTAGTACACCGCTCAACGCTTCGGAAAGAGGCACCACAAGAGTTGAAAATACCGCGTTTCCCACAGCATGAACGATATCCCAAGTAAAGCCCGCGGCAATCCATAAAAGCGTCTGCTTAAAATTCAAACCGAAAAGCAAAGCTTGAGCGGGGGCGTAAAGAGTACCGAAGGAAAGACCAAAGAGACCGCCCAAAAGAGGATAAAGTATCATTTTCCATTTGACGGGTGTTTTTGGCGGAATCAGCATCACCATGGCCCACAAAATCAGCCACAAATACAAATATGGAATCCAAGCCGGACCAAAGCCCCAGCGAACTCCTATGAGAAATATGTAGAGATAAATTGGAATCAGCGCTTTTTTTCGAAAGAGAACGGTATAAAGAATCACAAACATTCCGGACAGGTGAACGTTTGGAAAGACCTCCATTACTACCTGTGCACCAAACATCAAGGCACCCAGCATGGCGAAAAGGGCAATTTCTACAATGGACAAAAGTGATTCTTTATTTTGCATAAACAAGCTCGAAGGATTCCCCACCACAAAGTTTGGTATCGCTGACACCGCTCATCTGAGCTTCGCCATCAATCTCAAAAGACCAATAGCTTTGATCCACATCGTAATCCGCAAGGATTCCGTTTACCTCTTTAATGTAAAGACCGTATGCACCGTCTTCCCCCTCGACGATTTTATGCTCCAAAAGTGCCTCTGCAAGATTTTCTTTATCGGTATTCACGGTAAAGGTAACATAACGATCCCCTGCAACCACCTTAAGCGTAAAGGTTTTATCGCCGCTACCAAAGGTTTTATCCTCGCGATACGTCGCATTCGCCCACAAGTCTTCGGAAGTTAGGGTTACTTCATTGGTACACGATACGAAATTAAGAAGCAAGATAAAAGTCAAAAGAATTGCTAAAATTTTTGTTTTCATTGTTTTTTTTCCTTTCATTTTTCAAAAGGCTAAAAATAAAAGCGCCCTCCCCAAGGCGCAAAACAAAAGGAAACACCTGTCCCGTTTCCTTCCCTGCCTCGCCCATTTGCCCGAGAGACTTTTATTGGGTCACAGTCCGATCAGCATTCCGACTAAAGAAATATATCTATCACGGCAATGGCGGTTGCTACGGATTCTCACCGTATTTCCTGATCCCCGAGGCAAAACCCCGACAAAGAAAAATTCTATGAACTGTGTTTATTCTTTTGTTGAAAGAATTATAGCATAAACGATACAGCTTTGCAAGATATTTTTGCAAAAGTAAAACCCCGAACCGATTTTTCTTCTCGCGGTTCGGGGTTAAAACTGGTCCGTTGTGTTCATGGGACCGTACCTCCAAATTCTTTAAGTCACTCATTACTCCTCATCACGGGGTCACTGTATTTAAATCTTTGGACTTATCTCCTTTCTCTTTCTTCCTTGCACCTATATCTTAGCATATGTTATCTTTTTTGTAAATTCACATTTTAACCAAAATATTTTGTTATTTTTTATGAAAAATAACACTAGATTTTTGAATCGTTTTTTTATATAATAGATATGTTGGGCGTAGTTTTTTATAGCAAACTTCTGATTCCCGCAAAGGCAAGGGTAAGAAGAAAGGAGAAGAAAACCACTCCCAGAAAAAAGAGAATATAACCAAATAAAAATCTCAGATTCACCGATTCTTGAAAAAACGAAGAATAAAATAAAGTACCGCCGTACATGCTTTTTTCCCCGCCCCGTGCGCTTTTCGACGGATTGGAAAAGAGCTGGAGAGCCGTTGTGGTACAAAAACCTGTATATGCCACAAAGAGCCAAGAAGAAATAAGCAAATATAACGCACAAATCAGAAAAAGCCATATTCCTTTTGCGCTTTTTAAATCGGAACTGAGAAGTGATAGGCAAAAGCCCGAAAAAGCGCCTCTTGCTCCGGCACATAAAAAACCGAATATTGGCGCGTAAAGCGTAAGGCCAAAAAGAAATACTGCAAGTAAAAACAAAAGTTCACCAACGAACAAATTCGAGAAAAAAGAGGAAAACGCAACGCTTTCCCGATTGTAGCTATATCCCATATTTCCAAACCAAAAAACTTCTCCTACAAGACAAGCTGCAAACAAAAGCGACATCACAAAAAAGAAAATCCGATAACGACGGAATTTTTCTCGGTAGCGCATACGATTATATTGTTTGACCATATCCTATCTCCTTTTATCAAATTCTATGATAAAAGGCATTAGAAAAGACCGCGTTTCGCGGTCTTTTCTTCGTTATTTTGTGTATTTTATAAGGCTTAGAACAAGCTCGGAATCGGTTTCGGGAGTGACGGTACATTCGTACACCACATTCCCTGCATCCAAAGCATAAAAGGTAACAGAGCCATAGTCAAAGCCTTGCTCCTTCATCGTATCCATCACATTGCGACAAGCATCGGCAAAATCGACCCGCTCAGGCTTTTCCTCGCGGAAGGTAGCAGAAAAATGGAAAAGAGGCTCCATTTCTGTTCCAAAAATTCCATAAGAGCCGCGAAATATACCATCGAATGTTTTCTCGGTCAAACCTGCGGAATTGATTAAAACATCCTCACCGCTCTTTTTGACCACGTCAATAAAAACAGATTTGCGCTTTTCCTGCATCCAGGACACAAAATCGTCCAAAAAACCATCTTCGACATTTTTGGAAAACAAAACAGAAGAACTTAAAATATTTCCCTCATACAAATACTCTACCTCTGCCGCATAACATTTTTTTCGAGCATTATAATAAACGGTCACCGCTTCAAATTTTTGGTCCGGGTAGGTTTTATTTAGATACTCCCGAGCATCCTTTTCTGCTGAAAGAAAGGAACTGGGGGTTCCGCTAAGCAACACCGTGAGAACGCTTCCTGCCACAACAAGACTCAAGAAGAGAAAAATTTTTTTCCCTTTTGAAAGTGCTCGTATGGAGCGCACCGTCAGGGCAGCCAAAAAGGCAGAAGCAGCACAAAACAAAGTAAAGATAAAAGGGTCGTAAAAATCAGTCATCAGACTATAAAAAAATGCAATACCTGCAGCGCTTGTCAGATGCATACCCAGACAATCATTTAGAAGGAACGCCAAAACGGAAAAGACAAAACAAACGGGAAAGGTTGCCAAAATTCCGTGGACGGGATAGGCAAGATAAATTCCCACGGTCAGAAACAAAGTTGCAAGCAGAAAGCGTACCGTCTTCTGCTGAGGAAGCATTTTTTTGAAAGTAATTTTTTCCACTTAAAAAGTTCCTTTCTTTCGCTGATGCACACATTATAACAAACAAGGATGCGCATCGTCAAGCATAAGAAAAAAGGGGATCGCTCCCCCTTTTTCTTGTTTTCTCTATTTTTTCAAGGCTCTTGCAAAAGCGCGGAAAAAAAGATATAATAAAAGATATAATATATCAAAGAGTATCGTCAAGAGGAGCCTCTGCCAATGCTGCTTCGTATGCGGCAAGCACAGCCTTTTCCAAATCTGTGCGAAATTCAGCGGTAATGGGATGAGCAATATCGCGGTAAGTTCCATCGGCATTTTTGCGACTGGGCATTACGATAAAGCGGCGATCATTAGCAATGATAACCTTCACATCGTGAACGACAAAAACATCTCCCAGGGTAACACTTGCAACAGCAAGCATCGGCCCTTCCGTAAAAGTTTTTCTGATTTTTACATCGGTAATCTGCATCGTCTTTTCTCCTTCATTAAAAATTAGTCTCCCTATTTAAGCAAATTCTAACATCCTTATGTGAATTTTAGGTGAAATTATGAAAAAAAATGCAACTTCTCTCAATTTCTTGGACAAAAAGCCCAATATTTTCTTTTTGGGAATCGGTGGCGTCAGTATGTCCTCCCTTGCCTTCACAGCAAAAAAATACGGCTGTACGGTAGCCGGCTACGATGCGGCGGAAAGCGATATCACAAGAAAGCTTATGGCCGAGAATATCCCCGTATATACAAATTTTGAACAATCAGCATACGACAATGTCCAGCTTGTGGTATATACCGGCGCCATTCACGAGGACGATATTGTTTTCTCGTATCCCAAGAAATTAGGGCTTCCTATGATGCCGCGTGCAAAGTTTTTGGGTCTTTTAATGAAGCAAAGGAAAAATCCAATCGGTATTTCCGGCACTCACGGAAAAAGCTCCACTACAGGTATGCTTTCTTCTATTTTTATGCTTGCCGAGGATCGGGATCCAACCGTAATGGCAGGCGCGGTCCTCCCCGAACTGAACAGTACATATCGTTTAGGGAACGGTCAGGATTTTCTCTTTGAAGCCTGTGAATACCAAAATTCTTTTTTGGATTTCTTTCCTCGTCTTGCTGTAGTTCTCAACGTAGAACATGACCACGCGGACTTCTTCCCCACATTAGAAGACGTAATCACTTCCTTTGTGAAATTCACAAACATTGCCAAAGACGGCGCCGCAATTTTTAACCACGATAATCGGGGAGCTATGGAAGTGGCATCCAGCACCTTGGCACCTACCTTTTTCTTTTCCTCAAAAGAAAAAGCAGACCTTTGGTGTGAAAATATACGGGAAGAAAAAGGATTTTACGCCTTCGATATTATGGTGAAAAAAGGTTTTCTTTGCTCCGTAAAACTTTCCGTACCGGGCGAGCATAGCGTTTCCAATGCTCTTGCTGCCGCCTCTGCAGCATATTTATCCGGAATTGATGGTGATTCTATCCGCAAAGGTCTGGAAGCTTTCCGAGGAGTTAAGAGGAGATTTGAATACCGAGGAAAATGCAATAACATGCAGGTGTTTGATGACTATGCACATCACCCCGACGAAATCCGTGCAACGCTACTTGCCGCAAAAAAACTGGGTCACTCCCACATTACGGTAGTATTTCAGCCGCATACCTACACCAGAACCCAGGCCTATTGGCCCGAATTTGTTTCTTCTCTTTCTCTGGCAGATGAAGTAATACTGGCAGATATTTATCCGGCAAGAGAAAAGCCTGTACCGGGCATTGAATCTCCGATTCTTGCTAAGCAAAGCGAACGCCTTACCTATCGTGGCAATTTTGCTGAAATTACAAAGTATCTGAAAGAACAAACCCGTGAAGGCCTACTCATCATTATGGGCGCCGGAACCATTGTAAATCTCACCGATTTAATTCTGGATTCCTATGGACACTAAGGCTATTTTATATCAGGATGAGCATCTGGCAGTTGCTATAAAGCCTTCAGGGGTCCTTTCCCAATCGGATGAAAAAAATCAGGTCAGTATGCTTTCCATCTTAGAAGAAGGGCTTGGTGGCAAGATTTTTCCCGTTCATCGTTTGGATCGTGAAACTGCGGGAATTATGGTATTTGCGAGAACCTCCAAAGCCGCCGCGGCTTTAAGCAGAGCTTTACAGGATAAGAAATTTGTTAAGGAATACCTGGCAATTCTCACTGCAAGACCCAAAGAGCCAAAAGACGTTTTGGAAGACCTTCTGTTTTTTGACCGCGGGAAAAGAAAAGTTTTTCCCGTAAAAAGACCACGCCGCGGGGTAAAGGATGCACGGTTGCATTATGAAGTGATGCATACGCAGGACGGTCTTTCCTTAGTACGAGTATTGCCCGAAACGGGGCGCACTCATCAAATCCGCGTACAATTTGCCTCTAGAAAGATGCCTCTTTACGGCGATCGAAAGTACGGAGGAAATGGTGACAGCTTGGCTTTGTTCTGCTGTGCTCTCTCCTTCCCCCATCCAACAAGCGGAGAAATGCTTTCCTTTTCTGTTTCTCCCGAAAAAAAATATCCTTGGGATCTGTTTGACTATAACAAGGTGATATAATTAATATTATAAAGTTTTATTGCTGTTTTTCTTGCATTTTGTATTTTTAGTGGTAAAATAGTTTCAGTGCGAAATTATTTTTAATAAACGAGGAACCGACTATGGACAAGGTTGATGAAAAAATTCTACAAATGCTACAGGAAAACGCCCGTATACCCGTAAAGGAAATTGCCAAAGAGGTATTTCTTTCTTCACCCGCCGTTTCGGCAAGAATTGACCGTCTTTCTCAGAGCGGTCTGATCAAGGGTTATCATATGACCATTGATCGCGCAATGCTCGGCTACGACGTAACTGCATTTATCAGTCTGGAAATGGAACCGTCAAAAAAAACCGATTTTTATCCCTTTATCAAGGATTGTCCCAACGTTCTGGAATGCTCCTGTATTACAGGACAGTATTCCCAGCTGATCAAAGTTGCCTTCCGCACCACCTCTGAATTGGAAGCCTTTTTGGGTACTCTTCAGCGCTATGGAAGAACCAGCACACAGGTTGTCTTCTCTACTCCCGTAGAATCAAGAGATGTGAACATATTTTCTAAATAAAAAACACGATGGCAAATTGCCATCGTGTTTTTTTATTTTTCCAAAACGATCTTTTTCATTTCGTCCCAATTTTCTTCCATACCTTGAACCAGTTTCATCTGAGTACGGAAGCGTACCAAATTATGGCCGGGATAAGAAGTCTTAAAATAGGTATCTCCCTGCAAGTAATCTGTCAAGAAACGCATCCCGCACTCAATAGTCATCATCTTTGCCCCCTCAGGAAGCAAAGCAATCTCGCTTGCAGGCAAAGACCCACCGCAACCTGCCAAAAAGCCATCCACGTATGCCTTGTAAAGATTCAAATCAAAATTCACCTTAGACAAATCCTTTTCATCCTCAGCACCGGTAGAGGCGCCGGAACGAATGGAATCGCCGAAATCGGTCACGCTGTAGCCGGGCATTACGGTATCAAGGTCAATAACGCAAAGTCCCTTGCGGGTAGAAGCATCCAAAAGCACATTGTTACACTTGGTATCATTGTGGCTGACTCGCAAAGGCAAATCCCCCCTCTTCTCAGCATCCAAAAGCACAGAATAGAAATCTTTCCGCGCATGAACAAAGGCGATTTCTTCCTCTACATCTTTTCTTCTGCCAAATACATCCTCCTCAACTGCTTTGCAAAAATCTGCATATCGCTTAGGAGTATTGTGAAATGCGGGAATAGTCTCACTCAAATTATGGGCGGGAAAATCTGCCAGAAGTTTCTGAAATGCACCGAAGGCATACGCGCACTGGTAAAAATCCTCTTCCCCTTCGGGTCGCTCCAAACAAAGAGAATCCTCAACAAAGTCGTAAATTCGCCAAGCGCCGCTTTCGTCCATAAAGAAGCTTTTAGAGTCAGTAGTTGGAATCAAAGTCAAAACAGATCTCTTCTCTTCTGCACGCTCACCTAGGAAAGCGGTTACTTGAGAAATATTTTCCATCAGGCTTTCCACATCGCGAAAAATAGAGGTATTGATTCTCTGCAAAATATAACGATGATAGGGTTGACATACTACAAGATAGGTATCGTTAATATGACCGTTTCCGTAACGCTCTACACTTTGCACGGTGCCTTCAATCTTGAAATTTTTCAAAACGGAATAAATTTGTTCCATAATCTGCTCCTTTTTGTTATTACGAAAATCAGTATAACAAAAAGGGATTTACTTTTCAAGGCAATTTTCTTCCATTTTTGTATCCAAAAACAGAAAAAAGCTCTCTGAATCAGAGAGCTTTTTTCATTGTTTAAAACAAAATAATCAAGAACTGGGAAATCAAAACAACTACAATCAAAGCGATGGGATAGGTTGCGGCATAAGCGGCTGCAACATCCTCAGTTCCTGCAACATTGATCAAGGTGCCAAGGGCAGGGGTAGAGGTCATACCGCCGGTGATGGAACCGAGATTGTTTAAAAGGCTCAACTTGAGTACATACTTTGCGAAGAAAAAACCTACGATCATAGGAATAATGGTCATAATCACACCGTAAACAAAATACATAATATCAAAATACTCAAGAAAACTGATTCCGCCTGCAATACCTGCGCCGATCAAAAACAGCATCAAGCCCACCTCACGAAATACCTTCAGCGTCCCTTCCTTCGGCATCAGACTAATAGGACCGATATGTGCAATATAGCCGATGACCAAAGAAACGATCAATGTGCCACCTGTAGTACCCAGGGAAAAGAATTTTGCAATCTTCACACCACCCAAAAGCAATCCCAGCACCGCAGCCGTGGCAAAAGCAGCAATACCGAATTCATCAAGCTCGATCAGTTTCTTGGATTTTTTAGTCTTTGACGCTTGTCCGCTGACCGTGAGCAATGCTCTTTCTTTATCCATATTTGCCTTGCACATCTTCGGAACAAGCTGAACAAAAAGGACTACGCCGATGACACCGAAAAGATATGCAATACCGTGACCAACGGTAACGGCAGCCTCGTAAGCAGAATCAACCGTTTCCTTTGCCGCCGAAAAAGCGGGAGTAGAAGTCAAAGAACCCGAAAGAAGCCCTACGACCATCGCCGTCAGTTCCTTGGGATCGAAGCCTGCCTGACCGCCTTCAACCAATCTGCCAAAACAAATACATCCCACAGCAGAAAGACCGCCTGCAATAATAATAATCAATCCAATAAGGATATAAGACTTAAAATTTTTCTTGAAATTGGAAAAGAAATTGGGCCCTGCAATAAAACCTACGGAAGCCACAAAAAGAATCAGTCCCAAATTCTCAATAACCTTCAAAGCGTTGGACGCATAGGAGACCGCCTCCCCATCAACCTTGATTGTCAGCGCATCGCTGAGAACATTGGGGAACAAAGCGCCAAACAGCAGTGCTACGATAAATACACCTGCAGTACCAAGCGAAACGCCTTTGATGGTAATTCTGCCCAGCATATATCCCAATGCCGCAATCACCATAATACTAAACATTAAAAATGCAATACCTGCAATGCTAAACGTAATCATATAAACTCCTTATCTAGATAACAACTCTCCTATTATTCTATCAATAGAGAAACAATTGTCAACCAATCCAACAAAAACCAGTAATACCTTTTTTTTATAATAGCAATACATTCTTGTTATCGAATGCTTTTTCCTCAAAAACTCTTTTCTTTTTCGACAAAATATGATATTATATTGTATAACTATTCAGAGAAGGAGGGATTCGATGAAAAAGCCCGAACTTTTATGTCCCGTAGGCGGTGCTGACACCCTACAAGCGGCGCTGCTTGGCGGAGCGGATGCAGTATATTTCGGCGGAACGGAATTCAATGCGCGAATGAATGCAAAAAATTTCACACGCGAAGAAATTTCTCGCGCCATTCAAAAATGCCACGAAAAGGGCGTACGTGTTTACATAACCCTAAATACCCTCCTGACTGACCGCGCCCTGTCCCGCGCTTTGGATTTTGTGGGTTTTCTGTACGATGCAAAATGCGACGGCCTGATTCTTGCAGACATAGGCTTTTCTTCCCTCCTAAAAGATACCTTCCCTGACTTGGAACTCCACGGAAGCACCCAGATGTCAGGTCATAGTGTAGGCGCGGCAGAATTTTTGAAAGAGCGCGGGTTTTCCCGCATGGTTCTTGCCCGTGAAATGGATCGAAACAATATCGCCACCCTTTGCAAAGAAAGCCCCATCGAAACGGAATTGTTCGTTCACGGTGCCATTTGCGCAAGTGCATCAGGACAATGTCTCATGAGCAGTATGATTGGAGACCGTAGCGGCAATCGAGGAGAATGTGCCCAGCCCTGCAGACTTCCCTACAACGGAGGCAAATATCCCATCAGCTTTCGCGATCTATGTCTGGCAAAACATATTCCCGAGATTCTGCAAATGGGAATTTCTTCTTTGAAAATTGAAGGCAGAATGAAAAGCCCCGAATATGTATATACGGTATCGCGTATTTGGCGCAACCTTTTGGACGAAGAAAGAAGTGCCACCGACCAAGAAATGACGCGTCTTTCCGATGTTTTTTCCCGAAGCGGTTTTACCGACGGATATTTCGTCAAAAATTTGCACTCCGCTATGCTGGGCACCCGAACGAATCGGGATAAGGAACAAACTGCCACCCGGCGTATCTGTTTTACGGATTCAGGTAGAAGCGCAAAATCAATTCAAATAACCCGCGAGAAAATTTTTCCGAATGTGCCTGTTTTGCCACCAAAGACAAAACCTCGGTTCCACCGCTCCGCACGATTTCAGTATGCAGAGCAAATTCCCGAAACCGACTTTTTTCATGAAATCTATCTTCCCTTAGCAGTCTTTGACGGTACAAAAGCAAACGGAGTGTTGATGCCACCTGTTATTTTCCCTGAAGAAGAGGGGGTGGTACGCCAACAATTAAAAAAAGCTTATGACCAAGGCGCTCGTCACGCCATGGTTGGCAACATCGGGCATTTTCGTCTTTTGGATGGATTCGACTTTGTTCTTCACGGCGATTTCCGACTGAACATTACCAACAGTTTCTCATTAAATGCCTACCCCCCGCTTATTGATGCTGTGATCTCCGCGGAACTCAACACCTCCCAGATTCGCGATCTGCGGGGAGAAAAAAGCGCCATAGTTTACGGCAGAATTCCCGTAATGCTCTTGGAGAAGAATCCGGAAGCCTCCCTTCTCATTGACCGAAAAGGATTCAAATTTCCTATACTACAGGAAGGCAGACGTTACGTAGTCTACAATTCCGTCCCCTTTTATATGGCGGACAGAAAGAAGCTTCTCAAAGAAAAAGGCATTGAAAATCACCACTATATTTTCTCCGTGGAAACAAAAAAAGAAATTGAAAAATTGATTACAGATTTCAAGCAAGGCAAAGAACCACAAACTCCCGTTAAACGAATCAAATAGAATTGAGGAAGTAATATGATCCGTCATCTGTTTATTCTGAATCCCGAAGCAGGTATTCACAATCCTGTAGAAGAAGCCACCAAGCGAATCAAAGAAGCATTTATTCTCAATACTCACCGTACCGATGAAAAATACGATATCGTTCTCACGCGGAAAAAAGGCGACGCCACTGAGATTGCGAAGAAAGCCTGCAAGGAAAACCCCGGTTTTACCCGCATTTATTCTTGCGGCGGCGACGGAACCTTGAACGAAACCGTCAGCGGGATAGTAGGCGCCGAAAACGTTGCCCTTTGTCCGGTTCCCGTGGGCAGCGGAAACGATTTTGTGCGCTATTTTGATATGCCGAAAGAGCGCTTTCTGGATATTAAAAATCTAATTCATTTGGAGCCAACGAATTGCGACGTGCTCAAATGTGACAACTTCTTTGCGCTGAACAATATTTCCGCAGGGCTGGATGCCGTTACGGGAAAGCGTCAGCAAACGGTGAAAAAAATCCCCTTGGTTTCGGGGGGCGCGGCTTATAAGTTAGCGCTCGGATATTCTTTCCTTTCCGCGATGAAAAATCCCATCACCTTTGAAATCGACGATGAACCCGTAACCGTTGGCATTGGCAATGTTACCCTTGCAGTCGTGGGCAACGGCAAGTTTTACGGAGGAGGATTCAAGGCAACTCCTCTTGCGGATATTACCGACGGCTTGATGGATTTTGTCACCGTCCCCACTATTTCTCGCTTGGAATTTTTAAAATACGTCAGCGACTATAAAAACGGCCGTCACCTGCAAACCATTCCGCAGGTGGTCTATAAAAAATGCCGCAAACTGAAAATGATTTCCGAAAATCCCATCACTCTGCAAGCAGACGGAGAAATTCACGTCAGAACAAATCCCACCATCGAAATTCTTCCCCATGGGGTAAAACTTATCGTTCCCGAGCAAGTTTAAAAAATTCGTTGACGAAAAAACTGTTTTCATGGTACAATAATTTAATTATTTCCGCGCAGAAAAGGAACCCGATTTATGCAAGATAAGCAAATCTATATTAACACCTTCGGGTGTCAGCAAAACGAAGCCGACAGTGAAACTCTGATGGGCATTGCAAAAACAAGGGGATACTCCCCTACGGAAAATATCGAAGAGGCAGATTTGATTCTTTTCAATACCTGCGCTGTCCGTGAACACGCGGAATTAAAGGCTCTGTCCACAACAGGCCAGCTGAAGCACCTGAAAGAAAAGAAAAAGAATCTTAAAATCGGTCTTTGCGGTTGTATGGTCCAGCAAGAGCACCGCAAAGATGATATTAAAAATAAATACCCCTATGTGGATTTCGTATTCGGCACCAATCAACTCTCCCGTTTCGGAGAGATTTTAGATCAGGCACTTGTTGCAAAAAAAAGACTTTTCTTCGTTGAAAATTACAATACCAACCCCGGTACGATTTGCGAAGGACTTCCCGTCCTTAGGAAGTTTACCCATCGGGCTTATGTTTCGATTATGTACGGTTGCAACAATTTCTGCACCTACTGCATCGTTCCTTACGTAAGGGGACGAGAAAGAAGCCGCAAACCCGAATATATCTATAACGAAGTAAAAGCCCTGGTGGAAAGCGGTTGCCGCGAAATCACACTTTTAGGGCAGAATGTCAATTCCTACGGCAAGGATCTGAAAAATCCCCTATCCTTTGCCAAACTGCTTGAAATGTTATCGGAGATTCAGGGGGACTATGTACTGAAATTTATGACCAGTCACCCGAAGGATGCAAGCTTTGAACTGATCGACACCATAGCAAAAGAAAAACATATCGAACGGCATTTTCATCTTCCGATGCAAGCAGGATCGGATCGAATTCTTGCAGCGATGAACCGCCGTTACACCTCAGAGCGATATTTTGAGCTGGTAGACTATATGCGAGAAAAAATCCCGGATATTGCCATTACTACCGATATTATCGTAGGCTTTCCCGGTGAAACGGAAGAGGATTTCGAGAAAACGCTGGAGGCTTTGCGCCGCTGTCGCTTTGACGGAGTTTTCAGTTTCATCTATTCTCCCCGAAAAGGCACTCCCGCCGCGGAAATGGAGGAACAGATTCCAAATCACATAACCCGCGACCGTATGGCGCGTCTTTTGGAACTGCAAATGCAGATTCAGACCGAGAACAACGAAAAGCTGATAGGAAAGACCGTTCGCGCCCTTTGCGAGGGAGAAAGTAAAAACGACCCTATGTACCTTTCTGCCAGAAGTGATTCGGGAAAACTGATTCACTTTCCAAAACCTGAAAAAGCCATTGCAACAGGAGATTTTGTCACCCTGCACATTACAGAAGCACGCGCCATTATGCTGATAGGAGAAATTGCCGTATGAGCCCGATGATGCTCCAATATTTTGAAATTAAAAAAGAATATCAGGACTATCTTTTGTTCTACCGTTTGGGCGACTTTTACGAAATGTTCTTCGAGGATGCCAAAATTGCATCCAAGGAACTGGATCTGACCCTGACAGGCAGAGATTGCGGAGAAGAAGAACGTGCCCCCATGTGCGGCGTACCTTTTCATTCTTGCGACGGATATATTGCAAAGCTGGTGGAAAAAGGCTACAAGGTTGCCATTTGCGAGCAGACCCAAGACCCCGCTACCTGCAAGGGAATCGTTCCCCGCGAGGTCATCCGCATCATTACCCCGGGAACGGTAACCTTGGGCGATGCTTTAGATGAGGGAAAAAACAACTTTCTTGCCACAGTCTGCATAGACGACAACAAAGCCGCTTGTGCGTTTTACGATATTTCCGATTCCACAATGTTCGCCATTGCCCTTGAAGATAACGACAAGGCGGCGCTGGAGCGCAGAATCATCAATGAATTTGCAAAATTCTCCCCCAAAGAGATGATTACAAATCTTCCCGAGGTACAATGCCCATCCCTCGCCGCCTTTATGAAACAGACCGAGGGAAATCTTGCCGGCTGCGGAATGTATGATTTGTTTGAGGATAAGAACATTCCCGCTTTGACCCGCCACTTCGGAAAAAGCGCGGCAGAGCTGGGAATTGCTACCGCTGACCTTACTCTGTCCAGAGCCTGTGCGGCGCTGGTTGCCTATCTTTCGGCAACGCAAAAAACCTCTCTTACTTCCCTTGCACAACTAAAGATTTACGACAACAATGAATATCTTTCCATCGACTCCAATTCCAGACGAAATCTGGAACTGACGGAAAATGCCAGAGGAAAGGAGAAGCGCGGAAGCCTTTTGTGGGTGCTGGACAAGACCCGCACCGCAAGCGGCGCAAGACTGCTCCGCAGATTCATCGAGCAACCTCTTACCCATCCCAGAGCCATTGCCAAGCGACAAAGCGCGGTTCTGGAATTTTACAACGATATGATGCTCAAGGATCGAGTACGCGACACCCTCTCCCCCATGCAGGATATCGAGCGCATCCTTTCCCGCGTGATTTACAACGGTGGCAATGCAAAAGATCTTTTTGCACTGGCAAATACGCTCTCTTATTTACCTGCGGTGGCTTCTTCCATGGAAAACTGTGTGGGAGAAGAGCTTTCGGATCTTTACACCCGTCTAAAAGAAGAAATTCTCCCCATCACCGACCCGCTTTGTGCACTTCTTACCTCTGCCATTCGCCCCGATCCGCCCTTTTCCGTGCGAGAGGGCGGCTTTATCCAAAAAGGGTATAACGAGGAGCTGGACGAGCTGAACGCCATTATGACCGAAAGCCAAAGCTACCTTGCTAAAATTGAAGCGACGGAGCGCGAACTTACCGGAATCCCAAAGCTGAAAATCGGATACAACCGTGTATTCGGTTACTATTTTGAAGTTTCCAGACTTCACAGTGACAAGGTACCCGAGCGATACATTCGCAAACAAACGCTGACGGGTGCCGAGCGCTATATTACAAGCGAACTGAAAGATATGGAAAGCAGAATTCTGGGAGCGAAAGACAGAGCCGTTGCCTTGGAATACGATCTATTCTGCCAGCTTTGCGAAAAAGTCAAGGAAACAGCCCCCTTCCTACAGGATGCGGCAAAACTTGTGGCGCATGTGGATGTATATGCTTGCCTTGCCCATGTGGCATTGGAGAACAACTACGTTTGCCCTATGGTGGATTACTCCGACCGAATTGAGATTCACGAAGGACGGCATCCCGTGGTAGAAAAAGTGACCAAGGGCTTCTTTGTTCCCAACGATACTCTGCTGGACACTTCTGCCAATCGCATGGCCATTATTACAGGTCCTAATATGGCAGGTAAAAGCACTTATATGCGCGGATGTGCCATCATCGTCATCATGGCACAAATGGGTTCCTTTGTCCCCGCAAAAGAGGCACATATCGGCATCGTAGATAAGATTTTTACCCGAATCGGTGCCAGTGACGATCTTTCCATGGGTCAATCTACTTTTATGCTGGAAATGAGCGAAGTAGCATACATTCTGCAAAACGCTACGAAAAAGAGTTTGATTATTTACGACGAAATCGGCAGAGGCACTTCCACCTACGACGGAATGAGCATTGCCCGCGCCGTAGTTGAATACACCGCAGGTAAAAAATGCGGTGCAAAGACCCTTTTTGCTACCCATTATCACGAACTGAGCGAACTGGAAAACACGATGGACGGTGTGAAAAATTACAACATCGCCGCCAAAAAGCGCGGTGACAGTATCATCTTCCTGAGAAAGATTCTTCCCGGCTCTGCTGACGAAAGCTACGGCATCGAGGTTGCAGGACTTGCGGGAGTTCCCTCCGAGGTCATTCGCCGTGCCAAGGAAACTTTGAAAGAACTGGAAGCAAAAAATCCTCGGGAAAAGAAAGTCATTATACAGGAAGAGGAGCTTCCCCTACTCGCAAATTTAAAGGATGAGATTATTGACAATTTACGAGCAGTCAACGTAGATACGATGAGTCCCATCGAAGCACTTGGGAAACTATACGAACTGTCTCAGGAAGCAAAGAAACTGTAAAGGAGCCAAAATGGCGAAAATCAATTTACTGGATACACAAACCGCCAACCTAATCGCCGCAGGCGAGGTGGTGGAACGGCCTGCCAATGTAATCAAGGAGCTCTTGGAAAATGCCATTGATGCGGGAAGTTCTGCCATTGTAACGGAAATTTCCGGAGGCGGCGTGGATATGATCCGCATCACCGATAACGGAAGCGGTATGGAAAAAGAGGACCTTCGTCTTTGTGTGTGCCGTCACGCAACCTCCAAGATTCGTACTCCCGAAGACCTTGGCGCCATTTCTACCTTAGGATTCCGCGGTGAAGCCTTAGCTGCCATCTCCTCCACCTCGCGCTTTACCATTATGTCTAAGCGATGCGAGGATACTCTGGGACATCAATTGGCAATGGAAGGAGAAGATATCCTTTCCTTTGAGGAGTGCGGATGCTCGGATGGAACTACCGTCATTGTGCAGGATCTTTTCTTTAATCAGCCTGCCAGACGTAAATTCTTAAAACGCGCCCAAACGGAAAGCGCAGCCATTTTGCAATATCTTCAGCGTATTGCCGTTTCCCACCCGGAAATCGCCTTTAAACACATTGCCGACGGACAGGTAAAACTGCAGACCGTGGGCAACGGCAAACTGATTGATTGCATTTATTCAGTTTACGGACAGGAATTTTCTTCTGCCCTGACCGAAGTAGATTACACCGAAGGAAATCTACGCATTCACGGCTATATTACAAGACCCGAATGTGGCAGAACCAATCACAATTTTCAAAGTTTTTATATTAATTCCCGCTTTGTCAAATCCGGCACGATGCGTTTTGGACTGGAAGAAGCGTACAAAAGTTTTGTAAAAAGTGAAAAATTTCCCGGTTGCGTTCTCTTTTTGACCCTCGACCCTGAAAAGGTAGATGTAAACGTGCACCCCGCCAAGCTGGAGGTTCGCTTTGACGACGAAAGAAGCGTATATAACGCAGTCTATTACGCTGTACGCAATACTTTGACAAGGCTCTCCAACCGCCTCGCCAAAGATGAATATGCAAAAGCCGTCAAAATTGCGGAATCAAAACCCGAAATGACTCCACCCAGAATTTCCGAAACCAAAGTCCAGCCTACTCCCTCTGCCGAAGTAAAAAGCGGATCCTTCTTTGAAACCAAAAACGATCTTTCCCTCTTTTCCTCTGCACCCAGCCGCGGTAAGAGCCGTCTGATTCCCAAGGAAGAGCAGATAAAGCCTTCCAAGGCTACGGTAGAGACCATCTCCATCGAAAAAATTTTCAATGTACAAAATCAGCAATTGGCAATGGAAAACGTTCTTCCCCCAGAGAACCAAAACAATCCCCTATCTTTACTTGGCACGGTTCGCGGAACTGTATTCAATGCCTATATTATCTACGAAACAAGTGATACCCTGTATCTGATTGACAAGCACGCAGCACACGAACGCATCCTCTACGAGGCTCTAAAAAAAGAGCATAAGAGTGAATCGGTGCAGCTTTTCCTTGAACCCTTACTTTTGACTATGACCCCTTCCGAAGCTGCCGCTTTAGCAGAGCATTTGAAGGAAATGGAGGAGGCAGGATTTCTTCTGGAGGAATTCGGAGAAAGCAGTTTTCTGCTTCGCGGAATCCCCTTGGAATTCGTTTCCCTATCGGGCGATGCCATCAAGAATCTCATGGAAGAGGCCGCGGAAGAATTGATGATAGGCGGTGTAGGCAAAGGCGCGGGAGAAAAGCGTTTTGACCGCACCTTGTATTCTATGGCTTGCAAAGCTGCTGTAAAAGCAGGTATTCCCTCCACCGATGCAGACCACAAGTGGATCGTGGAAAAACTCCGCGAAATTGATAATATCATCGTTTGCCCGCACGGAAGGCCCGTTCTTGTTCCCTTTTCTAAAAAGCAAATTGAAAATCTTTTCTTAAGATCATAAGAGGTATATTATGGCAAAAATTACTTGGCCCGGAGGGACGCTCTTAGCTCCCGTTCCCGCAGTAATGGTCACCAGCGGAACCATGGAAAATCCCAATGTAGCAACCATTGCTTGGACGGGCATTGTCAATTCCGAGCCGCCAATGACCTATATTTCCCTACGAAAAAGCCGTCATTCCCATAAGCTAATTAGCCAGACAGGGGAATTTGTCATCAATATGACCACAGGTTCCCTTGCCAAGGCCACCGATGCCTGCGGTGTTTACACGGGCGCCAAAATGAACAAACTCAAAGCATACTCCCTCACTCCCGAAAAGGCATCCAAGGTTTCCTGTCCCACCATTGCACAAAGCCCTCTATCTCTGGAATGCAAGGTAGTAGAGATAAAGGAGCTCGGTTCTCACGATATGTTTTTAGCCGAGATCGTCTCCGTAGATGTTGACGAAAGCTACGTGGATGAAAACGGTAAACTGGATTTGAAAAAGGCAAATCTTTTGGCTTATTCTCACGGCGACTACATCCAGCTTGGTAAAAAAATCGGCTCTTTTGGTTTCGCTGTAAAGAAAAAGAAAAAGGGTAAAGGAAAAGCATAAAAAAGCGGTTTTCCCCTTGACAAAAACAAAAAGATAGCCTATAATACTCGTTGTCCCCAACTTGGAGGGATATCGAAGTGGTCATAACGAGGCGGTCTTGAAAACCGTTTGGGAGCAATCCCACAAGGGTTCGAATCCCTTTCCCTCCGCCATAGGAAAAAGACCACCGAGAGTGGTCTTTTTCTTACAACAACATAGCATTTGGAGAAGTACCCAAGCAGGTCGAAGGGGACGGTTTGCTAAACCGTTAGGTCGGATTACTCTGGCGCCGGGGTTCAAATCCCCGCTTCTCCGCCAAAGAATAACCGTAATCTTGATACAAGGTTGCGGTTATTTTCTTTTTATCGTATAATGAATAAAAAGGAGGCAGAATCGATGAAAGTACATCATGTTAAACGCATTTGGACAAGACCTTTGTTTATGAAATGGGGAAAACACTTCTGCCCCGTATGTGGTGAAAAATTACAGAAAATCAAGATTTCCAAGATCGTTAATTCCCAATCTGAAGAAGCTAAGGACTTTGATTTTTCCTCTCCCGGTGGCGATGGATATATGATTGGCAATGTAAAATTTATCTGGACAGAGTTCTCCTGCAGCAAATGTAACAAAAATTACTCTATAAATGATATTTATCAAGCAGAGAAGCAGGCAAAAAAAGCTGATCGTCAATAGTTTGCACCCCCTCTAAACCAAATTTGCACCCCCCTAATTCAAAATGCACCCCCTAAAATGAATTTGCACCCCCTTACACCAAA
This sequence comes from Eubacteriales bacterium, assembly GCA_045597125.1. Lineage (GTDB taxonomy): Bacteria > Bacillota > Clostridia > Oscillospirales > SIG627 > RGIG5579. The sequence goes on along the minus strand of JAZODR010000038.1, from coordinate 15,467 downwards.
AGGGGGTGCAATTGTATTAAAATTAGGGTTAGTCTTCAAAGAATAACCGCAACTTTAATACAAGTTGCGGCTATTTTCTTTTTGTGGTATAATGAAGAAAAAAGGCGGTGGTTGTATGAATTTGGTGCAAGAGTATTTTGTGTTGGTAAATGAAGTGGTTTCCTATAGAGAAACTGTATATGATGGTGCCACCGCAGAAGTACACAACCGAAAAGTAAAAAGGATGAGTGCAATCGCAACAGAAATTGAGCAAAAATTTCCCGAACTAAAAAATGATTTTTATGAATTTCTTTCAAATGAAAACAAAGAAATCCGCCTTTGGGTTGCACACCATATTCTTGAGCATATGAACTATGAGCGTTCTTTTAGAAAAACCGCATTAAAGGAAATCCGTCGTATGGCTAGGACAGATAAAACGGCATATGGATTTGGAGAAAAAGCATGGTTAAAGGGTTGGTATAAATCCCATCCGAAGGACAGATGGATTTAAATGCACCCCCTTAAACCCAATTTGCACCCCCTTACACCAAAAGGGGGTGCATTTGTATTAAATTTGGGTCAGTTCCCAAAAAAAAGAAAGCGCCTGATTTTATCAGGCTCTTTCTTTTTTTATTCTTCCAGCTGCATACACTTTTTATCCAGTTCCGCGATGGCGCGACGGGGCTCTTCGTTTTTGCCTTCGAAGCGTTTTGAGTCGATTCCCATGTCGCTTCTCCGATAAAAAACTCAGTGTGCAATGCACACTGAGTTTTTTTGTAATATAAATTAATAACCAACCTTTTCCCAGCACTCGAAGGGAGCTGCGAGCTCTTCGCTGATATAGACCTGAGTCTTCTTGGTCTGAAGCATAGAGCTGGGCAAGTAAGGAGTAACGGGGCCGTGGGTGCAAAGACGGGAAGTCATTCTCTGCCAAGAGGAGAAGGTTCCACAGGTAGCAAGAGCGTGAACTTCGATTCTTTCCTTTGCACGCATAACGTCCAGAGGACCAATGGTAGCAGCCTTGGGAGGAACGTTTGCAATGTCACCGGACTGACCAAAGGTACCGTTGAGGGAGTTCTGCATAATAGTCATGGGATGGAGAGTTACGATCTGAGCGGGCTGATTGAGCCACTCTTCGATATCACCGCTTCCGATAAATTCGGGAATGGGATCAACGAATGCCATATGACCTGCCCATCCGGGAGAGGTGGAAGCGATATCAGCACCGGTGCCCTCGGTAATGTCGTCAATAATCTTGGAATAATCCTTGATATTGGCGTTGGTGGGGAAATGTACGTTCTCCATAGGCATACGGAGCTTCTCGTCGATCTGGTAGTACAAATACTTGATCATAGAGTGAGCAAAACCTGCCTCGTAGGTGATAGGAGCGATGTTGCCGTCCTGATCAGCCCACTCGTCTTCTGCAACAAGGTGAACCTTGGAGCAATCAACCTGGAAGTAGTTGATCAGCTGAGCCAGAGGAATGTAGGTGTCGGGCTCGGGGTTTCCGAGAATCATGGTAAAGCTCTTGCCGGCCTCAGAAGCTGCCTTCAGACGAGAGAAAAGAGTAGCAATGAGTACGGGGTGGGGATTCATCATAACCTTAACCTGAAATTCGGGATGCCACCAAGCCTCACGCTTCTCAAGATCGGTTCCGCTCAGGCTGCGAACATACTCGCAAACCTTTTTGTCCTTGAAGGGAACAAATTCTGCAGGCTCAAAATTGAATTTGGTTGCGGGATCGGTAATAAAGTCTTTCATTTTGCAATTTCTCCTTTTAAAATTACTTTATTGATATTGACCTGATGGTCACAGATCACAAGATCGGCTACCGCGCCGCGGCGAATCTCACCACGGTCGGTAAATCCTACTGCCTTTGCAGGATTGTAGGAAGCATAATTGAATACATCCACAAGAGATGCGCCTGTATGTACCATAAAATTACGACAAGCAACATCGAGAGTCAATTTAGAGCCTGCAATCTCCCCTGCCCAATCGAAGCAAAGGTCGTTGACACCCTCATAACCCTCGGGCTGAGGTCCGTCGAAAACACAGGCATCGGAAATGAGAATCAGTCTATCCTGCCCCTTAATTTTACGAATCAATCTTTGGTTATAGGGGTCCACGTGGATACCCATAGAGTCGGAAATGACCTCTGCGTAGATTTCACGATTGTAATTCACTGTTTCATCCACACAAGGTGTGCGGCACTCGGGATATTTCTCGATGGTACCGGTTGCATTGGTATGGTGAGTACCAATCTTGAGACCGTATGGCACCAGCTTTTCGATTTCCTCGGGAGTAGCCTCGGAATGAGCTACGGTGAACACAACATCGGGATTTTCCTTTTTGCAGTCGATAACGAACTGCTCAATATTTTCTCTTTCGGGAGCAAGTGCCCAAACGCGCACATCCTTGCCACCCTGACGAATAATGTCCAGATAATCGTCGGGATTGCAGGGAGCCTGCCAAGGGTTATTTTCGCGATCAGCGCCGAACTTGGGATTCATATAGGGGCCTTCCATATAGAAGCCGCCGAAGTTAGGAAGCTCGCCTCTTGCCACAGCATCTTGGATATCCTTGGTTGCCTGAATGAAATCCTTCTTGTTCATACTAAAATAAACAACGGGAAGAACGGTCGTAACACCATGCTCCAAAATAACCTCACCCGCAGCTTTGGGATTCTCATAGAACCAATAGGTACCTGCTGCGTGGGTATGAATATCTACAAAGCCGGGACCAACGTACTGACCCTGGGCATCAATAACCTGAGAACCTTCTGGTATCTCCAGTTTTTTACCAAAATCCACGATCTTGCCTTCATCACAGAGGATGGTGGCACCGGGGATAAAGTGGTCCCTCATAATCAGCGTTGCATTTTTTACTGCAAGCATAATTCTTTTCTCCTTATACACTCAAAACTTATAAATACCTCTATTATTGTAAACCATTTCTTTCCAAGAGTCAAGACAAAAGCATTCTTTCCTTAAATTCTTTTTCTACCTCTCACAAACAAAAAAGCCCCGTGGGGCTTTTTTGTATTAATTTTGCGGAAAATTGGAGGACAGAGAATTAAAGTTTTGACCGGGACGCTGACCCGGGTAGTAAAAGTAAGTAAACTTGATGGAATAGAGGTCACAGACAATGTAGTTTCCGATCACGTCATCAAAGAGTACCACATAGCTGGTTCCCACAAAATAAAGGATGCCTTGCTTACGCACAATAGTATCTGAGCCAACGAGAAACTCCATTACCACATACTGACCGATATTTTCCGTTAATACCTTTTGCACCGAGCCTTGCATATCAGGGGAGTTAAAATTCTGTTGAGGCGGAGAAATAAATCCCTCCTGCTGAGGTGGTGTATAGGGGGGGAAGCGGTTTTGAGACTGGAAATTTGTGTCCATAAGTTCTCCTTTCTAGGTTTGATTATAGGCAGAGGTCGGGCTATAGAAGCAATGGCCGCCGATGCGTGCCGTAAAGGTGCCAACCCGCGAGGGAAAATACTCGGGGCAACTGGCGGAATAGGGGTTAAAAAACCAAAGGGCAGAGCCGAGATTGTTCAAGCGATTTCCCGCGATTGCCCAATCGGCGATGGAATAATGCTCCCCTGTGGGATTCATATTGTAAATGTTTTGCGGATTATAGTCACCGCCCACCGTCTCCATGGCGCAAACGAATTGCCCCGGCTGAAAGACTACGTCGCGGACGGTATTACCTACCCTTCCGTATTCTCCCGAGGTGGTACGGACACGGTTCATCACCACACTTGCCACGGCACGCATACCGTTATCCCCTTCTCCGCCCGCTTCGCATTGAATCAGCCTTGCCAGCAGTTCCCGATCGGAATAAGCCATTTTTATCACCTCCTTTTTTATTTTATGAATGGAGAATAAAATGGTGTGTATGCCTTGATTTCCCCCGTCAAATATGATATACTTGCAAAGTAATTTTTACGCAAAGGAGAAAACAAAATGGATGCACAAAACAAGATACTGGCGGTAGTCGGCGGAAAAACCATCACCGAGGCAGATGTTCAAAAAACACTGATGAATCTGGGTCAACGCGCTCAGCAGTACAACAATCCTCAGGGCAAACAAGCAATTTTAGAACAATTAATTAATAAAGAATTGATTTTTATGGATGCCAAGAAAAATCTTTTGGAAATGGATGCTGAGTACAAAACCGAATTGGAAAAGCTGAAAAAGGAGCTTCTCTCCAATTTCTACGTAGAAAAATTTTTGCGCGACGTCAAAGTAAAAGATGAAGACATCCATAAATACTTTGAAGAGCACAAAGAAGAATTTATCAGCCAGGAAACCGTTTCCGCAAGTCATATCTTGGTTGAAAGTGAAGAGAAAGCAAAGGATATACTTACCAAAATCCAAAGCGGCGAAATGACCTTTGAGGATGCGGCAAAAGCATTCAGCACCTGCCCCTCTTCTCAGCGCGGCGGTGATCTGGGTGAATTCGGCAAGGGGCAGATGGTTCCCGAATTTGACAAGGCTTGCTTTGAAATGGAAGTTGGCGAAATGCGCGGTCCCGTACAAACTCAGTTTGGTTTCCATTTGATCCGCTTAGACAAAAAGAACCAGGCAAAACCCGTTGCCTTTGAAGATGTAAAGGACGAGCTTTCCCAACACCTTTTGGCAGAAGCTCAGCAGAAGGCTTATCAAAGCAAAATGAACCAGCTTCGTATTCTCTACCCTGTCGATCACTCCGGAATTCTGTAAAAATATAAAAAAATTGCAAGATTTTTCTTGCCAAACAGACAATTTTCGTGATATAATGTTTCGTCCGTACAGAAAATTTATTCTAAGGAGCCAAAAACAATGAAAAAACTTTACGAAGGTAAAACCAAAAATGTTCTCCTTGACGAAGAAACCGGCATCGTACATCTGCTTTTCAAGGACTCTATGACCGGCGAAAACGGTGTTTTCGACCCCGGCTCTAACACCGTTGGCGGTAGCGTCGAGGGAAAAGGAAAAATCGGCTTGGAGATTTCCAATTACTTCTTTGAATTGATGGAGAAGAACGGTATCCCCACCCACTATTTGGGCGGTGATGTTTCTCAGGGTCTGATGAAAGTTCGCAACCTCACCGTTCCCCGCCTTGAGTTTGTTCTCCGTTACTTTACTGCAGGCAGTATGTGTCGCAGATTCGAGCTGGATGAAGGAATTCCCTTTAATCCGCCCTACACGGAAGTTACCCTCAAGAGCGATGAGCAGGGCGACCCCCTGATCAGCGAGAGAATCTGTCTGATGAAGGGCATTCTGAAAGAAGGTCAGTATCAGGAAGCGCTGGACATTACCGTAAAGGTGGGCGAAGTTCTGAAGAAAGAACTAGCTTCTCTCAACTTGACTCTCATCGACTTCAAAATCGAAGTGGGCTATGATGAAAGCGGAAAGATCTACGTAGCAGACGAAATTACCCCCGACATCTGGCGTGTAAAAGATGAGAATGGCAATATCCCCAATCAGCTGGATTGTAGCAGAATGCTTATTGAGAAGCTTCGCAAACTGAAATAAATTAAAAATTATTATGAAAGATCAAAATTGCGCTTACTGTATGGGCGGCGAACTTCTGGAAAAATTTGGCATTTACATTTGTCCCCTCTCCGTTTCCGATTTGATTTTGTTCAAGGAACAGTCTAAGCCCGGAAGAGTCATCGTGGCATACAAAGATCATGTCAGCGAAATCGTAAACATTTCCGAAGAGGAAAGAAACGCTTTTATGGCGGATGTTTGCCGTGCGGCAAACGCACTTCACAAAGCATTCGCGCCAAAAAAAGTCAACTACGGTGCTTACGGCGATACGGGTTGCCATCTTCATATGCATCTGGTCCCCAAATATGAGAACGGTGATGAATACGGCAGCACCTTCCAGATGAATCCCGACAAAGTTTATTTAACCGAAGCACAATACGCCGAAATGATTCAAAAAATCAAAGAAAATCTGTAAAAAAAAGAAGCCAAACAATTTGGCTTCTTTTTTATAAATTTAATAATCCAATCTTCTAAACGAAAATTTACAACAAAATATTCTCTCACCATATTTTTTCTCGAAATCATCTTGACTTTTGATTCCCTCTTTGCTATAATGCTTGGGTGAGCAAAAGTTCACCCTATCTCGGTTGTCCTCGCTGTGTAAAAATCAGAGGATACACCCGCGGATGTGGCGGAATTGGCAGACGCGCTAGATTCAGGTTCTAGTGGTAGCAATACTGTGTGGGTTCAAGTCCCGTCATCCGCACCAAGTGCCGAAAAGCATTGATTTATCAACGCTTTTCGGCATTTTTTCTTTGGGATATACCCAAGCTATTTTACTGACCCAAATAATTTGCGATGGAAGCTGCAGCAGTTTTACCGGCGCCCATTGCAGAAATAACAGTAGCGGCTCCCGTAACAGCATCGCCTCCTGCATAAACTGCCTCGCGGGAAGTCAGCCCCTCTTCCGTAACGATAATACCGCCGCGACGATTCACTTCAAGGCCTTCAGTGGTATCCTTAATCAAAGGATTGGGACTGGTACCGATGGATATAATGACCGTATCCACATCCAAAACAAACTCGCTACCTTCTACGGGAACGGGTCTGCGACGGCCTCTTTCATCCGGCTCACCCAATTCCATTTTAATACACTTCATACCGACTACAAAGCCATTTTTCGGATCTCTGGGATTCTCCGTATTATTATAACCGAGAATCTCCACGGGATTTGTCAGAAGACGGAAATCAATCCCTTCTTCAATGGCGTGCTCCACTTCTTCACGCCTTGCAGGAAGCTCTTCCATAGAACGGCGATATACTACATATACTTTTTCCGCACCGAGACGCAGAGCTGTTCTCGCAGCGTCCATTGCCACGTTACCGCCGCCTACGACAGCTACCCTACCCCCTTTCATAATGGGAGTATCGGGTGTTTCTCTGTATGCCTTCATCAGATTGCTACGGGTCAAATACTCGTTGGCGGAATAAACCCCCTTGAACGATTCTCCGGGGATGCCCATAAAGTTGGGAAGTCCCGCGCCGGACCCGATGAATACTGCCTCAAAACCCATCTGGAAAAGTTCATCTACAGTCAAAGTCTTGCCAATTACAACATTGGTCTCCACCTTTACTCCAAGCGCTTTTAGTCCTTCCACCTCTTTAGCGACAATGGACTTAGGAAGACGAAATTCGGGGATTCCGTAAACCAGTACACCGCCGGCGGTATGCAGAGCTTCAAACACGGTCACATCAAAGCCCTTCTTGGCAAGGTCGCCCGCGCAGGTCAGACCGGAAGGGCCGGAACCTACGATAGCTACCTTATGACCGTTAAATACGAGCTTTTCTCCCACTTCCTTTGTAAAGGTATTGTGCCAATCCGCAACAAAGCGTTCCAATCTGCCGATACCTACAGATTCCCCCTTAAGACCGCGGACACATTTTGCTTCACACTGAGTTTCCTGAGGACAAACTCGTCCGCAAACTGCAGGCAGAGAGGATGTTTTTGCGATAATCTGATACGCTTCTTCAAATTCACCCTCCTTAATTTTTGCAATAAAGGCGGGAATATGGATATTTACGGGACATCCGCTGACGCAAGGCATATTCTTACATTCCAGGCAACGCTGTGCCTCTTCCATAGCCATTTCTTCCGTATAGCCCAGAGCTACTTCATCAAAATTTCGCGCTCTTACCTTAGGGTCTTGACTGGGCATAGGACATCTGGTAGGGGTCATATTTGCTTTTGCCATTCTACTTGACCTCCTTTTTGAACAAATTGCAGGTATTTTCGTATGCGTGACGCTCATAGTCCCCATACATTCTGCCGCGGCTCATTGCCTCGTCAAAATCCACCTCATAGCCGTTAAAATCAGGACCGTCAACGCAAGCAAACTTTGTTACTTTTTTGCCGTCTTGATTCAAGGTCAGGCGACAACCGCCACACATGCCCGTACCGTCGATCATAATGGGATTCATAGAAACCGTAACGGGTACTTCAAAAGGTTTTGCAGTCAGCACAACAAATTTCATCATTATAAGGGGGCCGATGGTAATGATCATATCAAACTTCTCCCCTGCCTCCAGCATTTCTTTCAAGGGAATTGTCACATTTCCATGCTCACCGTAAGAGCCATCATCGGTCATCACGCGCACCTTTTGAGAACAAGCACGAAATTCATTCTCCAAAATGAGAAGATCCTTGTTTCTAAAACCGATGATACTGGTTACCTCAGAGCCCAATTCATAAAGTTTTTCAACGATGGGCAGAGCAATGGCACAGCCTACGCCACCCCCTACTACGCACACTTTTTTCAAGCCTTTCAGATGGGTTGCTACCCCAAGCGGTCCTACAAAATCCTGAATGAAATCACCTTCGGACTTTTCCGCTAATTTCTTTGTGGTGCTTCCAACAATCTGAAAAATAATCTTAACGGTTCCCTGCTCGGGGTCTGTTCCCGCGACAGTCAAAGGGATTCTCTCACCCTGTTCATCCACGCGCAAGATAATAAACTGACCGGGCTGTGCCTTCTTCGCTACCAAGGGTGCCTCAATCCTAAGTTGCACAACCGTAGGATTCAATTCTTTTCTCTCTGCAATTTTGTACATAATTTTCCTTTCTCCGCTGATTACTACTATAAACAGATATAGTATACCACACTTTCATTTTTGAAACAAGAATAAATTTCTTATAGCTTTTTATCTCTTGAGATATAGTTGACACAAAATTAACTTCGTGATATAATAAAAAAAATGGTGTTGAAGAGGACACGGTGCTTTTGTACATATTCCAGAGAGATCGAGCATTGGGTGGAAGCTTGGTTATGTTGGTACAACGGCATTACCACCTCGGAGCTGCCGGCGAAAAAAGTCGGACGGGTTTGCCCGTGATAGCAAGAAAAAGTGACAGGTGAGCCTGTAATCAGGGTGGAACCGTGAGATAGTTTTTGATTATCCCACCCCTGACCGTTCGGTCAGGGATGGGATTTTTTATTTAGGAGGATGATATGAGCGAATACACGTTCGAAAACGAAACATTCAGAAAGACTTATTGGCATACCTGCTCCCACATCATGGCGCAGGCAATTAAGCGCAAATTTCCTCAGGCAAAGCTTGCCATTGGCCCTGCCATTGCAGAGGGCTGGTACTACGACATTGACCTTGATTTCTCCTTGACTCCCGAGCATTTGGAAGAAATTGAGGCGGAAATGAGAGCCATTTGCAAGGAGAAACTGAAAATCGAGCGTTTTGTTTTACCCAAAGCGGAAGCACTTACCTTGATGGCAGAAGAACCCTATAAAGTAGAGCTAATCGAGGAACTTCCCGCAGAAGAAGAAATTTCCTTCTACAAACAAGGTGAATTTACCGACCTTTGCGCAGGTCCTCATCTGGATTCTACGGGCAGAGTAAAGGGTAACGCCATAAAGCTCCTTGCTGCTACGGGTGCATACTGGCGCGGCGACGAAAAAAACAAGATGCTGCAGCGCATTTACGGTATTTCCTTCCAAAAAAAGGATGAACTGGATGCATTCATCACAGCCCGTGAAGAAGCAAGAAAACGCGACCACAATAAGCTGGGCCGTGAGCTTGGATACTTTACCACCGTAGATTCCATTGGTCAGGGACTTCCCGTTTTAATGCCCAAGGGAGCAAGGGTCATTCAATTGCTCCAGAGATGGGTAGAAGATATTGAGCAAGAGCACGATTATCTTTTAACCAAGACTCCCCTGATGGCAAAGAGCGATTTGTATAAAATTTCGGGTCACTGGGATCATTACCGCGACGGTATGTTTATTCTGGGTGATCCCGACAATGAAGAGAAAGAATGCTTGGCACTGCGTCCCATGACCTGCCCTTTCCAGTATCAGGTTTATTTGAACCAGGCAAGAAGCTACCGCGATCTGCCTATGCGTTTGGGCGAGACCTCTACCCTATTTAGAAACGAAGAATCCGGGGAAATGCACGGTCTGATCCGCGTTCGTCAATTTACCATTTCCGAGGGTCACTTGGTGCTCCGTCCCGATCAATTGGAAGAAGAATTTGCTGACTGCTTGTCCCTTTCCAAATACTTCTTGGAGACTGTGGGACTTTTGGAGGACTGCACCTTCCGCTTCTCTCAGTGGGATCCCGAAAACACCAAGAAGTATGAGGGTACTCCTGAGCAGTGGGCTGCCGCACAAGACACGATGAAAAAGATTTTAGACGATCTGGGTGTTACCTACCAAATTGGTATTGGCGAAGCCGCCTTCTACGGCCCCAAGCTGGATATTCAGTACAAAAATGTATTCGGCAAAGAGGATACCATCGTTACCATTCAGATTGATATGCTTCTTGCAGAAAAATTTGGTATGTATTATACCGATAGCGATGGACAGAAGAAGCTCCCTTACATCATCCACAGAACCAGCCTTGGCTGCTACGAGAGAACCCTGGCTTACCTTTTGGAAAAATATGCCGGTGCGCTTCCCACTTGGATGGCACCCGAGCAAGTTCGTATTCTTCCCATTACCGATAGAGCTTTTGAATATTGTACCGCCATCAAGGAAAGCCTTGCAAAAGATAAGGTTCGCGTCACTGTGGACGAAAGCCAGAATACCCTGCGCTACAAAATTCGTAGCGCACAAATGGATAAAATCCCTTATATGATCATTGTAGGCGACAAGGATATTGAAAACGGAACCATTTCCGTCCGCCATCGCTCCGGCGAGGATCTGGGCGCTCTTTCCCTTGATGCCTTCAAAGAAATTCTAAATGACGTTATTACACAAAAACTCAAGAAATAAAAAATGCAGAAAACGGTGTGCAAATTATGCTGTTTTCTCAATATAATTAACAATCAACTCCTATCGTTTATTCGATAGGAGTTGATTGTTAATTATATGTTGTTTAATCTTACTTTGCAAAATTTTCGCCATAAACAGCAGCAACGGCTTGATGCGCCATCCTCTGCAATTGTTCCACCTTCTCAGGGGTCAACTCGTATTGCAATTTACCACCTGCCGTTGGGAAGAAGGTATTGCCCACACAGCTTTTTTGGAAAATTCCTTCAAAGAATACGCAAGCATTCAGGTACTGACCGCCGCTTTCGCCGTCGTGGTAGTGATCCTCCACATGATTTCCGTTTTGCCAACGCTCAGTCAAGTGCTGACCGAAGTCGGGATTGGCTCTTGCAAGTTGCCAAGCATCTCCTACCGGAAGCAGACCGATTTCATTCTGTTGACAAATCAAGCGGGAAGCGAGCTTGATATTCTCGTAGTTGGTATCCTGACGCTCCTTGGTGGTCATATATTCTGTTGCATCGTTGGAGGCAGTCCATCCGATCTCATAGGAAAAGCCCTGATACCAGAAGAGGGATGCCCCAGGATGCTCTTCTTTGATATAATCGTAGATCCGTTTTGCATCCGGCACGGTATTCTTGAACATAGCTTCATAGGTGTCGCTCTTTCTGGGACGAACGCTCTCGTTCATTACGATCACATCCCATTCGGCATAAGAAATCGCACGGTCAAGGGTAATAGTCCGACCGATCTGCTTTCTTCCTTCCCTTGAGGTCTTAAAGAGTTGATATGTGTTTTTATCCAAATTATTCTTATCGACGGTGAGATTAGACCAATGGGCATCCACCTGATTGCCGGAGGAAAGGGAGTAATAAGCGTTATAAACGTTGACCTGATACCCCGCGGCATTTGCCATCCCCTCCAGCTCATCCATAAAGTAATAGGCGCAGGAATTACCGATCACCAGAATATTGACCACATCCTTCTTTTTAGGCTTGGGCAAGGGGTCAGCGGTGGGATAGACAACAGCATCGGGATCGACCAGAGGCTTTGTGGTAGTTGTAATAGGCTTCATCGTAGTAGTGGATTTGGTCGTAGAGGAAGAAAGCACGTCCTCGGTTGCCTCTTCAGAATACTTCAGCGATTCCGTGGCACAGCCTCCCAATACGATTGAAAAAAGCAAAATAAGGACAAACAGCGAAACAAAAGCTCTTTTCATCAAGTCAAATCCGTCCTTTCTGTTTTTAATTAACTTCGTTTCAATGCTTTTTTTCAAAAGAACTTGCATTTTGTACGACTTTACTGTATGATGAGAGCAAAGCCTACATAGAGCAAACCAAGTATACAAAAAACAATTTGGTTTGTCAATACCTCTTCTAAAGGAACGTGGAAAATGAAATCAGATCATTTTACAAATAAGAAGAAAAGACTCCCCTTCCCTTTTTTTAAAATGCTATGCCTTGTACTGTCCTTCCTTCTTTTAACGGCAGGATGTAGCACGAAGGAAAACAAGTCCAAACTCAAAGGAGAAGAAAGTGCAATGAAAAATTTCAGCAACCTAAAAATTGGTGACACCCTTTCCCTCGGTACCTTTGAAAAAGACGGAAAGACGGGAACGGAAAAATTGACATGGCAGGTTCTCTCCGTAGAGGATCACAAAGCCTTGGTAATCACTACCCAAGGAATCGACTGTCAGCTTTACAATACAGAAGCAATTGAAACCGATTGGCAACGCTGCTCCCTCAGAAATTGGCTCAACGGAAAATTTCTTTCGGAAGCCTTTACTGCAGAGGAAGCCGCGTATATCATCACTACAGAGGTTCTTCCGGAGGAAAACCCCTCCCACCGTGGCGATCCCGGAAAAGCAACGCAAGACAAGCTCTTTCTTCTGAGCATTTCTCAAGCGGAAACCTATTTTTTCTCCGATGAACAAAGACTGTGCAAGCCAACTTCTCTCGCCATTGAAAACAGAGTATATACCGATGATACCACCGGTTCCTGCGCCTGGTGGCTTCGCAATCAGGGAAGCTCTGCGGAACGCGCCGCTCTGGTGGATGAATTCGGCTCCGTCAATCACAACGGCGACGGTGTGTACTGCGATGGCACCGCGGTCCGCCCCGCTATGTGGATCAATCTTTCTTAAAAAAAACCTCTTTTGTCTTCCGGACAAAAGAGGTTTTTTACTTGGGTGTTTTGAACTTAATGACACGAATTAAATGTGCCTGAAAGCCGAGAATTTTCTTATCTTTTCCCTTTGATTATATATGCAAATTCCGTTTCAATAAGTATTATATTTAAAAATCCTATTTCCTTAAAAAGATTAGAGATCAATTCCTTCGTATCGGGATATATCCTTATCTTTCTGTTGCCCATTTCTATAAATTCAGATTGATTTTTATCAATCGAAAGAACAAATAATCCATTATTGTTAAGTAGATTATAAACTTTTTGAATTGCAACTTGCTTTTCTTTAATGTGCATAAATGTCAAACTTGAATAAACAACATCAAACTTTTTATCAAAAGCGTGGTTTAAAAAGTCATTGCAAATTAAATTCACATTATAATCAGCAAGGTTTTCTTTTGCTCTTTTTATTGTTTTGGGCGAAATATCTATACCGGTAAAGCCTTTGCAAAAAGGCAACACCTTTATTGCTAATCTACCAGTACCAACACCAATCTCAAGAACACTCTTTTTATCTGTTAATTCCAATAAATCAATAAACGCATGTCCATCCCATTTATCCATATATTCTTGTAATGGAATATCATCATGAAAAGGGTCATTATCCTCATCAATTAATTTATCATAATGTGAAATTACATTTTTCATTTTGCATTTTCCTTTGCAATTTTAAAGCAATGTCTTCAAACGCTTTATTCATCAGTTTTACGTTCTGTCTTTTTCTTTCTTTCAAGCAGATATTCTACTGTTTCTTTATATGAGTCTTGTGCAACGCCTTTAGGTTCGTGCTTAATCTTCTCTTGTAATATTTCAATAATTTCGCTCATATCATTTTTATCATCTATTTTTACATTTTTGCAAAAATCAGGAAATATTAGACTTTGTTCATGCCGAACGTATACCTTTAACTGTTCGTATGCCTCGTCAAATTCTCCATTAGCACTATATATCGTAGCCAAAAGCATTGCCATATCCCCATCCTCTCCTCCAAGTATTTTTTGGAGTTCAAGATATCGATTGACCATACTCAGCCAAAATTCTTTATATATCGAGTCAAACTCTTTTTGCGATATTCCCTTTCCGAATCCCAAATAGCGAAATCTTTCACATATAGTTTTTAATTCTCCCTTTAATAACTCGTTATTTCTTTCTTCATAATTGACTTGAATACGCTTATTTAGGGTATCTAAATTTTCTTTCAAGCGTTTGATTTCTTTTTGCAGTGTTTCAGTTTCTTTTTCTTTCTCGTCTTTTTCTTTTTTTATATTCTCGCTTTTTTCCATAATTGATTCAATAGAAGCTTTTGTTGCACTAATAAAGGTGTTTTCTGCATTGACTAAAACAGAATGTTTAGGAAGTCTAATCTTTAAAATTTCGCATAGATTTTCTGCGAACAAACCTAAATCTCCGCTATGAGACTTATCAACAAAAGAAAACTTATCAATTTTTGAATTTACAAAGCCTTTCAAATCAGACAAATCAATATCAGGAAGAATTAAATAAAAACAAGAAGCTTTTTTTAATTGAGACAAATACCAACCTACTCCCAATTCTTCCATACAGTAGGAACTCTCGATAAAGTCTCTTGAAATTATGTACAAAATAACCTTGGATTTATTTATTGAGTATGAAATAGCGTCGTTTAACTTTTCGCCATTGTTCACCCCTTGTCCAATAATCGAGGAACAAAATATTTTGCTTTCTTTTACACCCAATCTTGTAATAAATGCGCAAAGTTGCTCCGCAATCTCTTTATTTTCCGAAGAATGCGAAATAAAAATATTCTTTTTATAAAACATATTATAATCCCCCATTAACGACCTTTTCAAATGCGTTATATTGATAACTCCAAAACATTTTTTGTGAAATTTCCTTTTTGTTTAATTATACCACTTTATAATAAAAACTGCAAGGCAAAGCCTTGCAAAACACTTATTACCTCTTACTTTTTACTTATTACTTCCCAAAGCACCAAGGACTTTTAAGGTAAGAGTGAAGAGGTAAGAAGTAAGAAGTAAAAATCCCGCCCACTTTCGTGAACGGGATTTTTGGCTCCCCCTGCTGGGCTCGAACCAGCGACAACCTGATTAACAGTCAGGTGCTCTACCGACTGAGCTAAGGAGGAATATGAGGTTGTGTTCCTCCCGGTCAGGTGCGCTTCGCTTGCGAAGCTCCCGACATGAGCTAAGGAGGAATATTGAAAAACAAGGGAAACTTATTCAGTTTCCCTTGATGTGTCGGCTATGAGCTATCTTCCCGAGCCGTCTCCAGCTAAGTATTTTTGCCACTGCAGCGCTTAACTTCCGTGTTCGGAATGGGAACGGGTGGACCCACTGCGTTAAAATAACCGACTGCTTATGCTTTTGCATAAGCTCTCATGCTTTCGCCTGAGCTATTCTTTTGTGTCAGCGTTGAGCTATTTTCCCGGGCCGTCGCCAGCCAAGTATTTTTGCCACTGCAGCGCTTAACTTCCGTGTTCGGAATGGGAACGGGTGGACCCACTGCGTTAAAATAACCGACTCGCTCAAGCTTTTGCCTGAGC
>JAZODR010000037.1:0-3362 GCA_045597125.1 Eubacteriales bacterium | reverse complement strand
TCTATGGCAGAACAGTGGAGACGATTGGGTAAATACGCATCCTTTGGTCGATATACACCTGTTAGTGGCGATTTAGTGTTCTTTAAAGATAACACAGTAGGAATTGTCTCTGAAGTACATAGTGCCACGATGGTTGTCATTTGTGGCGACATAGAAAACTCTGTCAAAAGCAGGTTTCTATCTTTGAATGATACATCGATTGCCGGATGGGGACTTGTAAGCAACTCGGTGTCAAAAGAAAATCTACTGGATATTTCAAACGGACCTGCCGTATTTATTTTTGAAGGCGTCACTACGACACCGCAAATACAACCTTTCTCTTTGAGAACTTCACGAGCAATCAAAGAATTACTTCCCTATTTGGAAGCAAACGGAGGAAGTTATTTCTTCACCCTTCTTGATAAGAACAATCAGGAGCTTCCAAAAGATGCAGATGGAAATTATATTGCTCAGGCAAACACCGGATATAAGATAACTATCTCATTCAACAGTCCGGAAGGCTTTTTGCCGGGAACGTATCAGTATCAAATTCCCAACGGATTGATGGTTGATGGCGGCGAAGGAACCTTCATCTTGAAGGATGGCACAAATGTTGGTGGTTGGGTAGTAACCGATACAGGTCTTATTACCCTGGTGTTCAATGAGCATATGAACAGTCGAACAGATATTACCATCAGTGCCACTCTGGGAATTCACTTCCCCGAACAAGAAGATCCCATTGATTTTGATGGAAAAATCATAGTTTCCGTTGAAAAACCGCCACCTCAGTCAAATCCCACCGTTGTAAATAAGTGGGGTAATCAAGGCGGAGTAGCAGGAAGTAATGGTATTGACCCCGGCAAAATTTATTGGAGCCTTGAGATAATTGGCAACAAGGACTCTCAAATTCCCGGCAGTATCTTAACAGACCGCGTAATAGACGGCGAATGGAGTAAAACTCATAGATTTACCGAATCGGATATTGAAGGTGGACTTTCGTTTGGTGCAGCAAGTCCCGACGGAAACTGGCATAACTGGGTGGTTACCGCTGATGACCCACACCTTATCTGGACAGAAACCGGATGGACATATAAAATGCCCAAAACCGCCACTTGCCAATGGTGTGGTGAGATAGAACTGGGGAACGAAGGCTGGTACTATTACATCGACTATTCCTCAACGCCGAATCCCACCGGTATGGCAGGCACCTTTGGTTATGAGAATGAAGCTACGATCGATGGTGCATACGGATATTCTTGGGTAAACTTCACTCACGGAGAGGCAACCGGTGAAATCATAAAGAATGGTGCTTTTACTTCGGATGCTGACGGTGGTGGTTTTCTTTGGGAATTTAAAGCAACGATTCCGGGCCGAGCAGAAGGAAAAAGAGCCGACTACCACTGGTACATCATGGATAACATGAAACTGCTCGATGGCAGCGGACAAGTGGTTGGTCTTGTTGAGAACGATGCTCACTTGGCAACGGTTATGGCAACATACAACGGAACCACATTTGAGGTGCCTCGTATTCAAGATGCAACTACCAATGATTTGTTTGCATGGGACAATGGCTGGTCAGCAACAGAAAATGGCATTAACCACGGCAGAGAATTTAATCTTTTAACACGTTGTAGGTGTACAAAGGACACTTGCCACTGGGAAGAGGGCTGTGGAGAATATTGGTACCAAAAAGATGATGGCACCTATGCAACGAATGGCTTCTGTCAATGTTGGACAGTAAATGACAATGTAACCTTTACTTTCGTTTATAAAACTAAAGATTTGTCCATCGTTGAAAACTACGGAGGCTATGGCTATCAGGTTCAAAACATTGCCGAACTGTTCTACATGCCGGATGGTGCTGTCGGCGGTGCTTCGGTTTCAAGATCGGAAGCAAACGTGCCCATCCCCGGTCTATTCAAAAAAGAGTTGACCCACGACTTCGACGGTTATACTGCTAATTACAAGGTAACCATTAACGAAGCTAAACTGGTATTGACGGATGGTTCACCATTAAAAATTCACGACGTTATGACCGATACGTTGGCGTTTATTAGCGGTTCACTGGTGATTACAGCGGAAGATGCCGCAGGAAATGTTACCACGTTGCAACAAGGCGTAGATTACTCAGTTACCTACGACGGTACCGGAAATCAGACAGATCAAAACGGTGAAGAAGTTCATGTGTTGGATATTACAATCTTACGGCCGCAACCGGTTATGTACACCCTTGATTATGATGCAACACTGGTGCTTCCTAACGTTGTAACGGGCGGCATTAAATACACCAACTCGGCCACGATTACCCTTTGGGGTGAGGATATTACCGATAACACCGTCGAAAAAGTCTATGCCGATATCAATATTGCGGCAAAGAGTTATAAGGTGGAGATGTTTAAGACGTCTGCCTTAACAGGTGAACCACTTGGCGGTGCAACATTCGGGCTTTACAACGCAAATGGTGGTTTGATTGCCACAGAAGTGACAAATGATAAGGGACAACTGTTGTTCCAAACCAATATTATCGAAGGTATTATCTTACGAGAACATATGCTCTACTATATGCAAGAACTTAGAGCGCCACCGGGTTATCAATTAGATGATACGAAGTATTGGTTCTGCTTCTGTGATGAAATCGGTAATTCCTGTGAAACTTGTGATGAAGTTTTAGCAGGTTTAGATGCCACACGAATACCTTTTGAGCAGATTGGAAAGGTAAATGCTACTAATCAACTTATTAATTACGATCTGCCCGCAACCGGCGGCCCCGGTGTTTATCCCTTGATACTTGTGAGTGTGCTATTTATAGTTACACCGCTTGTATATAGATTCATTCGAAGGCGCAAGCGAGAAAGGAGGGGCGTTGGATAGCTTCCCTTTCTACGGCGGAAACGCGCCGGAGATGAATCAAAAGAATAAAATTTTATTTCAGAAAGGACCCAAAATTATGAAAAAGTTTTTATCTATTCTTATGGTGCTGGCTATGATTTTGGCAATGAGCACCACCGCATTTGCAGCAGAAAACACAAGTATTACCATCAATGGTGAAGCAGGAAGAACATATAACGGTTATCAGTTGTTAGATCTTACTACTAGTTTGAAAAGTGACGATCATCACAAACAGCACGATGGCAATCATAATGATGATTGCTATAACTATGCTTACACTGTAAACGGAAAATACCGCGTAATTCTCCAGCAGGAAGTTTTTGATAACGGTGGAAATTATCTCTGGGAAGGCAGCACAAAACCCGCTACTGCAACATTGATTACCGATGCGCAGATTTTGAAGTATCTCTCTAATCAGACCTCTGACAATGGTGATGTTTATCACACTATGCGCCAAGTAGCTGACCGTCTCTATCGCGCTATTCAGGCTGGTA
>JAZODR010000036.1:0-1587 GCA_045597125.1 Eubacteriales bacterium | reverse complement strand
CAGCGTTCATTCTACGACCATATCATTGAAGGTATAAAGGATTATATGAACCATTGGAATTATATTTACGAAAATCCGTTTGCATGGAAGGATGATTTTTATTTTATTTACGCAGACAATGATAAATAGTCCAAAAAAAAGATGGTAGGGGCGGGGTCTTCCCGCCCGTTTCCGTAATTTGCAGCATAAAAAGAAAAATTATAAATCCTTGGGAGATTTGATCATACCGGAATTTTTTTCGGGAGGGGAAACCCCTCCCCTATGGGAAATCCGGGCACCTTTGTACGGGAGGGGAAACCTCTCCCCTACGATAAATTTGTACTCCTTGACGGAAGGGGAAACCCCTCCCCTACGATGAATTTGAACTTCTTGACGGGAGGGGAAAACCCTCCCCTACGGGAAATCCGGGCACCTTTGGGCGGGAGGGGCAACCCCGCCCCTACCAAAAAAAAGAATCACCTGCCGAAAAAATACGGCAGGTGATTTTGTTATTTATACGGATTATTTTTTCTTGATTTTGTTGAGCTTTTTGTTGATATCGAGGAGCTCTTCCTTGGTGAAGATGCCCTTTGCCATCATACATACACGCTTGATGGAGAAGCCCATAAGCATACCGATGGTGGTTTTGTTTATCATACCCTTTGAAACCTTCATTCCCTCGGTATCAAAGCCTGCAACCTCAGCCTTTCCGCCTTGGGCCTTCTTTGCCTTCATTTTCTTAATAAGGCTCATTACGGTGCCGAGAAGAACTATCTTGCCCTTTGCGGTTGCCCAGATGTCACCTAAGGGGTCATTGATTGAAAGGTAGCCGTCGGGAGCGTCAATTTCAAACCAGTTGATAACCGCGCCCTCTTCCTTGAGGATGTAGTCGGGGTTGGGCTCGGAAACCTTTCTGATTACTGCTTCATCGGAAAGCTCCCCTGCAGCTGCACGAAGCTGTGTTTCGCCCACATTCTTCACATTGAAGTAGAAGAAGGGATACTTGCCTTTCTTCTGTTTTCCCACACTTACACCGTTTGCGAAAAGCTCTACCTCGTCACAGTTTGAATATACGGTAACTCTTGTTTCGTCTTCAACTCTGTCAATGTAACGCTTGGAGCAGATGTGCACCATCTTTTCGGGATTGAGCCATGCCTTATATGCATAGAAGGAGTCCTTCTTATACTTTCTGTCGAAGGTAACAAGACCCTTGTGGTTCATTCCGTCCTCGCCGCCCTCGCTTCTTGCATCTGCTGCGAAGTCGAACATATTCCATACGTGTGTAGCCCAGAGATAGGGACGGTCTGCAATCTGCTTTATGAGCTCCTCGTGGTAGAAGGACTGATATTCCTCGGTGTAGTCGCCCTGAGTGGGCTTGGAGGTATGCCAGTTGAGAGCCTCACAGCCGTATTCGCTGATACCTATTGCACGGTTGGGATACTTCTTGTGGAAATCGTCAAACCAGGGGCCGTTCATATCGGTGGTACCGCCGTACCAGCCGAAGTAGTGGTTGTAGGAAATAACATCGGGCATCTGAACGTATTCAGAATCAATCTCTGCCATTGTAACGGCAGCCACAACCGTAGGACGGGTTTTGTCCATCTTATG
>JAZODR010000035.1:0-2309 GCA_045597125.1 Eubacteriales bacterium | reverse complement strand
GCGCTTCACAAGAGAGGATACAGACCTGTAGCAAACGCGGCACCGTTGAGAGAAACACTTGCAGCCGCAATGGCGATGACAGCTCGCATAAGGCCCGAGATCTTCCTCTGGGACCCTTTCTGCGGTTCGGGTACGATCGCTATAGAAGGAGCTTTGATCGCCACGAAACATGCTCCCGGACTTCATAGATCATTCTCTGGAGAGATACTCTCTTTTCTTCCAACGTCATCGTGGAATTTGGCTAAAGAAGAGGCAATGTCTGCGATTGTTAACGATTCGGAATATATGAGCTACGGCTCGGATATCAATCCCGAATGTATAGATACAGCTATATCCAACGCAGACCGTGCCGGCGTCGGTAAATATATCAAATTCTTTGTTGCGGATGCTCAAAAGATCGAAAAGCCCTCGTTTGATTGTAAGGGAACGCTTATCTGCAATCCACCTTACGGAGAACGTATGATGAGCATGAAGGATGCTGAAACTCTTTATAGAAATATCGGAAAATGTTTTGCCAATATGGAACCTTGGCAGATATACGTGCTTACGTCTTGTGAGTATTTTGAACGGCTCTACGGCAGACGCGCTGACAGAGTAAGAAAACTATACAACGGAACCATTCCCGCCTTTCTCTATCAATTCTATAAGCCTCAAAGATAGAATAAATGCCACGACTAAACGTCGTGGCACAGATTACTGACAAAGGGTTCAGGACGGAAGTTCTGAGCCCTTTGTCGTACTTTACAAGAATTGTGAGATATGGTATAATATAGGTGAAAAAACATGGAGGAAACACCTATGTTCACAGAAAGAAGCGGAAAGCAAAACAAATTGGAAATGGTAATATTGGAGGAGCTTGTACCACAGGATCATCTTCTTCGAAAGATAGATAATGCAATAGATTTCAGTTTCATCAACAAGATCTGTAAGCCGTATTACTGTGAGAACAACGGACGCCCCGCAATAGAGCCGGAGGTTCTTTTCCGTATGCTTTTCATAGGATATCTTTACGGGATAAGAAGTGAGATAAGGTTACTGAAGGAGATCGAGGTAAACATAGCGTACCGTTGGTTCATCGGCTACGATCTGACCGAGAAACTCCCCGACGTAAGCGTAATATGGCAGAACAGACTCCGCAGATACAACGGAACCGACGTTCCTCAGCAGATATTCGATGAGATCGTCCGTCAAGCTATGGCAAAAGGACTAGTAGGCGGTAAGATACTCTATTCTGACAGCACCCATCTGAAAGCAAATGCGAACAAGAACAAGTTTGTAGAAAAGCAAGCCAAAGTTGAAGCAAAGGACTACATAGACGATCTGAATAAAGCAATCAATGAAGATAGAGCAGCTCACGGTAAAAAGCCCTTAAAGTTCGACGGTGATGAATTAAAGGAAGAAACAGAGGAAGAAAAGGAAAATTATTTTGACGATGACAGTCAGGGTGGCAGTGCAAGTGGCGGAAGTGGCGAGGTCAAGACAATTAAGGCAAGTACAACAGACCCCGATAGCGGATTTATGCACAGAGACGGAAAACCGCAAGGCTTCTTCTATCTTGACCACAGAACCGTAGACAGCAAACATAACATCATAACCGACGTATTTGTAACCCCCGGAAATACCAACGACGTAAAGCCCTATCTGGGCAGATTAAGAAGACAGATCGAAACCTTTGGATTTATGGTAAAATACGTGGGACTTGATGCAGGATACAACGTTTCGAACATTTGCAAATATCTCTATGAAATGGGGATTGAAGCGGCTATGGGTAGCCGAAGAGGATGCCAACAGAAAGGAAAATACGGTAAATACAAATTCACCTATCTTCCCGAGTGGGACATATATATCTGCCCCGAGCATAAGTACCTTGAATATGTAACGACTGACAGAAACGGTTACAAGGAATACAAATGCAAAGGTGACAGATGTGCAAATTGTCCGAGACGGGAGGAATGTTTAAGTGCGAAGCAGGAAAGAAAGAGCTTACGCCGTCACGTATGGGAAGATTTCAAGGATATGGCGTATACCTTTACCCATACGGAAAAGGGTAAGAAGATTTACAAGAGAAGAAAGGAAACGGTGGAGCGCAGCTTTGCCGACTCCAAAGAATTACACGGTCTCCGTTATTGTCGTATGCGGGGGCTTTCTAAGGTTGCCGAGCAGTGCCTGCTCACTGCCGCCGTGCAGAATATGAAGAAAATTGCAACCCTATGCTGGAGGGATGCCTCCGATTTCCTCGCGTTTTTCTTCTTTCTTAGCAAAAAACAAAGCCTATCTCGCGCCTGAGATAGACTTTGTCAGTGATCTGT
>JAZODR010000034.1:0-5578 GCA_045597125.1 Eubacteriales bacterium | reverse complement strand
GCCGTTTCTGCAACCGAGGGTGAGAAGGAAAAGAAAAAAGCGATTTTTACCACCTTTTTCTCTTATCTTTCCGAGGACATATTACTGCTCCTTGATGCAGAGCCTGACAACGAAGAATACAGATCGTGGTCTCTTTGGCTTGATTTGAATTATAAAACACTCAAACGTTTGATCTTACAAGAAAAATCGGTCATTTCTATGGGAATGAAGATTTTGACTTGTACGAAAGGCAAGAAATGATACACACTTTAATTTTTAAAAATAAAGACAGGTTTTTTCTGAAGCCGATTCTGAAGGAAGAAATCAGCGAAGCACGTCGTTTATGCGACGAGTGCGTTGGTGAAAATCTTTATAGTGAGAAAGAGATTGCCGCCACAATCGGTGCTGCGGACAGGTTTTTCTATCTCCTCAAAAGCGAAACGGGAGAAAATGTTGGATATATATATTTCTATCTTACTGACATGGAAAGCATAGCGAAATACTCACGGCTCGATATCAATATGTTCCGTGAGGTTTGCTCCTCAACCGATAAAAAGGTCGGTAAAATTCAGTCTGTAGGGTTAAAAGAGGAATACCGAGGAATCGGTTTTGCAGCACAAATGATACAGTTCATTTTAGAAAGGCTAAAAGAAATTTCGGTTGATGTTGCCTTTATCGTCTGTTGGAAACCCGGTGGAGTCGTTCCACTCGGTAAAGCTCTTTCGAAATGTAATTTCGATTTCTTAGCAGAAACAAAAAAGGTTTGGTATGATGATACCGAGCTGATATGTCCGTATTGCAAAGGCAGATGCTTGTGTGACGCGGAGGTTTACTACAAGTTACTTAATGTGGAGACGAACAATGAAGCTTAAACTTTTGCCTAAATTCATTATTTCCCTCGGTGTTGTGGGTCTTGTTCTTACGATTGCGATATCGCTCTTTAGTTATGCAACCTCAAAGTCATACCTTGAAGAAATGTACGCAGAAAGAGTTATGACGAACAGCGACGCCATTGCGTCTATGCTTGACGTAGAGGACGTAAAAACGATTCTTGCAGAGGGTGGAGATCAAACTCCCGAATACAAGGAAATGTACGACCTCTTTAATAAGCTGAAAAAAGACGGTGATATTACGTTTCTCTCCCTCGTAGTTCCGGATGAGGACAGCGTTTGCTTCTATATTGACGCTATGGTTGAGGAAATGGGTGACGATCCTGCGAACCAACTTCCTTACGGCAGTGATATCCTCTACGTGGATGCCGCAAATCCCGACGATCCCGCTGATATGGAAAAATACATCACCATTTGGGAAAGATACAGAGATAATAAGGGCATAGACGAACCGCTTGTTACCGATAACGATTATGGATATAACTACACGGGTGTTTCGGTTATCCTTGACGAGAACGGAAACGCAATCGCGGAAATCCAGTACATACTCGATATGAGTGAGGTGAGAGCATACCTCAACTCCTTCCTTATCAATATGCTGCTTATCTCCTTTGCAATTATCGGTATTACCATTATCGTTTACATCTTCTTCGTAAGAAAGATGGTTACAAAGCCGGTTGGAAAGCTGACTGCCTTTACCAAGGAGATCACTAAAACGAGCAAATTTGAAAATCAGCGCATTGAGATAAAGACGGGTGACGAAATTCAGTCTCTCAGCGAATCCTTCAATTTTATGTTGGCTGAGCTTGAAAACTATATTGCCAACCTATCAAAAGTAACCGCAGAAAAGGAGCGTATCGGTGCCGAGCTCGATATTGCCAAGCATATTCAGGCATCTATGCTTCCTTGCATCTTCCCGGCATTCCCTGAAAGAAAAGAATTTGATATTTACGCCACGATGGAGCCTGCCAAGGAGGTCGGTGGCGACTTCTACGATTTCTTTATGGTGGATGATACGCACCTCGCCATCGTTATGGCAGACGTTTCGGGTAAGGGAGTTCCCGCAGCTCTGTTTATGGTTATAGGTAAGACCTTGATCAAAGACCATACCACTCCCGGCAGAGATCTTGGCAAGGTGTTCACCGAGGTCAATCAGCTCCTTTGCGAGTCCAACAGCGAAGAACTCTTTATCACAGCCTTTGAGGGTGTGCTTGACCTTGTAACAGGTGAGTTTGTCTATGTGAACGCAGGACACGAAATGCCATTCATCTGCAAAGCCGGCGGCGATTTTGAGCCTTATAAGATTCGTGCGGCATTTGTTCTTGCAGGTATGGAGGGTATGAAATACCGCGCGGGCTCGATGAGATTAGCGCCGGGAGATAAGATCTTCCAGTACACGGACGGTGTAACCGAAGCGACCAATCTCAAAAACGAACTTTATGGAATGAATAGACTTGGAGCGATCCTTAACAAAGTTAAGGGTGGCACTCCGAACGATATTCTTCCCGCAATAAAAAAGGATATAGACGAATTTGTAGGAGATGCCGACCAGTTCGACGATATTACAATGCTTTGCCTTGAATACAAGGCAAGAATGGAAACCAATGAGGAGGATGCCCAATGAAGGAGTTAACCCTTTCTGCAACTGTTGAAAATATTGAGACCGTTACGGAATTCGTCAATGCACAGCTTGAGTTGATGGATTGCCCCATCAAGGCGCAGATGCAAATTGACATAGCTATTGACGAGCTTTTCGGAAACATTGCTCATTACGCTTATAACACCGAAGTTGGTAGCGCAACCGTTCGAGTTGAGGTGAGCGAGGCTCCGTTGGCGGTTATTATCACATTTATTGATAACGGAGTTCCGTATGATCCGCTTGGCAAGGACGATCCGGATATTACGCTTTCCGCTGAAGAAAGAGAAATCGGTGGACTTGGTATCTATATGGTCAAGCAAAGCATGGATGAGATAACCTACGAATATAAAGACGGTCAAAACATTTTGAAGATCAAAAAGAACATCTGAGGATAATCTATCAGATTAAACGCTATCAAGAGGACGAAAAGGAAAATTGCTTTGAAAAATTTTGATTATTACGTTGCTTTAATTACCGCAACAGCCACCGAGGAAGCGGGAGTTATGCATATGTATAAGGATTGGAAACCTCTGAATTTAGAGGGAGATAGTCAGAAATACTATGAAACGGCGGTTGAGCGAAAAGGGAAGCGTCTGAAGCTTGTAGCCGCACGGCAAGACGAAATGGGTATGACCGCCGCGGGTGTGCTGACAATGAAGATGATCACCCTATTCAAGCCAAGATTTGTCTTTATGGTTGGAATAGCCGCGGGGGTTGCACATAGAAACTCGGTGGAACAAATATACGGAGATATTGTAATTCCCGACGTTGTATGGGATTATTCATCCGGTAAATTCGTATCAGCCAAAAGAGCGAGAGTATCCTATGGAGAGGTTGGCTTTATTCCTCGCCCGCGCTTTGTAAACACGGACGAGAGCTTAATTGCACTTGTAGAGCGAGCAATCGAGAGTCCTGACAATGAATTTCACGTACATATCGGTCCGATGGCTTGCGGTTCCACCGTGGTCGCAAACAGTGAGGTCGTAGATAAACAGATTCATTCTCAATACGGAAATACGGCAGCATTGGATATGGAATCGTATGCCGTAATGTATGCGGTTGAGCAGGCTATACTTCCTAAACCCAAAGGACTGATTATTAAAAGTGTTTGCGATTACGCCGATGAAGAAAAATCGGATCAGTATCAGAGGTTTGCGGCATTTACAAGCTCTCAGTTTGCGAAATATCTGATTGAAAATTACTTACCCTGTCAGTGATAATTCAACGAATGCCGTAACAACGGAACAAACGATCAAGAAGTGAGTGGTGAAATATTATGAACGAACAGTTATTTAGAAAGAAGAGTGTAGATCGGGTATCCTCGCCCGAGCAACTGAATGAGTATATCCGCGTATCCAATCCCGGAGTTTGGATGATACTGGCTGCGATTATTGTATTGCTTGTCGGCGCTATTGTTTGGGGTGTTGTAGGAACGTTGGATACCACCCTTTCCACCGTTGCTGTTGCAGAAAACGGTGAGGTAACAATTTATGTGAAAGAGACCGACATTGCTTCGGTTGAGAATGGTATGACCGTTCGCATCGGTGATAAAGAGGGAACCGTTACCGAGATTGCTTCATCTCCCGTGGCTGTTGACGGTACGTTTACCGACTACGCGCTTCACGTTGGAAATCTTGTAAACGGTGAGTGGGTATTTGCCGTAAAGGTCAGCGGTGATTTTGCCGATGGCATACATAACGCTGAGATCGTGATAGAGAGCGTTTCTCCTATATCCTTCATTCTGAATTGAGGTGGCGGATATGGGTAAAGCTACGAAACCGATCAAGCAACCCATAACGAAAGGCGCGGCTAAGGTTCCTGTCATTATGCAGATGGAAGCACTGGAATGCGGTGCGGCATCGCTGACGATGATCCTCGCCTATTATGGGAAATGGATTCCTCTTGAGCAGGTACGCGCAGATTGCGGCGTATCAAGAGACGGATCCAATGCAAAAAACGTATTAAAAGCCGCAAGGAGTTACGGACTTGTGGCAAAAGGCTACCGTTACGAGCCGGAGGATTTGAAGGCAAACGGAAAATTCCCCTGCATCATTCACTGGAATTTCAATCACTTTCTCGTGCTTGACGGATTTAAGGGCAACAAGGCGGTGCTAAACGATCCCGCAAAGGGCTGTTATACCGTGCCGATGGAGACTTTCGACAAATCCTTTACGGGTATTTGTTTGATGTTTGAGCCATCCGAGACATTTGAGCCGAGTGGCAAACCCAAGAGCATGCTTGCGTTTGCGAAAGCGAAGATGAAGGGGGCGGGTGTGGCAGTTGCGTTTACGGTTATTACAACGGTGATTGCTTCGCTCATCGGTATCATTGAGCCCGCATTTTCTCGCATTTTTATCGACCGATTGCTGACGGGACAAAACCCCGACTGGTTCATACCGTTTATTTGGGCACTTGCCGCGCTATCGGGTATACAGATTATCATATCGTTTATACAAGCCGTATTTGCGGCAAGGATCAATGCGAAGATTGCCGCAGTCGGCAGCACCACGTTTATGTGGAAGGTGCTCCGAATGCCCATGGAGTTCTTCTCACAGCGAATGGCAGGCGATATCCAACAAAGAAAAGGCTCCAATGCTTCTATCGCATCCAGCCTTGTAAATACCTTTGCCCCTCTCGTTATTGAGTCGTGTATGATGGTGTTTTATTTGGTGGTTATGATTCGATACAGCGTGCTTTTGACGTTGATCGGAGTAACGTCCATCTTCATAAATACGTTTGTATCTCGTTTCATCTCAAAGAAAAGAATCAATATTACCCGTGTTTCAATGCGCGACTCAGGAAAGCTCGCTGGGGCTACCGTTGCCGGTATTGAAATGATTGAGACAATCAAGGCGTCAGGAGCTGAAAACGGCTTCTTTGAAAAATGGGCAGGCTACCAGGCAAGCGTGAATACCCAAAAGGTGAAATTTGCAAAGCTCAATCAGTATCTCGGTCTGATACCTCAGTTAGTGTCCTCTCTTACGAACACGGCGGTATTGGTTGTCGGCGTGTATTTGACAATACAGGGACAGTTTACCATCGGTATGGTTATGGCGTTTCAAGGCTTCCT
>JAZODR010000033.1:0-2272 GCA_045597125.1 Eubacteriales bacterium | reverse complement strand
TTTTAAGGATGCATTTTTTACCTTCCTCGGAGTAACCGAGGAATTATATCCGCTTGCAGAACAATACCTTACCATTGTGATGTGGTCGGCTCCCGTATTCGTGATGTATCACATTCTTTCGGTTTCTGTTCGCACGGACAGCAACCCAAAGCTTTCTGCGATTGCATCCGCTGTTGTAATCATTGCAAACATTACCCTTGACCTGTTTTTTATGAAGGTGTTAAAGCTTGGCATCGTCGGTGCATCCGCTTCGCTTTGTATTTCAGAGGCATTAGGCGTGCTTGTGCTTCTGGCGCATTTTTTGCAGAAACACAGGCTTTTGAAGCTTCGCCTTGTTTTTCCTAAGCTATCCGATATAGGCTCGTTTATTTACAACGGATTCGGTATGGGCTCAGAGCATATTTTTGATGCGGTCGTAATGCTGGTCTTTAATACACTGCTTCTTCGTTTTGGGGGAGCTTCCGGTACTCTTTACGTTGCTATCTACGGCGTAATTTACACGCTCAGTACGATTCCCATAAGCGTATTTGACGGCGCATCTGATGCTCTGTTGACCGTGACCGCATTCTTGGTTGGTGAATCGGATACAGACGGCATTTATGCCGTATTAAAGAAAGCACTCTCCGCGGTAATCATAAGTGGCGGTATTATTACGCTTTTTTGTACTGTGTTTTCGGATGCTTTTATATGGTTTTTCGGAATCCGTGATCCGGAGGCGATTGAGATAGCATCTGTGGCATTGCGGATTTTTGCAATCAATATCGTGTTTATGGGTGTCAATATGGTAATCACTGCTTTTTGGCAATCTATAGGCAGGGCAAAATTCGCAGGAGCGATGACTGTTATACGCGACTGTATTTTGATGCTGGTGCTCGGAGCATTGTTTATCCCGAATGCCAATATTATCGGTCTTTCGATCACGTATATCTGTACCGAGATTCTTTGTACGCTGATGATCGTTGGTGTGCTGGTATTCCGTTCCTCAAAGAAGTACGTAAGTAAAGAATACGGTATGACGGGAAAATGTTTTGAACGCTCCTATCTCATTGAAGCGGAAAGTATGGCGCAGATCTCCGGCGACCTTGAAGCCGTTTGCGAGGAATGGGAGATTGGTATGAAGCAATCCTTCTTTATCAACTTTATTTGCGAAGAGCTTTTGCTCAATGTAATTAAGTTCGGTCTTGATGATGAAAGCAAGAAGAAGGCGTATTATATTTCGATCAAGCTGATGGAAAAGGACGGAGATTACGTTCTCCGTATTCGTGATAACGTCAGCTTGTATAACCCGTTTGAGTCTGATGGTGACGAAATCGATTCGGGCGTGCTGAAGCTCATTCAAAAGAAAACAAAGTATTGCGACTATCAACGCAAAATGATATTTAACTATCTTTACATGATTATCTAAGGAGACCTAACCGTGCAGAGTCAACTTGTTTTTCAGGAGAAAAATGAAATAAAAAGACTTCGTGTGCAGAACGAGCTACTCGCCTGCTATGAGGCACCTGTTTTCGCACAAATTTTCTCCGAAGGACAAGATCTCGCGGTTCTTGATATCGGATGCAACGACGGAGCGAAAACGATCGAGCGTTTCACCTCGGATCAGGTATTGTGTGTGATCGGACTTGAATATAACGAGGTGCTTGCTGCAAAAGCTCAAAAAGCATACGGCAACGAGAGATTTTCATTCTACCCACTTGACGTAGAAGCGGAGGACTTCGCGGAGCGGCTTCGCATCATAATGAATGATAAGAAGATCGACGGATTTGACGTGATCTATCTCTCCTTCGTTCTGATGCACTTATCCGACGTGAAAGGGTTGCTTATAGCTCTTCGTCCCTTTTTGAAAACGGACGGGAAGCTGTTTATCATTGAAGCAAACGACGCCAGTTCTACCTTAACGGGTGATAAAAACGGATTGCTCGGTGAGTTTTTGGAGATCTTAAAAAAGGACAAATATTCCGGCGATCGCGAGGTCGGAGCGACCGTTTGCGAAACACTCTCCGCTTGCGGATATGAAAGCATTAACGTTTGGCACGATGCTGTTTCGGCGGCAGAGGGCGAGAAGGAAAAGAAAAAAGCGATCTTTACTACCTTTTTTACCTATTTACGCGAGGACGTGTTACTGCTTCTTGAGTCAGAGCCGGACAACGAAGAATACAAATCGTGGTCGGCTTGGCTTGCCGAAAACTATGAACCGCTCAAGCGCTTGATCCTGAAGGAAAAATCGGTCATTTCTATGGGAATGAAGATTTTGACCTGTACGAAAGGCAAA
>JAZODR010000032.1:0-19139 GCA_045597125.1 Eubacteriales bacterium | reverse complement strand
TCTTACATTTATCATAATTCTACCACATAACAACAAAACACACAAGGACATTACATTTTTTGATTAAAAATAACCCGTGAAAAGAAAAACTCCCGAAGACGTTGGCTCGGGAGGGGGATAAGTGATAGGCGATGCAGCTGTGCTGTGATAGGTGATGCGATGCGTCAGTCACGCGCCGAAGGCGTGCATCACAGACAAAGGCTGCATCACGCACGCAGTGCGTATCACGTTCCGATAGGAACGCATCGTTGAAAAAAGCACTTGCATTTGCAAGTGCTTTTTTTTGGTGCCGCAAGCGGGGGTCGAACCCGCACGGTATCGCTACCACTGGATTTTGAGTCCAGCACGTCTGCCAATTCCATCATTCCGGCGCGTGGAACATTGTACCACAGAATAAAAAGAAAATCAACAGTTTTTTGAAATTTTCATAATTATCTTTGATTTTTTTCAAAGAAAAAAGAATTGTGAAGTGGATTTTTTTGTGTTATAATGAGGAAAATGATTTCTATGGAGGTTTTATGAAAAAAGTTTTCAGAGTGGTTTCCTTTGTTTTGGCATTGGCAACGCTCATCCCCACCGTCCTTTCCTCTTGCTCGTCTTCTCTTACTCCTGTTGAAAATGCTGAAGATGCCGATTCTCAGGTGAAAGAGACTTTTACAAAGACTGAGGAAGAAAAAAACGAGGTGAAAGCTTCCGCCGCTCCTTTGGCAAACCAAGAGGATGTTAATACGCTGGAGGCACTTTATGCGGGGCGTTCGGCATATTTTGGTGATATTCACTGTCATCCCATTGCCGGTGTTGCAAAAGATGGCAAAAAGACGCTTGCTGAATGGAAAGTGAAAATGGCAGAAAAGAAATTGGATTTTGTTGCCTTTATGAATCATAAGCAGGCAGCGCATATGTATGATGCGGATTGGGATGATACTTTGTTTATCGGCGGTACGGAGCCGGGGACGGACATTACCGACAGCAATGCCAATGACCCTCGCGTACATTACAACATGTTTTTCCGAGAGCCTGAAGACCTGCTGGATATTCTAAAGCAATTCCCCGAATATAAATATACCGGCGGCAAGGAGGGTATTGCTTATAATAAGGGCACTTTTTCTTACCCGAATTTTACTACTCCACGCTTCCAAGAACTGATTGAAGCAGTTAAGTCAAAGAATGGACTTTTTGTCAATGTGCATCCCAAGCAGCAGATGAAGTCGGATAATCCCGAGCATTACTTCTTTGCCGATTACACGGGTCTTGAGGTGTTTTACGGCTATTACGGCGATATTGTGAGTCAGGATACCAAGGATAATTATAAGCTCTGGAATGATCTTCTTGGAATGGGTAAGCGTTTGTGGGCAACTGCCGGCTCTGATAGTCACGGCGATGCTACCGACGTTGCTTTGACTTGTATTTATTCTGCAGAACAAAAGGATCTGGCTTATATGGATCAATTGGCGGTGGGTGATTTTACTGCGGGCTTTGCGGGTATCCGCATGGTCATCGGCGATACCAAAATGGGTTCTTCTACTGATTTTGCAGGTAAGCGCTTAGTGGTTTCCGTAGATAAATTGCATTCTGCTATGTATAAAGAGGGTCGCACCTATACTGTGAACATTATTACAGATCAGGGTGTAGTTTATACAGGTTCTTACAACGGCGTGGATCTTACTACTTTTGCCATTGACTGTGATGAAGATGCAAATTTCTACCGTGTGGAGATTTTGGACGAAAAGCGTAAGGCCCAGCCAATCATTGCAATCGGCAATCCCATTTGGAATGATTAATTTAAGAAAAATACCTCGGTTTATCCGAGGTATTTTTTGTGTTTATTTAATCTGCTCCCAAAGGGAATCTATGCCTAGTTTTACGTCTGCATAGGTTTCTTTAAAATTTCCCGTGAACCAAGGGTCGGAAATACTTCTATTGAGTCCCGCAAAGGATAAAAGAGATGTTACCTTGTGCCCGTTGTTTCCAATGAAAGGGGACAGGTTTCGGCGATTGTTTTCATCCATAATGATGAGCATATCTGCTTCGTCGCATTCTTTGGCGGTGATGCGCTGTGCATATTTTCCTTTACAGGAAATTCCCAAACGATTCAGTATTCGGCGGGTACCGGGATGGACGGGATTTCCCAATTCCTCACAACTGGTTGCTCGGCTGGAGATGATAAAATCTTTTTCCCGCCCTGCCTTTTTCACTATATCGCGGAAGAGAAATTCCGCCATTGTGCTACGGCAAATATTGCCGTGGCATACGAACATTATTTTTATCATTTAAAAAATCTCCAATCTATGCTAATTTATGCCAAAATATGCCGTGTTTACTACCAAAATCAAGGTTTTGGGTGGTTTTCGTATTTTTTGCCGTTTGGCATATGTCGGCACAACTTGGCATAACTTTGATTTCAAAAGTAGTAAAAAAGGTAGTAAAATCGAAAAAATATTCAATTTTACTACCCGAGAAATTTAGGCTGTTTTTATCAGTTTTATGCCAAGTTCCTTTTGTGATAACTGCAATTCCATACGTTGCAATTCATCCCATGCATTTTCAAGACCTAAATGAGTATAGGTGTTCATTGTAACACCTATCTCAGAATGTCCCATTAAATATTGCAATGTTTTTGGGCTCATTCCGTTCATCGCCTTGTTGGTGCAGTAGGTATGTCTGCAGACGTGCGGTGTGATTTTTGGAAGTTCTTCCTTGTAAATCTTATTATGCTTTTCGACGATATGTTGAAAATACTTTTCCCAATGCATAGCAACCATTGGGCGTTCGTCCTTGTCAAAATACAAGAAACCCGAATATCCGTCAATAATGGGCTCGACCTCAGGCGGTTTTCTATTTGCGAGTATTCTTTGAAAACACTCGAAAACATCATTTTCCATTGGCAATGTTCTTGTGCCTGATTTGGTTTTGGTGCTTTCTATGTATTTTGTTCCGTCACTTTTTCGTTGTAATTGATGATTGACGTTGATAACCCTGTTTTCCATATCCAAGTCGTTAACAGTTAAACCAACAAATTCAGAAATTCGCAACCCTGTGTGGAATAGGATATAAATGCCGTCATAGTATTTGCTGAAGTGCTTGTCTGCCTTGACAAATTCGAGGAATTTTCGCATTTGTGCTTTTGAGATAGCTTCCCGAGTAATCGAGTCTTTGATAAGCACTTTTGCTAATTTGAAATCAAACGGA
Source organism: Eubacteriales bacterium (assembly GCA_045597125.1). Lineage (GTDB taxonomy): Bacteria > Bacillota > Clostridia > Oscillospirales > SIG627 > RGIG5579. The sequence goes on along the minus strand of JAZODR010000032.1, from coordinate 15,950 downwards.
TTTTTTCGAATTAAATCATCCTCAACCGCCATAGCAAAGGCAGGGCGAAGAACACCGCGAACAGTATGAATGGAACTGTAACTGCGCTTATCCTTTTTTTGCAAATCTTTTATGAAATCCCTTGCGGTAGAGCAACGGACATCCTTTATTGCTAATTGTGATAAAGGCTTTTTGGATAGGATATTGACGACAGTTTTATATCCTGCCTCGGTGGTGGGCTTGACAAGACCTGATTGCGATTTAATATATTTCTTGACTAACTCTAAAACTGTCATCTTTCCGCCGTCTGTTTGTATGCCGTCATCCAAATCTTTTTGAATTTGGCGTATTTTTTCGCGTAAAGATAGGTCGTATTTTTTACCTGCAGGAACTTCATCCTTTGGGGTAAGCCGCCAAGAATATATGCAATGTGGCTTTTTAAGGGCGTCTAAGTATTTATACATATATCGTCCGTCGGGTCTTTGGCTTTCTCCCTTTTCCAAATTTCTGTTTTTATTATCTTTTCGTTTTTCGCTCATTTTGGCGTTTCTCCTTTCATTGAGAAAGCCCCGAACATGACATTAAGTAGTATAACATATGTCGGGGCTTTTTGCACTATGTAATTTTAAATTTCTGTTTCGTTATCTAAAAATTTCGCAAACATTTCTCGTTTGATTGTATGTTTATTTCCAATCACAAGTACACAATCACGAAATTTGTATTTTTTAATCATACTGCGCAACGTCTTTTCGCCTATGCCGAAATAGACCGCCGCTTCGGTTATTGTTAAAGCGTATTTTTCACAAATTCTTACATCAAGATTATTCAATAATATACCCTTACCTTTCATAAATTTTATGGTTTTAACTCTGCTTTTAAGTACCCTTTTTTGTGGGAACTTGATATTCAGTTGTCAAGGAACAATGGGCGCATTTCACAGCGACCATATTCACTATCATTTAAAATTTGCAAAATGTAGGGGCAATGCAAAAAATATTTGAATTTAAAGTCATCTATATTAAATTTACCTATTTGAGCAATCGCAAAAATACCGATTGCACCTGCCTTTAGGTAAAAAAGGAAAGTAAGTAGTAGCACATACATCAAGTTATTATTTACCATTGGATGACGATACCAATATAAAAACGCTGGTATGACACAGCCGATTCAGTAGAATGTGTTCGGCGTAAATGCGCCCAACTGTCCGCATTTATGTACGTCAGAGGTTAAAGCTGGAAGAAAGACCTTGTTACGCCTAACCCGATTAAGTCGGTACATTGGTTAAAACTATCCCAGGTGAGAGGCATGGCCACCCACTTTATGTATGAAGGTGGCAGGAAATACACAGATAAACCGAAAGGTTACGCACGTTGAAATGTGTGGATTGGCGCGTGTAGAAAGTGTAGTTTATTGGAATTTTCAATAAACGTCGGACAGTTTATGAATACGGACACCTCGTTGATACAAGAGTGAGCGGCGTGGCGCTTTTGCCTCTCTGCGCGTATTTTGGGCGGCTTCAAATTTTATCTACAGGTGAAGTCTGCCCAAAAGAAGCCGTTGCCTGTTAACGTGTCCAAGCTCGCAGCGTGGGGTGTGCGGTTTGGTGGCGGTTGGTTTGCAGATAGCTGCTTAACCAACTTGCAAAACAACGGCTTCTTTCTGCGGCAAACTTCGATTCAAAAAACAAGGATAACAGCAATCATTCAAAGGAGAGCTGAGGAGATCGGTGACCCGACGAAGCTCTCCTATAAATTATTATAGTATGAAAACATAAAGGGTGAGGTTTGAAGCCTCACCCTCTTTCTATGTCATCAAGATCATAGTCGTATTCTATTTCTCTTTCCAAAGGTTCGTTCTCTTGCTCAAAAACGCCTAGTTCTTGTGCTTCGAACTGCGCTTCCCAAGAGGCGCGCAACTGTTCAAAGTTCCTACCCATATAACTGTTAAAACCGTCTATAACGTGCTTGACCTCGCCGTTTTCACCACGAACTTTGGCTTTTTTGATAAACTCGAACATGCAATATTGTATGAACGGTTGCTCGATTTGGTCGGCAAGAATATTATTCATTTCTTGTAGTTTTTGATTTTTAAAGGTGAGTTTCTTGCACTCTTTACGTAACACCTCTGCTTGTTGCTCAAGACCTTCAATCTCTAATAAATTAGTGTTTTTCTTGTATTCTTGCACCGATAAATGCTCTCGGATATGTTCAGGATCGTGCGTTTCACCTCGCTCCATACCTCGCGGCTTGCCGACTTGCTCATAAAATTCGTCTTGTCGGCGGCGGTAGTCGGCACGACCCCCCATAATATCACGTGCAGATAAACGATTTTGTCCATCACTCTGCAAAATGCTCGGACTTACTACAGAAAGATGCGGTGTTGCCTCATCAAAGTGGATAACCGCATTTATCACCTTGCCGTATGTTTTCTCGTGGTATGCAAGACAATCTTTGAAATATGATACAATTTCTTCCAAACTTTTATCAGCAAACCATTCGGGAGAAGCACCATAAAACCCCTCAAGGACAACAACGCTATTTTTCCTTTCTTGGACTTTCGCTTCTTCAAGTGCTTTTGTTACGGCTTTGCCCCAATTATCTGCTTTTACCAAAAATATATTAAAATCGGTAAAATCCCAATTTATGTCCGAAGCGGCAAAATCTCTGCCTTTCTTAAAATCTTCGGAAGTTCGGTTAGCTTCAATTTGTAAGCCGTAAAGGGCTGAACGTTTGCGCTTTTCAACTCTCATTATACAGTATGCCATAGGAATCTCCTTGTTTGAGCAATCGGGGGGCGTGTGTCAGACTTTTGCTTTCCGTGTTTTGCCACTCAACCGATAATTCAACCGCACGACAAATGCCGTTCCGTTGGTTATCGGTTTCGTTGACACTTGCAAATTTTCCTCGTTGCCGAAAGCGTATATACGGCACTCGTCAACTTTGCAAGTGTGTCAACACTACAAGCAAAGTCTAACACACTAGACAAAGCTCTGCTTTGTTCGTTGTGGCAAGGGCATACCCCTGCACCCCTAATATCGCTTTTGTTTTACAAAAACAATATAGAACACAAACATCAATCCTGAAGCGCGTATTGATATTTGTAGCAGAATATGATATAATGTAAACGTCAATAAGCTTGAATTTTGGAGGGATTTAATTGAACAACGAACTTAATTTACATATTAAGAAATTACAAAATAGAGCTGTCCTTTCACTTATTGCAATACTATTTGCTATTATTTCCATTGGTTTTGGAATTTTATTTTTATTTGTTCCTTCGATTATTGCTATTGTCTTTTTTGTTATTGCTATTGTTAGCATTACGTATTTAATATATTGCAATCATATCTCTAAAAAAGAATTGAGAGAAACGAATGGCAAACCAGTTGTTTTTAAAACAGAGCACAACCTTTCTTTTGAAGAAATAGTTGCTGTATTTGAAAATTTCACTGATGAGGAAAATAAACTTTCCACATCTGAAGATGTGTTATTCTTCAGGTTAAATAAAATATTTAAGTTGAGAACAATATTATATAAAACTGCTGATTTTAACAAAAAAGATTTTGATAACTCAAAAGACCGAATTAACAAAAAAGCAAACAAAGAATTAAAAATATTCCCTTGGGTTAACCGATTTGAAGCAGGAAAAATGATGCGGTTTAATATCATATATACAGAAACTCTAAATGATACATTGTATAAATTTGTTTCCCAAAACGCCAATCGTAATTTGACAAGAGTCGAGGGTATAATAAACATTGCGATTATTGGTAATCAAATTATGATACCGCCTATTTACGGCGACTGTGATATGGCCGAAATTAGCAGATATAAGGATACAATAAAATTTATAAACAAATTTTTATTAAAACAGTAAAAAACAGGCACGGATTTTGCTCCGTGCCTGTCGGCTTTCATGTCATATTCAGGGCTTTTTAGTTAATTTTCAAAAGTAGTAAAAAAGTAGTAAGATTTACAAAGCTCCTTGCAAATCGTGGTATAGCGTGGCATAGATGGGTGTTTTTTGGCTATGTTCAAATACTGCCGTGGCAAATAAATATAATGTTTATCATAAAATTTCGCGGATCCTTTCATAAAGCTCTTCGGGGGAATGGGCAAAGTGCTTTGCTCCTGCCCGGCGAAGCACGTCTTCGTCTCGGAAGCCCCATGTGACCGCGATACAAGCTACATCGGAATTTTTTGCGGTTTGCACATCTACTTCGGAATCCCCGATGTAAATACATTTTTCTTTTTTTCCACCCAGAGTCTTTAGAGCAAATTCAATGGGAGCGGAATTCGGCTTGCGGGGGATGTCTTCCCGCTGACCTAAGGCCAGAGGGAAGGAGGGGAAGAATCGTTTGCCAATTTCAGAGGTTGCCGGATGGGGCTTATTGGAAACAATTCCGCATACATATCCTTCCGCCTGTAATTTTTCCAATACGGTGGAAAGACCATGGTAGGGACGGCTTTTGTCCATAGCATGGAGATTGTAATAAGGGCGAAAGATTTCAAGAATTTTCTCTTTTGTTTCGGCGCTCTCTTGAGGGAGTAGATTTTCAATGAGCTTTACGACACCGTTGCCAACCGCGTTGCGCACTTCTTCGGGAGTGCGCTTTTTAAAGTTTTTTTGTTTCATTGCAAAGTTTACCGAATCGGTAATGTCCTGCAGGGTATCCATCAAAGTTCCGTCTAAGTCAAAAAGCAATATTTTCACACGAATTTACCTCGCATATTTTTTCAAAATTTTATCACAAAAAAAATAAAAACACAATAATTTTAGAAAAAAAGCACGTTCCGAGAATCTTGGTACGTGCTTTTGTCATTGCGTGTCAGTACTTCCTTCGTGTATTATCCTGCCGTACCCGTAAAACAAGTAAGGAGTAGAAAATGGAATGGATTATGGAAATTTTAAGTGAGGGAATCCTTGCAATCTTAGGCGTGGCTTTGACTTTTCTGGCTTCTCGCATAGGAACTCTTTTGGGGAATTTTTGGCGCGAGAAGATTCAGGATGAAAGTGTGCGCAATGTTGCTGCCACCTGTGTCCTTGCCGTGGAGCAAATGTATAAAAATAAAAGTGGCAAGGAAAAGCTGGAAAAGGCACTTTCCATGGGAGAAAAGCTATTGTCCCGCAGGGGTATCCGCATTAGTTCACAGGAGCTTCGTGTTGTGTTGGAGGCGGCGCTTTCCGAGGCGAAGGGGGCTTTTGAGAAAAAATGAATCATTTAGGCTTTTTAGGCAGCTTTTTTGGTGTTCTCATCAGTTTTGGAACCCTTGTTACTGTCACGGTTCCTGCTTTGCGGAATAAACTGAAGAAGAAACTTTTTCACGGAGATGAAATGGAGGGCGAGGTAAGAGCAATCAGACTTCTTTTGGAGGAACATATGAAACAAGATGCTTCTCTACGGGAAGAACTTGCCTTGCAAAAAGAGGTGGATCTTTGTGTGCTGCGGGATCTGATTACGGGAATTTATTTCCGCAGGGCAAAGGAAAGAAAAATCCACGCATATGAATTGGAGGATGCCTCCTCTTTACATGATCTTTACAGAAAGAGGGGAGGAAATTCCTACGTGGATGCCCTTTATCGACAGATGACCAAGGAATGGGACTTGATTCAATAAGAAAAGGAGAGAACAATGAGAGAAATACAGTTTGATTTGACGCAAGATTCTTATTTCCCTCAAAGTGCCTTCGGCGGCTTTGAGGGAGAGCACAATGCAACAAGTCTTAGCTTGTGCTTGCCGGATCGGCTTCTTGCGTCTGACGCAATTTATTATATGGTGTTTGAAACGGAAAAAAATGATGAGGTTATCTTTTCGGCGCCCCTTTTGCCGGAGGAAAATGTTATTTGTGCTATGCTACCTAAGCACGTAATGCTTTCACCTCGTGTTACCGTTCATGCGGCCGCTTATCGCAAGGAGGGGGAAGAGCTTGTGGAAATTGCTAAAAGCTCTCGTGTGATTCTGGAGATCAAATATCCCGAATCTGACTTGCAAACACAATTGTCCCGCGACGGCGGGGAAATCCCGGGTCTTGTGATCGAGTCGGCGGTGCTTCCGGAAAGTGAAAATCCCGTTAGTTCTCGTGCTCTTTACAATGAAATTGAAAATCTTGAGCAAAATTTTGTGCAAAGTGCTTTTGTTAATGAAGTGGGAGATTTGATTTTGAAAAAGAAAAATGAAATCGAGCTTTGCGCAGGAAACGTTATCGGTCCCCAAGGACCTATTGGAGAACGCGGTGAGCAGGGAATAAAAGGTGACAAAGGCGACAAAGGAGATTCTTTTACCTATTATAAGTTTGATTTCAACGGTGACGGCGTAGTTAATGAGGAAGACTCCGAGCTGTTAATAAATTATGTGAATTTTCCTAAACTTTATAAGTTGTCATGGTGGAGTGACCCCGATGTAAACGGCGACGGCAAGGTGGATTTAGATGACGCATTCAAATTGATGTATTTGCTGAAAGATGATGATCCATTGCTTAACGATGCCATTCCTAAGACTAAGATCATCGACGGTGCTTTCAGCGCAACAAGCGAAAAGCCCATTCAGAATAAAGTTGTTTCTAACGGAACTGCAAATGCTTTGAAAGGAAAAAAAGAGGGTGCGGTTGTAGCAATGACCGACGTATCCCCTTTGGAGCATAATATCAGTGTGAAATTGGAGAGTGATACAATCACCGATTTTTCCACTGTAAAATTGACCAAGTGCGGAAAGAACCTTTTGCCTTATCCGTACACTTCCGCAGGTTTCACCAATGGCGTTAAGCAAGTGGGAGATGTGCTATTTACCGATTTGGGAGACGGCAAAATCAAAATAGACGGAACGCTAACAAGCGGAACACCCGGCATTTGGTTGAATCGAGATATGGCATTTTTGAACGGACAGACTTATGCCATTACTGATTTGAGGGGAAGCGGTTGTAACTTTTATTGCGTTCACTATGACGAAACCGGAACTGAAAAGTATGAACAAGGTTCTTTTGAATGGAAGGAAGGGTATGTGTTTAGAGGTTTTCTTCTTCAAGTGAACACGAAGCAAGAATACAAAGACTTCATTGTAAGCCCGCAACTTGAAGTTGGTCCAACCGCCACGGAATACGAGCCTTACAAAGAGCCTATTTCTTGTAGTAAACCCAAATCAGAAGGAACTGTTGAGGGTGTAACAAGTCTATATCCCGCAACTACTCTTATGACCGATACCGAAGGCGTAACCATTACGGCAGAGTATAATCGAGATTTGAACAAGGCTTTTGCGGAACTTACACAAGCAATTATTACAATAGGAGGTACTTTATAATGTTTGATTTTTCTCAATGGGTGGTAAGCGGTATTGTGGATGGCTTTAAAAAGGGACAAACTCCTTTTTCTAAAGTCACTGAGCTGACCGCAAATTATTATCTTAAAGGTTTAATTTCGCAGGGACAGGCGGAAAAAATCGCTACTGAATGTCCTGCTCCTGCAACCGATGAATTTGAGGAGGAGTAAAAAATGGCAAAGGTATTTTTAGGCGTAGGACATGGAGGAAGTGACCCCGGTGCCGTTGCAAACGGTTTTAAAGAAAAAGATTTAAATCTTTCCATTGCCCTTTCCTGTAACGAGGAGTTGGTGCGCCACGGTGTCGTTACCTTGATGAGCCGCACTACCGATGAAAACGATTCCTTGACTGAGGAAATAAAAGAGTGTAATGCCTTCGCACCCGATTTTGCAGTAGATATTCACAACAACGCCGGCGGCGGCGACGGAGCGGAAGCCTATTATCATCACGGTGGCGGCAAGGGTAAGACACTTGCTGAAAATATTTTGCGCCAGATTACTCTTACCGGGCAGAACAGCCGAGGAGTTAAGACGCGCAAGAATTCAGCGGGAAGAGATTATTACGGTTTTATACGGGAAACCGTTTGTCCTGCCGTTATCGTAGAATGTGCTTTTGTTGATAATAGAGTTGATATGCAGATTATCGACACCGAAGCGGAGCAAAAGGCAATGGGTGTTGCTTTGGCAAAGGGAATTCTTGCTACTCTTGGTATTGCGTGGATTGAGCCTGTGGTTTCTGTACCTGAACCCGAACCTGCACAGAAGGAAGAAACTGTTTTTTCGGATTCTCTTCTGGAAAAATTCCGTGCTTTTCTTAAGGAGTTGATTGACCGTTTCTTTCGATGGCTGGATATATAAAAAAACAGCAGACATAGTCTGCTGTTTTTTTAACTATGCTCTATCCAGAGCTTTATATATGCTGCTGTAAATGTGGTGTTCAGCAGTGGGATGATTCCCAGTTTATCAAAGAATTTAGAACTTGCATAAGTTTTTTCGCCTTGAATATTGACCGCGTACAGGGGAATTCCGGCATTTTTCGCGCGGTTGCAAAAAGCGATAAAGGTTTCGGAGGCGGTGTTCAGCGTACCCGAATGGTAGGGGCGTAAAATCACCGCACGATAATTTTCCGGTGCGTAGGTATAACCGTCGGCGGGATGTAATTTTATGGTGAGAATGCGAGAATTTTCGGCAAATTTTGCAGGAAGCTTTTCGCAGGGGAAGGATTTGCCTAATACGCAAATATCTCCCCTAGTTTCTTTTGCATACACGTTTCCGTAAAGACTGAAAATCGCGTCATCTGCTTCTATATGATCGGCCACGGCAAGGGCATTGTGAAATTCAACGGGTGCTCCTTGGTTCTGATAGGCGATAAACACGCCGCGACCCTTTTTGCCGCGGATGAAATTAACGGCGGCTTTGAAATTTGCATTTCCGTTGGAACGGGGATCATCCAGCGGAAAATTGGAGGATACCAAAATCGTAGGAATACAGTCGTTGCCCGTGGTATATGCCAAAGCAGCGGCGGAGAATTGTAGTGTGTCGGTTCCGTGAGTGACGATGATCCCGTTAAAGTCTTTTGTTATGGCAGAACAAACCCGATCTACCAGGATTTTCAGTGTTTTTGCGGAAAGGGTTTCACTCAAAATGGAAAAAGGTGTACAGGTTTCAAAGTCGATTTCATCTCCGTTATTTTTTATGAAGTTATGAATCAAAGTGTAGCGCGTAGCTTCGTCGGGCGCAATCCAGCCATCGTGAACGGTGCTGCCAATGGTGCCACCGGTAAAAATTACGAGAATTTTCATTTGTGTTATCAGCCTTTCTTACGGGATCTTCTCTGTATTATTATACATAAATTCCAGGAAAAAACAAGTTTGCCAAAAAGTAATTTGCTTGTTATAGCTTATATGTAAAATCAATATAAATCCAAGATTGACACTGCAAAACCGTTAATATATAATATTTGTAATAGATAAAAATTTATTTTGGTTTTAGACAGAAAAAAGGAGGGAATGATATGAAAGGGGTAAAACTTTGGTCTGTGCTTTTTGCGTTTGTTTTACTTTGCGTTTGTATTGTAGGCGTACTTATCATGGGTACTTCTGCTACGGATGGCGTAAAGGAATGGAAGGTAGATGGTACCGACTATACGTCCATTTACGAGGCTTTGACCGCGGCACAGGGAGAAACCTGGGCAGAAGATGAAAGTCTTGTTATTACGGTAGATCCATCAAAACTTGCATCGGAGAGCATTTCTCATAGTGCATCCGGAACGGCTTATGCAGGCGGGATTGCCTTCGGACAGAAGACCATTTTCCGTGCTGACGGAACCAGATTGCCCATTACCATTCAAGGCTCTTCCGATCGCACCGAATTTACACTGAATATTACTACCGATACGAAGGTTGCTTGTGCCAACAGCTATACCTTCAAAAATTTAACTTTCCCTATCGGTGATGCTTCAAATAATACCCATATTTATGCAGGGTCCGGTCAGGTAAAATTTGAAAATGTTGCTACCGGTTCCGGTACCAACGGCATTTTTGCTGCCGATACTTTTACAGCCCGTGTATTTGATGGCTGGACGGCAGACGAGATTCAAGCAAATGATGACCTGAACGATAAAATCAGGACTACTATGACCTTTGGAACCGGTTTTAAATACGTGCACAGTAATAATGCCCCCAATATTTGTGCGGTTATGGATAGTGACGGTTGGGACACTTACGACGGCGTTACCGTGATTCCCGAGGACACCAGCGCAGAGCTTGTTCTTGATGGCGGCGAGATAGGATATTTTCGCGGTCGTCGCGGTACCAATCCCGTTGCCGAATCTATTCAGAGAGTAGAAAGCGGCAATTTGGCATCTGTTGTTGGCTGTGGTACTTACAACAAAAATGATTTATATGCTGACAGAGCACAATATACCGGAGACGTCACCGTTATTTTCAACGGGGGACAAGTCTCGAGTTCTGTCAGACTGATTCATACAGCTCAGATTAACGGTAATTTTAACATAGAAATTAACGGCGGTATTTTCAAGGGTTACTTCCAGTGCGGATTTGAAGAAAATGTAGTAACCGAGGATTTTTGTTTGAAGATTACCGGAGGTGATTTCCAAGACACTGCCAGCGGCTTTTATGCTCATCCTTCTGCGAGAGTGGAAGGTGAAAGCATTGTGGATATTTCCGGCGGTACTTTTGCCGGTTTGTTCCGCGGCACTCACGGCGCGGCAAAAAATGAAAGCGGCACGTCTGTACGGCACGGTGATATTGCAATCAATGTGAAGCCTAATGAAAAAGGCGCGGATAAGGACCCTGTGTTCAACGGTGCGTTTTATGCTGTTTGCGATTCCGCGGTACAGAGAGTAACTCTTGATATTTCCGGCGGTACCTTTAACGGGAACGTGTATGGTGCAAACAACAAGGATATTAACGTTTATATTCAAACCACGGTGAGCGGCGGTATTTTCAACGGTGCTTTTTATGGTGGCGCTGCTGCCAATGTTAAAGTGACTGCGATTACCAATACCATCAAGGGTGGCACCTTTAATTCTGATTTCTACGGCGGTGGTGCACTGGGAACTAATTCCAGCATCAAAAACGTTGTGTCCGGCGGCACCTTTAACGGTTTATTTATGGGTGCAGGCGGCCAAGCTACAATAACGACTGTTAAAAATGATATCTCCGGCGGTACTTTTAATAACTTCTTTATGGGCGCGGGTGTTACTTCTTCAGTGAATGGCGACGTTATTAACACCATTTTCGGTGGCACCTTTAACAAACCCGTCTTCGGTGGTGCTTGTAACGCTGCTATTTCCGGTACGGTTACCAATCAGCTGAGTGGTCTCGTAACATTTACTAAAGGCTTTTTTGGTGCACATGGAACAAATGCCACGGAAGGAACCACCGGTGCGGTAGTCAACAATATTTATGCTGATGAAAACGGCGAAGCACCTAAGTTTTTAAATCCTTCCGGCGAAACATTTACTTATGATTCCGTAACTTATGCGATGTCAGACGTCAACGGTTACTGCTTTATCGGCGGCACTTCCAGGGGCGCGATTACAGGTACCGTTACTACCACCGTTCAAGCAGGTGAATTCGGAACATCTGAAATGGGTATTTTCAATGGTGGTACCTACAAGGGTACTTTGGGCACCAATGACGGAACGGAAAAAGATAAAGTGGTGGTTTCCAACGTTATCGAGGGCGGTGTTTTCCATTTCCGTTTCTACGGTGGCGGAAGCTATGGAGGAACGATTAACGGTGCTATACAAAGCGAGGTTAGCGGAGGTACCTTCGAAAGCGAGGTTACCGCGGGCAACCGTGAAACAAATGCCATCAAATATCCTATTATTATGACCGTTACGGGCGGCGAATTTTTGCACAATGTTTATGTAACCTGCTTTGGGTATTCTGTCAATCAGGTGGCTAAACAGCGCGTTCAATACAAGGTTGAATTGAATGTTGAAGGCGGTGTTTTCCGCGGCGATATCTACGGTCTTGGAAACTATGGCGGTGCAAGCGGCAACAATAAGGGTACAGCCATTGAAGCCGGCGCTTCCGTGAATGTCAATCTTTACGGCGGTGCTTTTTACGGCAATATTTATCCTACCAGCGAACAGCCGGTGGAATCCAGAATCGTAGGTACTGCTTCCGTTAATATTCAGCCAAAGTGCGGCGACGTGTTCTTTGATAAAAAACTTGAATCTCGTTTCGCTGCTGAAAAGTATGCAATAAAGGGCGGCGAGCATAAGATTCTTTTGGATGCTCAAAACTTTTTGAAGGCTACCTCCATTGAAGGGGAGGTGAACGTGGAGCAGATTAATAAGTGGAAGAATGCAACTTACCTAATTCTTCCCGAAGGTCATAGCGCAACCGTGAACGTTTCTACCAAAAAAGGAGCCTCCGGCTGCTTTGAAACCGTTCTCGGTGAAAACGGCGAGATCATCGAGATTTGCGGTGCACCGTTGCCGATGGGTGCAGCTATGGTTCTCACCGATCGTATTGCTCTTAAGTTCCAGCTTTCCAAGGATGCGGTGGATGCCGTTGAAGATTTTACCTATTCCTTTACTTTGCCTGATGGCTCTGTTTTGGCAGAGGGCACAAAATCCGATCTGAAGCATTTGGTGGATTTAACTGAATTTGAATATTACACCTTGAATCTTAAAGCTTTGGGTATCTCTCAATTTGATACGCCTATTACGGTCAATATTAAGGGGCTTTGGGTGAATGGTACTTTATCTATTGCTACTTTGGCAAATTCTGCCGTTACTGCGTGGGATGGGAATGAGAATTGGGTCACAATGGCAAAGGCTATTGTGAATATGTCCAAAGCGGCAAAGGGAGAGGATCTTCCTTATGCGTTGACTCCCGATGCGGTTATTTATGAGCGTAAGACTCCTACCCGTGACCAAGAGGCTTTGGTAACCTTTGAACAGAAGAATCTGCTTATGAGCAGTGCGGTTGGCATTCGTCTTGGCGGTACTGTGGAAAATGCCGCGGATGCACAGGGTCTTTTGGTAAAGGTGAATGGCCGTGATGTTACAAATCTTGCTGCGATTAAGGTGGATGGATCCTCCGTCACCGTAGATATGTATTTTTCTGCTTATGGAATGGGCAAAGAGTTCAGCCTTGAAATTTTTGACAAAAACGGCAAGAATTGCCTTACTATGTTTGAACGTTTGGATTCCTTTGCCACGGAGTACGGAGCAGAGAACAAGCTTGCATACTCTCTCCTGTCTTATATCCAGGCAACCTCTACTATGGCAAGGTCCACGCCTCTTCTTAATAATGCAAGTGAAGAAGAAATTGCAATCTTGAATGAGGCTTATGCCGGAAGAAATGTTTATTACGGTGATATCCATTGTCATCCTATGGCCGGTGTTACTCATGACGGAAAAAATACACTTGCCGAGTGGAAGGTGATGATGGAGGAAAAGAATCTGGATTTTGTCGCTTTCCTCAATCATAAGCAGGTTTACCATATGTACGAGGATGATTGGGACGATACCCTGTTTATCGGTGGTACCGAGCCCGCAAGCTATATCATCGACAATACCACTGCTACCGATAATTCTATCCACTATAATATGATTTTCCCGGATCCCACGGATCTTTTGGAGATTTTGGAGGAATTTCCGGAGTTTGAATATACCGGCGGAAAAAATGGTATTGAGTACAATAAAGGTACTTTCATTTATCCTGAACTTACTACCGCAAGAATGCAGGAATTGATTGCTGCAGTTAAATCCAAGGGTGGCTTCTGGTATAACGTGCATCCCAAGCAGCAGATGAAGTCCGAATATCCTCTGGATTACTATTTTGCAGATTATACCGGCCTTGAGGTATTTTACGGTTACTACGGCTCCATTACGGGTCAGGATACCAAGGATAATTACAAGCTTTGGTGTGATCTTCTTGCACAGGGTAAGCGTTTGTGGGCAACGTCCGGTTCTGATATCCATGACCTGAATAACGACATCAGCGTGGCACTTGATACCGTTTACTCTGAGGAGAAAAAGGACGACGTTTATCTGGAGAAGTTTGCAAATGGCGACTTTACTGCAGGCTTTGCGGGAATCCGTATGACTCTCGGCGAAGCTAAGATGGGCGGTCATACTGACTTTGCAGGTAAGAAATTGATTTTCTCTGTGGGCGATATTTATGATAATTATCTTGCGAAGAATCGTGCATACAGAGTGAATGTGATTACCGATAAGGGTATTGCATTTACTTGTGTCATTGATGGTTCCAAGACCACCTATTTTTCCTTGGATGCAGACGAGAGCGCTAAATTCTACCGCATCGAGGTGCTGGATGAGTTAATTGAGGAGCAGCCTATTATTGCACTGGGCAATCCCATCTGGAATGACTAATTAAAGGAGATTGTTAAGTGAAAAAAATGTATGAGGCACCTCGCATTTCCGAGATAAAGTTTGAGGTGGAAGACAGATTGATGGCTTCCGTTACTCATTTTGATAATTGGGTGGATGCCGAGCCTGTTGATCTTCCGAAAATTGATATTTTTGCCTAAAATAAAAAGAGGTTTTTCCCGCAGGAAAAACCTCTTTTTATTTTGCTTATGTTTGTAAGTAGTGATTTATGTAGGATAAATTACTTATATCATGCTTCACATAAAAAGTCAACGGTTTGGCGACAACTTTTTTGTTTTGTTTATTATATAATGCTACCAGAGGGAGGTGGTAGCATGAATATTTCGGAGGCAGTTTCGAAAAGAATTTTGTCCTTATGTGAAGAACGGAATATAACTGTGAATAAGCTATGCACCCTTTCTGCTGTGACTCAGTCAACGGTTAATGATATTGTAAACCAAAAAGCCAAAAATATTGGTATTGTTACCATCAAGAAGTTGTGCGACGGACTTGGAATTTCGGTAGAAGAATTTTTCTCTTATTCTCTGTTCAGGGAATTGGAACAAGAAATCAAATAAAAAGAGAGCCCGATTGGGCTCTTTTTTTAACAAATGCAGGATTTGTCGAAGGAGGGATTAAATGCGTAGAAATTCTTTTCGTCCAGGCGGTCCTGGGCAATGCGCAGGGCATCACCGTTCTTACCAAATCAAAAAGATGCCCAAAAACCCTTGATACATAAGGGTTTTTGAGCATTTTACATTTTCACCGTTTTTTGTGATTTTTGCCCTTTTTCGATGCAAAAACCTTTGATGTAGATAGTATAGCACAAAAGGACGTAAAAAGCAATAGTTCCTTCCGACCAACCAAACATATAGGAAAGATGTTGAATAAAGTTACAAATAAATTCTTTAATTCTTTTCTGTTTTATGGTATAATCAGTTCGATAAATAAGAATAGGTCGACCTGTTAGAAATACTTGAATTTAACTCCACCATATCAAAAATGGGGGGTGGCTTGACAGTCCTTTGACGGCTAAGCTTGCTTGCCGTAGAATGATGGGCGGAGGTGAACCGATATGACTGATAAAAAAACATTCGGCTCGTTTATAAAAGCCAAACGAACTGAGAAAAATTACTCACAAAAGGATTTGGCAGAAATGCTGTTTGTTACCGAGGGTGCGGTGAGCAAATGGGAACGAGGTGTGTCATATCCCGATATTACTTTGATTTCCGATATTTGCCGTGTCCTTGATATAAGCGAACACGAATTGATTACCGCCTCAATTGACACTGACACAAGAAGACTGAAACACGAAGCGCGGAAATTCCGTATCATTCGCGGCATATGGTTTTGGATTCCGACAATATCTTATGCGGTTACGCTTTTGACCTGCTTTATCTGCAATCTTGCATTAAACCACACACTGTCTTGGTTCTTTATTGTGATGGCCGCACTACTTTGTGCCTATACATTCGTGCCAAACATTACTTGCTTTTTTGAATCGAATAAATTAATTGCTTTTTCAGTTTCAACTTATCTATCCATTTGTTTTCTTTTGTTTACTTGCGCAATGTATACGGGAGGTTTATCTTGGCTTTTAACCTGTTGCATTGGTGTTTTAATCGGGTATGAACTGTTATTTGTGCCTATTTTATTATCTAAAACCAACCTTTCCCGCTATAAGTTTTTAATTTCTTTTGGTGTGGCTTTGATTTTGACGATTTTGCTTTTATTGAATATCAACATTTGGTATCCCTTTACGCTTATCCCGGCAATACTTGTTACG